>JAETTM010000031.1 GCA_021769135.1 Lachnospiraceae bacterium | reverse complement strand
TTCAATGGCTTTTGCGGATATGATTGCTTTGTATAGTACCTGCGAAGTGTGCATATCCCTAACCTTGTGCCATCATCTGCATCAAAATAATATAAACCTTTGTCAGAAAAATTCCTAGCAACTTGTTCCGCACGTTCTATCCGGTGAAAAAGCAATACACTGCTTGTAATTTTTTCAATATCATTAAAATATTCTATTAGTTCGTCAGCTCTTTCTATATTTTCACAAACAAATTCCGGTAAATAACCTTCTCCTGCACTGCAAAATACCGCTATATTACCTTGTCTGTCAACACCATACCATTCCATATCCATATTAAAACATTCACTGGAACTTATTCTTGACATATTTTCTCCTGTAACTCCCGATTTACATATTACATGATGCTAAGCACATTTTCAAAAGGTACACAATTTTCTAAAAAAGAAATAACAGGTAAAATAAGTCCAGTCCATTTGCGTCCTGTCTGCGACAGAAAAATATGCAACAATACGATACCAATTAAAAAAGCGAATGCTAAAATTGCGCGAACCATAATATTCCTCCCAATTCCGATTTTGCCTTATAACTTCTGCACGCCTAACTGCGCCAGCCAGCCCTGCAGCTTTTTTGCCGGAAAACCCGTAAAGGAGTAGTTTTCTCCTGTTCTGCTGTGGATTGTTACCTGGGTAAATATCGCCACACCGCTCACCGAAAATCCCCTGATGTCTTCCAACGGTAAATCCATATCCAATGCGCCGGGCATCATGCTGATTTTGAAGCACGCCCGCTGATTAGTGATATAGATGTTCCCCTGAAACGGCTTTTTGTTCAGTCCCTGTTTCAAATAGATTGACATCATCCCGCTGCCGATCAGTGTCTCTCCGGGATTCAGTTGAAATTTTGCCATAGTTCTACGCTCCTAACTGTAATTATTTTTTGCCACCTGCTTTGGGGCATTTTACCTAAGCCTTTATAAGAATATTTGTCAGCCCATCAGAAATGAACCCCCCAGGGCGGCTCTCTCCAAACGATTTCCAGGCCGATGCCTGTAAACAGCTCCGGTGGCAAAATTTCCTCTCCTTGCCGGACACTGGGCTTCGGGGTCCAAAGCCAGGTGTTCACTGTATATTCTTCCAACTCCGTCTGGGAAAACTCATCACAGGGCAGGCAATAAGCGGATGGAACGCCGCTGGTTTTTAAAGCAAAAAGGCGCTCCCCGCCGCACAGTTTCCTGCGAACATAAGAGCGCCACTTTTGACGGTATAAAATTGAGCATGACAAACTTTCGGAGCTATATAGTTATAGTACCGCCCAGCTTGCTTGCGAATGGCACAGGTTATCATGTTTGTCAAGCTCTCTTTCTATAAATTTGCAAAAGTATATCAACGCAATTATAGCAGAAATCTATTTGTCACGCAAGTGGCGCATTGTGTCAATCCATAGAGGGCTCGCAGGCGCATCTTCCTGCTTTTTCCACATTGCAATCTTCTAGCAACGGGGCATCAAATTTGCAGCGCTGCAGAGCAGCGGGGTATTGACCCTCGCGGCATTCGCCAAATGCTCGTGCAAGCACGGCACTTGGCTCATTGCTCGCGGGAATAAAATAAGGGCTATCCAAGCACATACACCTGAATAGTCCTCATACTGCAATAAAATAGCTGCATCTGTCTAACTTAAAATTATTCTGTTTCACCTCGCATTCTTAAAAGCCATCCACTACGCAGAGGCCACCCTGCCATCTACGGCAGAGTATTTCCATTATCATCCCATCAACGAAATCTCGGTTCGGCTTGGATACAGCCAGATCTGCAATTTCTATGATTTTATAAAGTAAAAATCAGCCCGTATAGTCAATTTCATACCTTACTTCCACCTCCAGCTGCGTCACCGCACCTGTCGCCCCGTTTTCACGTGTAATCCGCAATATCCTGGAATCCGATACATAGCTCTGGAAATATTCGCCATCCTCCAGCTTTTTCTCGATTTCCTTCGCTTTCTCCTCGGTCAGTTCCGTCAATGGTATTGAAGCAATAGCAATTTTATCCCCAAACCCTCCAAATCCGGTAAAACTGTAAATTACCGACTCGCTTATAGCACAGGCATCCTCGGTCACCACGCTGAGGGAAGCATAAATATCCCCGTCTTTCCCAATATTCACCCCTGTATACACGCTGTCCGCATCCAGCGGCGTATCCGCGGCGATTTCGTATCGGTCCATCGTAGAAGTATCGAGAACGGTCACCTCAAATCCCGCATCGTAAATTGCCTGCATCGTTGTCACATCCAGCGTAATATCCGTTCCATCCACCGTTAAGGGATATATTTCCCCTTCCTTAGCACCGCCGCAGCCCGCCGCCAACGCCAGCAGCACCAGGCCGACGGCAACAACCGCCATCCTTTTCCGCAATGCTTTCCTCATTCGTCCTTCTCCTTTTCCCTCTCTCTTCTATCCGATTTTCCCGGCCACAACCTCTTTCGCATGCTCCAGTTGATTATCATACCCTTCCTCATAATATTTCTCGCTGTCAAACTCGTAGACTTCGTCCGGCTCCACGCCGATTCCGTGAATATTATTTCCATTGGGAGTAAAATAAGTGCTCACCGTCAGTTTGATGGCCGTTCCGTCCGACAGGGAAATTACCCTTTGAACAATACCTTTCCCAAAAGTAGTCGTCCCTATCAGTTCCCCGATTCCATAATCCTTAATGGCGCCGGCCAGAATTTCCGATGCGCTGGCTGAATATCCATTAATCAACACCGCCAGCGGCTTTTGGAATACGCTTTCCCCGTCGCAGGAATATTCCGTACGGTTGCCGTCTCTGTCCTCCGTATATACAATCAACCCCTTCGGCAGAAGCTGTCTGGCGATTTCTACTACCGCCCCCAGATTTCCTCCGGGATTAGCGCGCAAATCCAGCACCAGCCCTTCCATCCCCTGGCTGTTCAACGCGGCCATGGCCTCGGTAAACTGATCCACAGTCACATCGTCGAATTCCGTAATTTGAATATACCCTACTTTGTTGTCATACATCTCACATTTCACTGTAGGGCTCTCTATTTTCCTGCGCTCCACGTCCATTTCCAGGTAATCCTTTTCTCCGTCCCTGAAAATTGTCAGATGTACCTTTGTGCCTTCTTCCCCTTTAATCTGGGCTACTATTTCCGACAGTTCCAAACCTTGCATGGGATTCTGATTCACCATATAAATCACATCCCCGTCACGCAGCCCCGCTTCTTCCGCCGGTGTACCTTCGAAAACGCCGCTGATGTAAGCCATCCCGGTCTGGGCATCCATTCCCACATAAGCGCCGATTCCGTAATAAATCCCCTCCGTCTGGTCCATCAGTTCTTCCAAATCTTCTTCCGTATAATAGGTAGAATAAGGGTCTCCCAGGGAATTAATCACCCCCTCATACATCCCGTTGATCATCTCCGATGTATCCACATCTTCCTGATAATAATATTCTTTAACGGCCTGCTCCAATACTTCCAGCTTGCTCATCGTCTGGTCGTTTACAAGTCCTTTGGGGGCTTCCTCCGCCGTCTGGCCCATAATGCTGTCCATCCTCATTTTATGGAACCCATAAAGCTGCTTCACCGTATAAATGCAGCATACAAGGAGAAGGCACAAAATCACCCCTGTAAACATCCCGTTGCGGAAGCTCTTCCTTTCCTTTCTCCCATTCTCCTTTTTCCCTGAACTTCCGCCGCTCTCAGCGCCGCCCAAATATCCATTTAAATTATATTCCACTGTCCTTCATCTCCATATTAGCTTCCAAAATAATTCCTGGGATTAACATAACTTCCGTTCAGCCTTACGCTAAAATGCAAATGGTTCCCCGTAGACCTACCTGTCGTTCCCACCGCTGCAATAGTCTGGCCCTTTGAAACAAAACTCCCTTTTGAAACATACAATGCCGATGCATGCATGTAAATTGTGTACAACCCGTCCCCATGGTCTATCATTATATAATTTCCCATGGAATTGCTATAATCCGCCGCCACCACATTGCCGTCATATGCCGCCAAAATAGGCGAACCGCCCGGCGCTGCCATATCAATACCGTTATGAAACTTCTCCACCCCCAGCGTAGGATGTATCCTGTTGCCGAATTCGCTGGTAATCATCGTATAAGATGGAGCAGGCCATTTAAACATCCCCCCGTCATATTTTATCTTGTTTTCTTCCGCCAGCTTCGCCTTTTCCTCAGCCACCACCTTTTCAAGCACGGCAATCGTTTCATTCTGCTCTTTGATATAGGCTTCGTACTCCGCTATGGCCGCTTCCTTTGCTTCGATGTCATCGCTCACCTTTTCGATGGTTTCCTTCTTTTCATCAATCAACGAATTCAAAGAAGCCTCTTCGTTTTCCACCCCCGCCTTTGCCTCTTCCAAATAAGCCTGTTCCTCTTCAAGCTGTTCCTTGTACAACTCAATCAGTTCCCTTGTTTCCACATATTTATCCAGCATCTTCCTGTCATAAGCGGACAGCATCTCTATATATTCCGCCTTATTCAGCATCTCGCTGAAGCTTTCCGATGAGAAAATCAATTCCATGTACAGGTTATCCCCTTTTTCGTACATGAATTTAATCCGCTTCTTCATGGCCGCGTACTGGTTCTCCTGATCCTCAATCGCTGCCTCCAGTTCTTCCTGGGTCTGTTGGATTTCAGTCTCCTTTACCTCTATTTTTCCCTTTAAATCCTCGATTTTGGCCTGTACCGTTGCCAGCTCTCCATCCAGCCGCTCCACGTATTCAGCCAAATCCTGTTTTGATGCCTCCAGCCCTTCTTTTACTTTTTTCACATCCGTGAGGTTTGACTGAAGTTCCTTTTTTAATTCCTTTGCATCTTGGATTTCCTGTTCCTTTTCCTTAATCAGGTCATTCGTCAACCCGGAGGCCCGTACATTCCATATCCCCGACAGCAAGACCGCTGCCGGAATACACAAGGCCGCACACAAGGCTCTTTTCCATCCTTTCATGGCAGTATCCTTCCTAGAGCGTGTTTAAAAACCATTCCCGTTTTATATCTTTGCCCTGCAGCGTCCGCTTATACCCTTAAGTGCTTCCTGACTGTCACTATACTTCCGATAAAACCAATCCCTACCCCCATCGCAACGGATACCGGAAACAGCGTTTGGAAAATCGTCTCCACCGGCAGGAAATTCAATACCTTGGTCAACATCGCAAACCTCTCCGTCACATATAAAATCATATGATTGTAAATAAAATAAATGATACCCAATGGCAAAAGCGAACCGATAAGCCCAATCATCATCCCCTCGATTACAAAAGGGGACCGGACAAAAAAGTCCGTGGCGCCGATATACTTCATTATGTTTATTTCTTCTTTCCGCACGGATATGCCGATGGTAACCGTATTGCTGATTAGGAAAATCGAAACGGCAAACAAAATGGCTATAATCCCCAGGGACACATACGCAATCAAGGCATTAACGCCGCTCAATGTGGTAGCCGTAATCTCCGATTTGTTAATCCTCCTGATATCCTCAATCGATTCCAGATAAGTAACCAAAGCCGGCTGCAGGGATACATCGCTTAAATAAATTACGTAATGGGCGGATGAGGACAGCGGATTTTCCGTGAAACCATCCACGTATTCCCCCAGGTAATCATCCTTAAAGCTTTCCCATGCTTCTTCCGCCGAAACGAATTCCACATTGGAAACCTCCACCCTTCTGGAAATCATGTCGCCGATTTCCGCTATCCGGGTGTCGCTTACCCCTTCGTTAAAAAAAACGGTAACCGATATCCCTTCCTCCGCCGTTTTAACAATATGTTCGAAATTGGTCAAAATCGCATAGAATATGCCGAACAAAAACAGGCACGCGCCTATCGTTGCAAGAGACGCCAGCGTAAAAAGCTTATTTCTCACTATATTCCGGAATCCCTGCCCTATGGTATAAAAAAATGTGCTAATCCTCATCGATATAACCGCCTTTTTCCTCATCGCTTACAATGACGCCCCGCTTCATTGTGACGACTCTTTTCTGCATGGAATTTACGATTTCCCTGTTATGCGTTACTACTAAGACCGTAGTGCCATTCTCATTAATCTGCTCTAACAGCTTCATGATTTCCCATGAATTCTTAGGATCCAAATTCCCCGTAGGCTCATCCGCAAGCAGGATAGTCGGACGGTTGACCAACGCCCTCGCTAACGCCACCCTCTGTTGTTCCCCTCCGGAAAGCTGTCTTGGCTTCGCCTTATACTTTCCGGCCAGTCCGACAGTAGCAAGGATGCTGGGAACATTTCTCTTTATTTCTTTATTGGAAACCTGGATAATGCGCTGGGCAAATGCCACGTTCTCATAAACATTCCTGTCCTTCAGCAAACGGAAGTCCTGAAAGACGATTCCCAGATTTCTTCTGAACTTGGGTATCTTCCTATGTTTGATTTTCACCAAATCATAGCCCATCACATTGATATTCCCGGAAGTAGGCGTCAATTCCCGAAGAAGCAGCTTAATCATTGTAGATTTGCCGGAGCCGCTGTCTCCTACAATAAAAACAAACTCCCCTTTATTAATATGTAAATCCACACCGTTTAATGCCGGCGCCCCCGTAGCATAAGCCTTGCTTACATTCTCAAGCGTGATAATCTCGTTTCCGACAACCGCCTGCCTCTTTCCTCTTCTCTTCTTCCTGTCCTTTTCTATCAATGTATTTCACCCGCCTAATTATTTTATCCTCGTAACAGTTCAGCCTACGGCTTTCCTGTTGCAGGCACAAAGCCTGGGCTGAACTGTTACTTATCCTCTATTAATACTCCAAGGTCTCCATATACTTCATATACCTTACTACCATCAAGGCAATCTTAAAAGTAATCGCATCCTCGAAGACCCTCAAATCCAGCCCTGTGCTTTTCTGCAGCTTATCCAGGCGGTACACCAAAGTATTCCTATGTATAAACAGCTGCCTGGAAGTCTCCGAAACATTCAAGCTGTTCTCAAAGAACTTATTGATTGTCGTCAAAGTCTCTTCGTCAAAATCGTCCGGGCTTTTCCCGCCGAAGATTTCCTTGATAAACATCTTGCAAAGAGGTATGGGCAGCTGGTAAATCAAGCGTCCGATGCCCAGCTCGCTATAGGCCACAATATCCCTCTCCCCAAAGAAAATTTTCCCCACATCCAAAGCCATCTTCGCCTCTTTGTAGGAACGGCTTACATCTTTAATTTCACCCACAATAGTGCCGTAAGAAATGCGGATTCCTTCCAGCCCTTCTTTTATCAGCACATTTTCCATGGTTTTCGCCGACTTTTCAATTTCTTTGTTCGGCTCCCCTTCCGAAAGGTCCTTCACCACAATCACGTTGTTTTCATCCACAGCCGTAATAAAATCTTTGCTGTTTCCGCCAAAATTAGCCCTGACCATTTCCAGCACATTGCTGTCCTTGCTGTTATCCGTCTCAATAATCATAACCACACGTTTTACGTCCGTCTGGATATGCAGCTTCTTAGCCCTGCTGTAAATATCCACCAGAAGAAGGTTATCCAACAGCAGGTTTTTTACAAAGTTGTCTTTGTCAAACCGCTCCTTATATGCCACCAGCAGGCTCTGAATCTGAAATGCCACCATCTTTCCGATAGTATAAACGTCCTCCCCGGCGCCGCCTGCTATCAGGATATACTCCAGCTGCTGTTCATCGAATATCTTAAAATACTGATATCCCTGAATCTCCTGGGAATCCGCCGGCGACCCCGCAAAACCGGCAGCCGCGCCCGCGCAGCTTTCCATATCCGGCGTCGTAGAAGCCACTTCTTTCCCGTCCACATCCATAACGCATAGTTCTACCCTCGCTATGGATTTGAGGCCGTCAATTGTGTTCTGCAAAATTTGATTAGAAATCATTTCCCCACTCCTTCTCTTATCCCCGCCATATCCCTGTATTTTCCATTCTTTATGCAACATTTACAATGCATACCGGAGATAAATAACCGTTTTTTCTATACCCATTTTCCATTTTAATTTAAAAATACAAAAAAATCTATACTTTCCTTATAGAAATTTGTGTATTTTTTATGTATTAATAGAAATTTAATATTTTCTTCCCCTATACAAGTTTCACAACTTTCCAGCCATGCCAAAAATATCCAAAAACATGTCTAAAACCAAAAGCAAGCAAACCTGAAATGTGGCACACCTCAAATCTGCTTACTCTCCTTTTTCATTTTCGTCATTAAATCGGTTCATCCGTCTTTGAAACATCTTTTTATAAACCTTATCCATAACTTTTTTGCTTAATGGCTCCTTTGTCCTGTCAAGTATCATGTCTTTTGAAATGCCCAGCCAAACTTCCGCGTTAACTAATAGCTTCGCCCCCATCATCCATTTTTCCTGTCTTCCATATGACATCCGGGATATCACTGCCATAGGCGCAACATCATTAATCCGATTAATAATTTCATCCGCTTCATCGACCGCCACGCTGCTGCCGCCAATCAAAATCCCATTCTGAAGCGCCTCCAAATCTTCGCGCAGCTGCATGATTTCTTCTTCCGACTCCGCCAAAAGATATACCTTCCCGTCATTCCGCGCCATCCTGCGCAAAAATTCCTTCAGGAAAACAAGATTATCCACCTCATACTGTCTGCTCGCCGACTTAATTCCTGCCACCCTTAAAATATCCGCATCCCCGCACAAGGTCATATCCATAGCTTCTATTGTATTTTTTTCCTCTTCATCCTCCCCTGCCATAATCAGCATGGGAGTCGTAATGTATAAGATGGTTTTAAGCCCACCGCCCCCCACAAATCCGTCCAGCATAAACAGGGATTCCTTCAGGGAATAATCGGTAAGCGCCACCCCCAATATATTTAATTTCTGCATAACCCACCATTTCCTAACTTGCCAATTATAACAAAAATATGGTATAATTGCAATAGAACAATGACAACGGCATTACAAATTCAGCCGCTGCATGACAACCGCATCTGTAAACAGGAGGTGATAAAAGTGGATATACCTGGATTATCAATGGCTCTTTCCCAGACACGGACGATGAACGCTGTAGGAACTGCAGTACTTGCTAAATCCTTGGATACTTTGGAAGCGACCGGCGAACAAATGGTAGACATGATGGCTGCTTCTATGGAGCTTTCCGTCAATCCGGCTGTGGGAGCCAACATCAATCTCTACGTGTAGCTTGCGAAAGGCTGCCAGTTTTAACTGAGCAGCAATTCCAGGCCCATAAAGAAAAATACAATTACAATTGCGATTAAAAGGGGAACGGTAATTACCTTTCCTTCTTTTCTGAATTTTCTTGTTCGCCAGATGGCGCGAAGGTTGTCTTCGCGCTTTTCATTTTTTGCAATCCACGCAAGGACGCACCCCGCAAGAGAAGTGGTCACAGCCGCTATAATCAGATAAACGCTGATAGCCAGAATCATCATATCCGTCGTCAGCGCCTCCTGCGCTTCCATAAGCTGCTGCTCCCCATAATCCATTAGATACATTAAGCACACTTGCTGGGTATTGAAAGTGATATGAACCAGTATGGAACTCCATATGCTTCCTGTGGCTTCCACCAAAAGAACCATGGCAATCCCTATTACGAAGGCATAGGCCGCTTGGTTAAAGTTCATGTGAATCAACGCAAAAATCATAGATGACAGCAGCATGGCCTGCATCATAGTGCCGGTCCTCTTATAGCCATGGTAAACAATGCCCCTGCATACCAGTTCTTCGCTCATCGGCCCCAGGATGCCCATCAAAACCAGCATAACCAGAAAAGGGGTCTCCAATATTTCGCCACTTACCGCCGCTACCGCATTGTCCACAAAGCACATGGATATCATATTAATCAAGCTTACCAGCGGCATAAACAGAAAAGTAAAAAGCACCGTCATAAGTGCCGACGATATTTTGAATTTGCGGAAACCCGCAAGCTCAATCAAATTTTCCCGCGCAGCCAAAACGCCTATTAAGGAGGGCACTAAAATAACCAGCTGGCTTACTATTAAATTAGAAACAATTCCTAATTCAAATACTGGATATACTACCAGCATTAATACCACCAATGAGATGTCCAGGAGTATTACTGCCAGGAATATCCAGTTTATCTTCTTAGCATTCATCATTTGCCCTGGTTTTCCATCATGAAGTTAACCAACTTGCCAATGTCTTCCGGCTCGTACGCAATTATTTCCAGTTCCGAAATGGTTCCGTCAGAAAAAATGTTCGCCATGGAAACATACTGGGAAAGCTTTGACTTCAGATTCAGCCTGTCGCCTTCCCCGGTTACCAGTTCCACCTTGCCGACGCAGCTGTCGATTACTTTAAAGAACTTGTCAATATCAGTTATATTTTCTACTTTCATAATATATCACTCCTTTCTTCATTGATTATACTACATCCTTAAACGAATGCAACAATATTTTTCAAAGCCGTCCGCCTAATTCAAACGAATACTTTTTTCCGTTATGGTGATTTTCCCGGTTTTCAGCAAATGTCCTACAGCGCGTTTAAACTCATTTTTGCTCATCTGCATCTCCCGCTTAATCGTTTCCGGCGAGGCTTTGTCATTGAATGGCAGCACGCCGTCATATTCGTTCAAAACATCCAAAATCCTAGCCGCGTCCTTCCCTATCTGCAAATACGCTTTCTCCCGGATGCTCAAGTCCAGCTTCCCGTCTTCCTTGACCCCTGTAACCCTGGCGGAAACCAAATCGCCTACCTGCAAATCGCCGTAAATCTCTTTAGCGGGGATTAACCCGGAAAACTTATCCTCCACAGCTACAAATGCTCCGAAATTCTTACTGATTTCGTATATGCGGCCTTCCACCCTGTCATCCTTTTTATAGCCGCTGTCCGTATGCAGATAAGTGTACACCTTCATGGTAGCGCACAGCCGGTCGCTTTTGTCAATATAAAGGGCCACCAGGCACTCATCTCCCGCGTTCACCGGTTTTGTCTGCTCCCTGAAAGGCAGGAACAAATCCTTTTCCAGTCCCCAGTCCAAGAAAGCGCCTATCTTTCCCACCTGGGATACGCGCAGAAGCGCCACTTCCCCTAAGGTAAGCTTCACGTCATGGGTAGTCGCAATAAGCCGGTCGTTGGAATCCCTGTAAATAAACACTTCCAATTCATCGCCGATTCCCGTTCCTTCCGGCACCTGCTTTTTGGGAAGAAGCACCCTTTCCTCCTTTTCTGCCCCTTCCGGAGCAACATACACCCCAAAATCCACGCTTTTTACCACTGTCATCTTCTGTTTTTCACCTAATTTAATCATAATCTCCCTCATTTCTGCGCTGCATTTTACTCCCGCGGGCAACGAACCAAGCGGCGGGTTATAGACCTGTGCGTTTTTAATATTTTTTCCTGCAAAGTACACAATCCCGGGCCAATCTAATGCTTGAGTTCCACAACGCAATATGGCTGCCCCTCTTGATTGTTCAAAGAAACTACCACCATCCCCTCCCCTTCGCGGTAAATTGTGGGATAAATTTTATCTCCAATGTATGCCTGTTTTTTATATTCCGCCCGCATCTGGCGAACGGCACTCCCCTGCAAATCGGACGGAAGGCTTTCCATTGCGATGCGGATATATTGGCCGTTGTTCACATGCTGATTCGTATCCAGATGATGGGGCCTTATCTCTATGGTCCCCGTCCGGACGCCGCCTTCCCCGGGAAGGGCAATCTTCCTTGGCGCATAGTCCATCGGAAGCTTCTCCTCCAATTCATATGCCTCCAACATTTTTGCCGTAGGTTTCGCCGGGCGCATATTCTCCATATCCATCAGTGTCCAAAGCGTATTGGCACATGCCAGCCTTTCCCCGCCTTCCGTTTCCATAAGGAAATTGCGATATCCGAAAAACCCCTTGAATTCATAGGGGGCTGTGCCGATTACAACCCTTTCTCCAAGACAGGGATAACGTTCCGCCACAATCTGCCATGCGCTCATCACCCAGGCCATATGCCGTTTCCGCAAATACTCCACGCCCACTCCAAGGTCTTCCGAATGGAAAGTGGAACAATCCTGGAAATAATCCAACAGCGATTCCAAGGATAAGCTGCCGCTGCTGTCCACTTCGCTGTAACGGATACGGCTGTTGAATTGGTACATCCCACAATCACTTCTTTCCTAAAATAATATGTTTGCCTAAAAATTGATTATAACACATGTGGATGGGCAACTGCAATTATTTTTCACTTGTTTCTAACGGGTTATCTAACGGGTACCTGTTTTTTGCAGACAAAAACGACACATGCAATCGCTTTCTGTACCGTAATCAGATTTACGGGCTAAAGCCCTACATGTGTCGTTGAATGACTGTATTCATTTTTTGCATTAATGATTATATCAAAATCAACTTTCAAAAGTCAAGAAATTTTGTATGCGCCGCTCCATTCCTGATAAATAGCGGGATTTCATCTATAGGGGCTGGCACTTTCACCCTCTCCCCTCCCCGATATTTTTCTCCGGTCCAGGCATTGGTCCATTGTTCTTCCCCCGGCAAATCAGGAAGATAAACCTCCCTCTCCCTCATCCCCTCATACATAACCGGTGCCACAAGAATATCCGGCCCAAACATGTATTCTTCAAAATCGCTCCAGCACATTTCATCCTCCGGGAATTCATAAAACAGCGTCCGCATAACCGGCGTTCCTTTTCCATGGGCTTCCTTCATTAATCCGGCAATATATGGCTTCATACGTTCCCTTATAAGCAAATACTTTGTACAAATTTTCTCCACCTCCGGCCCGTAAGACCATACTTCATTATCCGCCCCGGACAGACACGCAGCCCCTCCCGTTGTACCGTATTGGGGTTTATGGGGTTCCCTGTCTCCGTGCAGCCTCATAACCGGACAAAATGTTCCGTATTCAAACCATCTTATCAGCAATTCATGGAATTTCAAATCATCCACCCATCCTCCATGAAATCCTCCGATATCCGTTGTCCACCATGGTATCCCCGCGATTCCCATATTTAAACCCGCCGCATATTGGTTTCGTAAAGTCTTAAAGTCGGAATGGATATCGCCGCTCCATACCAACGCGCCGTATTTCTGGCTCCCTGCCCATGCGCACCGCAGCAGGTTTACAATATTTTCCTGTCCTTCCCCTTTCATCCCGTCGAAGAAAGTTTTGGCGTACATGACCGGATAGATATTCCCGATTTGCACATTAGGCCCCAAATAATACCGGTAATTATCAAAATCATACACCGTATATTCCGGTTCCGCCTCATCCAGCCAAAAAATCCGAATGCCCTTTTCATAATAATTTTTCTTCGCCTTTTCCCAGACATATTCCCTTGCTTTCGGATTGGTGGCATCATAATGGATGGTATTCCCCTGATAATCCATGCTAATCCGGAATCCCCGGTCCGTACGGATTAGATATCCCTTCTGTTTCATCTCTTCAAAATTTTCGCTCCGATAATCCACCGTAGGCCAAATTGATACCATCAGTTCAATGCCCATTTGCTGCAGTTCCTTAATCATAGCATCCGGATCCGGCCAATAGACGGGGTCGAATTTCCATTCCCCCTGCATAGGCCAGTGGAAAAAGTCAACCACAATAACGGAAATGGGCAGCCCTCTTTTTTTATAGCCCCTTGCCACCTCCAACAGTTCATCCTGGGTCTGGTAACGCAGTTTACATTGCCAGAAGCCCATCCCATACTCCGGCATCATGGGCACTTTCCCGGCCACATTGGCATAGGCTTCCTCAATCTCAGCCGGGGTATCCCCTGCGGTTACCCAATAATCCAATAGCTTTGTGGAAACAGCCTCCCATGTGGTTATATTTTTTCCAAAGGTTACCCGCCCCACTGCCGGATTATTCCAAAGAAATCCATAGCCCAAAGAGGACAATACGAACGGAACGCTTGCCTGGGAATTCCGGTGCGCCAGCTCCAAATCCGTTCCTTTCAAGTCCACATACGGCTGCTGGTACTGCCCCATTCCGAACAGATGCTCTTTCTCGTCCAATGACTCGAAACGCATAAAAATCCGATAATCCCCGCCCAGGATTGGACAAAATTCCCTGGCATCCACTTCCAATGTCGAACAATAATCCACCTTAATATCGCGCCGGTTTCTTACATACTCATTCAACAGCAGCTTCCCGTCCTGATTATAAAAGGAAAGCTTTCCTGTTGCCGAAAAACGGGCGGCCAGCTTTCCGTTACGGATTTCGGCCCTTCCGTCCTCATAAATATGTATTTCCGGCACACATTCCTTCACTTTTTCGCTTAAAGCCCAGTCTTCCAAGGGCATTTTTGCCATTTTGGAACCCCGGACACGCAGGCTGTTTTCTCCCCAGGGCTCTACCCACAATTCCTCCCCGTCATAGCGGTAAACCAGCCGGTTTCCTTCTTGTGTAAAACAAATTTTTTCACTGTCAGGCCTTTTGTCATTAATTATTTTTCCCTGTATTGCCACTTCATTTGCCATATATCATCCTCTCCTTTATCTTCCATAGCCGTCATTTTCCATCAGCCGATTTCGTCCCTGTCATACATTGCCACCATATAAGGATGCCCCTCGCAGTATTCCGTCAGCGGCCGGGGATTTTCTACCCTTCCGATTGGACGCACATTTTCTCCTTTCGTACCGGTTACCGCATCCCCCAAATCTTCCCTGCATTTCTTTATCCTTTCCGAAAGCCTTTCCACGATTTCCGGGTATTCGCCATACAGATTATTTTCCTCCCCTTCATCTTCCGACAAATGATATAGCAATTGTACCGGCTGCCCGTCCTTGGCTACATGCAGCTTCCAACCCCCCGCCCGCACTGCCTCCAGATTTTCCTTTATATAATAAAAGAATTCCTTTCTGGGCGATTCTTCCCGGCGAAGCAGCGCGCCGCTCAAATCCACTCCATCTATCGGATTAGGCAGCGGCTGACGGATACCGCACAATGACATAATGGTCGGCATAAAATCTATGTTCGATGCTACCCCGCCGCAAATGCTGTGCGCCGGAATATGCCCCGGCCAATAAGCAATGCACGGAACCCTTTGCCCCCCTTCCCATGTCGTTCCTTTCTTCCCCTTTAACGGCCTGTTGCTGCCGCCATGGTCTCCCCTGCCTCCATTATCGGAAGTAAAAAGAAACAGCGTATCCTTTTCCAAATTCCTGCGGCGCAATTCCTCCAATACGCAGTTTGCCGCCCAATCAATGCAGGCCACACAGGCGCCATAATCCCCGTTCCCGGATTGCTTCACAAATTCTTCCGATGTATAAAGGGGCAGATGCACATGCATATGGGCAAAATACAAAAAGAAAGGCTCTTCCCCATTGGCCCGGATGAACTTTACGGCCTGCTCCACATATCTTTCCGTCAGGGAGCGCTGGTCGGGCTGTTCTTCTATTACTTCTTTCCCGTCCATTAACGGCAGCGGAGGATTATTTTCCCTGGTCACCTGCCGCCCCATGTCATTGCTGTAAGGCAGCCCATAATATTCGTCAAATCCATGATTCAGAGGCAGAAACTCTTCCTGATCTCCGCAATGCCATTTCCCTATGATTTTTGTCCGGTATCCCGCTGCGCGTAAGACATCCGCCATCGTCACTTCATCCGGGTTCAGCCCAACGCCCTGCCCCGGAAACAGCACCCATTCCCCATCGAAAGTTCCAAAACCGATTCTGGGCGGATAACATCCCGTCAGCATCCCTCCCCTCGAAGGGGAACATACCGGCGAAGCCGCATAAAAATCGGTAAAACGCATTCCCATCGGTGCTGTCGGCTGGACGCTTATCCATCTTCTTCCCATTCGGACGATATTAAGCGACTTGAACCATTGGTCCCTTATTATCGTTCTGGGGCTTGGTTTTTTGGCTGCCGGGCTCATCGGCGTATGCATTTATCTAAACCGAAGTATTATTTACCCTATCCGGCAGCTGGATAGGAATATCCAAAAAGTAAAAGCCGGTGAAACAAACCTTTTGCCCCCTCAGATCCAGGCCAATAATGAAATAAGCAGATTAGGCATAGAATTTTATGATATGATGCAGCAATTGCATGTCCTCCAGCAGCAAATGCTGTTAAAAGAAAAGCAAAAAAGGGATTTGGAAATCGAAGCCCTGCAGGCGCAGATTAACCCTCATTTTATGTATAACACCATCGGCTCCATTAAAATGCTGCTGCGCCTGGGCCGAAGCGAACAGGCCATATCCTCCTTGTCCGCCCTTGTGGATGTGCTGAAAAATACAATTTCCCGTTCGGACAAGACGATACCGCTGGAAGAAGAACTGAATATTTTGAAAAGTTATATTTATATCCAACAACGCCGTTATTCCGAATTTCAATTTGAGGTCACGCTTCCGGAGCCGCTGAAAAGATACCATATTATGCGTTTCCTTATCCAACCGCTGATTGAAAACAGCCTGCGGCATGGATACGAGGAAATCAGCCATAATACAAAAATATCCGTTGTCTTTTCCGCCGATTATCCTAACCGTATTTTAAATGTTACCATCCAGGACAACGGATGCGGCATAACGCCGGAAAAATTACAGGAAATCCTGACGATGCCCCAGAAAACAAGGGGCTTAAATGGAATTGGCATCAAAAATATTATGGAGCGAATCCGGCTCAATTATGGCAGCCCATATTCTGTCCAGTTCCAAAGCAGCCCCTGCCAAGGAACTACTATTGTACTGATACTTCCTTTATTAACCGGGAAAGATGAGGATACCGCTTATGAATCAACAAATTAAAGTTTTAATTGTAGATGACGAACAAATAATCCGGGAAGGACTGCGTTTGACCATTGATTGGGAAAAATATGGGTTTACCGTTATCGGCGCCACTTCCAACGGAGAAAAAGCACTCCATTTATGCGAAGAGCAAACCCCTGACCTGGTAATCACAGATATCCGCATGCCCGTTATGGATGGCCTGGAATTGACAAAAGAATTGATTGCACGTTATCCTAAAATCAAAATTATTATATTATCCGCCTACGATGACTTCAAATATGCCCAAAAGGCAATTTCCTATGGAGCAAGCGAATATTTACTGAAATCCGAACTGGAATGCGAGCATTTATTAATGTTAGCTTTAAAAGCTGCGGAAAATATTTTTTCAGAAAGGAAATTGCAACTGGAATCCGAACAGTATAAACAGCAGTTTGCCAGACATCTTGTCGAATTGCAGAGTAACCTTTGCTGGAATCTGCTGATTTCCCCTCAATATCCCCGGGAAATCAAAGAAGAAATCTCTCGGCTATCCATGGATTTACGGGAAGACAAGCTCTTTTTAGTCCATGTCTATATGGAAAATGATAAGCCTGCAGAAAAATCCCCTGAATCCGGCATTTCTGAAATGCCCCGCTTTCATCCACAACTAATCCCATCCGGTTATTGGCTGTCCTCCAGCGCCAACCACTATATTTTTATCGGGAATTTGGCAGCTTCCGGCCAGGCGGCTTCCAGCCTTTGCCAGGAAATACAATCATTTGGCAAAAAACTCCCGGCTATCCATCAGGGCCGTTATAGTATTTTTTACAGCCCTGTCTTTACCGGATTTGAAAATGTTTTCCAAAATAACGAAGCCATACGGAAATACAGTCAAACATACTTGTTTTATGAAAAGCCTGGTATCTATCTTTGCGATGCTTCCGCCTTCCCAGGGAATCCGCTTTCCGTTATGCCTATTATCACCAAGTATATCCAGTTTGTGGAGTGCGGCCAGTTATCGTCCGCGGCTGACATCATTCACGAAGTCTGCGCATCGCTCCCGCTCCATATGTACTTTCCTGATGATGTGAAAGAGCTGCTTGCTTTAAGCTGCTCCATTTTAGAAGAAAAAGCGGCAAGCGTAGAGGCATCCCATGATATTTTTTCCAGCAGTCCATTTCCCAAATTCCAAGAATCATCTGCCCAAAACGAATCTATCAGGAAAAGCCTTTTCAAACACAAAAAGCTGTCTGCCCTGCTGGAAAATTACCATGAATACGAATCCTCGCTTACGCAGCTGATTGAACGGGGGCTATATCCATGCCATCCCATCGTCAAACAGGCAATTCAATATATCCATAAGCATTTGAATGAGGAAATTACGCTGCAGCTAATCGCCAGGGAAATATATTGTAATCCCACCTATTTATCCCAGGTTTTTAAAAAGGAAGTCCATATGAACTTTTCCGATTTTTTAGTGCAGGCCAGGCTGAAACGGGCCATGCTGCTGCTCGCTACCACATCCCTTCCTATCGGTGAAATTGCCGAACAGGTAGGCATTCCCAACCAAAGCTATTTCAGCCGCAGCTTTATCCGCCTCACCGGCATGCAGCCCAGCAAATACCGGCAGGAATTTTTGGGGGAGGGGAGGTAATTCATCTGAATAATGTGGAAACATCGTCCAAAATGACTTCTTCCCTTACATCCTCTTTGTCCAGCCTATAACTGAAATCTTTTAACTCCAGCCATTCTATATGTCTGGCATACAAGGCGGCGGCAGGGCTCGTGTTAATCACATAATATTCCGGCCTATAATTTGTTAACTCTGGCACTTCCCCGGTTCTTTCACAATTATTCCCTCCGGGCAAATGATAGGATATGCCATGTAAACATATATGCTTTATTTTCCTTTCAGGAATACCAAGCAAGAAAATACCATCCATCTTTTCTCCGGCTTTTCTTTCCCCGTTTTCTATCCTTACATTACTTACAAAAATGCCATCTATACTCTTTTCACCATCTTTTTGGCCATCCGGAAGCACGCCCATCCTATAGTAATTTGATGTAATAAACAGTGGCCTTGCAACATTTTTCATCAAAATATTGTTAATCATAATATTGCGTATCTCCCCCGTTTCCGTTGCCTGTATCTTAAATCCGCTGCAAACTACATCATGAAAGATGCATTCAGAAATCATCACATCTTCTATATCCCCGCTGTTAAGAAGCCCTATACGGACAGCTGCCCACCGGCTGCTCATTACGCAGTTCCGCACCATAATATGATAACTTTTTCTGTCAGCCACCGAATTTTGGATACAGAGGCAGTCATCGCTCGTATCCATCCGGCATTCTGATACAAAAACATTTCGGCAGCTGTCAAAATCAAGCCCATCTCCGTTAAAATGCCGGCTGACAATATCCATTTCCCTAATATGTATATTTTCACATTCAATAAAAGCCGTGCTCCATCCTGCCGGCATACGGATATTTATATTTTCCATTCGTATATTTTTTGTCCGCAGGAACCTGAATAACATAGGGTGAACCGTATCCGGTTTTCCTTCCCGATAAAAGGCCTCACCGTTTCCATTATAAGTTCCTCCAAAAAGACTAATATTTTTGCAGTCTTCCGCATAGATTAAACATTTATCCATATATTGTTCATTGCGGTATCGGTTAAAATGTGTATTTTCTCCATATTGGCTGATATCCGGGCTTCCCAGCAAAACCGCCTGTTCATCTAAAAATAATTTCAAATTGCTTTTTAGATATATAGTTCCAATAAGATAGATTCCTTCTGGAACATACAAGGTACACTTTCTTTCTGCCGCCATATCTATCGCCTTTTGCATAGGGATTGTATCATCTTTTTTCCCATCCCCTACCGCCCCCAGGGCACATACGTTTATGACTTCTTTTGTTTCATACTGTTTCATTCTGCACTCCCTTCACACAAACATGATTCCATTTTGACATATCTACATGATCCATAATGAATGGCACGCGAACATCCTCCTTTTTTAAAGATATCTGGATATTCTCCATTTCCAGTTCTTCTATATATGATGCATACATACCATAACATGGCATTATTCCATAAAGAAAATATTCAGGATATCTGTCATCAATTTCTGTTGTTAAATGCGGTTTATAAGCTGCTTCCAAATACCCGCCTTCATATATGATGCTACAGTTTGCCCATCGTATTTTATGTATTTTCTGCCCCCCTGTTCCCCGTATGTGAATACAGGAATAATGTTCCCCTTCCTCTATAGGTACTTCCCGGCTCCCAGGTTTGAAGCTGCTTACTACTTCAGCCATGATATCTTCCAAAACAATCTCTTCAATCTTTCCCGGGGATTTTCTCTCACCATGTTTTTCCCACCCCGGGAAATGGCAAAGGCTGACATGGACAGGCCCTGTTACCTTTTCCATATGGATATGATGTATCCACACATTGCGGATAATACCCCCTTGCCCCATCTGGATTTTTATGCCGCAGCCATATGTGTGATGAATTCTGCAATTGCTAATTTCTATATTTTCAAATCTCCCGTCCGAAAAAGGGCCAATGCGCACTCCCGCCCAACGGGATGATATCTCACAGCGGTTAATTTTTATATCTTCGGCATGCCGGTTCAAAACAATAGCATCATCCCCGCAATCCAGTCTGCAGCCATCAATATGTACCCTTTTATTTCCTGAAAAATGCAAACCATCCGTATTATAATTTTTACGGTTGTAAATCTCCACCCCATTGATATTGATATCCTCACACTCTTCAACCAATACCGCAAACTGAGCCGCATCCCGAAGAATAATGCCTTTCATTTCAATATGGCTGCAATTTTTAAAATAAAATAAACTTGGCCTGATTTTATATTCTTTTACTGGACATTTTTCCTTGTCATCTACACTGAACGCTTCCAAACCATACGGGAAACATTCCCCCTGCCCTTCAATCTGCCCTTCTCCTATCACCGATATCCCATTCGCCTGCTTGGCAAAAAAAATACTTTGCCAATAGTTCTTTTTCGATTGATGGCAATACTCCTTTACTGTATATTTCTCCAGTTTCTCGCTCCCGATAATTCTGCATCCTTTCAAAAGCACTAATTGTGTTCCGCTATAAAGGTATACCGTTCCAATACGATATTTCCCTTGATGGAATATCACTCTACATCCCCTGTAACAGGCTGTTTTAACCGCTCTCTGAATCCGTTCCGTGTCATCGTTCACCTCCTTGCAGGGATATAACTGTATATCTTCCACATTATTTTTCACTCTTTTAGCCCTCCAATACTCATTCCTTCCACTATTTTATCCTGCATCAGTATATAAAAAACAACAACAGGAATAGCAATAATAACAATAGACGCATACAAATGGGGAAGATCCAGTCTGTTTTGAGTCAAACCGAAAAATGTAGGCGCCAGTGTCAAGGTATATTTCTCAGGATTCGTGGAAAACACCAGCGGAATCTGAAAATCATTCCATACCTGAATAAATAGAACCACCAACACATTAACGATTGCCGGCTTAGACATCGGGAGTATAACATACAAAAATCCTTTCAAATCAGTACATCCGTCCATTCTGGCAGCTTCCAAATATGATGATGGAATGGAATCAAAATTCCCCTTAAATATAAGAATCGCCAATGGAATATTTGCCGTAGCCAAAAGAAGTATCATGGACAGATATGATCCTCTCAAACCAAGAGCTTTAATAAGCAGGGAATTAGGAATCAGCGTACACAGCATAGGAATCGCATAACAAGATAGCAGCAGTACGAAAAATATTTTTCTTCCTTTAAATTTTAATTTTGAAAAAGCATATGCAGCAAGGGTGGCCGACACCATTACAATGAAAATGGTCCCCCCCGTCACAGCAAAACTGTTGGAAATCATTTTAGGCAGAATTAAAATATTATTGATTTTCGTATCAAATACATCAGTATAATTTTTAAATCCCCCATTTTTAAAAGATACCCGTATTGCCGCAATTACAGGTATAATCCAAATTACAGCGCCAATAGTAAGGCATAACTGTATAATCCTATTTCTTCTTTTTGTCATATTTATTTTCCCCCGCCTCTCTGTCATTACCTGTTACTTTTAATATCCCTATAGACAAAATAGTCGCCAGTAAAATAATTACAATAGCCGCTGCGCTCGCAAGCCCGCTGTTAGACTCTCTCATGAATTTCCTATACAGGTAGAGCAGCGGAAATTCCGTAGAATTAGCAGGCCCTCCGCTGGTCATGATATATGCCAGATCAAAAAATTTCAAACAGCCAATTGTCCCCAGAAGCAGAATAGTCACATGGGTGTTTTTCAATAACGGGATAGTGATTCTAAAAAAAGTCTGCCAAAACCCCGCGCCGTCGATTTTTGCAGCATCATACAATTCTTTTGAAATATTGGCCAGCCCGGCCCTGTAATATATAATTCCCATACCTGACCACTGATAAATATTGGCAATCAATATGGCTATAAGGGCATACTTGGCATCACCTATCCACATTCTTTTCCAGCCCTCCAACCCTACTGACTGCAAAAAGGTATTCAAAGTGCCAAAATTAGGTTCAAAAATTTGCAAAAAGGTATATCCTACCACCACCGACGAAAGGACAACCGGGAAAAAATAGATGGTTTCCATCAATCTGTACCCAAATAATTTTAAGTTTAAAAACACAGTCAATATCAACCCTATGCTCATCTGAAAAAAAATGGTCAATACCATAAAAAGCAGGCAGTTGCGCAAATCTCGTAAAAATACAGGGTCTTTTATTAAAGTAATATAATTTTTTATTCCGACAAACTCTGCTTTGCCGAAATTAAATCCTTTCCATTTTGTAAAACTTGACAACAAATTGAATATTATAGGGTAAATCAAAAATATACCTACCAATAATACTGCCGGCAATATATATAAATATGGAGTAATTCTTTTTTTCATTTCTTCCTCCCTTACTTATTTCCATTGTTCTATTTGTATAACGCCTTTATTCAAAAAGGGGCTATAAAGCCCCTTTCTTTTCACTTATCTTACCGAATCCGCCGTCTGCTGAATCTGCTGCAGCGCATCCTCCACATCTAATCCTGAACGAACGACCGATACAACAGCCTCGCCAATTTTATTATCCAACTCTACATTCAACGTGGAACGAAGCACGGACGGATTAACATTCAAATCGTCAAATGCTTTTTGGTATGTCGCTTTTGCTTCATCCGATTTCATATTTTCCATATCAACTGTTACAGCTTTGGCCGCAGGAACACATGCCATATAATTCATCCATTCCCCTGCTGCTTCGCCCTGCGTCCACTCTTCTATTACTTTCATAGCTTCTTCTTTATGCTCGCACTCATTGCTGACCGAATATCCGAAAGAAGCATATTTCTGCATGCATGTGGTGCCTCCCTCTACATTCTGCATGGTAACAATGCCAAATTCATCATTCTCGGTTGGGGTTCCCGCCAAAGATGTTCCCATCAGATAGTTTCCTAAATACCATTCTCCTGTCAGATAAGCTGCGGCCTTCCCGTTTTTAAAAGCTTCATCACAGCCCGGATAGGCATCCAGGCCAAAATTTTCTTCTGCAAGAATACCTTTTTCATACATATCTTTCAATTGGGCAAACGCCTGCACAAACGCTTCATCCATAAAAGAGGCTTCTCCCTTTACAGCCCTTTCCACTATTCCATTATCTATATTTGAAGCAAGCCAAAGGTAAAAATATCCGAGATTTACATCTTCCTTTGCCGCAAAAGCCACCGGTAAAACATTTGCATCTTTCGCTTTAATTTCTTTTACAAACCGGGCAAGATCCTCATATTCTCCGCTGGGCACCGCAACTCCCAGCTTATCGCAAATGGACTTGTTATAAAAAATATACCATAGCCCTGTTACATCCGAAGGCATCATTTTTAATGAGCCATCCTCCGATACGTTCCGCAAGCCATCCAGAACCCCGTCATTATACTGGCTTTCCCATTCATTTCCATAGGTATCTGCCGCCAATTCATCAAGCCCCATATAATACTCCTGGAATGTGGGAATATGGTCCACATCCATGGCTACAATATCCGCCGAATCCCCTGCTGCAGAACTAATCGTCAGTTTATCCCAATAGTCAAACCATTCAAGTATTTCTACTTCAACATTAATATTGGGATATTTTTCCTTAATAATTGGAAGCATTTTCTCGTTCATAATCTGAAGTTCAGGCTGCCATCCCATAAATTTTAATGTAACCATTTCGCTGCCGCTATTATCCTGATTGCTTTCCCCGCCGTCCTGTGCGCCATCTTCCCCGTTATTTTTCGTGTCATCTTCCGCACTGTTTTCACCGCCCGCTTCCGAACCGCTGTTCTTTTGCTCCGCTGCTTCTCCTGCTCCGCAACCATATAGCATTGCTGCCATCAATACAATGCACATAATTAATGCTAACCATCTGCTCTTTCTCATACAATATTTCCTCCTATTTACCAATGCTTATCCAATCCCATTACCTGAAGGTCATCCACAGTCAAAATTTTAGGTTTATTTTTTTCTTCTATTAAACAATATGGTTCCGGTGAAATGGCAAATGCATATGCTTCCGAATCATCTATGTTTTCAGGAATATGAATGACCAATTCCCTCCCGTCCTGATGCCATTCCAGTTCCTGCTCCCTGCCAAGAAGCCGAATTCGCGTCCCTTCTTTCGCCATTAAGTACGGAATCTTCAATTCCTTCCCCGGCCTTTCCAGAGCCATGGCATATACAGTATTTCCTTTCTTCGTATACCTTATGACATTCCCATCCTCCGTTTCCGTTCCGTAGTGCACCCAGTGGCGCGTTCCGTAAATGGCTTCTCCGTTTATTCTCAGCCATTTGCCAATGCCCAACAACCGCTGTTTCTGGATTTCCGGAATCGTTCCGTCCGCTTTAGGGCCTACGTTCAGCAAAAGATTTCCATTTTTACTAACATTATCTACTAAAATATGGACAAGCTCTTTTACGCTGGTATAATCATTTTCCCCTTCCATCTGATTATAGCCGAATGAACGCCCGATACCCCTCGTCGTCTCCCAGTAAAATTCAGGTATTCCTTTCATGCTGGCATATTCAGGGGTCATATAGTCCCCCAGCAGCCTTGCATTATCCACCTTTCCCCATCTGTCGTTTACAAGCACTTCCTCCGGATTTTTTGCTTGATTATAAAAATATGCTATCATCTCTTCACTTCTCCACAGGGAAGCCGGAACTCTCTGACGGGGTACTGCATATTCAGCATCCGGCCAGAATAAATCCGGATGATAAGTATCTATCAATTCCTTTGCCTGCGCATGGATATAATCCGTATAGGGATAACTGGGATAATGGGAATAATATACGTTAAAGCACCACGTAAAATATAATCCCAGCTTAAGGTCATTGGACCTCATTGCATCCGCAAAGCCTTTTACTAAATCTTTATGGGGGCCCATCTGAACAGCATTCCTATCGGAATATGCCGTAGGCCACATGGCAAAATCATCGCTATGTTTTGTCACCATAACAGAATATTTTGCCCCGGCTTCTTTAAAAAGCTTTGCCCATTCATCCGGATTATAATTTTCCGCCCGAAACATAGGGATAAAATCATCGTAATGAAAATTGCTTCCATATGTTTCCACATGATGTTTCCAGAAAGGGCTGTTTCTGAACCTCATACAGTAAAGATAAATCTCCGCGTATGGATGCGTACCGTGCAGCTTCGTATTCTGGTCCAATTCGCATCCAGCAGTAGGAGCCCATGCGGGCACGGAATACACGCCCCAATGAACGAAGATTCCAAACTTTGCGTCTTTAAACCATTGCGCAGGCTTATGCTGTTTCAATGATTCCCAATTTGCTTCATACAGTTTCTTATTTTCTTCCATCTTATACCTCCTGATTCACTAAAATTAGGTTTCGCCCGAAGTTTTTCGTCAATTAGACATAAATTAACAGCCGAACATTTCCGTTAACAATCCCCTTGATATCAAAATACAATATTTTACTAAAATAGTCAATATATTTTTTATATTTTACTGAAATTTATTTCTATTTATCTTACTATTTTACTAGTATTATTTTACAAAATGAGCAAATACTGCTCAAATTGTAGAATTCTATACTGTTAATCACTTTTTTATTGCATTTATTTGTTTATCATGATAATATAATTTTAGTAAAGTAAAAAATTATTTTATCTGCAAAGGATAATATTATGGCAACCAAATTGATTGATGTGGCAGAAAAAGCCGGCGTATCTATGACTACCGTATCCAGAGTCATAAACCATGACAAAACTATGAATGTTTCAAAAGAAACGGAAGAAAAAATATGGCAAAGTGTAAAAGAGCTTGGATATCAAATTAAAAAAAAGAATACAAAAAGCGCTGTTAATTCCAAAACAAAAAATATCGGCTATGTATTGACTAAGGACGAATACTCTTTTGAGGATTCTTATTTTTCGGACATCATAAGGGGAATCGAGTCCGAATTGATATCCCATAAGTGCAACTTAAGTTTTGCTCTTTCCGTAAATGAAATTGATATTGATAGTCTACATGAAAAATTGGAACCGTTTATATGCGACGGCGTTATATTAATTGGAGATATTCCCTTTCATATCAACCAATATTTTGCGGAAAACAAAATACCTGCCGTAAATATCTTCAAAGGATTTGAGCAATTCAAAAACGACAGGATTTCAATAAATTTTGAACACTCATCCTATCAGCTTGTAAACCAGTTAATTGGGATGGGCCATAAACAAATATTGTATCTTGGCGATACTTCCGGATTCGCATCAGGTTCGTTCCACTTGTTTGATTATGAAGAACGCCTGCGGGGATATGTCATGGCCCATCTTGCCAATCATATTGATATTTCCCCCGCACTGATTAGAAATATAAATTGGGATATGGAAACTTCATACACCGAAACAAAGAAAATCCTTCAGGGCAGCCATTCCATTACCGCCGTCTTTGGAGCCAATGACCGAATGGCTATAGGCGCTATGCGGGCCATTCAGGAACTGGGGTATTCCATTCCTTCGGATATATCCGTTGTAGGTTGCGACAATATAGAGTTTTCCCAATATGTCACTCCCCCTTTAACCACCATTTCCTATCCCAGGGATGAACTTGGCAAAGAAGCTATCCGGATACTGCTTAACAGGATGAAGCACCCTGAAAGCATTGATGCCGGTTTCACCAAAAACATTAAATTTTCTACAAAAATAATCGAAAGGAATTCGGTAGGGCCTGCCCCAGAAAATATGCCGTTGCAATCTGTGCATTCATAAAAGGGCTGCCGGAAACTGGATTTATTTAATGACAATCCAGTCTATATCCTAAAAAACATATCCCACAGGATGCTTGCTGGATAGCACGGCATCCTGCGGGATATATCTTTTAAGGGAAGCTCCCTCCAATAGTTCCGTTGCCCTTTCCAGCCGAACCTTGGCAAGTTCCATATAGTATTCCCTATCCATATAACACCTCCCCGTCAATATCAACATTCTTAAAATATCCCTTATTTTCCTGATACAAATTAGAAATAGTCCTCCAAACCAACATATCTTAAAACCTTATTGCAGAGTTTCCGGCTCAACCTAATATCACATCTGAGCAAAATTTCCAATGTTTCCCGAATCTCTTCAGCCGATATAATTCCCTCATCAAAAGCCAGCATTAAGATACCTACTGTTCCTACATATTCAACAGCCATCTTCTTAGCCACATTTCTACCCTTATGCTCATCTATAAGAAGCAGCTCTGCTCCCATCTCTCCATATAAAACCAGTGATTCGCTTTCTCCTGCATCCAATCCTGTAACAACTCTTAAAATACGCACCGATTCTATATTACGTACTTTCTCAACCGAAAGGAACGTACACTTCTCAATTTCCCTTCGTTCTTCTTCATAATCGTCATTGCTTGTCAGCTCATTGTAAACCGCTTCTGGCACCACAACTGTATGGTACAACATTTCAAGCAATTCCAGTCTTCCAGCCTTTAACAATGATAAAATCGGAGTTGTATCTGATATTATTATCATGCCTCTATAGCAGCCAGCCTTTTTACGGTCTGGATTTCCTCCTCAAATTCTTCGTCTGTCATATCCAAATAAGGGATTCCCAGTCTGCTATACATCTCAATGAGATTCATCTTATTCATCCCCAGCAGTTCTGCTGCCCTCCCATGCGATATTGTGTTGTTAGCAATACTTGGATATAGCAAAAGGGCTTTTCGCATTTCTTCTGTTGTATCATCCAATATATACTCCTTTGCAGATGCCGGAATCTTTATTTCCATGCTTATCATATTCATAAAACCGCTCCTTCCCCAAGATTTTCATATTTTCTCATGACATGTTCCTTTTTTATCTCTATATTTATACTCCATACAGTACCTGCCTTCCGAACTAGGCAAAAGCTTCGCTATATCTATATCAGCCTGTGCTCTGGCCAGTAGACTGCTCATCTATCGCTCCGCCTCTTTTGCTGCTTCATTCTTTAAATATTTCTCTACTTTATCTACAAAATATTTTGCATTAGCAATCTGCTGTTCCGTTTCTTCTCTGCCTGCTATATAAAAATCGTCATAGTCAGATACATTTCTTATCTGCTCTGCTTTCGCTATCTTCTGATAATCCTCTACGGTAAAACTCCCATCACCCTTATGGATAAAAATATAGTTAAACTGCTTTAATCCTCCATTATGTGTGGCCACTTCTATTTCCTGGATTGCCAGCAATGCCTTAATGCTTTTTTCCATGGCGTAAAATGCACTGTTATTTGCCGATTTATAAGATTTTATGGCTAAAAGTTCTTGTGATTCCTCCAATAGTTCCTTTGCCCTTTCCAGCCGAACCTTGGCAAGTTCCATATAGTATTCCCTATCCATATAACACCTCCCCTTCCATATCAATATTCTTGAAATATCCATACCACTTTTTTTTCTCAACATATTCGCCATATGGCAAACTCACAAAATTGACAACCGCAAAATATTTCATAGCCAATTCCGTAGAAATATCTGCCAAGACATCATCATATTTTTTTGCTTCCAAACGATTACATTTCACAAGAAGCGCAATATCTATATCTGAATCGTCCGTATAGTCGCCTCTCGCACAGGAACCGTATAAAATAACCTCTACCAAATCAGTGCCCATAAGCGTTTTTACCATTTCCGTCGCTTCTTGCTTAACATTTTCTATAACTTTATAATTTAAAGCCAAACCATTATCCATTATTTATATCTCCGCTTCATCAACCTTCACTTCATAACCTTCTATTCTTCCGTTTCTATCATATCCGATTTTACCAAAATTCCCTTTATACCGATTCCAGAATATAAATCTCATCAAACAGCTTCTCAAGCAATTACAAACGGTTGATGGTTAAAAGTCCAATAATCAGGCTGGTATTACAAATCACTCTCACTTTAGACATACATGCCCCCTGCAAGTTTCTTTAATGCAAGTTCATCCATCTGCATATCCTCTTCCGTATATTCTCCCCAGGGAATCTGATGTTCTTTTAAAGTATCAATAAAATTCCATATACTTTTTCCAGCAAGCTCTGCTGCCTTTTCCAAGGTTATCATTTTAGCAGCAAATAATCCGATAACTATTGAAAAATTTGCCTTATCAGCAAAATCATCGCCATCATTTATTACTTGCAAATATGGTAAAATATTAGATGGCTTATCTGATAAACGGTCAACCAACTTTACAATCATATTATAATCTTCCGGCTATAACGCTTCCAGTTTTACGGTCAATTCAGCTACACTCATAATCATCTCTACTTGAATTTTATTATTCTCCATGCCATTTCCATATCTCTTCATTATCCTGCTTTTCTTTCATTATATACAGTTTTAGACCGAAATACAATTAAAATAACTTTCTCTGCTTACTCTTTCCAACCATTCGTATAATATGTCGCTTTGGGGATAACATTGTTAACGTATGTCTTCCCCTCATACATTCTTGTGGTTGTGCCACTTCACTTTCTTTTTTCACTTCTTTTTCCTCTTTCTTCATCTGTACTGGAACCATCACCACCTGTTTCGCCATGCCATCTTCCAAAATCTTTTTATGCACAGCAATATAATACCGCTCCTAACCATTGTATAACTCTTCTCATTCTCCCTTTCCTTACTCCTGTTTTTAGCCATGGTATCGATCAACCCATTTATTAGTTTCTCTGCCTGATACAGTTTATCCAAATTATTTAACTCCATAATCCACCCTCTGTAAATTTTCTGTTTTAATCATCCCAATACCCTAAAATTCCTAAATTTATGCGTCTTGAGGGCATTCTTAAATTGACCTGCGAATTGACCTCTCAATCAGAAAAACTCCTCAAAATTTAAATTTTTCAGTAAACAGCTTTCTATAGCTTAAAAAGAAAAATTGGGAACTCAAAGATGATATTTTTGTGAAACCCACATAGACACTTCATTTCCAGGCAATCGAGTAGGGGAGATTAAATCTCCCCTCACACACCACCGTACATGCCGTTCGGCATACGGCGGTTCAACATAACTTCAAAGCATGACGCTCATTATAATAGTCAACACAGCTTATAAGTCCTGCTTTGGCAAATACATCTTTGGAGATTGATCTAACCACACATGTCTTTGTGGCAACCCAGTAGTATCGGTCGCCGCAATAAGCTGTGAGCCGTGCAAGGTCTTTATCTACTCCTAGTTTTTCAGGAAAGAACCGGCTAAAGCCGGTAGGTTCAACATGCTGCTAAAGCAGCCTAAAGTTGTGCAGACTGCATGTTATTGATATCCCGTTACTTTTATCCTATCTCAAAGTTATCAGAATTGCTCCTCTCTTCCAGATCTTGATTCTTGATATACTCTTTGATGATTTCATCTGTTACATTTCCACTGCTTGCTACAAAATAGCCTCTTGCCTATAAGTGCTGCCCCCAGAATTGCTTATTCAATTCTTTATATTCCATCTGCAATTTCCGCGACGTATCCCCTTTTATATACTGTACCAACTTACTCGCTGACAAATGTGGTGGTACGGACACCAGCAGATGGATATGGTCATTCCCAACATGTCCTGCCAAAATTTCTACTTCATTGCTCTGGCAGATGATTCTGATGAGTTCCCTTGTTCTTAGTGCTATTTTTCCTGTTATCACTGGTTTTCGATATTTTGTTATCCAGACTAAATGGTACTTGATATCATACGTGCAATGTGCTGACTTTCTGTAATTTTCCATTCCCTTCACCTCAAGTTTAGTATCTCTGTTTTTATTCTTTCTAAACTTGAAGCTATAGGGTTTACCTAAAGGTTTCGCCTAAAGGCGAGGGTTTTAACCCCCTTATACAGACAATAAACATCTTTTATGCCGCCTTATTATAATCTATAATCATAACTTCACTGATTATATTTTCAGCCATCCTGCTCAGCTTTTCAATTTCCTTCATAATAGTCATTGAAAAAAATTCCTCACCACATTGGACACATTTTTTGCATGGCACATTTTTAATAATCAAAATACCATTTTGTAATTTCTCAACGTAGATTGTTATCGCATCCGCCATATTGCTACTACCACAAGTAAAACAATTCATATTCAACGCCCCTTTCTGGTTTTGAAATCAGGTTCCCATTCATCAGAACTTGGATAATATGCTGTTATTATATGCAAATTAATATTATCACTTGCAATTACCACGTGTAAGTATCTGCCTTGTACTGACATTCCTAACAATAAACAACTGGGAAACGGTTTATCATCTTCATACTGTTTTATAATCTCGCCGTGCATAATAACGCTGATTATGCTTTCTGAATCAATATCCCTTTCCTTACACCGCTTTATTACATGTGCTGTCATTATAATGGTATCATCTGTACATAGTTTTCTTAAATTTTCTATTTGAAATGCCACTTTACCACCACCTTCTGTAGATATTATAATATGATTTTTCCATAATAGCAAACTTAATTGTTTTTGAGATTTCCACCTCTATATCATACACAAATCCGCTGTTTATGCCGCCTCCCGGCATTTTTAATTGACCTATCCATCAGAAAAGCTCCTCAAAATTCAGGACTTTTCAGTAAACAGGCCTTTTCTTCTCAAAAGGGAAAATTCTAGACCTCAGAACACCATTTCTTTAAAACCCACATAACCACTGCATTTCCGGGCATAACAAAACCCGGCAGATTCATTCTGCCGGGTCGCATTCGCTGGGCTACAAGGATTCGAACCTTGAAATGACGGAGTCAGAGTCCGTTGCCTTACCGTTTGGCGATAGCCCAATATTAAAATATTTGCTCGCTACAGTTTGGTATTATACACGGTTTTACACCGGATTGCAAGTACTATTTTCAATTTTTTTAATTTTCCATAGCCTTTTGTAAATTCCATAGCCTTTTACATTTTCATTTTAGTCATTTTCATTTTCCATTTTCTTTTTGCCATTTCACGTATCAGCCATTTCATCAAGTCCGCACCTGCCTATCAAACCTCCCCTCACAAATTTGATGGGCAATGCCCGCTTGCCATAGGCCGCGGGCATTCATCCCCCGATTGCCGCCCCCATCATTCATTTTCAAAAAGCGGCGTGGAAAAATACCGTTCCGCCGTATCCGGGAGCACCGTCACCACGGTCTTCCCCTTCCCCAGCTTCTTCGCCAGCTTCAAAGCCGCAGCCACGTTGGTTCCGCTGGAAATCCCGCACATAATGCCTTCCAGCCTTGCCAAATCCTTGGCGGTCTGTATGGCTTCCTCATCCGTCACAATATAGACATCGTCATATATCTTTTGGTTCAAATTTTTCGGTATCAGTCCGTCTCCGATTCCCATCTGCAGATGGGTTCCTATCGTTCCTCCGGCCAGAATCGCCGCGTTTTCAGGCTCTACCGCCCATATTTCGATATCCGGGTTCTGCGCTTTCAGCACTTCCCCGATACCGCTTATCGTTCCTCCCGTTCCAATCCCCGAGCAGAAACCATGAATCGGCCCCGCTACCTGCTCCATAATTTCCAGCCCCGTATGATGCTTATGCACTAAAGGGTTGGCAGGATTTTCAAACTGCTGAGGAACATATACGTTCGGGTTTTCTTTCTCCATTTTCATAGCCATAGCGAGGCATTCATCGATACAATCCCCGATATTTCCCGCATCATGTACCAAAATGACCTCTGCGCCGTAATGGCGCACCAGCTTCCTTCTCTCCTCGCTGACAGAATCAGGCATAATGATTACTGTGCGGTATCCCCTGACAGCCCCTATCAGCGCCAGCCCGATACCCTGATTCCCGCTGGTTGGCTCCACAATCACTGTATCTTCGTGAATTAAGCCTTCCTTTTCCGCCTGCCGTATCATATTATACGCGGTCCTTGTTTTAATGGAGCCGCCCACGTTCAGCCCTTCGAACTTTACCAACACCTCTGCGCTGTCTGCATCTCGATTCATACGGTTCAGCCGCACCATCGGCGTATGCCCTATGGCATCCAAAACATTTTCATATATCATAATAATTTCCAACCCTTCCCTCTCACTATTTTTCCATTCTATCACAAGAAGAGGAATATGCAAACTTTCTTTTATTGCCTTATTCTATTTAATTATAATATTCAATAGAAACCCAAAAGTTCATAACATCAATGTCATTAAGTTAATGGCAACGGACGCCGCGAGAATGATAAAATCCTCCGTCGCCACGCTCTCGCTCTGGGAAAAACGCAGCGGACACATAAGGCGCTAAAACACAGCGCCTAAGTGCCGGCGTTTTTCGAAGGGCTCCTTGAGGATTTTATCATTCTCGCAGCTGGCTAAGGTGTTAACTAAATGACATTGGTTCAGCCTTTCGCCAGCCATCCTTATGTTAAAAAAATGCCCCCTTCCATTAGACATTCATTTTATCTAACAGAAGAGGGCACTTCACTTATAAGCCATTCCCGAAAGGTTCTTTCTTCCTTTTTCCTTATACTTCAAACATCAAATCCGCATAAGTAGGATATGGCCAGATTTCTTTATCCACCAGCATTTCCAGCTCATCCACTGGCTTACGCAATTCATCCATTGCCGCCTTCACTTCATCTTTATAGAAGAAGGCCTGTGCCTTTCCTTCCTCCATCCCATTGGCTTTGGCCTCCACTTCCTGCAGCCTTGCCAGGGCCGCTTTTGCCTGTGCAAGGCGGGAAGATACAGCTTCCAGGATTTCCATCTGTACCGAAGCGTCAGCACCAGCTGCTTTTACTGCAATCACCGTGTCCGCAAGGCTCTTCGTATACTTGACTACCGCAGGGATAATCTGTTTGGAGGCCATATCAATCATAGTCAGCGCTTCGATATTAATCGTCTTTGCATATGTTTCATACAGCACTTCCTGCCTGGATTCCAATTCTGCCTTCGTGAAAATATGGAACTTTTCGAACAGCCTCACAGCTTTGTCCGTGGTAAGGGTTTCTACCGCTTCCACCATAGATTTAATGTTTGGAAGGCCTCTCCTGGCCGCTTCCTCCACCCATTCATCAGAATAGCCGTTGCCGTTGAAAATAATCCTCTGATGTTTCGTCATATATTCTTTTATCAGGTCATGCACTGCCAGTTCGAACTTTCCTTCGTCCGCTTTTTCCAACACATCCGCCGCCTCACAGAAAGCTTCCGCCACGATTGCGTTCAAAATTGTGTTTGGGCTGGCGATGGAATCTGCGGAACCAACCATACGGAATTCAAATTTGTTGCCCGTAAACGCAAACGGCGAAGTCCTGTTCCTGTCCGTTGCATCTTTTGCCAGGTTCGGCAATGTGGAAACGCCCGTTTCCAGCACCCCGCCTTCCTTGCAGGTCTGCGCAACGCCTGTCTCTACCAGCTGCTTTACCACATCTTCCAGCTGTTCGCCGAGGAACATGGAAATGATGGCCGGGGGAGCCTCGTTAGCCCCAAGCCTGTGGTCATTTCCCACATCGGAAGCGCTCTGACGCAGCAAATCCGCATGGGTATCCACCGCCTTCATGATGCAGGCCAGCACCAGCAGGAACTGCACATTTTCATTGGGCGTTTCGCCCGGGTCTAACAAATTGATTCCATTATCCGTTCCCAAAGACCAGTTATTATGTTTCCCGGAGCCATTTACGCCGGCAAAAGGCTTTTCATGAAGCAGGCACCTCATATCATGGTGTACCGCCACCCTTTTCATCGTCTCCATAACAATCTGGTTATGGTCCACCGCAATGTTGGCCGTTTCGTAAATGGGCGCCAATTCGTGCTGGGCCGGGGCCACTTCGTTATGCTGTGTTTTCGCCGTAACCCCCAGCTTCCACAACTCCTTGTTCAAATCCTTCATATATTCCCCGATGCGCTCGCGGATGACTCCAAAATAATGGTCCTCCATCTCCTGCCCTTTCGGAGCCGGAGCGCCGAATAAAGTACGCCCTGCAAAAATAAGGTCCGGCCTCTTCAAATATTTATCTTTATCCACAAGGAAATATTCCTGTTCAGGGCCTACGCTGGCAACCACCTTAGTGGCCCCCGTATTCTGGTTAAATAAACGTATAATCCGCATGGCCTGTTCGCTTACCGCTTCCATGGAACGCAGCAACGGGGTCTTTTTATCCAGCACCTCTCCCGTATAAGAGCAGAAAGCTGTAGGAATACAAAGGATTACCCCTGTTCCCGCCTCCTTCAGGAATGCCGGGGAAGTCATATCCCACACCGTATAGCCCCTGGCTTCAAAGGTACTCCTCAACCCGCCGGAAGGGAAGGAAGATGCATCCGGCTCGCCCTTAATCAACTCTTTGCCGGAAAATTCCATAATGGTCTTGCCCTCTTCGTCCGGATGGGTGACGAAGGAATCATGCTTCTCCGCCGTAATCCCCGTCAGCGGCTGGAACCAATGGGTATAATGGGTTGCCCCATTCTCCACCGCCCAATCCTTCATAGCCTTTGCCACCACGTCAGCCGTTGCCAAAGAAAGCTCTTTCCCCTCTTCCATCGCTTTCTTTACCTCTTTAAATATCCCCTTCGGCAGGCGCTGTTTCATCTTTCCCACCGTAAATACATTTTTAGCAAAAATCTCTTCTACATTAAAAACTTCGCCCATGGTTTTCATTTCCTTTCTTGATTTCCTTATTCTCCCTGTGCAATCGAGTAGGGGAATGTCCTTCTCCCCTGCCCGCCGCGCGTCCCCCATACTGCCTTGGCGCCAAACTTCCCTATGCGGGCCTGCGCATAAAAAAATGTCCCAAAAAAACCTTTGGAACATCTTTGTTCTGAATTGCTTATTTCATTTTGAAAGGTAACCCTTCGTCTTTTATTAAGATACTCTACTTTTTCTAAAATTGCAACCCCTAATTTTATTTTTTTATTTGATACAGTTCAGCCAGCAATGTCATTAAGCTAACACCTTAGCCAACTGCGAGAATGATAAAATCCTCTGCGTTTTTCCCAGAGCGAGAGCGTGGCGACGGAGGAATTTATCATTCTCGCAGCGTCCGCCGCCATTACCCCAATAACATCGGCAGCCGAACTGTTACTTTTATCCTTCCGATGCCTGCGCCCGCAAAATGTCGCCGCAATCCGCCCGCTTATCCGTCTCCACAAACAATATCTGCTTGGGATGGGGCGCGGATTCCACCGTTTCTCCGTTCTCCGTCATCATAGAAAGCACTTCCGTTTCCAGGTTCCTCCCGTCGGGCTTCATGATTTCAATCCAGTCGCCCACACAGAATTTATTTCTCTGGCTGATTCTCGCCCTGCCTTTTTCATCCACCGCCTCCACCGTGCCAAGATAAGTATATTCGTTCACATAGGTGCTGGCGTCATAAATCTGCGTTCCGCTATCCGGCTTGCCAAAGTAAAATCCCGTAGTAAAATGCCTGTGGGTGCATTTGGCCACCTCCGCCCGATACCATTCCATATTGGCGCGGTACTTTTCCTCCGATTCCAGATAATCGTCAATCGCTTTCCGATAGGTCCGGGCCACCGTGGCCACATATAATACCGTTTTCATCCGGCCCTCAATTTTAAAGCTGTCTATGCCCGCCTCTATCATTTCCGGTATATGTTCTATCATGCATAAATCCTTGGAATTAAAAATATAAGTTCCCCTGTCGTTTTCAAACACGGGAAAATATTCCCCCGGACGGCTTTCTTCCATCACCGCATATTTCCAACGGCAAGGATGGGTACAAGCCCCTTGATTGGCATCCCTCCCTGTAAAATAGCTGCTGAGCAAACATCTCCCGGAATAGGAAATGCACATGGCGCCATGGATAAAGCTTTCGATTTCCAAATCCTGGGGAACATTTTTCCGGATTTCCTTTATCTCCTTCAGCGAAAGCTCCCTTGCGGAAACCACCCGTTTTGCCCCCTGTTCATACCAGAATCTAAAAGTCTCATAATTGGTATTATTCGCCTGAGTGGAAATGTGAATGTCAATCTCCGGGCAGATTCTTTTGGCCATCAGAAACATACCCGGATCGGCGATAATGAGGGCATCCGGCTTTAGCGCTTTCAATTCCATAAAATATTCTTCCGCCCCCGGCAAATCATTGTTGTGCGCCAGTATATTCGCCGTTACATGGACTTCTACTCCATGGGCATGAGCGAAGCGGATTCCCTCTTCCATCTCATCCCTTTCAAAATTCTTCGCTTTCGCCCGGAGCCCGAAAGCCTCTCCCCCTATATATACCGCATCCGCCCCAAAAGCCACTGCCGTTTTCAGCACCTCCAGGCTTCCCGCCGGGATCAATAGTTCAGGTTTTCTCATATTTTACCCCATTTCTGCGCGTCTTTTGTGGTTCGGCTTCGCCGAAGCTTTTCGCATAGTCAAGTTTGTGGATGCCGCGCAGACACAAACTTGGGATTGAAAATTTCCAATTTTCAATCTTTCAAACCATACTCCTTTCAAAGTCCGAAGACTTTAGTGCGAAACGCGATTACCGCTATATCTTTACGCTTACCGCCGCCCCGTCTCCTATCTGCAGAATAGCCGTTTCCAGCCTTTCATTATGCTTTAGCTCATATAAATATTCCCGCATCCGCGAGTGTATCGTACGGTTTCGCCTTGTTACCGCGAACCTGGATTCTATAATATCCCCATCCTGCAGCACATTATCCGATACCAGAATCCCTCCCGGCCTAAGCAGGCGCAGCACATCCGGCAGAAAGCCCAGGTACTGCCCCTTCGCCGCATCCATAAATATAAAATCATATTCTTCCTTAAGCCCCGGCAAAATCTCCGCCGCATCGCCTTCCAGCAGGACAATGGCATTTTCCTTCCCAGCCCTGCGGAAATTTTCTTTAGCCAGAGGAATTCGCTTTTCGTACTTTTCTATTGTAGTAACCCTGCATCCTTCCGGCCCATATTGGCTCATAAAAAGTGCAGAAAAACCGATTGCCGTACCTACCTCCAAAATCTTTCCCGGCCTGTTTGCCGCCAATAGCATTTTTAACAGGCTCTGCATTTGAGGACGTATTACGGGCACGTTCGTCTTTCTGCACAAATCTTCTATTTCATCTAAAAACTCCGTATTCCCTCTATCCAGGGAATCAATAAAAGCGCTGACCCTCTCATCCGTAATCATACTTACTCTGCTCCATCGCTTTCCTCCGGCACATTACCCTCTGCGCCTTCACCGCCTTCCGGGGTAATTCCATCCCCTGTACTTTCTCCGTCTTCCTGCAAAGCTTCATCCTCCGTGCTTCCGCCGTCTTTTGAGGATGCTCCATCCTCCTCTTCGGTTTCCTCTTCCCCTTCCGCCGGTTCTGCAGACATAACGGCCAGCATCTCTTTCGCCGTCATATCGCTGCTCAGTTCATATACTCCTGGTTTTAGCTTGCCATGATAAACAGAAAGCAGTTCCTGTATGTAGAACAGCCGGGCATCACGAATCATCCCTTTTTCTTCCAGCACTTCCCCGATATCCATAACCGTAGCTTCCTCCGTTACGGAAATGCTGATAAGCCTGGCCGTTTCTGCAGAAGAAACAGGTTCTTCTGCGGAAATACGGTATCCAAACTCATAAACTTGCATGGCATATTTGTAAGTATATGTTACTATCACTGCAATAATCGCGATTTTTATCACTGTATCCAGGATAGTTCCAACCAATTGTTTTGCATTCATCCGATAATGCTCCCCACATTTTGTATTTCTACTGAAAATCAATCTCATCCCAAATCAGTTCGTTAATCTCCTGCATCATTTTGCAGAAGCACAGTTCCGCAGCCAAAAAATTATCCACCAGCGGAATCGCCCTGACCTCTTCAAATTCTTTCTCCAGTTCTTCCATGCATTCCAGCAGCCTCTCGCCGCTTTCACTGCTCTGTATCGCAAAATTTTTCTGCCGGAATGCATTGGTTTTATCATAAAGCTCCGGCTGTTCTTTAATCCTTTCCAGCAGTTCCTTATAATCCTTATACTCCTGCCTTCCCTTGATAGCGCGGACAAAGTCCATCACTATTTTGCGCAAATGTCCGTCTGTCATCGCATTTCCTCCAGTCCCACAGCAAGCGCGGACACATGTTCTTAATCCATTTTACGTCAAATACTTCGCTTGCTGCATTCCTCTTGCTGCCATATTACATATCATTATGCCATAACCCTGATTTACACTTCCATAATAATCGGGAGTATCATCGGCCTGCGTTTTGTCTTCCTCCAGACAAATTCGCCCAGCACATCCTTAATGCCTCCTTTAATTTTGCCCCAATCGCTGATTCCCCTGTCCAGACAGTTATGGACGGATTCGTTTACTATGGTGCGGGCTTCCTCCATCAGTTCATCCGATTCCCTGACATACACGAATCCCCTGGATACGATATCCGGCCCGGATACCAGCTGGTCTGAATATCCATCCAATGCCAGCACCACAATAAGGATACCGTCTTCCGCCAGATGCTGCCTATCCCTTAAAACGATATTCCCCACATCGCCTACGCCCAGGCCGTCCACAAGGATTCCGCCCACCGGCACTTTCCCTGTCACCTTGGCTTCTTCCTTATCCAGTTCCAGCACATCTCCCGACATCATGATGAAAATATTCTCTTTAGGGATCCCCAGTTCATTGGCCAGCTTCGCCTGCGCCCTTAAATGCTTGTATTCTCCATGCACGGGAATAGAATATTTAGGGTGCAGCAAAGAATAAATCAGCTTAATTTCTTCCTGGCAGGCATGTCCTGACACATGCACGTCCTGGAAAATAACATCGGCCCCTTTTACCAGCAGTTTGTTAATCACATTTGTCACCGTCTTCTCATTTCCGGGTATAGGGTTGGAAGAAAAGATAACCGTGTCTCTCGGTCCAATGGAAATCTTCTTATGGATATCCCCGGCCATACGGCTTAAAGCCGCCATACTTTCCCCTTGGCTTCCTGTGGTGATAATCACCGTTTTCTCATCAGGATAATCCTTCAGCTGCTCGATATCGATCAAGGTTTTATCCGGGATATTCAAATATCCCAGCCCAGTGGCCGTCTCTATAATATTTACCATGCTGCGCCCTTCCACCACTACCTTCCGCCCGAATTTATAGGCCGAATTGATAATCTGGCGCACCCTGTCAACGTTTGAGGCAAAAGTGGCTATAATAATCCGCGTATCCTTATGCTCCGCAAAAAGCGTATCGAAAGTCTTACCCACTGTCTTTTCCGACTGGGTAAATCCCTGTCTCTCCGCATTGGTGCTATCGCACATCAAGGCAAGCACGCCCTTTTTCCCAATTTCAGCAAATCTTTGCAAATCGATGGCATCGCCGAACACCGGCGTATAATCCACCTTAAAATCCCCTGTGTGCACTACCGTTCCCGCCGGGGAGTAAATAGCAAGCGCAGCGGCATCTACAATGCTATGGTTTGTTTTGATAAATTCAATCCTAAAATGCCCCAAATTAATGGACTGGCCGAATTTTATCACCTTTCTTTTCGTAGTTCCCGTTAAATTATGCTCTTTCAGCTTATTTTCGATAATCCCCATGGTAAGCTTCGTGGCATAAATAGGCACATTGATATCCCGCAAAACATAAGGGAGGGCGCCAATATGATCCTCATGCCCATGGGTAATGACAAATCCTTTCACCTTTTCCACATTTTCCTTCAAATAGGTAACATCCGGGATGACCAGGTCAATCCCCAGCATATCGTCATCGGGAAAGGACAATCCGCAATCAACCACAACAATACTGTCTTCATATTCGAAGGCAGTAATGTTCATACCAATCTGCTCCAAGCCGCCTAACGGAATAATCTTCAGCTTGGACGCATTTTCAATTTCTTTTTTCTTCAATCAATTTTCCTCCATATCCTGTACAGCACCTCTAAGGCTTTCCCTCCCCGGTGGCTTGCCTGTTCCCCATGACATACGGAATCCGATTGCGCCGGCGGTGTTTTGCCGTACCCCGCCCACATTTCCTGTTCCGTAACAAGCTAAACCTTAACCAATGGATACGATAGCCTCAAAAGAGTCTGTATTATTTTAAATTTCCTTTTGATGCTGACATTTTTCCTTTGGGTGCCCGTGTGCATAAACAGCAGCTTTCCCAGTTTCAGGAAAACTCCACGTCATCCAACATACTTTCAAACACGGCCCCCACTGCATCCAGTTCCGTCTCGTCCTCCACCATTTCGTAAACTGCCTCTTCATCCTCCGGCGAAGACATATCTTTCAATATCCAGGCATCCCCATCCCCCTGTTCTTCGTCCGTAACAAGGATATAGGAAATCCCTCCCAATTTTGTCTGTTCCAGCACATAAAATTCGACCGGATTCCCCTCCTCCGGTTCAAAAACTATCTTCTCCACTAAATGCTCTCCTTATTTTTCCTGTAATCTAAATACCCCTGCAGAATAAGGCACGCGGCAATCTTATCAATCTGCTCTTTCCTGTGTTCCCGCCGGATACCGGCTTCCATCATAACCTTATTTGCCGCGACGGTCGTCAGCCTTTCATCCCACAATGTAACGGGAATGCCTGTCCTGCGCTCCAGTTTATCTTTAAACTCCATAACAAGCTGCGCCTGCCCCCCTATGGAATCATTCATATTCTTCGGCAGCCCCAACACAATCTCTTGCACTTCGTATTCCACAATCAGCTCTTCTATCCGGGCCAATGTTCTTCTTAGCTTATTCTCTTCTTTTCTCTCTATGGTTTCAATACCCTGGGCAGTAATCAAAAGCGAATCGCTGATGGCCACTCCCACCGTCTTTGAGCCAAAATCCAGTCCCATTATACGCATGGATGTTCTCCCCGCCGCTTTTCTATTTCCAGTGCTTGGACGCAATATATTTCGTCAGAAGCTCTTCTACCAGTTCATCCCTCTCCACCTTCATAATCAGGCTTCTGGCACTCTTATGGCTCGTAATATAAGTAGGGTCGCCGGACATAATATATCCTACAATCTGGTTCACCGGATTGTACCCCTTTTCCGTTAAAGCTTCATATACCGTCGTCAAAACCACTTCCACCCCTGTTTCCGGTTCGGTTTCCACGCTGAAAAATTGTGTGCTTTCTATATCCCGCATATCATCACGCCCTTATCTTTGTAAATCTTTATACTTATTCCCATCTTACCCCATTTAAACAAAAATTTCAAGTGACTACTGGATCAACATAATATCATCCAGTAAAAATTTAGCGATTTTTCCAGCAGCTATCGTATTTGACAGCGGTTTTTCCGACATTTTTGCCGCCTTCACATACTGTCTCGTATGGCCGACCTGATAATTCTCTCCGCAAATTTCTTTTTCATCTTCAAACAAAACCTCTTCTTCCTGCCCAAGGAAGGTCTCCCTGTATTCTTTGGAATGTATTTTTTCCATGGAAAGAAGAAGATTGCTCCTGGAGGTTTTGGTTTCCTCCGGCACCTGATGTTCCATAACGGCGGCAGGCGTTCCTTTCCTTCTGGAATATTTGAATACGTGCATTTCATAAAATTTTATTTTTTCCAGAAAATCTTTCGTCTCCTGGAATTCCTCTTCCGTTTCCCCGGGAAATCCCACGATAATGTCAGCTGTAATGGCCGGGTTTTCAAAAACTTTCCGCAGAATCTTCACTTTTTCATAGTATTCCCCTGTGGTATAATGCCTATTCATCCGTTTTAACGTGGCATCGCAGCCGCTTTGCAGGGATAAATGAAAATGAGGGCAAAGCTTCGGCAGTTTTCTCAGTTCAAGGGCAAACTCCTGGGTCACAATCCTCGGCTCCAGGGACCCCAGGCGGATTCTTTCCACCCCCTCTACCCCATGGATTTCTTTGAGCAGCCCCAGCAAAGCCGGCTCCCCTTTATCCGCACCGTAAGAACTGATATGGATTCCCGTCAGGACCACTTCTTTATATCCTTTCGCGGCCAGCCCTCTCACTTCTTCCAGGATATCTTCCTGCTTCCGGCTCCGTACCCGCCCTCTGGCATAGGGGATTATGCAATAGGAGCAAAACTGATTACAGCCATCCTGTATTTTAATATATGCCCGGGTGTGCCCGGAAGTCTCCGTCAATTGCATTTCTTCAAATTCGGATGTTTTTCCGATATCGATTATTGTCGTATGCTGCATCGTTTTTCGGCTGTAGGCGCACTCCGCTTTTTCCTGCCCGTCCTTTCCATCCGCCCTTTTCCCCTCGATTCCGCTTTCTTCTTTCCCTGCTAAATACTTCTCAAGGATTTCCACCAAATCCTTCTTTTTGTTATTTCCGATTGCCAAATCTATCCCCTCGTCCTTCAGCGCCTCTTCGCCTCCGGCTTGCACATAGCATCCTACGGCCACGACAACGGAACCGGGATTCCTTTTCTTCGCCCGATGAAGCATCTGTCTGCTTTTTCTATCCGCGATATTCGTCACAGTACACGTATTTACGATATATATATCCGCTTGTTCATCAAATGGTACAATTTTATAACCCTTTTCTTGTAACATTTGTTGCATTACGTCCATTTCATATCCATTGACCTTGCAGCCCAAATTATGTAATGCCACACTTTTCATGATATTCCTCACTTTTTTTGTTGTGTTTAGGCATTGACTTTTACCCCTTTACCATTTAGTATAATAGCAGAAGGTATTATAAACAAGGAGGTAAAAGCCGATGAAAACAGTTCAGATTTCATTAAATTCCATTGATAAAGTAAAATCTTTTGTAAACGATATTACAAAGTTCGATTACGATTTCGATTTAGTGTCCGGAAGGTACGTTATTGATGCGAAATCTATTATGGGCATCTTCAGCTTAGATTTGTCGAAACCCATTGATTTGAACATCCATGCGGAAGATAATGCGGATGAAGTTCTTAAGACTTTGGAACCTTATATTATCTGAGACGGGAATTGACGCTGTACATATAAGCTATCGAAAGAGTCCGGGAAACCGGGCTCTTTTTCCTTCCACAAATTAAAAATATATTTTCAGGCATGGTACAGCCATCCCCCTCATTGATGGACAATAATCAACTCATCATTCTTTAGCGCCGTTTCCACCATTTCCTCTATTTTTTCCCCCAGGTTTTGCTCATGGCGGCGGATAATATTCAGATTCGGCTTTGTCACCGGATGCTTGGCCACAAAAATGGTACAGCAGTCCTCGTAAGGAAGAATTGAGGTTTCATAAGTATTGATTTTCTCCGCCACATCCACGATTTCCATTTTATCGAACCCGATCAAAGGGCGGTATACGGGCAAAGTGCATGCTTCGTTGGTTGCCGCCAGGCTGTGCATTGTCTGGGAAGCCACCTGCCCGATGCTTTCCCCGGTAATCAGCCCCAGGCACTCCGTATCTTTTGCAATCCGCTCCGCAATCCGCATCATATACCGGCGCATTATAATCGTCAGCTCGTCATGGGGGCATTTCTCATAAATATACAGCTGTATATCGGTGAAATTTATTACGTGAAGATAAATCGGCCCTGTATAGCGGGATACCAGCCTTGCCAAATCCACGACTTTTTGTTTCGCCCTTTCGCTTGTATACGGAGGGGCATGGAAATATACCGCGTCGATTTTCACCCCCCGCTTGGCTATCATATAACCCGCTACCGGAGAATCAATCCCTCCCGACAAAAGGAGCATCGCCTTCCCGCCGGTTCCCACAGGCATGCCTCCCGGACCCGGAATCATCTGGGAATAAATATATATTTTTTCACGGATTTCTATGCTTAGCGTAATATCCGGCTTGTGCACATCCACCCGCATTTCCGGATATGCCTCCAAAAGGACGCTGCCGATTTCACTGTTAATCTCCATAGAATTCAGCGGATAGTTTTTCCTGGCCCTTCTTGCGTTCACTTTAAAGCTCTTGTTCCTGTCGGGATAGACTTCTCCGATATAATCCACAATAGCCTGTCCTAATTTTTCAAATCCTTCGTCTTCCACGTAAACCACAGGGCAAATGCCGGAAATCCCGAACACGCATTTCAGGCTCTCCACCGTCTCGTCGAAGTCGAAATCCGTCAAAGCTTCCACATAGATTCTTCCTTGGGTACGCGTCACTTTGAATTCCCCATCGCAACGCTTCACCGCATATTTAATTTGCTGCACGAGAGCATCTTCAAAAATATATCTGTTTTTTCCTTTTACGCCTATTTCCGCATATTTTATCAAAAATGCTGTAAACATTCTGCCGCCTTTCTGTCATCTGCTGATTTTTTACAATATCATCGACCGGAACAATTTATATGTAGTATAGCATATGGCCGGGAAGATTCCTAATATTTTTTTGAGGAAGGGCGTATATTTTAGGCGGACGCTGCGAAAAGGATAAAATCCTTAAGGAGCCCTTTGAAAAGCGCCGGCACTTAGGCGCCGTGTTTTAGCGCCTTATGTGCCCGCTGCGTTTTTCACAGAGCGAGGGCGTGGCGACGGAGGATTTTATCCTTCTCGCAGCGTCCGTCGGCAGCAGCTTTCCTGTCAATGCCTGGCATACTTGCGCAGCATCGGTATAATATCATACAGCGCCTGCAGCGTATAATCGATTTCCTCTTCCGTCGTAAACACCGAAAGGCTGAACCGAATGGTGGATTCCAGCAGTTCCTTTTCCACCCCAATTGCTTTCAGCGTGGCCGAAGGCTGCGGCTTGCGGGCGGAGCAGGCGCTTCCGGCGGATACATATATCCCCCTGTCCTCCAGCGCGTGAAGCAGGACTTCGCTGCGCACTCCCCTTACCGATACGCTGATTACATGAGGTGCGGATTCCCTTCCTGTATAGCCGTTGATTTTTACATGGTCTATACGGGTTACGCCGTCAATGAACCTTTGCTTGAGAGCATATAGCCTCTCCACATCCCCATCCAAATCCCCATATACGATTTCCGCCGCTTTTGCCAGCCCGGCAATTCCAGGTACGTTTTCCGTGCCGGAGCGGAGATTATTCTGCTGGCCTCCGCCGTAAATAATGGGTTTTATTTTCACTTTTTCGTTAATATACAAAAATCCAACGCCTTTGGGTCCATGTATCTTATGGCCGCTGACGGAAAGCAAATCGATGTTCATCTTCTTAGGGTAAATCCGGAATTTGCCAAAGCCCTGCACTGCGTCCACATGGAAGAGGGTGCGGGGGTTCATCTTCTTAATCAGAGCCCCTGCCTCCGCTATTGGCTGCAGGGAGCCTATTTCGTTATTGGTATGCATAATGGATACTAAAATAGTATCTTTTCCCATAGCCCTCTGCAAATCTTCCAGCCGGATACGCCCTTTGCCGTCCACGGGCAGATAGGTCACACGAAAGCCTTGTTCCACCAGATATTTCATTGTCTGCAATACCGCCGGATGTTCAATCATCGTAGTAATCAGGTGCTTTCCTGCCCTGTGGTTGGCAAGGGCGCAGCCAATCAGCGCGATATTGTCCGCTTCCGTTCCCCCCGATGTGAAAAGAATTTCTTTCTCATTTACCTTTAACAGTTTAGCTATAGTCTCTTTGGCATAGCGGATATAATTTTCCGCCTGAACGCCTTTCAGATGCAGGCTGGACGGATTGCCGTAATCGCTGCACATGATATGTGTCATAAAAGCTGCCACGTCCTGAAAGCATCTTGTAGTAGCTGAATTATCCAAATATACTTCCATTTTCAACCTCATTTCTGTACTTCTTCTGCGCATTTTCCATAGATAGGGCGCATATCTATTATACTATATGCTGCTTTCTTCCAGCTGATACACCATCCATGCCAGCATGGCAAGCCCCGCCGTCTCCGTACGCAGAATGCGTTTCCCCATAGTAACAGGGCAAATTCCAGCCTCCGCCGCCATGTCCACCTCATCTTCTTCAAAACCGCCCTCCGGCCCGATAAAAACCGCTATATCCTGCCCCGGTCTTAAAGACCGGATAATATCCCTCGTCTTTTCCATGCCCTCCGCCCTCTCATAAGGAATCAGACGCACATCCATATCCGCCGCATAAGCCATGGCCTCCTTCATCGTCATCACGCCTTTCACCTCTGGGATTATCCGCCGTCCGCTCTGTTTGGCCGCCGCTTCGGAAATCGCCTGCCATCGGGCCATTTTGCTTTTCGCCTTCTTCTCGTCCAGCTTCACCACACAGCGCCTTGCCGCCACAGGTATGACTTCATAAGCCCCCAGTTCCACCGCTTTCTGGACAATCGTTTCCATCTTATCCCCTTTCGGCAGCCCCTGAAAAAGAAATATCCGGGCCGGCAGCTCCGTATCCGCCTCTTCCACCGCCAAAACCCGGCAAACAACGCTGTCCGCCAGAAGTTCTTCTATACGGCAACGATATTCCTTCCTATCCACCCCATTGCCTACCGCCAGTTCCTCCCCAGCCTTCATCCGAAGCACATTTTTAATATGCTTCACATCGTTCCCCTCTATCCTGACCGCATCCCCCTGTATCTGATGCTCTTCCACAAAAAAATGATACATCCTTCCGCCTGCCATCCTTTCCTTCCATCCCCAGGCCATTGCGAAGCCGATATCCCTATTTCCTTCCCGTTATCGACACCCACTCCCCTTGATAGGTTATCTCCAAAATCTCCATCCCCGCCGCGCGCACAGCATCCGCCACCAGGCTTTCCTTATCGTCGATAATCCCCGAAGTGATATAAACGCCTCCGGGCTTTAAGCTCTTCACAATGACCGGCGTCAGGTCCGCCAATACGTCCGCCAGGATATTGGCCACCACAATATCATAACATTCGTAACCCACCTCATCCTGAACTTCCTTCTCCGTAATGATATTCCCTGTGAGCACCCGGAATTTCTCCCCGGAAATGCCATTCGCCCGCTTATTTTCCTCCACCGCTTCGATTGCGCACGGGTCCAAATCCGTTCCCAGCGCTTCCTTTGCGCCGAACATCAGGGAAAGTATGGATAATATGCCGCTCCCTGTTCCCACATCCAATAGCTTTGTCTCCGCCGTGATGTGTTTCCTCAATTGACGGATACACAGTTGGGTCGTTTCGTGCATCCCTGTGCCGAAAGCCGTTCCTGGGTCAATATGGAGCACCATTTTATCATTATCCTCCGCCTTCACTTCCTCCCAGGAAGGTATAACCAAAATATCATCAATGTAAAATTGATGAAAATATTGTTTCCAATTGTTAATCCAGTCGATATCCTCCGTTTCATCCACCTGAACCGAACCTTCTCCAATGTCCATAAACATGCGAAGTTCTTCCAATTCCCCTTCCACCTTTTTCAAAAGTTCTTCCGTTGTAACCCTTTCCCCATTCACCTCCAGCATACCGCCCTCTTTTTCTTCCACAAAAAAGCTAAGGTAGGCAATCCCGTCATCTTCCCCGCTTTCCGGCAGGATATCCACGAACATCTGCTCCTTTTCCGCCGCAGTTAAGGGCACTTTATCCTCAATCTGTGCGCCTTCCAGGCCGATATCGTACAATGTGCTGATTACAATGTCTTCCGCTTCCGTCAATGTCTTAACCTTAAATTTCGTCCACTTCATATTTTCCTCATTTCCGGGCCGCCTGCCCATGCCTTATTTCTTCCCCATACCCTATCCGGTTCAAAAGCTTCCTCACATAAGTAAGGGAAAAATACAGGATTGCGCTGTCAATAGGCAGCATAACCGCATTTTTTACCATCCTCGCAGGAAGCAAAACGAAAAAGCCTTTCCCGTACAGCATGGAAATCCAAAGGGTATTCAAAATACAGTTCACCAAAACCTTAACCAATAATTCTGCTGCCGCAATCCGTTTAATGCTTACCGGCTTTTTATAGAGAATGGAGCCATATATGACTCCCGCCAGCATCACGTTAAAAGTAAAACCGAAAAAAAACGGGCCGCTGGGTTTTAACGCGTATTTCAAAATATCCAGCGCACCGCCAAAAAGGCATCCCGCTGCCGGCCCAAAAAGGCATTCCACAATCCGATTGGGAATTCCCGAAAATCCGATTCGAATATAGGGCCCCGCTTCTATGGACGCTGTCATACTCAGCACAACCGACAGCGCCGCCATCAGGCCGCACAATACCATATTCCTCGTAACCAGCAGCTCCTGCAAGGAACTTTGAAACATTTCTTTCACTTCTCTTAATTTCTTCATAAAAATACCTCCTTTATAGCAGTTTTCCTGACCGCATAAAGGAGGACAAAGCGCTCCATATGCAGCAGCGGGATGCGAATTCTGTACCGCAAGCCATGCAACCGGCTTTTCGTCCGCATGACAACTCCCCGTTCACGCAGCACTTGACGCACAGATTTCTACTCTGCTAACTCATTTTGTTTTTAGGAACAAGTTTGTTATAGCATATAATGGCGGGTTTGTAAACTGGTTTGCTTGCCAAAACATTTTTGCAATGCTATACTAATTGCAGCCGCCGCGTGACAGATAAATCCGATGCAGGCCAAGGAGGGGTTCTATGAACGGGAAAGAAGGCGCCAAAAATAAGATGAGCGTGTTAAGGGGGGTGCGCATCCGCACTCTTAGCCTATGGATTGTGGCCGGAACAATCTTAGTATCCATATTAATAGGAGACGGAATCATCAATGTCATGAACCAACATAAGGAATTGGCCCACATGACCCAGGAATATCTTTTGATTAAGGATAACGTAACGAATATGTCGCGGGGTTCCGACTATTTGACGGAGCAGGCGCGTTTGTATGCCATCACGAAAGATTACAGCTATGCGGAAGCTTATTTTCAGGAAGTAAATGTAATCCAAAGAAGGGATAAAGCACTTCAGGAAATCGAGAAGCATCTCCAGGGCAGGGATAAAAGTGCCCTGCAGCATTCCAAAGAAGCGTTGGAATTGTCCAACGAACTGATGGATCTGGAAATCCATTCCATGAAATTGGCCGCCTTGTCCGCAGGCGAAACTATGGACAGCTTTCCTCCTCAGATACGGGATTATCCTTTACCGGAAGCGGAAATCCAATATACTCCTCAGGAACAATCGGATGCGGCCAGCCGTCTGGTCTTCGGAGAGGAATACCGTTTGATGAAGCAGCGGATAGACGAAAAGCTGACCAGCGTTACGCAAAGCGTGACTTCAATCTGCGAACTGGAACAGGCCAGCAGCGAAGCCGCCATGCAAAACGCCTTAAAGCGCCAAAGTATTTATACTATTTTAGTGGTGTTGCTCGTCATCTTTTCCTATATTATGATTGCCGTCTTGATTTTAAGGCCCATACGGATTTATGTAAACTGCATAAAAAATAATAATTTCCTGGAAATTACAGGCGCGTATGAATTCAAATATCTGGCTGTTACTTATAATAACGTATATGAGATGACCATGGCCCAACGGGACATTCTGCGCCATAAGGCCGAATATGACGCCCTGACGGGACTGCTGAACCGCCAGTCATTCGAACAGCTGAAAGAGCGGCTGCGGAATAGTTCCTCAACTATTGCCCTCCTGCTTATCGATATAGACGTATTCAAGTCCATAAATGATACATATGGCCACGAAATGGGGGATAAAGCACTGATAAATGCCGCCAATATCCTGAAAGAAAGCTTTCGGAAGGCGGACTATGTGCTGAGGATTGGCGGGGATGAGTTTGCCGTCGTTATGGAAAAAGTGCAGCCGGGGAAGCCTGAAATTATCAGCGGCAAAATCGATAAAATCAATTGGATATTGCAGCATCCTCAGGGTGATTTGCCGAAATATTCCATCAGCGCAGGCATAGCCTTTTCAGATAAAGGCTACAATGACAAACTTTTCCGCCAGGCCGACCAGGCGCTGTACCAAACAAAGGAAAACGGGCGGTGCGGCTATACCTTTTATCAACCGTAAAGGCCGAACTGCTGTCATTCCTGCGAAAATATTGATAAAAACAGGTAATAATGATAAAAGACATTTAAGAAAGGACGCATTTAGCGGTTAATCCTATGAAAGAACGTTTTGCAGAACGAAAATTATTCAGCGTCAATATGGCGGAAGAAAAACACAGGAAAATAATATTTTTCGGCCTGATTGCCGTCTCCTTCTTCGCCATCCTTATCTACAATATGTTCACTCCGGCAATGACTGACGACCTCATATACAAAAAAACCGTACAGGAAGCCAACTCTTTTCTGGATTTAATCCGACAGGAACAGGCGCAATATATGACATGGACCGGCAGAAGTGTAAACCATATGATTTTGCGTTGTTTTTTATCCGGCGATAAATGGCTTTTCAACATATGCAACAGCTTTGCTTTTATCCTGCTGACCCTATTCATGTATTATAATGTGGAAAACAAGAAAAA
>JAETTM010000030.1 GCA_021769135.1 Lachnospiraceae bacterium | reverse complement strand
GGTCAAATCTGGAGCCGTTCATGCCGTGGTCAAAGACACTTCCGGCTGACTGCTACAGCAAGCGCCGCAAATAAGCGGCGCTTCAATTTACAGGGAGCGGAGGATTTGACGCTTACGGAGATAGCGGACAATCTATACGAAAATAAGGAAAAGGATATGGAAGAAACCAAACGTCTTGTAGGTATCCTTAAAAAGTATGGAGTCGTGAAAACTGTAAAGCGCGAAAAGCCGGAATTTGAAGATTTATCAAATGAAGATATCGTTCTCACAGACGTGGTTGACAATTCTGGAGACATCGAATACGTCTTTGATTATGTAGGTGTCGTTATGCTGGATGGACATGTATTTAAGTGTTATCCGAAATATATTCGGTCTACAGATGAACCATTTGATGAATTGAAACAAGTGCTTAAAGTAATCAAAAAATATGATTCATCAGAGCAGTTGATTTACCTGTTCAATGGTGAGGATGACAGCAAAATATTTAATAAATTAGCGGTTTCGTTACATTTGCTTGAAGAATACTATGCAAGTGGCATATATACCAATCAGCGAGATATTGTAGAGACAAATGGTGAAGGTGAGATCTTATGGGATAAGACTATAAATGAGACATTTGCTATTATACAAAATAATAAGCCATACTATGTGGAATTGCAGACAAAGAATACGATTGACAATGACCATGATTATTTTAGAAGATTACATGAATGTGTCCTCACGATCTGTAGTAAAGAGCTGGAAGAGGTTGGATTGTTACAGCTTTTTGATTTATCAGAAGTGGAACTTACACAGGCTGGATTATCCGATTTTGGGGATGAAAATTATATTTTGTATAGATTACAGTCGGAAATACAGACACAGTATATTACTCGTAAACAGAATCTCTTGAAAACTATTTATACATATATTGCAAATGAGAAAACAGATAAGGATGATATAAGCTACAGCTTATATGGAACGAATAGTTTTAATTTGGTATGGGAGAAGGTATGCACTGAGAATTTTGGTAGTGTGCTTGATAAAGAAATAGTGGATTTACCATTAAGCGAAGCATCTTTGTATAAATCAGAGAAAGAAAAAACGACCTTAAGAAATGTAATAAAGGCTCCGAGATGGAGAAAAAGTGAATATCCACGGGTAAAAGATCCAAATGTTGAAACATTAAAGCCGGATTTGGTATGCATATATCCTGTAGATGAAGAACGTAAGGATTATTGCTTTGGTATATATGATGCAAAATACTTTTGCATAGATTATCAGGTGAGCGGGGACAGAGCAAAAATCGCCGGACAACCTGGAGTAGGAGATGTAACGAAGCAATATTTGTATCAGCTTGCATTTGATGATTTTATTACAAAGCAGGGGTATCGGTATGTGCAGAATATGTTTTTCTGTCCTGATGAAATCGGTGATAAAGATTATGGATGGGTACAGATGGACATGTTACACCAAATCGGAGAGAAAAAACTGGAAAATATCGCAGTCGTAAAATTGTGCACATCAGAGATGTATGATAAATATCTCTCCAATCAGAAGATTGATGAGATAGAGATTGGCAATTATATCCCTATCGCAGGAAGGCAAGAAGTAGAAAGTCAGATTTTTGCAAACCGAATGCTGGCATATCTTACAAGAATCACAAATGCCAGTAAAATGGCAGAAAAAAAGCTGGAAATGAAGTCAGATAGGGGTAAACTCATATATCCTCAACAGATAAAAAGAGAGCTTGGCGCTAAAATTATCTATGATGCTATCTGCCCGGTTGCAAGTAATGCATTTTATGGATTTAATCCATATGAAAAAGAAAACTTTAGCGGTATGGTGGCAGAGGATACAGGAAATTCATATAGTCGTTGTAACCAGATTGCTGATGCTGCTATTGAAATAGAGAAAATAATTAAAGACTTGTCAGAACAGGAACTGCAAGACGAGAAGGTATTAAAGGTTGTTCTGAAAAAGTGCTTTGAAAATAAAACAGATATAGGTTCTATGGCTGAAGGAAAGTGCCTTGAGATGCTGACGGAGAAGATCATGGAGCTGGTGAGAGATTTGTATTTGTAGTGGAAATGGTTTGTTTCAAGGAAAGGAGTAAGAATATGTCACTTGCACTAATTCATAATATATTTACGGAAATTACAGAGAGTGAAAACTGGTCGGTGCATTTATTAGGATTTAAGCATTCTAAAAGGAATGGAACTTCTTATAATTGTAGAAGAATTGAATTGGAACCACAGCAAAAAACGCAGAATATAATTGAGGAGATATCACAATTATACAGAGGGCAAAATGGTCGCTTATCAAAGTATAGCGATGTTAGAGAATATGATGGAACATGTAATGGAACAACCATATATAGAATTAGCGAAAATAATGAAAATGTAACCATAGACATAGATGCTTTAATTCAGGGAATTGCAGATTCTGATGTGGAATCAGATCCGCTAGAGATGAAAGCGCAAGCATATGTCCTTTCGAATGAGATAGTTATTGCAGGGGAAGAACATAGAGTTAAGCTTATTTCAATGAATAATCCGATAGTATCATTAAAAAATAGATTTTTTCATAAAGATGATAAATTTTGGGAAATATCAGATAAAGTGCTAAATTTGCGTACGACAATAAATGTGCTTGTATATGATAGGACAGTGTATTTTTTAGATATGTCTGGAGAAATATTATTCAATATGGAAAGAGCATACAAAATTAAGTGCCATGAATCTGTTGAAGTGATTGAAAAAATGAATATTGTATCAGATATTGATATATTTAAAACTACAGCTACAACTGGACAAAACCCCAGAAAATTTGCAGCATTTAGTACATCTAAACTGGACAAACTTTCGAAGAAAAGAAATAGGAAAAAGGCAGCTGAATATTTTAAAATTCCTATTATAGGTGATGATTGCCAATTTGATACAAGTAAAAAAGAAGATGCTGATAATTTGGTTAAAGTATTATGTAATAAAGCAATGTGGGATATATTAGAGGAAATGCCGGTTGAGGTTGATGGATCTAAGAATTGGGTGGTATAAGAGAGATGTCAGTAATATTGTCTTTTTGTATGTATTATCTATCTTTTACGCCTCTTTGGATTACTGTTTTGTTTATAGACACAAAGAGTTTACTTGTAGGTGGAGATAATAAAGGAACAGAAATAATAAGTATCGTGTGTATATTAATATTTTTCATTGCCGCAATTATATATTTGCTATGTTACTTTAAGTCTAATAGTGGATTCTTTGAAGAGTATGAAATTGTTAATGCGCATGAAAGTAAAATGATTACTGCAGAATTTTTGCTATCATATATTTTGCCATTATTTGCATTTGATTTTTGTATATGGGATCAAGTTGTGGAATTTTTAATATTTTTTTCTATATTAGGATTTTTATGTATTAGGCATAATTATTTTAGTGTTAATATCATTCTAGAAATAATGAAGTATAAAATATATGATTGTGTATTGAAAAATAAAGATGGTGCTTCCACTGAGAAGATTGTAATAAGCAAAAGTACTTTGAATTTAAAAAAAGGACATCGAATGATGCTTAAATTTATGAACAACGATGTATTGCTTGATTCGGAGAACAACAATTAGTATACAAACGGAGGTTTTTGTTAAAGTAAATGCTGTAAGAAAGACTGGTGATAAGTTGAAGACCAATTCAGAAAGGCTTCTAAGTTCCTTTTCGGAGGAATTTTTCTATAAAGAGTTCGTGTATGCCGATTTAAAATTTACTCCAGAAGGTGGTACTGAGATTGAGCTGGCAGATTTAATAATCAATCTTGAGGATGTTGTATTAGCAATACAATTGAAAGAAAGAAATTTAAAAGATAGGACACAAGATAAAAATATAGAAGAAAAGTGGTTGACGAAAAAATGTAAGAAAGCAAAGGAACAGATAAAGGATACGATTTTGTATATTAAAAATGGAAATGTAGCATTTTTAAATGCAAGAGGAAAGAAAACTTGGATTAATCCTAATGCAGAAATTGTCCCTTTGGTTGTATTTGAAAATGCCAGCATATCAGAATATGAACATTTGCTTCGGAATCATACTTTTGGAGGGTTAAGTGTCAATTGCATGTCAATAGATGATTTTCAGATTATGTGTAGAGAGTTAATGTCACCTATTGAAATAATAAAATATATAAAATGGAGAAAAGAATTTTACGAAAAGAATGGTGCAATTAATTTGTTGATTACTGAAACAGAGAACGGGTTCTTTTTGAGTAAACCTTTGCAACGTGAAACTTTAGTACATCAATATTTGTATGTGGAGTATGGGGAAGATTCATTATCAAAGGATGAGTTCTGTTATGAACTGTTTAGACAATATGTATCAGTTTTATATGAACATACTGAATTGGTTTCAGAACCAGATGGATGTTATGAAGTGATGAAATTTCTGGCGCATTTATTTCGTGATGAAATCAAGTATTTTGTTGAGAAAATTGAAAAAGCTATAACAATAGCAAAGAAAAAAAGGTTTGAATTAGTTGGTACATTGCGTAATACGAAGAGAGAATATGTTATAGTATTTGAAGCTACAGAGCAAGGAGAAAGAATAGAACCTGCTAAATTGTTGCCGATAATGTCTGAAAAACAAAATGTTCGTACATTATTACAGGTAATAACATATTGGATTAATGAAAATGAATATAGAATAAACTGACATGGTTATTTTGCAGAGAAAAATATTTTTAGTAATTATGTAAGTACTAAGAGTGTGCATATATGATGGATATTCAATATAATTTCAAATATTCAGAAGGAGAAAAAGATAATATGGTTTCTCTGTTATAAGAGATCTATTTTGAGTTTGCTGTCTGTAATAGACAATACTAGGATGTATTCTTCTGATTATTTGGATGCATTAAAAATGATATGCTACCAGAAGAAGAAAACAAATATTGGGTATGCACAGTGAATGCTGATAATTAGAGAAGTTGAAGCCGTTTATGTGTCTTTGATATAGTATTGAAATCGTAGAAAGAAGGTGCCGCTATGGATATGCAGGAATTAAAGCAACTTATCTACAAAGGAGAAAAAGTTGATATAGAGTGTAAAAAAGCAGAAAACAGTGTACCGAAGTCTGTATATGAATCATATTCTGCATTTGCCAATACAAATGGTGGATACATTATCCTTGGTGTTAAGGAAGATAAGACCAAAACGAATCCGGAAGAAAGATTTATTATACGGGGAATTGATAATCCGGAGAAGCAAAAAGAAGATTTCTGGAATACCATTAACGGCAGCAAGGTCAATGTCAACATTTTAAAAGACGAAGATGTTTATGTTGCTGAAGAAAATGGAATTAGTCTTATTGTAATCCATGTGCCAAGAGCTGATTTTAATATGCGTCCGGTGTATATTGGAGAAAATCCATATAAGGGAACCTATAAAAGAAATCATGAAGGTGATTATCATGCAACAGAGCATGAAGTCAGGGGAATGATCCGGGATTAGAATCCAGAGGGTAATGATAACATGATTATCGAATATTACACGATGGATGATATTGATAGGGAGACCCTTCGAAAATATCGTCAGATTTTTGAAATAAGAAACGATGGTCATGTATGGAATTCTTTGGATGATAAAGCATTTCTTGAGAAGCTTGGAGGATATAGAAAAGACAGAAAAACGGGTGTAGAGGGACTTACACTGGCAGGACTTATGATGTTTGGCACTGGACAGGCTATCCGGGAAAAATTCGATAATGTGTTTATGGACTATCGCAATGAGAGTGAAGTAGCGGCAGATATTCGCTGGAATGATCGAATCACATATGATGGAACCTGGGAGAACAATCTGTTTAACTTTTTTATGAAGGTGACACCGAAGTTAACAGAGGATTTGAAGAAACCATTTAAACTTGAGGGGATGCAGCGTATTGATGAAACTCCGGTGCATAAAGCTGTGAGAGAGGCATTTGTGAATCTCATTATTCACGCAGATTATTTAATGGATGCAGGTGTTTTAAAAGTGATTAAGCGCTCAGATTCTTTTGAGTTTACTAATCCGGGAATATTAAAATTACCGCTTGAGGATATTTATCGTGGTGGTAATTCTAAATCACGAAACCCTCATATGCAGACAATGCTTAGATTGGTCGGATTTGGAGATAATGCCGGATCTGGTTTTCCTACTATTCTCGAGACATGGAAAACGGAAGGTTGGGTTGAACCGGAGCTGCTAGAGGATACGAACCTTAATCAAGTGACACTTGTAATGAAGATGGTGAAGAAAACTGCTGGAGAATCAGCAGAAAAATCATCAGAATCAGCAGAAAAATCATCAGAATCAGAAAATATGAAAGATTTTAAATTGTCAGAAAGACAAAAACAGATTTTATTAAATTTGGAGTCTGGTGTTGAGTATAGTACAGAACAGGTGGCAGAGAAAATCGGATTAAAAGGGCCAAGGACAAGGCAGTTGTTAAATGAATTAGTGGATATGGAGCTATTAACTTGTACGGCAGCTACAAAAAATAGGAGATACATTAAAAACCCAAAAGAGTCTTAATATTGAAATTAGGAGATTGTAAGATGTGGAAAGATAGTGAAACGGAGATTGATTATCTTGATTATGGATATATAGTCGATATTTTAAAAGATATTATATGTAACGATGAGTTGCTTCCAGCAAGCATCGGACTTTATGGTGATTGGGGAAGCGGAAAATCGAGTTTAATGCATATGTGCATAAAAGAATTAGAAAATGATGAAAACGCAAAATGTTTAATCTTTAATGGTTGGTTATTCGAAAGCTATAGTGATGCAAAAACAGCGTTGTTGAACAGTATTCTTGACGCTATTGCAAAAGATAAGTCTTTAACAGAAAAAGCAAAAGATATTTTGAAAGGGCTATATAAGAGCGTAGATAAGTTCAAAGTAGCTCAAAAAGCACTTAAGTATGGAGCGGAATTTGCTTTGACTGGAGGAATAGGTACACTGGCGGGTATCACCAGTAATACAGTATTAAACATGATTAAAAACCAAGTGCCAGAGTTAATTAAAAATATAGATACGGAACAAGACCGGACATCTATCGCTCAATCAATAAAAGATGAATTAGATGAGAAAAGTCTAAGAGAGGATATTCGAGAATTTCAAAAACAATTTGATGATTTGATTAAGGAAAGCAAAATAGAGCGATTAGTCATTTTTATTGATGAATTGGATAGATGTAGAGAAGATACTATTTTAGATACTTTAGAAGCTATGAAACTTTTTATGTTTACAGGAAATGTGGCTTTTGTTATTGGGGCTGATGAGAGACATATCTCATATGCTGTAAAAAGTAAGTTTAAGGATATTGAGGGAATTCAGATAGATATAGGAAAGGAATATCTTGAAAAATTAGTTCAATATCCTATTCACATCCCACGTATGGATATTGACGCAACAGAAGTTTATATTGCTTCATTATTGCTGTCTTCTGAAGTTTCGAAGGATACTTTTTTAAAGTTTCAGGAAGAAATAATTAAAACAAGGGAATCAGACTTTTTGGTTTCTCCGTTGAAAAATGTTGGCTCAATAAATATAAAAAATGATGAAGAAGATGCAGCATTTAAGGAAGGACTTTCTATAGCAAAGCAATTAGCTGCTGTTTTATCAAACGGTTTGCATGGAAATCCGCGTCAGGTTAAAAGATTTTTAAATACATTAGATATGCGAATGAAAATGTCAGAGTATAAACACGTAGAAATTGATAGAAAAATTTTAGCAAAGCTCATGATACTTGAATACATACGACCAGCTGCATTTAATTTATTTGCAGAAATGGCAGCTAATGGAGAAATAAATAAAGAGTTAGCAATTTTGGAAAGTAATGATACAAATACAGAATTGGATAACTTGAAATTAAAGGCCTGGCTAAAAGACGAATGGTTATTAAACTGGATTTCTATAGAACCTCCTTTGGCGGACAAGGAATTAATACCTTATTTCTATTTTACAAGGACTTCGTTGGATGAAAAAATAAGTAGAAAGTCTGTAAATCTATCTCCAGAAGCACAAGCTGTTTTTGAAAAACTTTTATCAAAATCAGACGTGAAGATAAAAGAAGCGATTGAGACAGATGTATCAGATGCAGAAGCTGGTATTATTCTTGAACTAATGAATTCGAAAATGACTAAAGACACGAAAATTGATAAAATGCATATCAAGGCATTTACATCATTTGCAGCAGCTGATTCTGCGAGATTTGTTACTGGATTAGAGTATATAAAATTATTTTCCCCAAGTGCGTTACCAGTTTCAAGTGCAATATACTTAGCGGATTTCGCAAAAAAAACTGACTTGATTTCTGAGATGCAAGAAGTAGCTAAAGTATGGGGAAAATCTAATGAGGATCTTGAGAAAGTATTTAATAATAGTTTGAAAGGAAAATAAATGGGAACTTCAAGTATTTTTGGTGGAAATAAAGATAGAAATTCATTGCTCCCAGCAGATTACACAGGACAATCTGAACAGGATGAAAAAAATGTAACATGGAAGAGCGCTAAGACAAATATGTCTAAATATGTCACTAGTGGAGGAAAGCATGGTTCTGCAAATCATATTATCCGACAAGCCATAAAAGCAAATGGTGGTGCACATAGAATGGCTATGAACTCATCATCAGGGGTTCGAGCAGCAAGGAACATCGGAGGACTATTTTCAAACATAAGAGAGAATGGAATTTCTGCAACTTTTCAGCAGCTTGGAATTCAATATGAGGGGAAAAGCGTTAGAGAAATTTTCTCGCGTTTAATAAATGTTATAGCACCGGCTTCTGAAACAAAAGAGGATATTGTTGCTCGAGAAGCATCTCAAGCGGCGTTGAGTAATGTGTATGATTATGTTGCAGAGAATAACATGGATTTGAACTGTGTAGATCATATGCCGATTGAAGTCATGGACATATCAATGAAAGCTTTTTTGACAGAATACATCTGGGGAAGTGTGATGAAAGATCTCGAGTGTAGAGTGGAAAAATATATGGAAGATGTTTTTTCAGCTTGCGAAAGAGAAAAAGAGATAAAAGATACTATTGAAGCAGTTGTCGATGTTGAATATGATAACCATGGTTCGCTTATTCAGGGGGATGTAAATGAAGCGGTTTCTAAACTAACAGAACGTTGCTTTGAGGTTTTGGAGGGAATTATATGATTTTTACATTTAGAATTGAACCAAATGATACCTTTATAATAGATGAATGCGAAAAAGTAATTGATTTTTCAAATTCAGAATCGTTCTCATATACATTTTGGAATTTACGAGATTGTTATAATTCATGGTATGATACGCGTGCAATAGATTTGCTTTATATATCTATGGCTGTCTTTGCAGCAGATAGACTTTATTTACGTGATGATGCGGTAGATGCATGGAGTAGAGAATATCAGCTATACATACCAGTAATTAATAAAGAGATATTTGAGAAAAGCAATCATCTATTGCAAGAAATGCTTTCTTTTTTAACAGGAGATTATTGGGAAATACATTTCAGGGAAAGAGAGCTTACAAAGTTAGAAATTTCTCACAGGAATCGAAAAGTAAAAAGTTATGAGACTGTAAAAGATTACAATCAAGTGTGCATGTTTTCAGGCGGCATGGATTCTTTTATTGGTGTCATAGATCTCTTAGAATTATGTGAAGTAAAATCAACTTTATTTGTAAGTCATTATGGAGGTGGTAAAGGAACAAAAGAGTATCAGGATTATTTGAAGATAAAATTTATAGAGCAGTACGGAGTTGAAGAAAGAGATTTTTGCCAGTTTTATGCAAAGGTAGTCGGAGGAATTGAAGATACTACAAGATCAAGATCATTTATGTTTTTCTCTCATGCAGTGGTTTTAGCATCGGCATTTGGAAAGCCGGTTGATATTATAATTCCTGAGAATGGACTGATTTCTTTAAATATCCCGAGTACTTTATCAAGAATTGGAACAAGCAGTACAAGGACAACACACCCATATTATATGGGGTTGTTTCAAAAATTGCTATCAAATCTTGGATTAGAAATCACATTTAAAAATCCATATCAGTTTAAGACAAAGGGAGAGATGCTTTTGGAATGCAAGGGACAAGATTTTATGAAAAAATATTATAATCATACTATGTCATGCTCTCATCCAGATATTGGAAGAATGTTTTCCGAAACAGAGGCGAAACATTGTGGATATTGTCTTCCATGTGTTATTCGTCAGGCAGCAATCTTAAAAGCAGGTATTAATGATACAACTTCATATAGAGATAGGTTGTTTACCATGGGACCAAATGAAAAAATGATTCGTAATTCATATATTCTGGGATTAAAAAAATTTGATCCAGATAAGGCTTTTATGACGATTCAGATGAACGGAAGAATTGATAAGGATATTGAAAAGTTTGCCGATTTATATGTTAGTGGAATGTGTGAATTGGAACAGTATTTAAGGACAATATTATGAGTAATTTTAAATTTGATACACATATGCATTTTGATTTGTATGAAGAACGTGATAAGATATTAAATTATGCAGAGGCAAATAAATCATATACTATTGCAGTTACAAATTTGCCGGATTTGTATGAGCGGTATTTGCATATTAATGATGATAGGAAATATGTCCAGTGTGCACTAGGATTTCATCCAGAACTTGCATTTCAGTATCAAAACCAACTTAAGAAGTTTGATCAGCTTTTGGAAACTACAAGATATGTTGGCGAGATAGGTCTCGATTTTACAATAAAAGATTTGAGTAATCAAAAAGTGCAAGAGGAGATTTTTTTACATATTGTGAATGAATGTAACAAATCAGGAAATAAGATTTTGACGATTCATTCAAGACGAGCAGAGAAAAGGGTATTAGAAATACTTGCAGATTTGTCTTCTTGTATTATTATTTTACATTGGTATAGCGGACCAATAAAGTTAATGGATGAAGCAATCAAGAGGGGATATTATTTCTCGGTGAATCATCAGATGATTCAGAGCAAAAATGGAAAGAAAATAGTAGATAATATTCCTTTAGATAGAGTTTTGATCGAAAGTGATGCCCCGTTTACAAAGGGTCTGCAAGATAAATATTCTATTGACTTTATGAATGATATATATAGATATTTATGTGATACGAAAGGAATATCAGAAAAAGAATTATCTGCCATATTGAAGAATAATTTTAAGACGATTTTAACTAAGTATCAGCAATGAACTTGATATGACGAGAAAATGACAAAAATGTAAGTAGATAATGTGTATATAGCATTGCCTACAAAATATTCCCCAATTTGAGGAATATTTTGATAAAGCAATGTGTTTAGTATAGGACGGGTTATTTTTGATTTAGTTAAATTCATTCATTGCATCTACATAATCCTGCAATCCGTTTTCTTTCAATGCCAGTTTGGCATACAACAGAGGAGATTCCTCTGCCAGCCGGTATAGATATACAATATCATTCGGGTCATCAAAGATAACAGAGGAATTACATTCCCTGCAAGGGATAACAAGAACAGAGTTCTCACCAGTATTAACGATGATGGAATCCGTAGCAGGCTCATACATACCAAATTGAAAATTAAAATTGTTGTTCATGACAGTCTCCCTCCCACAGATATTTTGCACCATTTAGAAGGTCGATAATAGCTGTTAACATATTAGTGTATTCCATCTGTAATTCCTTAATGGCCTCCGAAGAAGGAAGAGTATCGGGAGTGCAGTCTGGTGCGGTAAATGCCTTCTGCATTTCAAGTAATTGCAGATAGAATGCATTTACAGTTTGCACCAGAGGATATATGGTTTCTTTCTTTCCAACAACACAGATGCGATTGTAGATGCAGGAACGGACAAAGTAATCTTTCTTCATCATTCCGCTGGCAAGAATACGGGCTTCGATTTGTTTGCGTTCAGTGTCAGTAATTCTGAAGCTGATGGTTGGATTTTTATGTTTGTTACTCATGGTAATGCTCCTTTCGTTTTGGTTGTGGCAGCAGGCGTAATAGATAATCTGACAGCCACAGGAATTTGTTCATTGTGAGTAATAAAAAAGTAGATTATATCAAGCCGATGGAAAATTTTTAGGTGCAGATACTGCAACTAATTTGCTACTAAAAGTTCTAAAAACGATGTGAAAAGAGCAATATTTTGCGAAATAGAAGTGACCGAAATGTAGGAAATATCAGTATTTGAGAGCTGACGATAAAAAACTCGGGAAGAGGGAGAACGGCTGGATGCATTTGCAAAGGTAAGGGGAACAAAAGGCTGCAAAAAACGTCTGCTTGAAGAAATGAAGAAAAAAGCGGATGAATTTCGTGAAGATGGCGCACAGATTTACATCGGGGCAGCAGGAAGCTTTCCCAATAAGGATGATGAAAAGGAGTGAATGGAAATGATATGGAAAGTTTTTGGAGAGAAAGAGGTCGATTATGACCCGTTGACTTTCAGCATAGGCTGTCATGTAGGACCGGGAGCTTTCGGTATGGGAATCAGCAAAAACATAGTGAGCAGGGGACGCTAATGCTGCTCCGATACGGATTGAATAGATATCTGATAGGCCTGTTCCGGAGCCCCTTGAAATAAAATGCCAATGCGGTCAACATAATGGGCCAGGTCATACCGCATCCCATCGTTGAACCAATCGATACAAATACCGGTAAACATACATTTATAAAAACGGGTGAGCAATACTTTATCTTCCGGAGGCAAAGGGTAATCGACCCTGACGGTATCTATGTATTGCGTGACGATATACATGGCAATCCGTTCCAGCTCATTCAGAAAATATTCACGGAAAAGGGAACGGTATATGTGGAGAATGGCTTTTTTGCGGTTAGTGCAGTATTCTATAAGGCAGGTAATGCATTCAAGGGGCGTATCTGCCTTGCCGTAATTATGGATAATATAATCGGCATCGTTTTTTACTGCAGTCTGAAGAAGTTCAGGAATGTCATGGAAATGATAATAAAAAGTGTTCCGATTCATCTGGCAGCGGTTCACAATATCTTTTACGGTAATTTTGTTATAAGGCTTTTCTTCCAGTAACAGCCAGAAAGCATCAATGATGGTATTTTTAGTCCGGTTCATGCTATCATCTCACTTTCGGTAAAATATTTATAGATTATACCATGAAAACATGTAATTTTCAACGGGCAGATTCCATGTAACAGTGGAGCCGAAGGTCGAACTGGTGCGGATACGGGAAAGTGGAAAGAAAAGTAGTATGGAGCAGAAATCTGGAAGCGCTTTATGAGGAAGCAAGAAACATACTTGGCAATCGGTCCTGCTGCAATTTGTCAAGGGCTTTTTTATCATTTTATATTGACAAATTTCAATATGTGAATATAATGGTGGTATAGACAGAGTTCAAAGGGAGGTGCCTAAGCTGATTGACGAAAGAAAGATACCAACAGTTTTCAAGGCTTTTTGTGACGAAAACCGTATTAAAATCTTAAAGCAGTTACTGACAGGAGAGAAGTGCGCCTGTGTACTGTTGGATAATCTGCATATTTCACAACCGACATTATCACATCATATGAAAATTCTTTGTGATTCGGGTATTGTGGTTATGCGAAAAGAGGGAAAATGGGCGCATTATTCCATTTCGCCGGAGGGTGCTGCGTATGCGTCTGAATGTCTGCAATCCCTTACATCAATCAATAATTCCGGCAAAGATAAGTCATGCTGTGATAAGTAAAAGTATTTGCTTTCCCTCATGGCTTTTCAACACAAACATATATTGATACATTTCAATATTTCTATGAATGGAGGTTTGTTATGGAAATACTAAAAACAGGTTGGAATTTTTTTCAAAATGAAATTCTCGGCATGCAATGGTTAAACCGTTTTATTGGCAGTCTGCTTGATACCTGCGGTTTAGACACCACTGGAAAAATAGGCGGGAGTGTCCAGTTTTTTCTCTACGATACCATTAAAATTATGGTGCTTTTGGGCGTTCTGATTTTGCTTATTTCGTATATTCAGAGTTATTTCCCGCCGGAAAGGACAAAGAAAATTCTTGGAAGATTTCATGGTATCGGGGCTAACATGATAGCGGCTCTGCTTGGTACGGTAACGCCGTTCTGCTCCTGTTCATCAATACCGCTGTTTATCGGCTTTACAAGCGCCGGATTACCATTGGGCGTAACTTTTTCCTTTCTGATTTCTTCCCCGATGGTTGACATCGGTTCGCTTGTGTTGCTGATGAGCATATTCGGGTGGAAAGTCGCAATAGCCTATGTTGTGCTGGGGCTTGTCATTGCCGTTGTAGGCGGTACTATGATTGAGAAACTGCACCTTGATAATTATGTGGAGGAATTTATACGCAAGGGAAATTCCGTTGATGCCGAACAAGAGGAACTGCAGTTCAAAGACCGCTTGAAATACGCATGGGAGCAGGTCGTTTCTACGGCAAAAAAGGTTGCGCCGTATGTTTTGATTGGTGTCGCTATTGGTGCATTTATCCATAACTGGATACCCGAAGATTTTATCGTGCGTGTTCTCGGAACAGGCAATCCTTTAGGCGTTATGATTGCTACGGTTGCGGGTGTTCCCATGTATGCGGATATTTTTGGCACAATCCCGATTGCCGAAGCGCTTTTGGCAAAAGGCGCGAGGCTTGGTGTTGTCCTGTCCTTTATGATGGGCGTAACAACTTTATCTTTACCGTCTATGATTATGCTCCGCAAAGCTGTTAAGCCTAGACTGCTTGCTGTTTTTATAGCAGTCTGCACCGTTGGCATTGTTGTTGTCGGTTATTTCTTCAATGCAATTCAATTTTTACTTGTGTGAGTTGTTTTGAGGTAAGAAAAATAAATCAATTTAACATGGAGGTAATTTTATTATGGTACTATTTGGAAAGAAAGAAGAAGAAAAGAAAGCCCCTGCTTGTGCCTGCAATTCCGGCTGTCCTGTGTCCGAAACAACAGAGATTACAAGCGATTGCTGTTCCAAAGCAAAAGACGGCATTTGTTGTATCAAAGTTTTAGGTTCGGGTTGTGCGTCCTGTCATGCACTATATGAAAACACAAAGGAAGCTGTTAAGGAAATGGGGCTTTCGGCAGAAGTAGAATATGTAACCGATTTACCGAAAATTATGGAATATGGCGTTATGAGTATGCCTGCCCTTGTTGTAAATGAAAAAGTAGCAGCTATGGGTAAAGTATTGAAGCCCGCCGATATTGAAAAACTATTGCACAAATATGCTTTTTAGGCATTGATAAGGCATAAATACAAAGCATTTGATATGGAAAAACAGGGATATATAATGTAAATGTAAGAAATGAAGCTTTTCTGAATTTAGAAAATAAAAAGCATGGGGTATCCATGACGGAGGTTTCCTTTGCGTGGCTTTTAGCAAAGGTAACTACTTCCCCGATTGCGGATGCGACAAAACCGCGTCACATGGAAGGTGCGGCCTACAGGAAATCAGAAAATATAACAAGGAGGTCAAAAGACTATACTTAAGTTTTTGGGTGATGATATTGCTTGACATACAAATCTTACAAATGTAATATAATAGGGGAGCAGATGTAACAGGGCAGCCGCCAATGTCATTTAGTTAATGGCGGCGGACGCTGAGAGAATGATAAAATCCTCCGTCGCCACGCTCTCGCTCTGGGAAAAACGCAGCGGACACGTAAGGCGCTAAAAAACAGCGCCTAAGTGTCGGCGTTTTTCAAAGGGCTCCTTGAGGATTTTATCATTCTCTCAGCTGGCTTAGGTGTTAACTTAATGACAGTGGCCGATAGAACAAAGCGGAGGGAATGATGAAAAAGCAGAACAATTATATTATGCTGGTATGTTGGGTGTTTGTATGTGCATTTATCATGGTGGGCTGTTCTAATAATAATAGTGCAGAAGAAAATAATTTTACGGAAGACGAAAAAGTTAGAGTGGAGGAAGCGGGAACGGGGGAATTGGAAGAAGGGGAAGCGGAAATGGAGGAACCGGGAACAAAGGAACCGAAAGCGAGGGAAATGGAAGCGGAAGCAAGCGGCGATTCCAGGGAGGGCATGGAGGAGACGGATACAGAAGAATCTGCTGCGGGTATAGGAATGGAACCGGAGGCCGTCTATGCGGACTGGTCGGAATATTTCAATGGGTTGAATGGGGCAGCAGTTGTATATGATGCTTCAAGGAGGCAGTATACAATGTATGATGTGAATGATTCGGCATTGGCCAGACGTTCACCCTGTTCCACGTTTAAGATTATCTCTTCCCTGATTGCCCTGGAAAATGGCATCCTTAGGCCAGAGGATTCCACCCGGACATGGAGCGGTGAAATATTCTGGAATGAAGACTGGAATAGAGATATTGACTTTGGCGAAGCATTCCGCACTTCCTGCGTATGGTATTTCAGGCAGGTGATAGATGATATCGGGAAGGATATGATGCAAAAGGAATTGGAAAAACTGCAGTACGGCAATTGCGATATTTCCGATTGGGAGGGGCGGTTGAATACGAACAATAATAACCGGGCTTTAACCGGTTTTTGGATTGAATCGTCTTTAATGATTTCCCCTAAAGAACAGGCGGAAGTAATGGAACGTATCTTTGGCGATGATTCGGATTATTCGGAAGAAACACAAAATGAATTGAAACAGGTCATGCTGGTGCCGGAGCAGGGGCAGACGGATATTTCCATATATGGGAAAACGGGAATGGGCAAAGCCGATGGCATTGTTGTCGATGCATGGTTTACAGGATTTGCGGAAAATGCCGATGGGAAGCTCTATTTCTGCGTTCATCTTGGAAGAACGGACGGTATGGATGTATCCAGTTCGCGGGCAAAGGAAATAGCAATTCAAATTGTATCGGATTATCATAAACAGCGAACAGTACAATAATCATTGGACATCATAAGGAACCCACAGCTTTAAATCGGAAAGGACGGAAAAAGTCAGTTCCGCAGCAATGGGGCCGGAAGCAAGCTTTTCGCCCTGGATGTTTGCGGCAAAGAAGTAAGTATGATTGCCTTTTTCTATATATCCAACGAACCAGCCGGAAGTATTTTCCCCATTGACCTCTTCCGTGCCTGTCTTTCCGAAGAGGGTGCCGTCAGCCGTAGAAGAAAGGAAGAGCGAGTCTTTCACGGCTTTGATATTTTCCGGTGAAAATCCGAATTGGTTATAATAGAGCTTATTTAGCATTTCAACCTGTTCAATAGGCGATATTTTGAGCGATGAGTTCATCCAGTAAGAAGATACATCGCCTTCAACGAGTTGGTTCCCGTAACCTATTTCCCGGACATATTTCCTTATGGATGGCAGGCTTGTTTGCCGGTCAAGCGCCTGGAAATACCATGTGACGGAATTTTGCATGGCGGAATCCAAAGTCTGGTCAGCGTTCCATAAATCGTATATATAATTTTGCCCATTCCATGGAATCGACGATTGTTCCGCCGTAATAATGCCGGATTCCAGGCCGAATAAGGCGCTGTATATTTTATAGGTAGAAGCCGGGGATATGCGTGTGGCGGCATATTCTTCGTTATAAATCTGCCATGAATCCTCGGCTGCATCATATAGAACGAAGCTTCCGTCATAGCCCTCAAAAATATCGCTTAAATCAATATATGCAATATTGCGGCCGGCCTCGTTAAAGTAGTAGCGGTTATTTTCCGCAGCCTGTATGGACAGGATGGGGGCAGCGCCTAACAGGAAAAACGCAATCATTATATATGCAAAGGCGCTATGCAGATTTTTCCTGAAAGAAGCCGGGCGATAATTTGCAATGTTCATAATACGTCTTTGCATTTGTTTCATGTTCCCGCCGATTCCGATTGCATTGCTTTCAAACGCAAAGGGAAATGGCGCAAGCGACACCTTTTGGGCAAAGTTAATCAAAGTATTTCCATAGTCTTTATAGGAATCCTCATTTAACAGCTTCAATACGGAGCTGTCACAGGCTACCTCCCTGTCGCTTCGCATTTCTTTCAGCGAATACCATACAAGGGGATGGAACCAATAAAGCGCACCGAATATGTTCATGAAATAATTGGATAATACGTCTTTGTATTTATAATGCCCGAGCTCGTGCATCAGCATATACCTTACATCATTTGCATTATAGTCGGAAATCAGATGAATCGGCAGATATATGCAAGGCTTGAATAACCCGGCAATAATGGGCGACTTCAAAAATGCTGTACTATAGACTGGAATAGGCTTAGCTATATGCATTTCATCCAAACAATCATAATACAGCCTGCGTACCGCCGGATTCTGCAATGGCAGCGCAGATTTTTTGATATTGTTAAGCCGAAGCATTGATTTTATAATCAGCACAATCATTATAAAAACGCCGGCACCCCACAGGATACACAGTGCCAAACCGATTGTTGAAGGCATTTTTCTGCTGACCGAAATGCTGAAATCATTCATCCAATTTGCAGTGCCAGATTGGTTTTGGGGAGAAGCCCCCGCCATAACAGCTCCAATGGGGGAGGAGGATGCATTTTTGAGGTTTCCGAACCATGCAAAAATCTGCAGGAAGCGGATTGGCCGAACCGGAATAAAGGGAACCGCCAACAAGCCAAGCAGCAAATACCATAAATTGTAATGCATCCGGCTGGTCATGCTGTTTCTGAGCAAATGCTTGACGAGCAGGAGTATTCCTATGATAATACTGATAAAAATATTGCAGATTAAAAACCTAATCATAAATTCAGCCACATCGGGTTCCTCCTTTTAATCCTTGGAAAGAAGGGAACGGAGCTCGTCAATTTCGGCTTCTGACAGTCTGTCATTGTTGATATAGGCAGACAGCATGGCCGTAATGTTGCCGTTATAAAAACGGTTGAGGAAGGTATTGCTTTCCTGCCCGATATACTCCGCCTCGCCTACCAATGGCGTGTATACGAATACCCGGCTTTGTTTTTCGTAGGAAAGGGCGCCCTTTGTTACTAAGCGTTTTATCAATGTCTGTATTGTCTTAGGGCTCCATGTTGTAGTCTTTACCAGGCGTTCTGTTATTTCATTCGTGCTGATTGGCGCATATTTCCATACAATCTTCATGACTTCAAATTCAGCTTCCGAAATTTGGGGCAGTGATTTCACAATATCTTCCTCCTAAATCTTACAATCGTAATAAAGATATTATAGTAATTATTTTTTGCATTGTCAATAAAAAGCATGGCACGCCAATATTATTTTTTCAATTGCAGGCCGTCTTTGAAGGCTTCCCCTACCCTTTCGGATACCTTGTAATAGCCGTGGGTATACGGGTCAAAAGCGATTGCGTTTACTAGGTTTATATCGACCTTGCCGTCAACAATAACCTTTTCGTCAGCGGTGACATTTACTACCTTGCCGATGACTCCGCATCCGTATTCACCGTCCTGATATTCGATAAATTCGCATTCCAGGCAGAGGGGGAATTCGTTGATGACAGGGGCGTCCACAAGTTCGGACTTGCTTGCGGTGAGGCCGCTGTTCTCAAATTTATTGCAAACCCTGTTGCCCGATTCGACGCCAAAATAATCCGCTTCCACTACATGGGCGGCGTCGGCGATGCTTATCGTAAAGGCTTTTCTTGCTTTGATATTCTTTACTGTTTTGTGGGTTTCTGTTAAGTTGAGCGCAACATTGCCCCTTTCCTGCATGGTGCCCCAGGCGGCATTCATAACATTAACGCTGCCGTCTTCGTTGTAAGTTGCCACCATTAAAACCGGCATCGGGAAGATTCCTTCTGTGATATTAAGTTTTTTTCTCATTGCAATTACCTCATTTCTTATATAAGATTGACAGAACAGATGTCCTTATTTATAATTGTATCAGGCAATTTAAAAAATACAAGTACTGTCTTGATAGATAGGCACTAACTTATAAGACATGTACTATCTTATAAGACATATACCATTTTAAAGGAAAGCGTAAAATGATAAAGAACTATATTGAGAAAGCAAATTTTGAAGATACGGGATTCAGCTATACGTTATCGTTGATATCCGGCAAGCACAAGATGGTTATCCTTTACTGCCTGATGGAGTTCGAAGTTGTAAGGTTTAATGAACTGAAGCGATATTTGAAAAATGTGTCGGACAAGACGCTCAGCAATAATTTAAAGGAGCTGGAGGCGGACCGGCTCATTATCAGAAAAGAATATCCTCAGATACCGCCCAAAGTCGAATACAGCTTAAGCGACAGGGGGAAATCGCTGATGGATGTTTTGGACCAATTATGCGCTTGGGGCGAGAAGAACAGGGGGCAGTAAAGTAGTAGGAGGTAAGCGGTAAGATATGCGGAAAGAACGTTATTTGTCAATCAGCGAATTTGCAAAAATATCGGACGTCAGCCGGAAAAAACTGATTTTCTATGACAATATCGGCTTATTTAAGCCCGCTTTGGTGAAGCCGAATGGATACCGTTGTTATGCGCACTGGCAGATTGAAGTAATAACCGTGATTTCCGTTTTGTCAGAGCTGGGGATTCCCTTGGAGAAAATTAAGCAATATCTGCATCAGTATGGGCCGGAGCAGGCCCTTGCCATGTTTCGGGAGCAGACCCAGGTTATCGAGCGTAAGATTGAAAATCTGCGCTCCATCCAGGAAATGCTGCGGATGAGGATTTGTACAATCCAAGAGGGGATGCAGGCCGGTTTGGATTTTCGTGTTGTGGAGCAGGAGGAGATACCGCTATATCATAACTAATGAGGACCTGCTGGCGGGGGATTACCATATGGTATTTCGCCTGTGCTTTTGCATGGCGGATACCTTCCGGTAGAGCAGATTGCCTCAGGGATAGTGATGCCTGGGGATGATGTAATACGCGGAAAATAACAGGCAGCATGCATGGAAACGGAAATGTAGATAATTTAAAAGCAGGGGGAGCATACGCGGAGAAGTGTATCCGATAGAAAGAACGGACAGAGCGGCTGACATAGGGCAGGTATGGAGCAAAGCAAACGAATTCGCCCCAAAGTTTCTACCATTTAAAAAATATGTGGCCCCCCTTGGCAAATGCGTTTGACCTGCTTCCGTTGCATGGGAGATAATTCCGGCGGAGCAGGCAAGGGCAGCTACAGTAAATCTGCTATATGCGCATCTGTTGAATTCTGAAAGCAGTATTTTCTATTTATAATATGCAGTATTTTCTATTTATAATATTGCAGCATTTCCATTTGTTTTTCGACTTTCTACCCCTCTAATGTCTGCCTGGATGACAGTTCCAGAAAACGAATTTATTTTTTATGCATATAATTTATTATACAAATATGGCATTACTCAAAAATATATATGAATGAGGTGGTTTCATTTGAATAACTTTAATACGAACTGGATGTTTAATCCGCCGAATCTATTTCGTATGAGAACCCCCAACAGGAACTGTAACCAAAATCCAGCCCAGCCTTCCGCTGATTATATATATGAGACAAATACTGACGTATCAAATTATTCTCAGCATACAGATACCGCCGGGTTGGAGGAATATGATTCTTCCTGTTGCTGCGAATGTGGAGAAGCGGGGGCATGGGAAATGCCGGAGCTGCCTGATGTTCCTTGCCAATGCAGGGAATTAGCAGCAATGGGGGCAGGAAGGAAACCCAGCCCGCCGGGTTGTTCCGGTGAACGCGGGGAACCCGGCCCAATGGGTCCGCGGGGGGAGCCTGGCCCGCCGGGCTGTCCCGGTGAACGCGGGGAACCCGGCCCAATGGGTCCGCGGGGGGAGCCTGGCCCGCCGGGTTGTCCCGGTGAACGTGGGGAACCCGGCCCGCAGGGAGTAACAGGGCCTCAGGGTCCGCAGGGAGCAACAGGGCCAATGGGTCCGAGAGGGGAGCCTGGTGCACGTGGACCGATGGGCCCTCCCGGCTATCCTCAAAACAGTATATTCGCAACGTTTTCGGGCCTGGAACTGATTATGCCGGAGAATGCCAGCCTGCCTCTTAAAATCGAGATACCGGATATAACTCAAAATATTTCCCTATGCAATGATTGCTCCATTATGCTGACCCCAGGCTACTATACCATCAGCTATTATATATCCACGGTGATGAGAGGACGTGGCTTTATAAAACTTACGCCTATTTTCAACAATTGTAAGCAGACTATATATACTGCATATGCGGAAGCGGCAAAGAGAAAAGAAATGCTGGTGATATCGAGATACTTTATTGTCGAGATACCATCTAAAACCACGCTTTTTTTTGCGTGGAATTCTTCGGCAGGCGCTTCTAAAATCAACATGAATTTGAGTGTAGAAAAACTGTGCAGGCAATAAAGCAAAGAAGAGAGAGGAAACAATATGGCGACAATAAGCCTTTGTATGATTGTCAAAAATGAAGAAATGCATATTGCACGCTGTCTCGACAGCGTAGCGGAACTTGTGGACGAAATGATAATCGTAGATACCGGGTCGATAGATCGAACGGTAGAAATAGTGTCCAAATATACATCGAATGTTTATTCGTATCCATGGGAGGACAACTTTTCGGATGCCAGAAACTATTCTTTTTCCAAGGCGTCGATGGACTACTGTATGTGGATGGATGCCGATGATATTTTGGAAGAAGCGGAAAAGGGGAAATTTTTGCAGTTAAAGCAGTCTCTGCCATCGGATGTAGATATAGTAATGATGAAGTATAATACTTCTTTTGATGAAGCCGGTAAGCCTGCTTTTTCTTATTTCAGGGAAAGATGGATAAGAAACTGCACGAGGTATCGCTGGATTGGTGCAGTTCATGAAGTGATTCCGCCAAGCGGGAAGATAATATATTCCGATATTGCGATAAGTCATAAAAAAATGTGCGCTGGCGACCCTGACCGAAATTTGAAAATATACCGGAAGCTGATTGCAGACGGGAAGTTTTTGGAACCGCGGCAGCAATATTATTTTGGGCGGGAACTATACTATCATAAGCAATATGAAGAGGCAGCCTCAGTATTAGAACAGTTTCTTAACTCAACGGAGGGGTGGATTGAAAATAAAATAGAGGCATGCTCCATTTGCGCCGACTGCTATTATAAGCTGGGGCAGGAGCAATCCGCTCTGATTACCCTTTTGCGCAGCATGAGTTTTGATTTGCCAAGAGCTGAATTGTGCTGTGAGATTGGGAAATATTTTCTGGAGCATGGAAATTTCCAAAATGCCATCTATTGGTATGAAACTGCGCTGAATGTACCCAAAAAGGAAATTTCCGATGGATTTATTCTGCCGGATTGCTATGATTATATTCCTTTTTTACAGTTATGTGTATGTTATGACAAATTAGGAGACCGGCAAAAAGCAAAAGAATACAATGAAAGAGCCGGAGCCTGCAAGCCTTATTCCCAGGCATATCTTTATAATAAGCGGTATTTTGACAGTCTGTAAATTTCCAGCAGCGTGTTTGTAGCAGGCTTCGATTTCCATTTTGCAAAATTAAAATATGCCAAGGCCCTGCCCGTGGAAGGGCCTTGGTACATGATGTAAAAAGTTGTACCCGGAACAATTTACCAGGTTTTATCGGATGCCCCGTTGCTTGCAGCGGGGTTATTATTTCGACTAAAAGTAGCAATTTTTTCAAAATAACATAAAATATTTGTAGAAAAGATACTTTTTGAGTATTTTTCGCAAATATTTTATAAAGGATGTGTTTTGGATGAATCAAAATAATTCATGTAACTGTTATCAAAATCAATGCCATCCCCCTTGCTGTGAACGTGGTCCTGCAGGGCCAAAGGGCGATCAGGGACCTATGGGGCCGCAGGGAATCAAAGGAGATACTGGCTGCCCTGGCCCTAAGGGTGACAAGGGAGATCCGGGGCCTATGGGTCCACAGGGTATTTCCGGTGCCCCTGGTGCAAGAGGGCCCAGAGGAAATACTGGTCCGGTAGGGCCTACTGGAAATACCGGCCCAAGAGGTTATGCAGGGCCGAGAGGTTATGCAGGGCCACAAGGTATTCAGGGTATCCAGGGGGTTCGCGGCGATATCGGGCCAAAAGGAGACCCCGGCTGTGAAGGGCCTAAGGGGGATATCGGACCACAGGGGCCGGCAGGGCCGATGGGCCCGGTAGGACCGGCAGGACCCCAGGGAGACATCGGTCCTCAGGGCCCCAGGGGCATTCCGGGTCCGACTGGCCCAGCAGGGCCGACCGGTTCTATGGGTCCTCAGGGTGTGACTGGTCCTCAAGGTATCCAAGGTGTGACGGGTCCTATCGGAGCCCAGGGTCCAAAAGGCTGTCCAGGAGATGAAGGCCCGATGGGAGCGACGGGAGCGACAGGAGCCGATGGAGCAACAGGCCCGACGGGAGCAACAGGAGCCGATGGAGCGACAGGCCCGACGGGAGCAACAGGAGCCGATGGAGCGACAGGCCCGACGGGGGCAACAGGAGCCGATGGAGCAACGGGAGCGACAGGAGCCGATGGAGCAACGGGCCCAACAGGAGCAACGGGAGCGACAGGAGCCGATGGTGCAACGGGCCCGACGGGAGCCACAGGGGCTGATGGAGCGACCGGTCCGACAGGTGCAACAGGAGCCGATGGAGCGACAGGCCCGACGGGAGCAACGGGAGCCGATGGAGCAACAGGCCCGACGGGAGCAACGGGAGCCGATGGAGCGACCGGTCCAACAGGTGCAACGGGAGCCGATGGAGCAACAGGCCCGACAGGTGCAACAGGAGCCGATGGAGCAACGGGTCCAACAGGAGCAACAGGCCCAACAGGAGCGACGGGTCCGACAGGTTCGACAGGAGCAACAGGTCCGACAGGTGCAACAGGAGCCGATGGAGCAACGGGAGCCGATGGAGCGACAGGCCCGACGGGAGCAACAGGAGCCGATGGAGCAACAGGCCCGACAGGTGCAACAGGAGCCGATGGAGCAACGGGCCCAACAGGAGCAACAGGAGCCGATGGAGCAACAGGCCCGACAGGAGCGACAGGAGCCGATGGAGCAACGGGCCCAACAGGAGCAACGGGAGCGACAGGAGCCGATGGAGCAACGGGCCCAACGGGAGCAACAGGAGCCACAGGGGCAACGGGTCCAACAGGAGCAACGGGAGCAACAGGGGCTGATGGGGCGACAGGCCCGACAGGTGCAACGGGAGCCGATGGGGCGACAGGCCCAACAGGAGCGACGGGCCCGACGGGAGCCGATGGAGCAACAGGAGCAACCGGAGCCACAGGAGCAACAGGCCCGACAGGACCTACTGGGGTTGCAGGCACAGGAGCAATTATTCCGTTTGCGTCAGGGCTTCCGGTTGCTTTGACAACAATTGCCGGTGGCCTTGCGGGACTTCCTGCCTTTGTTGGCTTTGGAAGCAGTGTACAGGGTCTTACGCTGTTAGGTTCCACAATTGATATCACAAATGCCGCCGGAACGCTTTCCAACTTTGCATTCCAGATTCCCCGTGCAGGTATCATTACTTCGTTCAGCGCATTCTTCAGTACAACAGCGGCACTTTCTTTAGTAGGTTCCACTGTCACGGTAAATGCGCAGATTTATCAGTCCGCAACACCAAACAACGTATTTTCTCCTATTGCTGGAACACTAATCAGTTTGACGCCATCGCTTTCAGGAGCTGTATCTGTTGGAACATTGTTAAATGGTGCGCTTACAGGGCTTAATATTCCGGTAACGAGTCAAACACGGCTGATGTTGGTATTTTCGGCAAGGGCAAGTGGATTGTCTTTGCTTAATACAGTGACAGGATATGCAAGCGCCGGTTTAAGTATCAATTAATAGCGCAGCGTCAATAGCCACGCGGCATTTGTCAAATACCCATGTAAACATGGATAGCTTCCTCATTGCCCGCAGGAGTGAAAATAATTCCCGGAGGTTTCGGTATACGGAATCTCCGGGAAATTTATCAGGATAACATTATACTCCCCAATGAAATTATGCCGTTTCCAGGATTTTATAGGAGAGTCAGACGCTCGATTTCATCAATGATTTCCCCGATATAGGCGATGGTATTAAGCAGCGGGGCATCGGTAGTGATATCGATGCCGGCCAGTCTGGCCAGGCCTATGGGGTCCAACGTATTCCCTGCGGCTAGAACCTTTTTCCAGTCCTCCACAGCCGGCTGCCCTTCCTGTTCAATCCGTTTGCATGCCTGGGTAGCGATGGTCAGCCCGGCGCTGTAGGTATAGGAGTACAATCCCATATAATAATGGGGCTGGCGCATCCATGCATGGGCGGCGGCATCGGAGATAACCACATCATCCCCCCAGAATTTCTGTAAGGTTTCTTTCATAAGGCGGTTTAAGGACTGCGCATTTACGCTGCCGCCCTTATCGACAATGCGGTAGACTTCCCTTTGGTAGGCGGCTTCCAGCAGATGGGTAACGAAATTGTGATAATAAGTATTGCCTATGATGCAGGACAATACCCAGCGGCGGAACCGGGGTTCTGTATTTGTTTTTAACAAGTAATGTGCCATCAGCAGTTCGTTCATAGTGGAAGGGGCTTCCACGAAATAGGTGGAAACATCCGTAGCAAAAATCGGCTGGCTGCCATGGCAGGCTTTGAAATGCCCTGCATGCCCCAGTTCGTGGGCCAGCGTGAAGACATCCGCCATGCGGTTGTTCCAGGATAGCAGGATAAAGGAATCCTTCCCATAAAGGCTGGCGCAAAAGCCCCCGGTGGATTTGCCCGCATTCTGGGCAAAATCAATCAAACGGCGGTTATAGGAGTCTCTTATCATATCCACATAATCTTCCCCTAATATGGAAAGCCCTTGCTCCATATAGGCTTTGGATTCTTCGATAGTAACTTTAGGGTCATATGCCGGGTCCACGGCAATTTTCAAATCGGTGAAAGTCATGGTATCCAGTTTGTGGATTTTTTTCAGCAAACGGGCATATCTGCGCATATGGGGGGCCAAATTCTCCATGATAATATCAATTTGGCGGTGATACAGCTCCTGGGATACCTTTTGGGGAAAAAGCAGGCTGTCCAGCACGGAAGGGAATCCCCGCAGGCTGGCCAGGGTCTTTTCCGTCTGGACCTGTGTGTTGTAAGCGGCAGCAGTAACATTTTCATACTCGCTTATTTTGTTGGAAAAGGCCTGGAAAGCGGCCCGTCGGATATTGGTATCTTTTTCGTATTCATAATTATCTTCAAATAAAGAATAGCCCAGGGGATATTCTTTTCCCCCTGCCGTAAAAGGAGGGAATTTCATATCGGCCATTTTCGTCATATTATAGATTTGGTAAGGGGAACTGATGGTTTGGGAGAGGGAGGCCAATACCCGTTCTGCCTCCGGGTGCAGCTGATGGGGCTTTTTGCGGAGAAGCTCTTCCAGGAAATATCTGTTTTCCCGGGAGGCCTCCATGGCCTGCTGTAGGAGGGCTTCGTCCTTTTCCATCATTTCGCATTCAATAAAGCTGAGGGCGCTGTTGACTTCGGATGCCAGGCGGAGAATCCCGTCATTGCGCTCCTGATTATGGGCATCATAATAATCCACCGCAACTGCCAGGTCGCAGTAATAACTGGTCATCATAAGCAGACGCTGCACTTCCCGGAAATCATCCAGACAGGAATTGATAATCTCCGGGGTATCCAGTTTCCCTTTATAATCCAGTACCATGCGGCTGCATAAATTTTTCAGAGTTTCCGCATCCTGATACATTTTTTCTTCCGTTTCATAAATAGCCGTTAAATCCCAGGTGAGTTCTTTGGGGATATCTTTGCGCGCTGCCAGTTCCATTTTTACCTCGTTTCTGTGCCTTTGTTCGTTACGTATTTGTTTTCTGTGGCCAGTATAGCATAAAACAGAAAACCTTGCCACTATGATTTGAGGCTGATATAATTTATCCATAAATATTTTGAGGAACAGAGTGATACGGATGGATAAGAAGATAAGCGGACAAATATCGGACCGCAGTATGCTGGCGGCCATCCTCACCCTTGCATGGCCCACAATGCTGGAGCAGCTTATGCAGACGGCCGTCCAGTATATCGATACAGCGATGGTGGGATCATTGGGAACGGAGGCGACAGCGGCAGTAGGCTCTACGGGAACCATTAACTGGCTGATTGGCAGCACGATTTCTGCGGTGGGCGTGGGGTTTCTTTCATATATTGCAAAAGCGCATGGGGCAAAGGAGCAGGATGCTGCAAAACGTGCGGTTGCACAGGCGGTTTTGATTACGTGCGTGCTGGGTGTCTTTTTTACTATATTGACGGTATCCTTAAGCGGGGTGATACCCGTCTGGATGCAGGTAAAGCCGGGAATACAGAAGATGGCTTCTGCATATTTTTTTATTTTGTATCTTCCCATGCTGCCAAGGACGGCGAGCATTATTTTTGGCACGGTGCTGCGTTCGGCGGGGGATACCAAATCGCCGATGAAAATCGGGCTGCTTGTGAATCTGATTAATGTGGCGCTGAATTTCCTATTGATTTACCCGGGGCGCCAGGTGGAAATATTTTCTTTGCGCGTTGCCATATGGGGCGCCGGGCTTGGGGTAATTGGCGCGGCCATTGCCAGTGCTGTTGCGTTTACCGTAGGAGGGTTCTGCATCACATTCGTGCTCTGGCGGCACCGGACGATATCGCCAAGGGGGCAGAGGTTTTTCCCCGATATGCAGATTTTAAGGCCATGTATGCGGGTGGCGTTTCCGAATATGCTGCAGCGCTTTGGAACTTCCTTAGGGTATGTGGCATTTGCGGCAATGATTAATTCGCTGGGCGAGGTGTCAACAGCGGCCCACACCATAGCCAATACGGTGGAATCGGCTTTTTATATCCCTGGTTATGGGATGCAGACGGCAGCGGCTACCCTGGCGGGGAATGCCTATGGGGCCAATGACGGGAAAAGGATGAAACGGTTGGCTTCCATGCTTATTCCTCTGGAAACGGTTTTGATGATAGGCTCCGGCTTCTGCCTTTTCGTTTCGGCTCCATTTCTGATGAGGCTGTTTTCCGCCCATGAAGCGGTCATAGCCCTGGGGGGAACAGTGTTGCGCATGGTTGCCGTTTCAGAGCCCTTTTATGGATTTTCCATTATTATTGAGGGGCTGATGATGGGAGTTGGGAAGACGAAAGCACCTTTTGTATATAATATAATTGGCATGTGGCTTGTCCGCATTACAGGAACCTTCGTTTGCACCCAATTTCTTGGATTTGGGCTGGTTTCCGCGTGGGCCTGCATGATTGCACACAACTTGCTGCTGTTTTTCCTGTTTTTGCTCTGCTATGTGAGGGGCGTGTGGGATCCTTTGGATACAAAATAAATAAAACTCCTGTTCCTTTTTTGTGCAAAATAGCGATGGACAATTTGACGTCTTTATGATATCTGACTTTCGGAGTTAAACATTAAAATATAGTGCTATTGTGCTTGTGGCGGATGTGAAGGGGATGGGGGGAAGTAGGCTCGGAAGGGGAGAACTATTGGTTCGGCTTCCCCCATCTATATTACCCGTCCAATCCAGCTTTTGCCGCAAACTTCGTTAAGAAGGCAGAAAAGTATGGGGGAAGCGGATAAATTTTACACCTTTGGTGCTTTTCCCTGCTTCGCAGCTACTTTTGTTACGATAAGCCGGCTCGCGGAGCGTGGCGGCGTTCGTTCATAAGCGGGTATTCCTTCAGAACGTCATCTAGTACTCCGTACTCAAATTTCTTGTGCAAATATTCTGGTCTATTTTCCCGATAGCGCGGCGACGGAGGATTTTATCCTTCCCCAGCGTCCACAACCATTCACTTAATGACATTGGGACCAAACTATTACTTGATTTTGTGATTATCAGGACAAAATATTGACATAAACTCCTATTGCTTGTTAGAATAGAAACATAGGCCACTATGGACAAAATGTTGAAAAAAGAACGGAATATAATATTTAAATTATGCCGATAAATATATTAAATAATAAATAAGGAATATAAATAACAGGCGCAGACAGGAGGAGATTAGTCATGTATCATTGCCATATTCATTTCTATCTGATAGGAAATCCGTGCAGTGTATTGGAAGAGGTAAAAGAAATGCCTCCATTGGAGCATTTTACCCATGAATTTTCTGAGGGCAATGAACCGGATGAAGCATTGGCGGCAAAGGCAGATGTGATTTTTGCCAATCTTCATGACAGGAACGGGGAGGAGGCAGTAAGGGCACTGGCCGGGGCGAAGCGCAAAGAGGCGGAGCTGATTCTTCTTGCGGATAAAGGGCAGATCGATACGCTTTGGGAGTTTATGCCGGAAATCAAAGATATATGGACGCTGCCCATGTCCGGGGAGGAAGTCAGGTTCCATCTTTTGCGTTGGCAGCAAACCTATAAAATGAGCAAAGATTATTGGCAGACAAGCCATTATTTCGATGCTACAATTAATAATATTCCCAATCTCATTTGGTATAAGGATAAAAATGGTATCCATAAGAAGGTAAATGACAGCTTTTGCCGGATGGTCAACAAGACCAGGGAACAGGTGGAAGGGCAGCGCCATGCCTATATCTGGGATGTGGAGAATGATGACCCGGCATGTATCGAATCTGAACGGATAGTCATGGAAAGGGAGGAAACCTGCGTATCTGAAGAAGTGATTACCACGGGGATGGGCATGAGGACGCTTATGACGTACAAATCTCCATTGTATGACCTGGACGGAAGCGTGGCGGGAACGGTGGGAGTAGCCATTGACATAACCAAAGAGCGGGATTATGAACAGGAAATCATAAATAAGAACCGTACACTGGAAGCCATTTTTACCACTATGGAAAGCGGGATAATATGCCATACGCTGGATGGCTCGAGGATACTCAGCATTAACAGGGCGGCGCTTAAAATCCTGGGGTACGAATCCCAGGAAGAATTAGTGGCAGCAGGGTTCAATATGGTGGCATCCACGGTGGTGGAAGAGGACAGGGGAAAATTAAGGGAATGCATAGCTGGGCTGAAAGAGGCCGGGGACAGCGTCAGCGTGGAATACCGGGTGCGGCATAAGAACGGGGAAATTATCCACGTAATGGGCAATATTAAACTTTTAATGGAAAATGGGGAATTGGTTTACCAGCGGTTCCTTTTGGATTGTACAGTGCAGAAGCAAAGGGAGAAGAGGATGGAAAGGCGCCAGATGGAACTGATTCAGGCGCTGAGCATTGACTATAACTTAGTTTATTTCTTTGATTTGGATACGGGCATAGGAACAACCTTAAGATATGATGAAAATAGCTGGAAGATGCCGGATTCGCTGATTTCCAGCAACATTGCATTTGATGATTGCATAGGGTTTTACATACAGGAATATGTGCATGAAGAGGACAGGAAGATGCTTGGGGAGGCATTTTCCAGGGAAAAGCTAAAAGAAGAGCTGGAGGAAAAAAATCCGTACTGCATCAATTACCGTACCTGCAAGGATGGTAAAATGGAGTATTACCAGATGAAAGTCGTTCGTTCAGGAAATTGGGAGGGAAGGCACGGTATTGTTCTGGGCATACATAGCGTGGATACGGAAATCAGGGGTGAAATGGAGAAGAAAAGGATGCTGGAAGACGCGCTTTTGCAGGCCAACAGGGCCAGCAAGGCGAAGAGCGTATTTCTTTCCAATATGTCCCATGATATCCGGACACCGATGAATGCGATTGTCGGCTTTACCGCTTTGGCGATTACCCATATTGAACAAAAGGAGCAGGTGGAAGAATACCTGAAGAAGATTATGACATCGGGGAATCATCTGTTAAGCCTGATTAACGATGTCCTTGACATGAGCAGGATAGAAAGCGGCCGGATTCATCTGGAAGAAAAATTATGCAGCCTGCCGGACATCCTGCACGGCCTGCGCAATATTATACAGGCTGATGTCCATGCGAAGCAGCTCGATTTTTATATTGACGCGGTGGATGTGATGGATGAAGAGATTTATTGCGATAAGCTGCGCCTGAACCAGGTGTTGCTGAATCTGCTGAGCAATTCCGTTAAATATACGGGCGCAGGCGGAATTGTGAGCATGAGGATTATGGAAAAGGGCGGGGCACAGCCGGGATATGCCAACTATGAATTCCATATTAAAGATAACGGAATTGGAATGAGCGAAGAATTCATAAGGCATATTTTCGAGCCTTTTGAAAGGGAGAAGACTACTACCATAAGCGGAATCCCAGGAACTGGCCTGGGGATGGCAATTACAAAGAACATTGTGGATATGATGAACGGTTCCATCGATGTGAAGAGCGAGCAGGGGGTAGGAACAGAGTTCGTTGTCAAATTTACTTTCCGGCTTCATACAGGGCCGAAAGAACAGCAGGATATCCCGGAATTGAAAAATTGCAGGGCGCTGGTAGTGGACGATGACTTTAATACATGCGACAGCGTATCCTATATGCTGGGCCAGCTGGGAATGCGGGCGGAGTGGACCTTATCGGGGAAGGAAGCGGTATTGCGTACCCATCAGGCCGTTGTCCGCGGGGACAATTATTTTGTATATATTTTGGATTGGCTGTTGCCCGATATGAACGGGATTGAAGTGGCCAGAAGAATACGGAAAGAAATGGGCGACGATGTGCCGATTATCGTTTTAACTGCCTATGACTGGTCCGAAATCGAAGAGGAAGCAAAGGAAGCCGGGGTGTCGGCGTTCTGCAGCAAGCCGCTGTTTTTATCGGAGCTTAGAAGCTGTCTGTATTCCGTGATTAATGCGGATGACGGAAAAGAAAAGGATGGGGCTGGAATTCAGGAAAAAATATATACCGGCCGCATACTCCTGGCAGAGGATAATGCACTGAACCAGGAAATTGCGGAAGCGATTTTAGGGGATGCGGGATTTACCACGGAAATAGCAGATGACGGAAAGGCGGCTGTGGAGATGCTGAAAAAGTCAGAGCCCGGATATTATCAGCTGATACTCATGGATGTCCAAATGCCGGTTATGAACGGCTACGAGGCTACCAGGGAAATACGCAGGCTGGAAAACAAGGAACTGGCATCCGTTCCGATACTGGCAATGACTGCCAACGCCTTTGAGGAAGATAAACAGGAAGCCTTGAAATGCGGCATGAACGGCCATATTGCCAAGCCGATTGACATCAACTTATTGCTTAAAACTTTGGACAAAGTGCTTGAATAAGGGAGTAAAGAAACTCGCGGGAATAGGCATTTACAAGATGAAAGAAAGACATGGGGCATAAGAAGAAATGCAGGAGAGTATCAAACCGCCGGTAGAGGTGAAATATAAGGAAGAACTGGATGCTTTGAAAAGCAATGATACGGGGCGCTGCCCGGAAAACTGGCGCTTATCGCCAAAGGCGGTACGCGCTTTCATCCTGGGAAGTACCCAGCCAATAGAATATAATGGGAAGGAAGTCAGGGTTGAAAAGAAATATTATGGGAATGATGCGCTGGTGGAACGGTGCATCGTCACCCTTGCGGGAAACCGGGGGCTGATGCTGGTGGGGGAGCCGGGTACGGCGAAGACGATGCTTTCCGAACTGCTGTCCGCAGCTATCAGCGGGGTGAGTACCAATACGATTCAGGGAACGGCAGGAACTACGGAGGACATGATAAAGTATTCCTGGAATTATGCTCTGCTGTTAGCCAAGGGTCCAAGCCGGGAGGCGCTTGTGCCGGCGCCTCTTTATATAGGCATGGAGAAAGGGATATTGACCCGATTCGAGGAAATAACCAGAACCCCGGCGGAAATACAGGATAGTTTAATCAGCGTTATGAGCGATAAGATATTGAATGTGCCGGAGCTGGGGGAGCAGGGCTTTTTGTTCGCCCGCCCCGGCTTTAATGTTATCGGTACGGCGAATACGAGGGATAAGGGCGTGAATGAAATGAGCAGCGCACTGAAACGCCGGTTTAATTTTGAAACGGTTATGCCGGTTCGGGAAGTGGCTGTGGAAAAGCAGATTATATTGAATGAAGTGAACAAGCTGGCAAAGGAAAGCAATGTCCATATGAAAGCGGATGAGGATGTGGCCGAGCTGCTGGCATCTACATACCACGAATTGCGGGAAGGGGTTTCTTCCTATGGGCATAGGATTGACAAACCGGCGGCGGTGATGAGCACGGCCGAGGCGGTTTCCGTTTATTATCAGACAATGCTTACCGGTTATTATTACGGGGAAAAGCGGATGAGCGTAGACTGTCTCGTCCAAAATCTAGTAGGCGCCGTTTCCAAAGAAAATAAGGAGGATTTGGGGAAGGTAAGGGAATATTTTAATACGGTAGTCAAAGATAAAAGCGGCAAAGAGGGTGGATTATGGAAACAATATTACGACGCGAGGAAATGGCTGAAATAATGCTTCTCCCCATCAGGCATCACAGCCCGGCGTGCTCCCTTCAGATAAAGAAGATGATAGAAAGCTGGAAGCCGTCCTCCATACTGGTGGAAGGGCCGGAGAATGCCAATTCCTTGCGGGAAATCATGGTGCATGAGGAAACCAGAGCGCCTTTTGCCATATATTATTCCTATCATGACAGGGAGGGGAAGCTTTCCAAAGAAAAAGCATACTATAAATGTTATTACCCGTTCCTGGAATATTCGCCGGAACTGACGGCTTTGCGGGAGGCAAAAAAGCGGGGGATGGAAGCGGCGTTTATTGATTTGCCCTATGGGGATATCCTGGCGGCTTCCAGGGAAGGGAAGGGCCTGTTAAAAGATGAAGAGAAAAACAGTTATAACGACGACTATCTGCTTTCCAGAAATACATATATCAAAAGGCTCTGTGAAAAAACGGGGCTGCGGAATTTCGATGAATTCTGGGAGAAATATTTTGAGATAAACGGGTTGTATGAGGAGGGCGATGTATGGTTTTCCCATTTGTTTACTTACTGCAGCCTGGCCAGGGAGAATACCCCGCCTGAGTCTATGGAAGAGGACGGATGCCTGAAACGGGAAGCCCATATGGCGGCGAAAATCATACAATGCGCTATGGCCCATGGGGCAAAGGGAAGAGCGGAAGAGCGCTGGGAAGAAGACCTTATGGCCTGGATGGACCCTTATCGGATTCTGGTAATAACCGGGGGATTCCATACCCCGGGAATACGGGAACGGCTTGCCGATGGCAGATGGGAGGAAACGAAACGCCTGCTGGACAATCCATCTGCCCGGATACCGAAAGAAGACCAGAGCGTATATTTGATGCCCTATTCCATGGAAGCGGCGGATGCCCTGAACGGGTATGCCAGCGGCATGCCTTTTGCCGGATTTTACCAGAAGGTATGGGAAGGCATAGGGGAGATGGATGCGCCTTATGAAAAGGCGGTGCTGGATATGCTCGTATCTGCGGGAAAAGAAGTGAGAAAGAAGGAGGGGTATCTTTCCACTTATGATGAAATATGCGCATGGCAAATGGCAAAAGGGCTCGGGGAATTGCGCAGCAAGCCGCAGCCGGGCGCGTATGAACTATTGGATGCGGTGCTGTCATCCTATATAAAGGGAGAATATAATATTGCTTCCGCCATGCCGATGCTGGTTTTGAAAAAACAGATGACGGGAAGGGGGATGGGCAGTCTCTGCCCGTTGGCGGATGTTCCGCCCATTCTTCATGACTTTGAAATGAGATGCAAGGCCTTTGGCCTGAAAGTCCGTTCTACATCGGAAATGGAAACCGTTCTGTCCATTTTTTCCAGCAGGAAACATAGGAATGAGAGCATGTTCTTTCATCAGATGGTATTTCTGGGCACGCCTTTTGCCAGGCGGGTCAAAGGGCCCAACCTTCAGCAGGGAAAGGATAAGAACCTGATACGGGAAACCTGGAAATATAAATGGAGCGCGGAAGTTCCGGCGGCCCTGATCGATGTATCCGTCCATGGGGCTACCATAGAGGAAGCGGCAGCCAGCCTGGTGGGGGAGCGCCTCAAAGGGGAGACGGGGGCAGGGCGGGCCGCCGTACTGTTGACCCAGGTATTTGAAATGGGGCTTAGCGGGCAGCTGGAAGCGGTGTATGAAAGAGTGCAGGAGCTGATAGTTCAGGATACGGATTTTTACTCCATGGCGGAAGCGGTGAAAGCGCTGACGATGATGGAGGAACTAAGCGGCCTTTACGGGTCGGCCCTGGAGATTTCCCGCCTGCTGCTGGAAAGCGTCAGGAAATTGATTGGGCTCCTTCCGTCTATGGCAGGGATTAAAGAGGAAAATCTCCCTTCCTGTATGGATGCGGTAAAGATGCTGTATCAGATTACGGGGAAAGGCAGCGATATGGAACAGGAAAAAGAAGCTTATTTCGGGGCGTTGGATGAGATGTGCCGGGATGAAGGAATCCATGCAGGGCTGCACGGCTGTATTTGGGGGATTCTTTACGGCAGCGGAAGGGAAACGGCAATAGAGGTGGAAAAGGCCTGCCTCGGTTATCTGACAGGAACGAGGGGGCAGCTTTTGCAGACGGCAGTTTTCTTCCGCGGGCTGTTCTATACGGCAAAGGATTTGATATTCATCGGGGGAAAAATTCTGGAGATGCTGGATGATTTTTTTGGCAAGGTGGAAGAAAATGAGTTTATGGAACTATTGCCCCAGCTGCGGATGGCATTTACCTATTTTACGCCCGGGGAAACGGACAAAATAGCCAAAATGGCGGCAGGGCTTCATGGAAAAGGAAGGGAGGATATCCTGTACCGGAAGGAGATTTTGCCGGAGTGGTATGCCTATGGAAGGGAACTGGATGCTTACGCCAGGGGGCATATGCATAAGGCATAAGGGGCGATGGGCGGTTGTGGAAGGCTGCCCTGAAAGACGTGCCGAAGGTTTGGCGCTCCATTGCCTGCGATAGGTGCCGGAAATTAGCGGAAGGAAGGATGGAATAGCGGGATGGCAGATGAGCAGGATATTTTGAACAGATGGCGGCTTGTGCTTGGGAAATATGCGAAGGAACAGATTCCTTTTTCCGGGGAGCAGAGGGGGCTTATGGAAATGGAACAGGTGTTGGATTACCTGTATTCCAGGGAATACGGGGAGGAACAGGATATCCGCAAGGAGCGGGGCGGGGGAAGCGAAAATTCCCACCTGACAGTGCCCCATTGGATTGCGAAGATGAAGAAACTGTTTCCAAAGCATACCGTGGAAATTATGGAACGCCATGCGCTGGAAAAATATGGGATGACGGAACTGCTCACGGACCCCGAGGTGCTTAGGAAGCTGGAGCCCAATAAGGAACTGCTAAAGACCATACTGGGTTTAAAGCATATGATGAAGGGGGAAGTGCTGGCCCTGGCGCGGGAACTTGTCCGCCAGATAGCCGATGAACTGACGAAGAAATTGGAGCAGGAGCTTCAGAAATCCTTTTTCGGCATGCTGAATAAAAGCACCAGCAGCCCAGTCCGTTCGGCGAGGAATCTGGATATGAAAAAAACAATCTGGAGAAACCTGAAAAATTACGATACGCAGCGGGAACAGCTGGTGCTGAAGGAAATCTATTTTCATGGCCGGATGAAAAAATACAACATGTGGCGGATTATCATTTGCGTGGATGAAAGCGGCTCCATGCTGGACTCTGTGATTCACAGCGCGGTCATGGCAGGGATTTTTGCAAAGCTGCCTATGCTGGATACCCGCCTGGTAATTTTCGATACGAATGTGGTGGACTTAAGCGGATATGTGGATGACCCGGTGGAAACGCTGATGAGCGTTCAGCTGGGGGGAGGAACGAATATCGCGGGGGCCCTTTCCTACTGCAAAGGCCTCATCGACTTCCCTTACCGAACGATGGTAGTCCTTGTTTCCGACCTGTACGAAGGCGGCGGATATCAGAATCTGTACAGGGTCAGCAAGGATATCATAGAAAGCGGGGCCAAGCTCATCGCTTTGACTGCATTGGATATGGAAGCCAATCCGAGCTATGACAGGAATGCGGCGGCGCAGCTGGCTTCCCTGGGCGCCTCTGTGGGGGCGATGACCCCGGAAGAACTGGCGGAATTCATTGGGAAAATCATTTAGGGAAACAGTTTGGATGCGGGATAATGAAAAGTGCCGGAAAATGGGTGCGGGCTGTTGCCGCATTGGGGATGGGATATGGAAGACTGGAAAGAGATATTGAAGGATGCGGATGAGGATTATCTCATAGGGATTGCCAATAAAGGAATCGTAAAGAGGGCCTATAAGGATAAGGAGGAAGGAAATTATGAGGTGCTTTCTTCCGGGGATTCTGAGGGGGAAGCTACGGTCAGAGTAGGCGCGGAGACGGTGAAGATTAAGAGCCCGTTAGGGGAAAGCGTTTGCTCCTGCCCATCCCGCACAATCTGCCGCCATGTGGTGTTAGGGATACTGGCCTTGAAGGAACGGATGGAGGAAGAGCCTGGAGCAGGAGCGGAATTATTGGAAGGCGGGCCTGCGGAGGAAGGGCCGAAGCCGGGAACGGAACAGCCTGCGGGAGAAGGGAATGGCGCTAAGGACGGGCAGCCTGTTGACAAACAGGGATTGGGGCAGAAAGTGCGGGAAGAAATCGCGGCCTATTCCCTGTCTTCTATCCGGAGGATTATGGGAGAGCGGCAGCTTCAGGCCGCCATAAGCCAGATAAAATCAAAACAGTTTGGGAACATTACATATTCCAGTACAGTTACGGTAGAGCTCCCATGGATGGAGCAAAAGGTGAAGCTGCTTTCCCCCCTGGAATATTCCTCCTGCAGCTGCCATAAAAAGGAATTCTGCGTGCACAAGGCATGCGCTGTATTATGGTGCAAATTGGAGGCAGGGCAGCTGACAATAGAAGAACTGGAAAAAGAAACGTATAAAAAGCCGGAAAGCGATTGGAAGCAAATAAAAGATGCGGCGAAGCAGATGGAAACATTCCTGGAGGAACTGCTGAATATAGGTTTGGCCAGGGTTTCCCCCGATGCGCTGGAGCATATGGAACGCCTTGCCATAGTCAGCCACAATGCCAGGCTTGCCAAATTCGAAGGCTACTGGCGGGCATTAAAAGATTCCTATGACAGCTACCTGAAAAGGAAGGCTTCTTTCCGGCTATCCAAACTGGCGGAGCAGACGGCCAAACTTTACAGCAGGGCAAAGCTGCTGCTGGAAGCGGAAGAAAGCGGGGAAATCGACGGATTGTCGGGAGAGTTCAGGGCGGAATATGCGCCGGCGGGGGATTTGGAGTTAATGGGGATTGCCATGGAACATTTTGAAAGCCAGGCAGGGTATGAAGGGGAAACCATATATTTTCTGGAGAGAAATACAAAGGAATGGTACACTTTTACTTCGGCAATGCCTGTTTTTTATGAAAAATCCGGCAGGCGCAGGAGGGGCGGCAAGGCCGGGGCACCCTGGGGGCTGGCCCTTTCTATGGAAGAACTGGCAAAGGCGAGGATTGCTTTGACAGGGGCCAAGAGCGATGGCAGAAGGAGGCTTTCTTCCAGCCAGGATACGAAAGGGGAACTGATTGCAGGAGCAGGGAAAGGACCCCGGCTTTATACGGAAGATTTGGGCGGATGGTATTACCGGGATTTTGACCGTCTTTATGAGGAACGGATAAACAGGAAAAATATTTCCTGGCTGGAAGAAAAGGAAGAGGAAGGCATGGATTTAGTATTCCTGCGCCCGGCCTCTCTGAAAAGGGCCTGTTTTTCGGAAACGGAGCAGAAGCTTTTCATGCATCTGTATGACAGGGAAAGCCGTGAGGTAATAGTGGAAGTGGCATATTCCCAAAAAGAGGCATGGGGAATACGCTATCTGGAAAGGATAGAGGAACACAATCCCCCTTGTTTTTTCGGTAAAATCTACCTTAAAAACGGAAAAATCAGGATGTATCCCATAGCGGTGCTGGAAAAGGGGGAACTGGCGGAGGAAGAGGGAGCGGAAGAACGGGAGGAAAATCGCCTCAATAAAGGAAAGCCTTTCGATGGGGAAAGCTGGCCAAATGGCGAAAAACGCTTTTTGGAAGGAAAATCCGAGGGTTCCAAACCGGGAAATGAGGAGAAGGAAAAAGCGCTGGAAACATTGCTGCAGGATGCTGCCGATTTGCTGGAAGAACTATACCAAAGCGGCTTCCATACCGTTCATGACAGTACGCTGCAGGCATTGGGCGAAACGGAAAAGCTGGCCGGGCAGTACGGCATGGAATATCTGTCGGATAAAATAAAAAATCTGGAAAAAGCGCTGTCCATGCTCCGCCATCAGCTGAATGCCAATGCCATGCCGGACAACCTGGTGGAGATATATGCCGGACTAATCGAATATTTATACCTATGCCGAACAAAAATCACGTTGGACATAGGGCGGAACTATTATTCCCGAGGGCAAAGGGAAAGCCATATCAATAGGAAAGGAGCATCCTGCCATGATGAATCCAAAAGATTTATGGAACAGTAAAATAACGGAGGCGTTAGATTTGTTGAGCCTTCCGGAAAGCCAGCAGGAAACAGCGGAAGCTTACATAATGCAGGGAGGAGGGGAAGAAAGCCTAAGGCGGCTGGTATTCAGGGATTTATCCTCCATTCCTTCCGAAAAATTTATAAAGCTATTCCGGGAACTGGGGAAAAAGGGGAAAAAAGAAGAGGGCGCCAGATTATTCCGGCTGCTTTTCGCCATCGGACAATGTACGTGCTATCATCTCGTTCCCATGGATTTATTGACGCTGAAACAAGGGGCGATTGACTGCGATTCGGATAAGAAAGCGGCCGTTTACGGCACGTCCATAGCAATGAGCCTTTATGCCCTGGGCGGGTATTCCATGAAAGCTTTAATGCTTTATGCAGAGGATAACCCGGAAGTATTAAGGAGGGCGATAGGATACAGGAACAACGGAACGGCAAACGGGAAAATTGTCCTCTTAACGGCCTACTTTCTGGCTAAATATAAGCAGAACTGGGAAGGGAATAAAGACGGAAATTTCCAGGATAAACAGGATAAAAAAGAAGGGTTTCTGAAAAAGGCCGGGAAACTTTTGGGTATAGGCAATGGAAGCCAGGAAACGGGAAACCAGGGAATGGGAGTCCAGGGAACAGGAAGCCAGAGGATTGGAAATCAGGGAATGGGAACCCAGACGGCAGAAATCGAGATAGAGCCGGAGGATAAGCCGTTGATGAAGGAATATGAAGATTTGATTATTTCCAATCTGGGATATCTGTATAACGGGCAGATGCCTCAGGATGACGTGAAGGAGATTATAGAGGCGGTGAACCATGGCCGGGTGACGGAAAAGGTTTTGCGTCTGGCCGGTTCTAGGACGAATATCTCCCAGACCATGTTGAAGCTTTTAGGAGGTATGGCATTTTTGAATTACCCTCTTTCCGGAAAGCTGAAGGATGCGGTACGTGTCTGCCTGGCCGCCGATACAAACGGGATGCTGGATACGATGAGGAATGTCAGCATGGGCCTGCCTGCGGATATTTTGATTCATGGAGGGAACTATGACAGGATATTTGAAATAGACAGCGAGAATTACCTGCAGTGGACGGCGGTGAAGGGCCATAAAAATATTTTGGCCCAGCAGCTGAAAAATAATCGGGAGAATTACCTGAAGGTAATGGAACGGGTAGATATAGAGGCGGCCAATGGGATGTTCGCGGTGATTAAGGACCAGGAGCCGGCGCTTTACGAGAAGATTCTGGAAAAGAAAAAGCAGGACGGCAACAACAAGGAAAGGGAAAAACTCATCAGCCTGTTTACGGCAAAAATCCTTAGCGGGGATGCGGTAAAGAAATATCTGCGGGGGGAGGAGCCGGTGGAAAGCGTGTATCCCTATATTGATGGGATTAGCGAGAAATTTTATTATGGCGGCGCTAAGGAGCGGAACCTTCTGGACGGATACAGGAGGAATTATAAGGACGAAGAATTTTTCCGCAGATGCCAGGTATTTATGCTGTTTAAGCGTTCCGGATATTTTTTCCGGGGAGATATTATGGATGGAGCGACAATCAATACGGGGAAAGTAAAAAGGCTGTTTGAAAATTTTGAAGGGGAACATTTGGGGATGCCCTATCAGCTGGCCGGATTGGAGCTGATTTACGATTCCCTATATTCGCCAGAATGGAAAAAGGGATTTTTGAAAGGCGCAGAGGAATATTTTACAGACAGATTAAAGGATAAACGGGAGGAAACCATACAGGCTTTTTCCACGGCGGAAGCATTCGGGCGTTTTTTTGGCCTGCATGTTATGCGGAAAGAAGCGGATGAGAATAAGAAGGAAATCTTAAGCTTTTCCCAGGATAGCGCGAAGGTGGTAAAAGGGGAATTGCTGGATATTTTATATGGTCAAAAGAGCTGGGAGGAAGATGTGAAGGCGCTTCTTGCGGCCAAAAAGGCGGCGGAAAGGGAACTGGCAGTAAGGGTGCTTGCCCATTGGGCCCAGGATGGCTTGGAGTACAGGGATTTGCTGTCCGCAGCGCTTGAAAAGGAGAAAAACGGAAAGGTGAAGCAGCTGTTGGAAAGCGTGCTGAAGCAGGAAGGGGCAGAAGGAGGAAGCGGCGTCGGCGGAAAGGCGCTGACCAGAATGGATATGGTAAAGGAGCTGCACAAGGGAGGGGCAAAACGCTCCCTGGCCTGGGCCTACCAGACCCCTTTTTCCACAGTGCATAAAAAGAATGGGGAAGCGGCGGATGAAGAATATCTGCAGGCAGTTATTTTATGCTATTCCTCCACCTGCTTGCGCGGGGTAAGCGAAAAGGCGGCGGTTCTGGCAGAGGAGTTGGAGCCTGCGGAATTGGCCGTTTATATGAACGAACTGTTCGACAAATGGCTGGAGGCCGGGGCGGAGGCGAAGAAACGCTGGGTGCTGTACGCCGCTTCCATCCATGGTGGGGAAGAAATTATAGGGAAGCTGCAGCACCAGATTCAGGAATGGCCCAAACAGGCCAGAGGGGCGATTGCGGCAGAGGCGGTGCAGGCATTGAGTTTAAACCCCCTTCCCCAGGCACTTCTTATTGTGGACGGAATATCCAGGAAGTTCAAATTTAAACAGATAAAGGCGGCGGCGGGGAAGGCCCTGGAATTTGCAGCTTCCCAACTGGGTATTAGCCGGGAAGAACTGGCGGACAGGATTGTGCCAGATATGGGGTTCGATAAAAAGGGAGAGCGGCTTTTTGACTATGGGGAACGAAACTTTAAGGTGGCCATTACGCCTGCCCTGGAAATAGAAGTTTATGATGACGCAGGGAAAAAGCTGAAAAATATGCCTTCGCCGGGAAAGCGGGATGATGAGGGGAAGGCCGCGGCGGCGTATGAATCCTTTAAGCAGATGAAGAAACAGATGAAGATGACCGTAAACAGCCAGAAAATGCGGCTGGAAATGGCCCTGTCCACAGGAAGGGAATGGAGCAGGGAGGCATGGCAGAAGCTTTTTGTGGAAAATCCGGTGATGCATCAGTTTGCCATCGGGCTGATATGGGGAATCTATGAGAACAGGGAACTGGTATGCAGCTTCCGCTATATGGAGGACGGCTCCTTTAATACGGCGGAGGAAGAGGAATATGAGCTTCCGGAAAAAGGGCGGATTGGGCTGGTTCATCCCATAGAGCTTACGGAAGAGGAGAAGAAGGCATGGGAGCAGCAGCTGGAAGATTACGAAATCGCCCAGCCCATAGAGCAGCTTGGCCGGAATGTCTACCGGATGACGGAGGAAGAGGCAGGGAAACAAAGGCTGGAACGTTTTGGCGGGTTGGTGCTGAACGATTTATCCCTGGGAGGCAAGCTTTTGAACCTTGGCTGGTATCGGGGCTCCGTAGAAGATGGGGGAGGCTTTTACACCTATTACAGGGAGGATGCGGAACTGGGAATAGGCGTGGAACTCCATTTCTCCGGCAGCTTTGTGGGCGGGGAAAATGAGGATATTACGGTTTACGATGCCAGGTTCTATAAGGCGGGGAATATTAAAAGGGGAAGCTATGTATATGAAGAGGCCGACGAAGAGAAGGCAATTTATATCAGGGATATCCCAGCCAGATATTTCAGCGAGACAGTGCTGCAGCTGGCCAAAGCAACGGCATCCAGCCAGGAAAGGAATGAGAACTGGAAGGAGGATGCGAGATAAATTTTCGCCATTATGGGATGGCGGGATTTGAAGGGGCATTTTTAAATATAAAGAATAAAGGATAAAAGGGAATCAGCAGGGTAAAAATACTCTGCAGGTTCCCTTTTTTTAACTTATAAGGAGGTATGGAAGATGGAAGGATATAAACTGACAGAAGAACAGATGGAAAGGTGCAGGGCGAAGTATTTCCATGTACAGAGGCGGATGTTCCGGGATGATTCCAGGGATTTGACACAGGGGGAATACCAGCGCCTGCTGGAAACGGCTAGACGGTCTGGGGAAAAACGGCTGGAACTGGCAATGGAGACCATCGGGGCTACAGGTATCCGGGTCAGCGAACTGGCATACATCACGGTGGAGGCAGCGAGTAAAAATCCCTATTTCATCAGCTTTTAATAAATAGTTTATATATTTTTTAGCACTCACCTCTTGCGAGTGCTAACAATATATGTTATATTACATATAGAACAAAGGAAGGGGAATAAAAAATAAAGAGCAGAGAATAATAAAGGAGGAATAAATTATGTTAGTACCTAGTATTTTTGGAGAAACTTTTTTCGATAGCTTTTTTGATGATTCTTTCCGCAATTCTTATAGGGCGGAAGATTTCATGCACACCGATGTGCAGGACACGGAGCAGGGGTTCCTGATGACGATGGATATTCCGGGAGTGAAGAAAGAAGATGTGAAAGCGGAATTAAAGGATGGATACCTGACCATCCAGGCTGTTTCTAAGTCGGACAGCGGGGAGCAGGAACCTCAGGGCGGTTACATCCGCAGGGAAAGATATTACGGCTCATCCAGCAGGAGCTTTTACGTAGGGGAGCATGTACGGCAGGAAGATATCAAAGCGAAGTTTGAAGACGGAACGCTGAAGATGTTAATCCCGAAAATGGAAAGGAAAGTGGAGGAAAAGAAATACATCGAAATTGAAGGATAAAGGCTAAAAGGCGGCAGCTTTAAAGTTTGATTCATCAATTGGAATTGTAAAGGTTTTTACTTAAGTAGAACAGGAGGAATGAATGATGTTAGTACCTAGTATTTTTGGAAAAGATATGTTTGATGATTTTTTTGGATTTCCGTTTTATGATGACAAGGATTTTAAGAAGATGGAAAAGAAGCTGTATGGCCATCGGGAGAAAAACCTGATGAAAACGGATGTAAAGGAACATGAAACCGGATATGAACTGGAAATGGATTTGCCGGGCTTTAAGAAAGACGAGGTAAAGGTGGCTCTGGAAAACGGCTACCTCACAGTCAGCGCCGCGAAAGAAGCGGAACAGGAGAAGGAAGGCGGCAAATATATCCGCAGGGAGCGCTATTCCGGTGCCTGCCAGAGAACCTTTTATATTGGGGAGGAAGTACAGCAGGAGGATATCAAAGGAGAGTTTAAGCATGGTATCCTGAAACTGACCATCCCCAAGAAGGAACAAAAGCCGGCGGTGGAAGAAAAGCATTATATTTCTATCGAAGGATAAGATTTGGAAGATGGAAGATCGAAAAGGAGTTGGCCGTTTTGAGCCAACTCCTTTTTATTCCCGCGAGCAATGAGCCAAGTGCCGTGCTTGCACGAGCATTTAGCGAATGCCGCGAGGGTCAATACCTCGCTGCTCTGCAGCGCGTGGCGGCGTTCGTTTATATCGAAAAAGTTTCATTAGAATCTGTTTTGCTTTTGACAATCAATACTTAAATCCCATATTTATCAGAAAAAACGTTAAATAAAGTTGACTTTTAATTAAAAATCAAATAGAATGAAATTAATTTAACTTAATTGGTATAAAAATACAGAAAGAGCACGGGGGTAGGATTGAGGATGAAAAAAATAAGTGCCGTACAGCAGTTGACAAAGAATCCGCATTTAAACCTCTATCATCTGGACGCGCTGGACCGGAAGGGGGAAGTTTTCGACTATTATTTTGCTTCGAGGAATTCTAAAGAAAGGCTGAAGCTTTTTACAAAGGGCCTGGAGCCGGAAGGAATCGTCATTTATGGGCTGACGCAGGAACCGGCCCCTCGGCTGGTGCTGATTAGGGAGTACCGTTATCCTCTGGACGAAGAGATTTATGCCCTGCCGGCGGGGCTGGTGGATGCAGGGGAGACGCCGGGGATGGCGGCGGCCAGGGAGATGAAGGAAGAGACGGGATTTCTTTTCCGGGAATATACGGGAGGGAACAGCTGTTTTCGGAGGCCGTTTTTTATGGGGCCGGGGTTTACGGATGAATCCAGCTGTGCGGTGTATGGCACGGTGAGCCTGGAAGGGAAGCGGCAGGAATGTGAAAAGACGGAGGAGATTCATGTAGTGCTGGCGGATAAAAAGGAAGTGCGGCGGATTTTGTCAAAAGAGAGGGTTTCGCTGCGGGGGGCATATTTGATGATGCAGTATTTGCATATGAATGATGAAAGCCCTTTTGCTTTTTTGGAGTAGAAAGGCTTTGCAACAAGTACATAAAGCGATTAATACAATGCAGGAACAGGAGAGGTTATGGGAATCAGGTATATTGAAGAAAAGAAAATTTTTAAAATGGACACGGAGAGGACAACGTATTTAATCGGGCTGTCGCCGGAAGGGTATGTGGGGCACATTTATTACGGAAAAAGGCTTATGGGGAGCGGGAGCAATTACCTTTTAAGGATGCAGGAGCCGCCCTATACGCCTTCGGTAAACATGCGGGAGAAAGCCCCGTTTTTGGACACTTTCCCTACGGAATACCCTACGGGGGGAATCGGGGATTACAGGGAAAGCTGCCTGGATGTGAGGTGCGAGTCGGGGAGCATAGGCAGCGAACTGCTGTTTCGTTCTTTCCGGATTTTCAAGGGGAAGGAAAAACTGGAAGGGCTGCCGGCCTCTTTTGGAGGGGAAGACGATGTGGAAACGCTGGAAATCGTATGCGAGGACAGCATTTTGCAGCTTCGCGTGATTTTGTCCTATTCGGTATTTGCGGACTGCGACATGATAACCCGGAGCGCGCGCATAGAAAATGCGGGCAGCCAGCATCTGAAGCTGGAGAAAGTATACAGCGCCTGTCTGGATATGGATAATAAGGATTTTGACATGCTGACGCTGCCGGGAAGCTGGGCCAGGGAGCGGTGCATACAGAGGGGGAGGATACGCTGCGGCAAGCAGATGGTGTCTTCCATCAGGGGGGAATCCAGCCATCAGGAGCATCCCTTTATCGCCCTGGCGACGCCGGAGACTACCCAGGAGGCCGGGGAAGTATACGCCATGAATTTCGTGTATTCCGGCAATTTCATCGCCCAGGCGGAGCTTTCCCAGTTTGGCAGCGTAAGGATGCTCATGGGTATCCATTCGGATTATTTCTGCTGGAATTTAGGGCCGGGAGAGGTATTTTGGGCGCCGGAGGCGGTGCTCACCTATTCGGCAGATGGGTTGGGGAGGATGACGCGCAATTTTCATGACTTTTACAGGGAGCATATTATCCGCAGCCCCTATAAATATGGGAAACGGCCGGTGCTCATCAATAACTGGGAGGCTACCTATTTTGATTTTAATTCGGAAAAGCTGTTAGAGATTGCAAAGGAAGCGGGCAAGGCCGGGATTGAGATGCTGGTCATGGATGATGGATGGTTTGGAAAACGGAACTGCGATGACAATTCTCTGGGAGACTGGACGGTTAATGAAGAGAAAATCACTTCCGGCCTTCCGGATTTGGTGAAAAAAGTAAACGAACTGGGATTGAAGTTCGGTATCTGGTTTGAGCCGGAAATGATTTCCCCGGATTCGGACTTATACAGGGCGCATCCGGACTGGGCGATACAGATTAAGGGAAGGCGCCCTTCCCAGATTCGGGCGCAATATGTGCTGGACTTGTCCAGGCCGGAAGTGGTGGATTATGCGTACCGCTGCGTGGCGGATATTCTCCGCAGCGCGCCTATCGCTTATGTGAAATGGGATATGAACCGCCAGCTTTGCGATATCGGAAGCGGCTGTTTGAAAGAGGACGCCCAGGGGGAATTGATGCACAGATATATGCTGGGGGTATATGAGATGCAGGAACGCCTGGTGAATGAGTTCCCGGATTTGCTGCTGGAAAACTGTTCCGGCGGCGGGGCACGGTTTGACCCGGGGATGCTTTATTACAGCCCTCAAATCTGGTGTTCGGACGATGTGGATGCGGTGGAAAGGCTGCGGATTCAGGAAGGAACGGCGCTTGTCTATCCGTTGGCTTCCATGGGGGCTCATATAGGCGACTGCCCTAACCATGTGGTGGGAAGGAACACCCCTTTTGCCACCCGGGGGAATGTGGCTTTGGCGGGAACTTTCGGATATGAGCTGGATATAACCAAAATCGCCCGGGAAGAAAGGGAACAGATTCCGGGTCAGGTGGAGATGTACCATAAATACAGGGAGTTAATCCAGAGAGGGGATTATTACCGTCTTGCTTCCTGGTCCATGGAAAAGCCCTATGACTGCTGGGAAGTGGCTGCGAAAGACAAATCCCACGCATTGGTGACTTTCGTACAGGTTCTGGCACAGCCCAATATGCATAGCAGGGTGATTTATCTGCGCGGACTGGAGGAAGAGGCGGAGTACAGGCTGGAAGGAACGGAAGAGGTTTACAGCGGGGAAGAACTGATGAAATGCGGCTATTTGGTGCCCTCCTGCAAAGGGGATTTTATCAGCTTTCTGTATCATTTTGTGCGTAACTGACAGGTCGTCCGGGCAGGATGCGCACTTCGTGCATAAGGAAAATGGTTGCTGGAGCAACCGCGCTTCGGCGCGAGAGTCCGGCAGGCCGGACTCTTTGTTCTGTGCAGCCCCATACAGAGGAAACATGCCGCTTAGGCGGCGCATGGGGCGCACGGCGAGCAGAGGAGAGGGGCGTTCCCCCGCTCGATTATGAATATGAGGTGGAATATGGGAAAGGTAAGGCTGGCGGACATTGCAGAAAAAGCAGGCGTGAGCACGGTAACGGTGCACAACGCGCTGAACGGGCAAAAAGGGGTGAGCGGCAATTTAAGGGAGCGGATTCTGAAAATTGCTGCGGAAATGGGATATGAGGGTCTGAATAAGGAAAAAAAAGCCGAGGAAGCGGATGGAATCCAGAAAATCGGTGTGCTGATTGCGGAAAAATATTTGGGGAACCATACGGCCTATTACTGGAAAATGTATCAGGAGCTGGCCCTGGCGGCTACGGAGAAGCAATGTTTTACCATTGTGGAAACATTGAAGACGGACGAACAGGTCAGGATATGGGAACTGCCCCAGATGGTGCTTCAAAATACGGTGGAAGGCATTATTATTATCGGCGAAATCGACAGACAGTATATTAAAAGGCTGAAGGAAGCCGTTTCCATCCCCATTGTGTTCCTGGATTTTTATGACAATGAGTTCGCGCAGGATGCCGTAATTGTGGATAATTTTTATGGGATGTACCAGATGACGGAAATCCTGTTTAAGAATGGAATCGAGGATATTGGGTTTATCGGTTCGATTCATGCCACCAGCAATATCCTGGACCGTTACTGCGGTTTTATGAAATCAATGATGGAACACGGGAAAAATATCCATCCGGAGTGGGTGATTGAAGACAGGGATGCAACGGGGCTGGTGCAGTTTGAACTGCCCAGGCGCCTTCCGAAAGCTTTTGTCTGCAACTGCGACCTGGTGGCCGGGATGCTGGCAGGTAAACTGAATGCCAGGGGGCTAAAGGTGCCTGAGGACATTTCGGTGGTAGGCTTTGATAATTTCCTCTATCCTGGGTATGCGGATATTAAAATTACAACCTATGAAGTGAACATCAAAGCCATGGTAAAGGTGGCCATAAAAAAATTGATGAAACGGTTCCGCAACCCTGATTTGGACAGCGGACCGGAGATAATCTGCGGCCGTGTGGTGATGAAGAATAGTGTCAAAAGGAAGGTGTGATGCCTGAAGCAATATGCCCCGTTGCTTGCGTACGGAAATCAATTTTCATGGGCTGCGCATGAAAATTGATTTGAAAATTCATTTCCGTGTTGCGAACAACGGGGTTATTGACTCAAGCCTGCCAATTTGCTATAATATATCCATTCATAATTAATCTATATTAATCAATGAACAATGGCGCCGACTTCTAAGGTGCCGGATTCTGTGGCATTTCTGCCATTAACCCCATTTTTAGCAATAAAATAAAAAGAGAGGAGAAGTTTGCGTATGAAAAATGGACAGCTGACAAAAGAAGA
>JAETTM010000029.1 GCA_021769135.1 Lachnospiraceae bacterium | reverse complement strand
GAGCCCGCTGTTTTCTATGAAAGAAACAACGGATTCGATGCTTTTGGGCGAAGCGCCCGGTTTCATTACAATAATCATAGTCAGTCTTCATCTCCCATGTTTGATAAATATAATCGGACACAAATCGGCTTTAAAAATCCAGCCATGGACAATATACCACTTCAACGCGCGAAAGTCAATAAAGTATTAAATTCGATTTCTATAAAAATTGCTATTCAAAATGTTTTATTTTGCTTGTAAAGTTCGGACAATTTTAGTAAAATATACACATGGGAGTAAATAGTGCGGTAGAATAATTCAAATATAGCCTAGGCACATTGCTCAAAAACAGCAAAAATCGGAGGAATTCATATGAATGTTTACACAACTGACAAGATTAGAAACGTAGTATTGCTCGGCCACGGAGGAAGCGGAAAGACCAGTCTGGTAGAAGCAATGGCTTACTTATCTGGTATTACTTCCAGAATGGGAAAGGTGTCCGACGGCAATACTGTAAGCGATTATGGGAAAGAAGAGCAAAAGAGACAGATTTCTATTTCCACATCGGTAATTCCGGTGGAATGGGAAGGGATTAAAATAAATATTTTGGATACCCCTGGATTCTTTGATTTCGTAGGAGAAGTAGAGGAAGCGGTGGCGGCGGCCGATGCTGCGATTATCGTCGTTTCCGGAAAAGCAGGCGTGGAAGTAGGAACGGAAAAGGCATGGGAAATGTGCGAGAAGTACAAGCTGCCCCGTTTCATTTTCGTGACGGATATGGATGTGGACAACGCTTCCTTCCGCCAGGTAGTGGAGGATATGACCAATGCTTACGGCAAGAAAATGGCGCCTTTCCATCTTCCTATCAGGGAAAATGAGAAATTTGTAGGTTATGTCAATGTCATTACGGAAACTGGGCATAGGTGGCAGGGCAAAGAAGTAGTGGATTGCGAAGTGCCGGAATACAGCAAGGCAAACTTACAGTTGTGCAAGGATACTCTTATGGAAGCGGTAGCCGAGACAAGCGAAGAGTTTATGGAACGCTATTTCGGCGGGGAGACATTCTCCGATGCGGAAATCAGGGCGGCTCTGCGTACGAACGTGATTGATGGCTCCATTGTACCGATGACCATGGGCTCCAGCATATTGTGCCAAGGGATTTATACGCTGTTGGACGATATTGTAAAATACATGCCCAGCCCGGAAAACAAGGAAATCGCCGGGATTAATTTGAAAACGAACGAGATTTTTGAAGGAAACTATGACTTTTCCAAGCCTAAATCCGCATACATCTTTAAGACCATCGTGGACCCGTTTATTGGAAAATACTCTTTGGTAAAAGTATGCTCGGGCGTACTTAAAGTAGATGATTTGATTTATAACAGCGATAAGGATGTTGAGGAAAAGGTGACCAAGCTGTATGTGATGCAGGGGAGCAAGCCGTTGGAAATCAAAGAATTGCATGCAGGGGATATCGGCGCCATTGCCAAGCTGACGGCGGCCAGGACGGGAGATACCCTTTCCACGAAGGCTACTACAATTAAATATGGCAAGACGGAGATATCCACGCCTTATACATATATGAGATATAAGGCGAAAAACAAGGGCGATATCGATAAGGTATCCCAGTCTCTGCAGAAGATGGCTCATGAAGACCAGACATTAAAGGTAGTAAATGATGCGGAAAACAGGCAGACATTGATTTACGGCATGGGCGATTTGCATCTGGAGGTAATTGCCAGCAAGCTGGCCAATGAATATAAGGTAGAGATAGAGCTGGCAGAGCCCAAGGTGGCGTTTAGGGAAACGATAAGGAAGAGCTCCGATGTGGAATATAAATATAAAAAGCAGTCTGGCGGACATGGACAGTATGGGCATGTAAAAATGAGATTCTCCCCGTTGGATAATCTGGAGAAGTCTTTCGAATTCGAACAGGAGGTTGTAGGCGGCGCGGTGCCGAAGAACTATTTCCCCGCTGTGGAAAAAGGCTTGCAGGATTCCGTACAGAAAGGCCCGTTGGCTGCATATCCGGTGGTGGGAGTAAAAGCCGTATTGTATGACGGTTCTTATCATCCGGTGGATTCTTCGGAAATGGCGTTCAAGATGGCTACAATCCAGGCGTTTAAAAAAGGATTTATGGAAGCGAACCCTGTGCTCTTAGAGCCTATCGCCAACATTAAAGTAACGGTTCCCGATGCTTATACAGGCGACGTTATGGGCGACCTGAACAAGAGGAGAGGAAGAGTGCTGGGGATGAACCCGGTGGCAGGCAAGCAGATTATTGAAGCGGATCTCCCGATGACCGGATTATTCGGATATTGTACGGATTTGCGTTCCATGACAGGCGGGCGCGGCACTTATGAATATAAATTCGCCAGATATGAGCAGGCTCCCAGCGATATACAGGGGAAGGAAGTGGCTGCGAGGGCGGCGAAGGTTGCTGAGGGCAGCGATGACTAAGGCAGGCTAAGGTAAACAGCAATATGAAGGAAAAAGCCGGTATTCTACGGGGATTGATTTCTGATTTCCGTGGAGTACCGGCGTTTTTGCTTGCCAGCCGGGCATTTAAGTGTTATCCTTTTTGTATTATTGGAAGAGAGGGTAAAGTATTATATGAAAAAATTTGGGGATTACGTTTCCAATTTGCGTGTGCTGGAACAGGTGGATAAAGAGAATCTGGATAATGAGTTTATCAAGGGGTGGGGTTGTGAGAATATTCGGCCAAGGCTTTTGGCTTCAAAAATATCGGCGGGAGGAATGGATGGAAAAGAGTAGGGATGGGAAAAGAGTGGGGAATAGAAAAGAATAGGGGATAGGAAAAGAGTAGGAAATGGAAAAGATAGGAAATGGAAAAGTATAAGAAATAGAAAAAGGAGTATGGAAATTATTATGAAAAAATGGATTAGGAACTTGATGCTTGTATTGGGGATATTGGTGGCGGCGTTTGTGTATTATTATATTTCGCTGCCGGCCATCAATATTCATTCTTCTGGTTTTTGGATGTTTATTATTACGATTCTTCTGGTGGTTATGGCGGTTTATGCGGTAAAGAAGGCCGGTAAAGGATATGTGGAATCGGAAGTGATGGCGAAATTCGGCATAAAGTTTAATACGTTTGGGCTCAAAGAGAGCAAGGTGTTTAAGGGGCTGGGGATTTTGCTGCTTGGCGTTGTGGCCGTTTATCTGATTGGGAGCATCCTTTCCTCCCCTATCATTAATGCCAGGAAATATCAGGCGCTTTTGACGATAGAGGAGAGGGAGTTTACGGCGGATATCAAGGAAGTGGATTACCGTACGATTCCTTTGCTGGACAAGGAGTCGGCGGCGCTGCTGGGCAACCGGAAAATGGGGAGCATGGTGGATATGGTATCCCAGTTTGAGGTGGCCGGGGATTATTCCCAGATTAACTATCAGGGGGTTCCGGTTCGGGTGACGCCGTTGTCCTATGCCAGCCCGATAAAGTGGCTGACGAATCAGAGCAAGGGGATACCGGCATATATACTGATTGATATGACAACGCAGAATACGGAGTGCGTGAAGCTGGAACAGGGGATTAAGTATTCTAAATCCGAATATTTTAACAGGAATCTTTACCGGCATTTGCGGTTCCGTTTCCCTACCTATATCTTTGACAGCCAGATTTTCTTTGAAATCGATGAAGAGGGGACGCCTTATTGGGTATGCCCGGTGAAAAAGTTTAACATCGGCCTGTTTGGCGGGCAGACGGTAGGAAGGGTAGTGCTTTGCAATGCGGTTACCGGGGACTGTATCGATTATGCGGTAGAGGATGTGCCCCAGTGGATTGACAAGGTGTATTCCGCGGAGCTTTTGATGGACCTTTATGATTATTCTGGATTATATAAAAACGGATATTTCAATTCCATATTGGGGCAGAAGGATTGCCTCCAGTCCACCAACGGATACAATTATATCGCGCTGGAAGACGATGTGTGGGTATACACCGGCGTGACCAGTGTAAGCGGCGACCAGTCCAACGTAGGTTTTGTGCTGATGAACCAGAGGACGATGGAGACGCGGTATTATAAGGTGGAAGGGGCAATTGAGGATTCGGCCATGTCTTCGGCGGAGGGTCAGGTACAGAACCTGGGCTACCGGGCAACATTCCCGCTGCTGCTGAATATTGCCGACGAGCCTACTTATTTTATGGCGCTGAAGGATGCGGCAGGCCTGGTGAAGAAGTATGCTATGGTAAATGTGCAGAAATATCAGTGGGTGGCCATCGGCGATACGGTACAGGAGTGCGAAGGGAATTATACGGAACTTTTGAATACTAATGGCATCGTATCGGAAAATACGGAGCTGTATAAGGAAGCATCCGGGAAAATAGATATGATTGCGCCGATTGTGCTGGAAGGAACTACTCACTATTATATTGGGTTGGAAAATAATGAGGATATCTTTGACCTGGATATGTCGAATAAGGAGCTAATCGGTATTTTGAAGTACCAGGCTGGCGACAGGGTGAAATTTATTTATACGGAAGGATATGGGCTGCATCAGGTGAAATCCCTGGAATAGCTGGCACCATAAAATGCCGGGAGTTAATTCCCTTTCCGCGAAACATTGCGCCAACCCTTGACAGGAGAAGCGAAAAAGTATAGAATTATCGGTGTTTTAGAGTGTTTTGAACATAAAATTAAGATGCAAAAGCAATGCAGAAATGAGGAGAAAGATGTCGGAACCGTATAATCACAGAGAGGTAGAACAGAAATGGCAGAGAATTTGGGATGAGGAAAGGGCATTTGCGACTTCGGACGATTATTCCAAGCCGAAGTATTATGCTTTGGTGGAGTTCCCTTATCCTTCCGGGCAGGGGCTGCATGTAGGGCATCCCAGGCCTTATACCGCGTTGGATATTGTGGCGAGGAAACGGAGGATGCAGGGGTATAATGTGCTGTATCCCATGGGATGGGATGCTTTTGGCCTTCCTACCGAGAATTACGCCATTAAGAACCATATCCACCCGAAAATAGTGACAAAGAATAACGTGGAGCGCTTCAAGGGGCAGCTTCATGCCCTGGGCTATTCCTTTGACTGGGAAAGGGAAATTAATACGACGGACCCGGGATACTATAAATGGACCCAGTGGATTTTCTTAAAGCTGTTTAAGGCAGGATTGGCCTATAAGAGCGAGATGCCGATTAACTGGTGTACTTCCTGTAAAGTAGGGCTGGCCAACGAAGAGGTGGTCAACGGCGTATGCGAGCGCTGCGGTTCGGAAGTGGTCCGCAAGGTGAAAAGCCAGTGGATGTTGAAAATTACCGAATATGCGGAGCAGCTGATAAGGGATTTGGACAGCGTGGACTATGTGGAACGGGTCAAAGTATCGCAGAAGAACTGGATTGGCAAGTCCGAAGGCGCGGAAGTGGATTTCCGGGTAAAGGATAAGGAAGAAACGTTAAAAATATATACTACAAGGCCGGACACGCTGTTTGGCGTAACCTATATGGTGCTTTCTCCGGAACATCCGATGATAGATAAGTATAAGGATGAGATTAAGAACTGGGATGAGGTAGTGGCATACCGGGATATGGCGGCCAGGAAATCGGATTTTGAAAGGACGGAGCTGGCCAAAGAGAAGACCGGCGTGGCTATTGACGGGCTGACGGCCATCAATCCGGTGAACGGGAAGGAAATTCCCATCTGGATTTCCGATTACGTATTGATGTCTTATGGAACAGGGGCGATTATGGCGGTTCCCGCCCATGATGAAAGAGACTGGGAATTTGCGAAGAAGTTCGGCCTGCCTATTGTGGAAGTAGTGGCCGGAAGCCCTGTGGGGGTGGATGAAGCCGTCTATACGGACGTGGCGGAAGGAACGCTGGTGAATTCGGATTTCCTGAATGGGCTGAACGTGGCGGATGCGAAGAAAAAGATTATCGAATTCCTGACGGAAAAGGGAATCGGAACGAAGAAGACGAATTTCAAATTAAGGGACTGGGTATTCTCCAGACAGCGTTACTGGGGGGAGCCGATTCCCATTGTAGAATGCGAAAAATGCGGTTTTGTGCCGTTGGATGAAAGCGAGCTGCCCTTAGAGCTTCCTGAGGTGGAAAGCTATATGCCTACGGATAACGGGGAATCGCCCCTGGCGGCGATGACCGATTGGGTAAATACGACTTGCCCTTGCTGCGGCGGACCGGCAAAGAGGGAGACGGATACGATGCCCCAGTGGGCGGGCTCGTCCTGGTATTTCCTGCGGTATACGGACCCGAAGAATGAAAATGCGCTGGCCAGCAAGGAAGCGCTGGAATATTGGATGCCGGTGGACTGGTATAACGGAGGGATGGAACACACTACCCTTCATCTGCTGTACTCCCGGTTCTGGCACAAATTTTTATATGATGAGAAAGTGGTGCCTTGTCCGGAGCCGTACCAGAAGCGTACTTCCCACGGGATGATTCTCGGTTCCAACGGGGAGAAAATGAGCAAATCCCGGGGAAATGTGGTGAATCCGGACGATATTGTAAGGGATTATGGCGCGGATACCCTGCGTACCTATGAAATGTTCATCGGCGCTTTCGAATTGAGCGCGGCCTGGTCGGAGGACGGCGTAAAGGGATGCCGCCGCTTCCTGGAAAGGGTTTGGAAGCTGCAGGATATCCTCACCGAAGGAGACGGCTACAGCAAGGAGCTGGAAACGAAGATGCACCAGACCATCAAAAAGGTGAGCAATGATTTCGAAAGCCTGAAATATAATACGGCGATTGCGGCTATGATGGCGCTGATCAACGAGTTTTACAGGAGAAATGGCGTGACGAGGGGAGAGTTTAAGACTTTGCTCACGATGCTGAACCCGGTTGCCCCCCATATTACCGAGGAACTCTGGGAGCTGGTAGGCTTTGAAGGAAAAGTTTATCAGGCGTCATGGCCGGAATTCGAAGAGGAAAAGACCATAGAGGCGATGGTGGAAATCGCTGTCCAGGTGAACGGTAAAGTAAGGGCAACGATTCAGGTAGCCAGCGATATCAGCAAGGAAGATGCTATTGCGGCCGGGAAAGAAGCGGTAAAAGGGAAGCTGAACGGGAATATCGTGAAAGAGATTTATGTGCCCGGAAGGCTTGTGAATATTGTGGCGAAGTAACAGTTCAGCCAGACCTCGCTTATCCGGACTGTTACGTGTCTAAACCGTAATGATAATAAAGCTGTTGCAAAATAGAGAATTCGCGGAATTTTGCAACAGCTTTTTGTAAATTAAAGGAGAGCAAGGAATTTTTGCTGATTCTCATCTCTTCTTTTTTAAAGCCATCAGTTTATTGATTTTTGCGATTTCTTCCGGTGTGGAATATTTGCGCAGCGCAGCGACAATGGCGTCTATTTCCTTATCGTCAAAGGAAATGTTTTGGGATTTCCCTTTCTGGGCTATGGACATAAGAAAAGGAATCATCTGTTCTTTCGTAAGATTCTGGCCTTCGAAGACAAGCATCTGGAGAAACTGCAGTTTTGTCCTATCGATTCCAGCAACCAAAGGGTCATTCATCCAATCTGTCTGATTCATGTGTGTTGCTACCTCCAAACATTTCAAACATGGATTTTTGCTCAGGGGAAAGCATGCCCATAAGCATATCCATCATATTATTATCCGGTTGGCTTCCCAGCCCATCGGCAAACAAATCCGGGGCAAAATCCTTCATCACTTCCATTGTACGGCTCATTTCCTTGTACATTTCTATGGAACGGAATATACCGGCTATCCGCTCCAGTTTTTCTTTTTCCGCGCCGCTGCAGAAAGGGGATAGCTCGGAACAGAGTTTGTTGATATTGAATTCTTCTTTGTGAAAAGAACAGCCGCTTAATTCATGGGAATGGGAACATTGGTCAAGGGTATGGCGAAATTCCAGATATTTGATGTAAACGGCCAGCTTGCCCTGCATCTGCTTATCAAAATAGGGCATGACAATTTTCAGCATTTGTATGTGGTTGTTCGTATATAACGTGTCGAAAGCAATAATCTTGTCATGTTCGTTGGTTTCCATAGTTTCCCTTAACCCCATTTGCCTTTTTAAATCTTATGTAAACTAAAAATGAAATATACGTAACAGGCACTTAAGAGAAAATAGGCTCATAAGAGCCTATTTTCAAGATGTGCCTAGCCTGGTGCTTTAGAAAGAGCCTCCGCAGCAGCAGAGCAGAAGGAGAATCCAGATGATGTTGTCGCATCCACAGCCGGAACCGCTGCCGCCAAACAGGCCGCCGCCGCACCCGCAGCCATCGCTGCTATCGCCGCCATTGCAGAAGCAAAGCAGGATAAGAATCCAGATAATAGAATTACATCCGCAGCCGTTTCTTGTGCTTGTGCCGCAGCCGCAGTTTGTTGCTGTTAAATCACTCATAGTGTTGCCTCCAAATTTTTTTTTATTTATGGTTTATACTATGTACCATAGCTTGCCATTGTTTCCATGGCGGGGTAAAAATTTTTTATTTGATTTCTGAAAACGGAAAAAAGCGGAAATGAGAGGAAAAGACTTTAAAAAAATAAAAAAATCTGGTACAATATATAGGCAAAAGGCTTGCATTAATTTCAAGGTATAGTAAAATAGATTATATGTGGAATTATTGCGTCCAAAATAAGGGCATATACATATATTAGAAGCAGATACATAAAGGAGTGTCGGTGAATGGCGGAAAGTCATACGGCAGGAAAAGGGCAGTTTCGTACGAAGGCGGAATATGAGGCTGCCTTAAGGGATAAGAAGAAAATTGAGAAGATTTGTTCCATATATAATTTGAAGAATCCCAAAGCTGTGATTGAACTGTATCGGAAGTTGGAGTCGGGCGCTTTCCGCTTTGAAACGGCGTTAGGAAAAGGATTTATCAATAAAGTCGCCGAATTAGCTAAGAAATGCGGAGGCATAAAGGATAGCAGGACGGCGCAGGGAACAAAAATAGGCGGAAACAGGGGAAATGGGAAAGAGGCCGGGCCGGGTCTGGGAACAGGAGCGGAGGCCGGAGGAAAGGAAGATAGAATCTCTCTGGAGGATTTCGATAAAGACATGCAACGGGAGATTGCCGCTCAGCTGAAGGCGAGAGACCGGCGGCGGAAGCTGCTGGTGGCTTTATGTACGGCCGGGGCAGTGATATGTTTCGGGTATTTTATTGCGTATTATTATCTGGCGCAAAAGACGGATGTGGATTATGAGCAGCTGGCCAGCCTGAAAAACAGCGAAGTGCTGGCCAGCCCTAAGGAAGAGGTGCTGGTGGTACGGGGGCATGAGGAAGAGATAGAACTGCCGGATGTTCTGAACGAGTATAAAACTTTATATAATAAGAACAGAAGGCTAATCGGATGGCTGAAAATTGACGATACAATAATAGACTACCCTGTGATGCAGACAGCGAACAACGAATATTACCTGGACCATAACTTCAATCAGGAAAAGGACAATAACGGGAGCATTTTTATGGATGCGGAATGCGTGGCATATCCCCGTTCCCAGAACCTGATTTTGTATGGGCATCATATGCGGTCGGGAAAAATGTTCGGCGACCTGGAAAAATATGCCAGCGAATCATATTATAAAAAACATAGCATTATCCAGTTCGATACGATATATGAGAAAGGTACCTATCAGGTGATGTATGTGTTCCGGGCCAAGGTGTTGAAGGAAAACGAAATCGCCTTTAAATATTATCAGTTTATAGACGCGAATTCCCCGGAGGAGTTTGATTCTTATATGAAAGAAATGGGGAAAATGTCGCTGTACGATACGGGAGTAACAGCCGAGTATGGCGATGAACTGTTGACATTATCCACCTGTGACCATTCCCAGACCGATGGAAGATTTGCGGTTGTGGCGAAGAGGGTGCAGTAATATATAGTATTCGCATTACGATGGAGGAGAGCGGAAATGGCTAAGGTCAAGAAAACCAAAAAAAGAAAATGGAGATTGAAAAAGCAGGTGCGCAAGACGTTAGGCTGCCTGTTTATGGTCTCTGCGTTGATAGTGACAACGATACCGGTGCAGCCGATGGAGGCGGCGCCTAACGGTTCTGCAGGCTGGAAAGAAGATACCAGCACCGATGGCAGCGGCAATACGGAAATAGGTTTTAAGGGCAATTGGATATATTCCAATACCACTACGATACCCACCATACAGACCAATGCGCCTGTATATCAGGATGAAACAGGGAATTTCCGCTTCGTATATGTAGACAGCAAGGGGTACCATGATACCAATGATATGAACAAAATGGCGATTATCGTAGGATTTGAGGCCCAGGAACTGCCGGGGGGGAAACTCGTAATACCTTTGGCCATGGATGCGTATATGCGGTTTACGGATACCAGCAGTTCCAGCGGCTCTTCTTATGCCGCCGCAAATAAGATGGGGAGACCCTTATACTATAAAGCAATGACGACGGTAACAAGAAGCGTGCCAGGGGGAGAGCAGGTCCGCAGCGTGGATGACTTGAACGGGGATGGGCTGCTGAACGACTACGTAACCTTTGAAGACGTGCAGGAGGTTCCTGAATTTCTGGAATTCCGTCCCTGTACACCGGGTTCTGAAGCTATCTGGAGTCCGGGAGGCATAGATTTGCAGCTGTATTATTATGATACGACCAGCGGCATTCCCGATTCGGAGGCCCTGAAGAAGGATGAAACAGAAGATACAAACTGGAAGCCCGTAACAGACAGCACCAACGGGAGGATTGTGGACGCTCCGGTAAGGTTTATCGGGAACCAGTATGCAGTATTTGACACTGGAACACAGAATTGGAAGATTCAGGACTCCACTTCCAGGCACAGCGTCTTCGGAGGTACGGACGAAGGGGCAGCCGTAGCCAATATCGTAAGTTTAACCTTTGAAAAGGGTTCGGACGGAAGGTCAAGCGTACAGGGTATCGGGGATTATGCTTTCCTTGGCTGTACCAGCCTTAGCAGCATCACTTTGGGGAACGGCCTGTCCGCTTTGGGGAATTATGCCTTTGCCAATTGCAGAAGGCTGACTTCGGTGACGATTCCTTCGGAGGCTCTGCTGGATACCCTGGGATCCGGTTTGTTTGCCAACTGCGATATGCTGGAATCCTTTACCCTCCCAGCCAATATCAGGAGGATTGGCGACTTCTGCTTTAAGAATTGCGTCAGCCTGGCGGAAATCATTACTACGGAGGACCCTAACGGGCTGGGAACCAATTTGGACCAGATAGGATACAAGGCCTTTGAAAACTGTACATCCTTGCAGTCTTTGACGTTGCCGGCATCTTATCATGGCGCAGAGGATCAAAAGAATGATGGGGTTTTCCATTTGTCTACGGTGCAAGGCTGCACGAGTTTGAAATATATTAAAACCTTCAGCCGTACGATTCAGTTTGTGACGGATGCGGAATCGGAGAGTGTGGTTGGAGGATACAATAACGCCGATGGAAGAGTTGACGGTAATTATACCTTTGAGAAGTTTAAAGCGGATGTGGGAGAAAATTTCTATTTCGAAGGTTACGGATACAGGGCAGGAAGCGGTGGCGCTAAATCCCAGACACACAATATGGCCAATGTGCGGCATATCTGCTTTAAATATTTGGGTGAAGATGTTTATGAGATTATGGAAAAAGGCTTCAGCGCTGAGGTGCCTGACGGAGGAAGCGAAGACGTAGGCCTAATCTATCAGGTGAACGGCGCCAATGAGCTGATTAAGTTCCAGATTGAAGGGATTACTTCAGGAGAAGTGGTGCAGAAGCCTGTGCCGGAGATAATTATGCCGGAGAGGGTAGGTCCCCACAGCATTTCTTCCATCATGGCGGGAAGCTTTGACAATAACTGTTATATTCAGAAGGTGGTAATACCGGGTTCCGTGTCATATATTGGGGATGGAGCATTCCAGGGCAGCCACAATTTGAAGCATATTATCTTTAATAATGCGGGCAATATTGAAGCGGTTGGTTCCAATGCCTTTGCCACCCAGATAGTGGATAGGTTCCATGGGGATACTACGGTACATCCAAATACATGTAAGGACAATACCTTTTTATCCGCCTCCCATACCCCGTTCCTGAGTTTTACGGGTGCGATTGAAAAGGATGACGGAACCAACACGGAGCCGTTTAAACACGCTATGAAAGATACTTCAAAGGTAAACCAGGGGGCGCAGCCCACCACATATATTACCTATTACAGCGGTATGCCCACGAACCTGACGGTGAAGTATAATCAGGATACGGGCAGATCGGAATTGCTTCATTTCCCCACAATGGCCGATTTGGCGGACGGCTTCCATGCGCCGGCCGGTTATGAAGGGGCTTATACGCCCAGGGGTTCGTCTACGGCTTATAGATATCCGTATATGAATTTTGAATTGGAGCAGGAGGCTTTTGGGGCAGCCAGCGGAGGCGGCGGTGAAAACCAGGTGAACATGCGCAACGGCGTGGAAAACATCGTTATCCCAAGCGGGGTGCAGTCCGTGAAGGAGGGCTTGTTCTCCGGGCTGACGGTGAGCGGGAATACGATAGCCTCCCTGCCTAACGTAACCTTCCCTGACGATACTTATGAAGCGCCGGCGAAGGATATTAAGACGCTGACGACGAAGAGCCTGATTGATATAGAGCCTTATACCTTTGCAAGGCTGCCGGAACTGGTCTCAGCTTTTGTGAGCGGAACGGCCACTATAGGGAACTATGCGTTTGACGAGTGCCCGAAGCTGGAGACGGCGGAGGTAGGGAAAGAGACGGATACGCTGGGGCTTCGGCCATTCAGCGGCTGCGATAATCTGAAGGAAGTGAAATTTAACAGCAGCCCGTATTTTACAGAGGAAGATGGGATTATTTATGGGCTGAACGAAAACGGTGTGAAAACGAAAATTATGCAGTGCCTGCCGGGCAGGGGAAGCGTGGTCGGCTCCAGGGCAGTGGGCCCGGATGAGTTGGTAGGAATTGCGGAAATTGCGCCGGAAGCCTTTATGGATTGCCAGGCTATCCGCCAGGTAGATTTATCATCTTCGACTGTGGCAAACATACCGAACAAGTGTTTTGCGGAAAGCAAAAACCTGAACGTAGTGATATTGCCCAATACGATTAAAGCTATCCGCGCCGGTTCTTTCTGGAATACGGAAGGGCTCGCATCGGTGACAATACCGGATGGAATAGCGGTTATTGAGCCGGATGCTTTTGCCCTGGTGGATAAGAACCCTGACGGTACGTATGGAGATCCAAAGAGGGATAGGCCTGCTTCTATGGGGTTTGACTTTATCACACTGCCGGGCAGCGTGGCGGATATTTATGCGGAAGGCTATAACTATATTGGGGTTAAGCAGGATGACTCCCTGAAGAAGGTGCATGAAGTAACCTTGATTGACGGTTTTGATAATACCAGATATAAGACCTATCAGGTAGTGGATGGGGAAAATCTGGAATTGACCATATTGGATGTGAACGACCATACGGCGGACGGATATCGGTTTACCGGATGGTGGCCCAGCGCGGAGATTTACAATCCCATCGTAGCGCCTACGGAAATTATGGCAATGTATGAGCCCATTGCGGCGAATACATATACGGTTCGTTTCTTCGATATTAACAGAGAAGAAATGACAGAGTATACCCAGCAGGTAGAAGAAGGAAAGAAAGCCATTGCGCCTCCCAAGGATGAAATGGAAGTGGAAGGCAAGGTGTTCAAAGGCTGGGATAGGGAATACAACGATATTAGGGGAAATGTGGATATTTATTCCATCTATGACGACAGGGCGGACGGCGTGTTCTATGTAACTTTCTATACCGATGCCGACCTGGCAACGATGATAGGGAAGACGCAGGAGGTAAAAGCAGGGGAAAGCGCAATCGAACCGGCGCATCCTACCAAGGAAGGCTATACCTTCTCCGGATGGTCCTCCGAAGGATGGAAGAATGTGACAAGAGACTGGGATATCTTTGCGGTATATACGCAAGGCGGCGGAAACTCTGGCAATCCGAATGACCCGAACAATCCGAATGGCGGAAATAATGGCAATAACGGTAATAACGGCAGCGGAAGCGGTTCTGGCTCCGGCTCCGGCAGCAGCAGCGACAGCTCCGTATCCGGAAATAGTAAGAAATATAAGGTTACGGTAAATGACGGAAGCGGTTCCGGCGAGTATACCGCAGGCACGATTGTGCCGATTAATGCCTATGCAAGGGCGGACGGAACAGTCTTCGATAAATGGACCAGTTCTTCCAGCGGGGTAGGGTTCGTGAACCAGTCGGCGGTGTCCACGACATTTACCATGCCGGCCAACGATGTGGTGGTTTCGGCTACCTTCAAGAAAGGAGGTGCTTCCTCTACGGTGAGCGGCAATACGAGGAGCACCCGGAGGAATTCGACCACTACGGTGGATGTGACAAAGAACGGCATTTCCAATACTGATTTGGCTTCGGCGAATGTGAACGGTTCATCGGACAATTATGTAATCCGCGTATCCGATGACGCACAGGCTACGGCGGCGGTGATTTCGGCTTTGGAGGCCAGGTACGGCGATTTGAGCAACATTGCTTATCTGCCTATGGACATCAGCTTGTACGATGCCACAGGCCAGAGGAAGATTACCGATGTATCGGGCATTACGGTGGATATCACGTTGCCTCTGCCTGACGGGCTCATCCAATATGCCGGCAATAATAAGGCGGCTGCGGTATCCAATGGCAGCCTGGAAGATTTGAACACCAAGTTTACAACGATTGACGGAGTGCCTTGCGTACAGTTTACTGCAACACACTTCTCGCCATACACCATTTATGTGGATAAAGGCAACCTGACAGAAGGGTTAATCGATGCAACACCTAAGACCGGTGACCCGATTCATCCGAAGTGGTTCTTAGCGATGGGGCTGGCATGCATTTCGATTATATTGTTCTGTAAAAAGGATAAGAAACAGCCAAGGATGAAAACCGCTTGACTTTAGGGGGAGCCTATGAGTAAAAAGAGTATAAGAATGTTTTTAGGAGGGCTGCTGCTGTGTTTTACAGCAGCGGCAATCCATTTCCCTTTGCCGGGCGTAAAGGCGGCTTCCGCTTCCTTTGCGGATTTCCAGATGCAGGGGGATACATTGGTAAAATATACAGGCACGGCTAGCGCCGTGTCTATTCCTACATCTGTAAAGCATATCGGCAAGGAAGCTTTTGCCGGCCATACGGAGCTGGTGAAGGTGACAGTGCCGGGCTATATCGAAAGTATCGACTATAATGCTTTCAGCGGCTGCTCTTCTCTGGAGACGATTTCTCTTCCGGATACGGTGACTACAATCGGAAACGGGGCTTTCAGCGGCTGCAGCAGCCTGCGGAGCATGAAATTGGGAAAGAATCTGGAAAGTCTGGGAAGCGGTGTGTTTGCAGGCTGCCATAGACTCTCTTCCCTTACATTGGATAAGAAAAATGAATCCTTTGTTTATGAAAACGGGGTGATTTACAGCAAGGATAAGAAAATTCTCTATTGTATGATTCCAGGGTATTCCAACGGGGAATACAAGATGCCTTCCGCTGTGGAAGAAATCAAAAATTATGCGTTTTGGGGATGCCAGAACCTAAAAAGGGTTTATTTGGGAAGCAATGTGGATAAGATACCGGATTATGCTTTCGAGAATTGTACGGCTTTGGAGAAGGCGGCTTTGTCTTATTCGCTGCGCCGTATCGGCATGAAGGCCTTTGCCGGCTGCACTAACCTGGGAAATATGGAGATTCCCATGTCGGTATCGTTTATAGACGATACGGCTTTCGATGGCTGCGGAAAGCTGGCCTTGTTGGCGGAACCAGGCTCTTATGGGGCGGAGTATGAGGCAAAAAGGGATAAAACCAATGCGTCTGGCGCAGGATATCAAGGTATATCTTCTGCGGATGAAACAGATACTGGCAATACAGGAAACGGAGAAGGGGGCAATGTCTCCGATGGAAATTCCGGGGGAACGAATGAAGACGGTTCCGGCGGAAGTACAAGCGGAACTTTGAATGGGAATCTTCTTGGACAAAGTACGGTTGTGGGCGGAAATGCGGTGGTATTTATAGATAACAGCCAATCGAAGGTGCGCTCCGGGGAAACCGCCAGCGGGCAGGGGAATAACATCCAGTCCGGGAACATTCAAACATATCCTAACAGCGATACGGCGGCAATGGAAGTGATTGGGGGCAGTTCATCATCGGCTTATCCTAAGTATACGGTGGTGAACAATGAGATTATCGCCTCCCAGGCTTACTACCGGGATAGCCAATTGGAGAATTACCGGATACCGGAGGGGATAAAGAAAATCGGGGAGTTTGCTTTCGCCCGTTCAGGGCTTGTTTCCATCACTATCCCGGAGGGGGTAACTACCATTGGCTATGGGGCGTTTTATCATTGCGACAATCTGGAAGAGATAGGAATACCCTCTTCCGTAACGGAAATAGAGCCTTCCGCATTTGCGGAAACGAAATGGTTGAAAGAGAGAAAAAGCGACAGGGAAAATCCATTTGTCATTGTGGGCGATGGAATACTGATAGCCTATGGAGGAATGGGAAGCCAGATTGAGATACCGGGCAATGTAAAACAGATCGGGGCGGAGGCTTTTAAAGGAAATACCCAGATAACTAGTATATCCCTTCCTTCCAGCGTCACGATTATAGGGGAAGATGCTTTTGCCGGATGCAGCAATTTGGTCAGCATATCGGGCGGAGACAACCTGGTGGAAATCAAAGACAGGGCTTTTGAAAACTGCCCTATCAGTACGATAAAAATTCCGGCTTCCGTAAAGTCAATCGGCCTGAAAGCCTATGATATGTCTGGCTCCGGAAAGCAGGATTGGACGAAAAATGCTGTCCTTCTTGGAAAACAGCTTCCGGCAGTGTCTTATGAAACAACGGCGACCCGACTGGTCAACGAAGAATACCGCGATGCGGTGTTTAAGGATGTAGGGGTAGCTGTTGTGGATGAGAATATCACGAAGGAAGATATTACGGGAACAGTGCTTGATTATAATGCAGGAGGCTTTCGAGGGCTGGTATGCAGTGTTAAAAGAGCGGCCAGTGGGGATACCCCGGGATTGCTGGAAGTAAAATTCTGTATGATGCATAAATCGGAAGTAAATTCCAGGACGATGCCCGATGAAGTTATGATTTATGGGAAGACGTACGAATTGTCCGGGCAGGAGGATATGGAATATCTTTCGGAAGCCGGAGGTATAGGAGCGGAAAGCGGGGAAGCCGGGAATGCTGCTGGAGGAAATGAGCCAGTGGAGCCGGCAGCGGGAAAGGTGAAGGTAGAGATCAACAGCACTACTATCTCCGGCCAGCCGGGTGCCACGGCGGAAATTTCCGGAAACCAGGGGTACTATATCTTGAGCATCAGCGATAATACCTCGGATAGGGATGCCGTAAACAGCGCTTATAGGAGGGCTGTACCGGGCGGTGCGCTGACGGCTCTGCAGGTTTATAATATTACGTTGCTTGATGTGGATAAGAGGATACCGATTACCAAACTGGGCAGACAGCAGATGAGCGTGACGATTCCCATACCCAGCGGAATAGGGGCAGAGAACCTAAAGGTTGTGTGCCTGGATGAGGATGGCCAGCTGGAAAGGGTTTCCTCCCGTATAGTTACGGTGGAGAACCGGCAGTGTGTGCGGTTTGAAGCGAACCATTTTTCCATATATGGAATTTGCAATTGACAAGGTAACCAATAACCGCTCCCGGCATAAATTAATTAAAAAGCCGGGAGCGGTTTATGTTTCGTGTCAGGCAGCAGATCGGTTGTACGGATGAGGTCATGGATTCTTGCAGAGTGGGAGGCTTTTCCAAGGAAAATGCCATCCGGGTAGCAATATTGGATACAGGAATAGGAAACCACCCTGATTTTGCAGGCAGGGTGGACGCATTTTATGATTTTCTTCATGGGGAGAAAAATGCTTATGACGACAGCGGCCACGGAACCCATGTGGCGGGTTGTATTGGGGGCAGCGGGAAGGCTTCAGGAGGAATGTATAAAGGAATATGCCCCTGGTGCAGGATGATTGTGGGAAAGGTGCTTGACCGCAACGGTGACGGCAATATGGACGATATGTACCGGGGCGTGGAATGGGTTTTGAAGAATAAGGACAAATACCGGATTCGGGTTTTGAATATTTCCATAGGGATTGGCCATATTGAGAACGAAAAAAGGATGCAGGACTTGTTGGATATTGTAGATGAGGCCTGGGACAGCGGGATTGTGGTAGTATGCGCGGCGGGGAATATGGGGCCTGATCCGATGACACTGTCTCCTTTGGGTTCCAGTAAAAAAGTGATTACGGTAGGATGCCATGACGGCGGGTTTTATTCCGGGAGAAGCTCCCTTTGCGAAAGCTATTCAGGCAGGGGGCCTTCCCCTTATGCGGTAAAAAAGCCGGATGTAGTGGCGCCTGGAACGGATATTATATCCTGCAACGTGGCCTGCCGCAGCTCGTTCAGGGGATACAGGAACGCTTATGTGAAAAAGAGCGGTACCTCTATGGCAACGCCCATTGTTTCGGGGGCGGCGGCATTGCTTTTACAGAAATATCCCGATTTCTCCAACGAGCAGGTAAAAAGAAAAATAAATTACAGCGCTACGGACTTGCATGAGCCGTGGACAAAGCAGGGGTGGGGAATGATAAATATTGGGAAGCTGATTAAAATTGTGTATTGACACTTAAAATAGGATTGTATACAATTATACTTAGCGCAGATATGTATGAGCATGTGAAAGGAGTATAATTAATTGAAATGAGCGGTTACGATTTGAAACAGCAGGTGACGGACAAGTATTCTTTAAGAGGGCGCGTGTTCAGTAAAATCAGGGAAGATATACTGGACGGCAAGTATAAAGAGCATGAGGAATTAAAGGAAGTCGCCATCGGCGAGGAATTAGGTGTGAGCAGGACCCCGGTCAGGGAAGCTTTCCGCCAGCTGGAATTGGAAGGGCTGATTCAGATTATCCCCAACAAAGGGGCTTATGTTACCGGGATTACGGCAAAAGATGTACAGGACATTTATATGATACGTTCCCTGCTGGAAGGATTATGCGCCAGATGGGCTACCGAATACATTACAAAGGAGCAGTTGGAGGAACTGGAGGAAAATGTATATTTGGCCGATTTCCATGCGTCGAAGGGCCATTTGGATCAGATGGCGGAGCTGGATAACCGTTTTCATCATATTTTGTATGAAGCCTGTAACAGCAAGCAGCTGGCAAGGCTTTTGGTGGATTTTCATGAATATGTGCTTCGGGTGAGGAAAAAGACGCTGACCAACGGAGGCCGGGGAAAGGCATCCAACGATGAGCACCGGCATATTATGGAAGCGATGAAAGCAAAGGACGGGGAGCGGGCGGAGGCGCTGGCCCATGAGCATATCATCAATGCATATGATAATATGGTGAGGAATGGGCTGTATAATATATACAGCAATGAAGAGCAGGGAAATGAAAAGCAAAGCAATGGAAAGTAAGCAGAGTGAAGTAATGAAAGGCAATGAAGAGTGAAGCAGCGAAGAACAAAGCAATATCAAAAAACGGGAAAATAAGGAGAGAAAGTATGGAAAAAATTAAGATGGTGACACCGTTGGTGGAGATGGATGGCGATGAGATGACCAGGATTCTCTGGCAGATGATTAAGGATGAACTTTTGCTTCCATTTATCGACTTAAAGACGGAGTATTACGATTTAGGCTTAGAGCACCGGAACGAGACGGACGATCGGGTAACGGTGGATTCTGCGGAAGCTACAAAAAAGTATGGGGTGGCGGTGAAATGCGCTACGATTACGCCCAATGCAGCCCGTATGACGGAATACAGCTTAAAGGAAATGTGGAAAAGCCCTAACGGAACGATTCGCGCTATTTTGGATGGAACGGTATTCCGCGCACCTATTGTGGTAAAGGGGATTGAACCCTGCGTGAAAAACTGGGAAAAGCCCATTACCATTGCCCGTCATGCCTATGGGGATATTTATAAAAATGTGGAAATAAAAGTTCCCGGAGCAGGGAAAGCGGAGCTGGTATATACGGCGCAGGACGGAACTGTAATCAGGGAGACCGTCCACGAGTTTCAGGGGGCCGGTATATTGCAGGGAGTACATAATACGGACGCTTCCATTCAAAGCTTTGCCAGGGCATGCTTTAACTATGCGCTGGACACGAAGCAGGATTTGTGGTTCGGGGCGAAAGATACCATTTCCAAAAAGTATGACCACGATTTTAAGGATATTTTTCAGGAGATTTACGATAAGGAGTATAAGGAAAAATTTGAAGCCGCGGGCATTGAATATTTCTATAGCCTGATTGACGATATTGTGGCCAGGGTGATGAAAGCGAAAGGCGGCTTTATCTGGGCATGCAAAAATTATGATGGGGATGTAATGAGCGATATGGTTTCTTCGGCCTTCGGCTCATTGGCAATGATGACCTCGGTTCTGGTATCCCCCACAGGCGTGTATGAATACGAAGCGGCCCATGGAACAGTGCAGAGGCACTATTATAAGCATTTGAAAGGGGAAGAGACTTCCACGAACTCGGTAGCTACGATTTTCGCATGGACGGGGGCGCTGCGCAAGAGAGGGGAGCTGGATGGAATCGGCGAACTGATGGAATTTGCGGACAAGCTGGAGAAAGCAACATTATCTACCATTGAAGCCGGAAAGATGACGAAAGACCTGGCGCTGATTACCACCCTGAAGGATGTTACGGTATTGAACAGCGGGGATTTTATTAAGGAAATCAGGAAGACGCTGGAAGCTATGTAAGAATGTTCATGTAGTACGATAAAGAGGTAAGTAGCCGAAAATAAGAGATATGCCGCCGCTATGGATTAATTATGCCATATGCGGCGGTTTGCCGTCCATAAGATTATGCTGTGCATAAACGCTCCGGATTTTTTCAGCCATCAACTCAATTCCGATTCCAGGGCTTCCCATCGCTCCATCAGGGTATCGAGTTCCGCCCGGATGCTTTCCTTTTCCCTGGAAAGCTCCTGAAGCCTGGCTACATTGGTGCATACATCGGGCTGGGCCATCAGGGAGTCGATTTCGGCGTCTCTGTTTTCCAGCACTTCGATTCTTTCTTCCGTCCTTTTGAGTTCGTTCTCCTTTTTGCGCTGCAGGGCCTGCCTTTCCTTTTGCTCCTTCCAGCTAAGCTTTGCCAAGGATTCCTGTTCCCTGCCGTTGGCATTGGACGGGGAGGCGGCCATAGGGGAAGCCGGTCCGGAAGGGGCAGCGGCAAGGCTTTCCTGCTTCTTTTCCAGGTAATAATCATAATTTCCCAGATAATTGGTCAAAATGCGGCCCGATAAATCTAAAATGCGGCTGGCCGTCCGGTTGATGAAATAGCGGTCATGGGAAACATAGAGGACGGTTCCCGTATAATTGTTCAGCGCATCTTCCAAAATCTCTTTGGAAGCGATATCCAGATGGTTGGTGGGCTCGTCCAGGATGAGGAAGTTGGATTCGGACAGCATCAGTTTAGCAAGGGAAACCCTTCCCCGTTCGCCGCCGCTGATATCCCCCACACGTTTAAAGACATCTTCCCCTGTAAACAGGAAAGCTGCCAAAGTATTGCGGATTTCCGTATTGGTGAGGGTGGGGTAATCGTCGGAAATTTCCTCGAACATTGTTTTCTCCGTATGAAGAACGTGATGCTCCTGGTCATAATAGCCGATATGTACATTGGTTCCCATGCGGATGAGGCCGGTATCGGGCTCCAGCAGGCCGTTTATGATTTTCAGGATGGTTGTCTTTCCGGTGCCGTTATCGCCGATAATCGCCACATGTTCCCCTCTTTTCAGTTCGAAACCGATATCCTGAAACAGCTGCAGGGTACCGAAGGATTTGGAAAGGTTTTCCACATAAAGCACATCGTTTCCGCTGACAATACGGGGCTCCAAGGAAATATGCATGTCGGTGCGCGTCTCCGTAGGCTTTTCCAGACGCTCTATTTTATTCAGCATCTTTTCCCTGCTTTCCGCCCGTTTAATGGATTTTTCCCGGTTGAAGGATTTTAGCTTGGCGATGACCTCTTCCTGATGCTTGATTTCCTGCTGTTGGTTGATATAGGCTTTGAGCCGGGCTGTGCGCAGTTCTTCTTTTTTCACCGCATAGCTACTGTAATTCCCCAAAAAGGAAGTCGCCTTTGTCTGGTCGATTTCAATGACTTTACCCGCAATCCGGTCCAGAAAATAACGGTCATGGGAGACGATGATAACGGCACCCTTGTAGTTTAAAAGGTAAGTTTCCAGCCAGGTAATGGAAGACATATCCAAATGGTTGGTGGGTTCGTCCAATATAATCAGGTCAGGGCGGAGGAGCAGCAGCTTGCCCAGGGCAACGCGTGTTTTCTGTCCGCCGGAAAGGGTGGCGATGGATTTGCCGAATTCTTCTTCCGAAAATCCCAGGCCTTTTAATACGCCCACCAGCTCGCTTCGGTAGGAATATCCGCCGCCTGCCTCGAATTGATGGGTGAGAAGGGCATAGGAATCCATCAGTTTTTCCAGTTCGCTGCCGGAGACGGATTTCATTTCCAGCTCCATTTGGCGGATGCGCTGTTCCAGATCGATTAAATTTTGTTTGACCGTAAGCAATTCTTCATAAATGGTATGATTGCTGTCTACGGACTGATTCTGGGCCAGATAGCCGAAGCTTTTATTTTTGGCAAGGATGACATTCCCCTCATCGGCGGCCAGTTCGCCTACGATAATCCGGAGCAAGGTGGTTTTCCCCGCCCCGTTGACGCCCACGATGGCGGCCTTTTCCTGTTCTTCAATATGAAAGGAAATGTTTTGCAGTATATTTTTGTCATTAAATGATTTGCATATATTCTGGCATGATAGTATCATGATGAAACCCTCCTGAAAATGAGCATTCATACGGAACTTGCAGCAAATGCAAAGTCCTGGGCCAAACTGTTATATACATTCGGCAGTTTTGGGCAATAACTACATTTTACCCAGAGTGGGATGGACTGTCAATATTGGAAATTAAGGCTGTACAGAAATCGAGGAAAGTTGTATACTGTTTAGGAAAAAACGAAAGAATAATCGGTAACAGTTCAGCCCAGGGTTTGAGAAGATATGGTGCGCTTGGGCTTTCTTGTTTGCGGAGCAATATACTAAAATGAAAGAGGATATACGATGGAAATTATATGGAAAACGCTTGAAATGGAAGACGAAAGGATTATTCAGCACTATTATGATATGGTGCCGATGAGGAATTGCGAGTTTACTTTTGCAAATAATCTTTTATGGGCGCCTTTCTATGAGATACGATATGCGGTGGTGGAGGACATGCTCGTTTTTATCTCGGATGAGGCGGAGCTTTCTGTCAGCTGCCCATTGGGGAAGGGGGATTTGAAAAAGGCGGTGGATGCCCTTATCCAGTATTTTAAAGATAAGGGAAGGCCTTTTAAAATGCATTTGGTTTCGCCCGCCCAGTTTGAAGAATTGGAGAGGCTCTATCCGGGAAGGTTCCAGGTGGAATATGACAGGGATGCGGCGGACTATGTTTATGAATCGGAGCGGCTTATTTCTTTAGCCGGAAAGAAGCTGCACGGGAAAAGGAACCATATCAACCGCTTCAAAGAAAACTTTCCCGATTGGAAATACGAGGTTATTTCGGAGGAAAATGTGGAGGAATGCGTGGCCATGGCGGAAATCTGGCGGGAGCAGAACGGCTGCATGGAGAAAGGGGAGAAGCACGATGAATTCTGCGTGACCTTGAATGCCCTGAAGCTGCATGATGAACTGGGGCTGAAAGGCGGGCTCATCCGGGCGGACGGAAAGGTAGTGGCGTTTTCTTTGGGGGAGCCCTGCGGGGAAGATATGTTTGTGGTGCATATCGAAAAGGCATTTGCCGAGATACAGGGGGCTTATCCTATGATTAACCAGCAGTTTGTGGAGCATGAGGCTGCCGGCTACCGCTATATTAACCGGGAGGAAGATACCGGGGAAGAGGGATTGCGTAAGGCAAAACTGTCCTATGACCCGGCTTTTCTTATGGAAAAGGGGCTGGTGACGGAGAAGGGGATATAGAAGAGAGAATGAGGTGAAAAATGGAACAGGTTGAAAGGATGCTGGATTTTATAGACAGAAGCCCAAGCTGCTATCAGGCAGTAGAAAATGCGGAGAGGGAGCTGGAGGCGGCGGGATTTGTGCGGCTGATGGAGGAAGAAAAATGGGAACTTCTCCAAGGGGGAAAATATTATGTGAGCAGGAACGGCTCTTCGCTGATTGCCTTTGCTATTCCCGAGGGGGAGATGAAGGGGTTTCATATGATTGCTTCCCATAGCGATTCCCCTTGCTTTAAAATCAAGGAGAACCCGGAAATGACGGTGGAGGGCCATTATGTGAAGCTGAATGTGGAAAAATACGGCGGGATGATACTTTCCACATGGCTGGACCGTCCCTTGTCGGTAGCGGGCCGAGTGGTCATGGCTGGACCGGTGGTAAAAAATGTGGCAATCGAAAAGGACTTGCTGATTATTCCCAATGTGGCCATCCATATGAACCGGGAGATGAATAAAGGTGTGGAGTATAACGTGCAGACGGACATGCTTCCGTTATATGGCATGGAAGATGGCGGGAAGCCCCTGCATGAGCTGGCAGCCCGGGCGGCGGGAATCGAAGCGGAGGAAATTCTTGGAAGCGACCTGTTTTTATATAACCGGGAAAAGGGAAGGATATTCGGCGCAGAGGGGGAATTTATCTGTGCCCCCAGGCTGGATGACCTGGAATGCCTGTACGCATCCCTTCAGGCTATGCTGCATGGAAAACCAAAGCATTATGCCAATTTCATGATTGCATTTGATAATGAAGAAGTGGGGAGTACAACAAGGCAGGGTGCGGCATCGACCTTCCTTCGGGATACCCTAAAAAGGATTTGCGAAGCCTTTGCCATGAGGGAAGGGGATTATAGCAGGCTGTTGGCAGGCAGTTTTCTGATTTCGGCCGACAATGCCCATGGGGTGCACCCCAATCATCCGGAAAAAGCGGACCCTACGAACCGGCCCTACTTAAACGGCGGGATTGTAATAAAATATCATGGCAGCCAGAAGTATACAACGGATGGGGTTTCGGCGGCAATCATGAAAAGCATCTGCCAACGGGCCGGCGTGCCCTGGCAAACCTATGCCAACCGTTCGGATATTGCAGGGGGCTCTACCCTGGGGAATCTGTCCGCCGCGCAGGTTCCGGTGAACAGCGTGGACATCGGCCTGCCTCAGCTTGCCATGCATTCGGCCTATGAGACGGCGGGGGCAAAGGATGTGGAGTATATGATTCGCGCCATGGAATGTTTTTATCGGGATTGATGGGCAGAAAACCGGAAAAACAGGCAGGGAAATTTTATACGAAACGATGTACGAAAAGAAGCATATAATTTAAGAAATAAAACCTTAAGGTAATTTATGAATTCACAGAAATTGGAAAACTTATTGAACCTGGCATTGGATTCCAGCATGGAGGAACGGGAAAAATCGCTGGATTTGGATGTGGGATATGAAGAGGCGGAGTCTAGATGGGAATTAATCGTAAAATATAATGGAGATTTAAAAAGGCTGGACGGCCCGGTGATAACCGTCGAAGAATTGATTGCGGGTTATGCGATAGTCACTTTGCCCCAGGATTTGATTGCATCGTTTGTGGAGCTGGAGGAAGTGGAATATGTGGAAATGCCAAAGAGGCTCTATTTTTCCCTGCAAAGGGGGAAAGAAGCTTCCTGCATTCCGCCGGTAACGTCCAGGGAGCCATATTTAAGCGGCAAGGGAATCCTGGTGGCGGTAATCGACTCCGGCATTGACTTTGCCAGGATGGATTTCCGGGGAAGAGACGGGAGCAGCCGGATAAGCTATCTGTGGGACCAAAGCCTGCAGCCGGATGAAGACAGAGGGCTGCTGCCGCCGGAAGGATACGGGATGGGCGTGGAATTCAACCGGGAACAAATCAATGATGCCTTGAGGGCGGAAGGGGAGGATGAGCGGTTTCGCCTGCTTCCCAGCATGGATGTAACGGGCCATGGAACGGCGGTTGCGGAAATTGCGGCCGGAAACGGGAATTCTTCCGGGGGAAGGTATGCGGGGGTAGCGCCGGAAGCCGATTTAATCGTAGTGAAATTAGGGAACCCCAGGCAGGAATCCTTTCCCAGGACAACGGAGCTGATGAGGGCCTTGGATTATGTGGTAAAAAAGTCCGTGGAACTGGCCCAGCCGGTTGCCATTAACTTAAGCTTCGGCAATACTTATGGGGCGCATGACGGAACGTCGCTGCTGGAACGCTTTATCGATAACGCTTCGGAAATCGGAAGGAATGTGATATGCGTAGGAAGCGGGAATGAAGGGGCAGCGGGAGGCCATACGGCAGGCATAGTAAGGGATGAAGTGCGGGTGGAACTGGCGGTGGCGCCCTATGAACGCACGATTAACGTACAGCTTTGGAAGGAGTATGCGGATATTTTCCGGATTACTGTCATTTCCCCGGGAGGGGAGCGGCAGATTGTGGAAACCGGGCAGCGGGGAACTATCAGGCTGTCTATGGAGCAGACGCAGCTCCTTATTTATATTGGGGAGCCATCCCCTTATTCGATGAATCAGGAGATTTATTTCGATTTTATATCCAAGCAGAATTATATTGATTCCGGTGTTTGGACCTTTTTGCTGGAACCGGTAAAAATTGTGACGGGAAATTATTATTTTTACCTTCCCAGCAGCGTGGTACTGAACAGCGGAACCCGCTTTTTTGCCCCAACCCCGGAAGTGACGTTTACAATTCCATCCACCTCAAGGAAAGTGGTAACGGTAGGGGCTTATCATGCGGTTTACGATTCCTATGCGGATTTTTCGGGGCGGGGATATCTGCTGGAAAACCGCCTGGAAGGGCTGGTTGCCAATGAAAGCGTAAAGCCGGATTTGGTGGCCCCGGGAGTGGACATCATAATCGGCGACGGGAGGGGCGGGGTGCAGGTTGTGACAGGCACTTCCTTTGCCGCCCCTTTTGTTACCGGCTCAGCGGCGCTGATGATGGAATGGGGGATTGGGATGGGAAATGATGTGTATTTGTATGGGGAAAAGGTGCGGGCCTATTTAAGGAGAGGTGCCAGGCCGGTGAGAGGGGAGACGGAGTATCCGAATGCCAGGGTGGGGTATGGGGCGCTGTGTGTGGAAGATAGTCTGCCGGGGTAGAATAGAGTAGGTTTTTGGGATAGCAAGCACTTTATTTTATGGTGTATAGTATCGAATAAAGTGCTTATTATGTATTAATTCAGGATAAATCGAATGAATTAAACGTATGCGATATAGAAAATGCAAATTGTATTTCAAATATAGTTGTGTATACAATATGATAATGATATGATGTAAATAAGAAATACGGAGGATTGTATATGGGAAATATATATGATGGAGCATTTCGTACAATTTTAAATGATTGCCGACAAATGATTATTCCGGTAATCAATGAGGTTTTCAAGGAAGACTATACAGGAAATGAAATAATAGAGTTTCATCCCAATGAACATTTTATTGAACAACAGGATGCAGCGAATCAGGAAAGAATAACGGACACTAATTTCATAATATATGGAAAGAAAAAGAAAAAATACCATCTGGAATGTGAGAGTAGCCTGCCAGACGGGCGGATGACAATTAGGTTGTTTGAGTATGACGCGCAGATTGCGTTGGACGAGGGTGAGGTTATTAATGAAACATTGACTGTAACTTTTCCAAATACAGCGGTGCTGTATCTGCGTACATACAAAAAGACACCTGACAAAATGCGGTATGTAATTAAAACACCGGGCGGTACTGTAGAGTATGATGTGCCAATCATGAAAGTGCAGGAATATTCTCTGGATGATATTTTTTCAAAACATTTGTTATTGTTGATTCCGTTCTATATTTTCTCACATGAAAAGGATTTTAAGGTGTATAATAGTAATGAACAGAGACTAGAAGAATTGAAAGCAGAGTACCGGAACATTTTGGAAAGACTTGATAAATTGGAACAGGAAGGAACCATTGGCGCGTTTGACAAGCGTACAATCATAGAACTTTCCAGCGATGTGATTAAGGAAATTGCACGGAAGTATGAGAATGTGCAGAAGGGCGTAGGTGATATTATGGGTGGAGCATTGATTGAAACAGAAGCAAGGACAATTTTGAATAGAGGAAAAGATGAAGGCAGGAACGAAAATAAGAAGGAAACAGCACTTAGGATGTTGCGGGATGGAGTATTACCAGTAGAGAAAATTGCGGAGTATTCAGGGCTAGATATTGCAGAGGTGGAGCTGCTTGCGGAGTTTCAGACAGTGTAAAAAGTGTAGATATTATCATTAAGATTAAAACCGGGGAAATAGCAAGGTGGGCTGTTTCCCTAATTTGTTTGAGAATATAATTTAGTAATATTGCACTTAACAAGGAAGAATGGGGAATGCCTTTTTTGTAGGTGATGACGGAAGGAGGAATTTGTAGTAAAATATATCTTAACACATGTACATATTTAATCAAAATACAGAATGATATACAGAAGAAGGAGATATGCTGGTATGAAGGAGAATTCGTTTACGATAAATCCGGAGGTAAATAGTGCTCAAGAATTTATAGAAATATCCCAAGATTTTCCTAATTCATTGGATCTGGTAAGAGAAGCTATTAGCAATGCATTTGATGCATAGGCAAAAAATGTTGTTATTGATTTTAGCGTTGTTTTAGAATGTGGAGAGAGAACTTTAAAGATTGAGATAGCTGATGATGGAAAAGGAATGGATAAGGAAGGGCTGAAATCTTTTTTTGATTTGGGGAACTCGTTAAATCGGTATGATGCTGATGCAATTGGTGAAAAAGGACACGGAACAAAAGTATATTTTAACAGCAGAAAAATAGATGTAATCACTATAAAAAATGAAATAAGATATCATGCAGTTATGAAAGAACCCAAACGGGAATTATTTAACCAGCATATACCACAGGTAGACGTTGGGGTTGAACAAGTGGAAGGTGCAAAATCAGGAACAAAAATTTGCATATATGGATATAATAATGACCGCAGAGATAAATTTACTCACGAGCAATTAAAAGATTATATTCTTTGGTTCACAAAAATGGGATCAGTTGAAGCTGAATTTGGTATTGAGAAAAACAAGGATGTAAAATTAAAATTTAAGGGTGTGGATCAAGATGATTTTGAGGAATTGAGCTATGGACATGTTTTTCCTAATGAAAGTAAAAAGGTTGCCGAATTATTTGATGAACATATGGTAGACGCGCCTAAATGGTATTGCAAGAAGATTGTAAAAATAGGGAGTTTGAAGAATCTTCCTGAAATAAAATATCAGGCGGTTTTTTATGTTGAAGGAACAAGAGTAAAATATGAATATAATCCTATGATTCGGCGTAGTGGATATACTGCGCCAGAAGGGTCATACACAATACAAGACAGATATGGAGTTTGGGTTTGTAAAGATTTTATGCCGATAAAACGTGTAAATGAGTGGATTGCTTCAAAGGGATCAGAATACACAAAATTACATGCATTTATAAATTGTCAGGGACTGCGATTGACTGCTAACAGAGGTTCATTTGAAAACACACCATCAGAGATACAACAAGATTTACGAGAAGCTGTAAGAGAAATATATGACGGCATTATTCAAAGCGATGATTGGGGAGAACTAGAGTGGCTGGAATCAGAAGCAGGGGCTTATAATACCGTTGAAAAAGAAAAAAGGGATTTTAAACGTAGAATGGATAAAGTAAACCGCGCAAGAGTGGCTCAGTTTAATGGAATGAATTTAGTGGAGCCGCAACAAGAAAACGGAGTGTTTTCAATTTTTATGCAATTAAGCAGCTACGATGAATCACTTTTCCCTTTTACTATTATCGATTATGATACGCATACGGGAATAGATGTCATTGTCAAAGGGCAGGATAATATGCCTGTAAAAACCTCCAAGATGTATTATGTAGAATTTAAGAATTACTTGAATAAAAATTTTAATCATTCTTTTGAAAATATACATAGTATAGTTTGCTGGGACATCAATTTGAATGAATTACGGAGCAATGAAGAGGTTAAAGATATTGCAAATCAGAGGAGAACCTTAAAAGTTATTCCTCCTGAAAACGAAAATGACTATACGCGTTATTATTTAGATTCGTTAAGGAGTGAACGTAAAATAGAGGTGTTTGTTTTAAAATACTATTTGAAAGAAAAATTGAACATAGAGTTTGCTCCAAGAACGGAGATAGCTATTGTTTAAATAAAAGAATAACGAACGGATTTAGAGATGATTGGTTTGGGCAGACAACGTCATGCATTAAAAATGCACGTGGGACATGAAATGACAGCAGAGCATATGGTGGATAATAAATGAATATAGAAGCATATAATCTGGATTCTCTTCGAAGATTGGTTCGGAGCCTTCAGGATGAAAACAAAAAATTGAAAGCACAGCTAAATAAGGCGAACATTGCCTATGAGCCGGAATTTGTATTTGAAGAGAAGATTGAGACTTCAGAGGAATACGATTCGAATCAGGGTGGACGTATTCTATCGAAATACATTACAGAAGATATGGTAAATAAATATTTTGCAATGTTTTGGGGAAGAACAGACGTCTATGCCAAAAGAGGGACCAAAGGCGGATATTTCCCGCAATGTAATAATAGATGGAATGCAAGGATATGTCCGAAACAGCGTGGTGAAAAAATCAACTGTGAAGCTTGTGGGCACACGGAGTGGACAAAGCTTGAACCGAAAAAAATCATGGATCATCTTCTCGGATACAGGGAGGACGGCGCAGATGTGTTAGGCATATATCCTCTGCTTGCAGATGGTACATGCCGTTTTCTTGTATTTGATTTTGATAACCATGAAAAAGGCGCCGAAAGTACGGATTTTGCCAATATTGATGATGAATGGCATGATGAAGTGGATGCTTTAAGGATTATTTGTGAGCGCAACGGGATAACACCACTAGTGGAAAGGTCAAGATCTGGCAGAGGAGCGCATGTATGGATTTTTTTCAGGAAACCAATAGCGGCATCCTTGGCAAGGAATTTTGGTTTTCTTTTGCTTGATAAAGGCTCAGCTTCTATCAATCTGAAATCCTTTCATTATTATGACCGCATGTATCCGTCTCAGGATGTTGCAAGCAGCATAGGAAATTTGATTGCACTGCCATTACAGGGACAGGCATTGAAAAATGGGAACAGTGCTTTTGTAGATAAAAATTGGAATGCCTATCCTGATCAGTGGGATATTTTATTGAACCATACGAAAAAGCTTTCGATAGAAGACATAGAAAAATGTATGGCAAAATGGCAGACAGAGCTTGCCGAAAAGGCTGGGATGCCGGTTTTTTTGGATGACCGGAATCGTCCAAAGCCATGGAAGAAAAAGGATGGTTTTGTAAAATCAGACGTTGTCGGGGAAATGCATATTGTTCTTGGCGATGGTATTTATGTAGATACGTTAAATTTAATGCCGCGGTTACAGAATCAAGTCAGGAGTATGGCCGCCTTTGACAATCCTGTGTTTTACAAAAATAGAAGGCTTGGATATTCCAATTATTATAATTTCAGCGCCGTGTATATGGGAAAGGATACCGAAGGCTACATTTGCATCCCTAGAGGCCTTTATGATAATTTGATTGCATCCTGTAAAAAAGCAGGTATTGAATATGAGGTGACAGACCATAGAGAAAAGGGAAGGCCGATAAGAGTTTCTTTTAAGGGCGATTTGAAGACGCAACAGGATTTGGCGGCGCAGCGCTTGCTTGCATATGACCATGGTATTCTCAGTGCAGCTACTGCATTTGGAAAAACAGTAGTTTGCAGTTATCTCATTGCCCAAAGGAAGGTAAATACGCTTATTCTGCTTCACAGCAAAGATTTGCTTGCGCAGTGGGTAGACGAATTAAATAAATTTTTGACCATAGACGAGGAGCCGCCGGCTTATAAAACGAAAGGCGGTAGGGAAAAACGCAGGAACAGTGCCATCGGTATTCTGCATGGCAGTAAAAATACCCTGACAGGCCTGATCGATGTGGCTATGGTGGGCTCCATTTATAGTAAAGGGAAATTCAATGAGTTAATCAATTCCTATGGGATGGTGCTGATGGATGAGTGCCATCATTGTGGTTCCAATACGTCTGTTGAAGTCATGAAGAAGGTGAACGCCCGGTATGTTTATGGGGTATCGGCAACCCCCAAAAGAGGGGATGAACTGGAGAAGATTATTTATATGCTTATTGGGCCGGTCAGACACAGCTACACTGCAAAAGAGCGGGCGGCAGAACAGGGGATTGGACATTATGTATATCCACGATATACAAGGATAGTGGATACGGATGAAAGCAAAGGCGATATCAATGGAGCATATTCTTTAATCAGTTCCAATGCTGCCAGGAATGAGATGATTCTTGATGACACGCGAAAATGCGTGAAAGAAGGAAGAACGCCTGTCATTCTGACAAAATATAAGGAGCAGGCAAAATACATGTATGATCATTTACAAAAAGACGCAGACTATGTGTTTCTCTTATATGGTGATAACAGTGATAAAGAAAATTTGGATGTGCGAAGAAGTTTAAAAGAAGTGCCGGTAAACAAAAGCCTGATTTTGGTAGCAACAGGGCAGAAGATAGGAGAAGGGTTCGATTATCCGAGGCTGGACACCTTGATGCTGGCGGCACCGGTATCCTTTTCAGGGAGGCTTGAACAGTACATTGGAAGGTTAAATCGTGACTATACAGGAAAAGAAGAGGTTATCGTGTATGATTACATAGATTCCCATATCCGTATTTTAGATCATATGTATGCAAAGAGATTGCGTACCTATAAGCGTACAGGATTTCAGGTGGTAACAAACAATACTCTTACGAAACAGTCAGCCAGTTCAATCTATGATTCCGGAAACTATATGGATATATTTGAGAGGGATATTGTGGAGGCAGGGAGGAAAATCATCGTATCCAGTCCCGAACTTACCCAGGATAAGGTGGCACGGTTTATCTATCTTGTAAGACCAAGGCAGGAAGCCGGGGTATCGGTAACAGTTATTACAACAGAGCCGGAGAATATCTCTTATGGCAGCCCGGAGTTTCATCAGGGTTTGATCAAAGAAATGGGAGGAAACGGCATTTATGTCGTTGTCAGAGATGAAGTGGCGGAACATTTTGCTGTTATAGACGATGAACTTGTATGGCATGGTGGAATGAACCTGCTTGGCAGGGAAGATGCATGGGATAATCTGATGCGGATCAGATCCTTTCAGGTCGCGGCGGAACTGTTGGAAATCGCATTGGTAAACGGGGAAAAAGATAAAGATACTTGACACTAATTCACCGTCAATTTTGCTCCAACTTAGCATTAGCGAACCGTACGCCCCACGAAGTTATGCGGGTTTCAGCGATTTTCACGTGGGAAAAGTGAAAAAAGTTTGTGACATTAACTTGACATATGCGGGGTATGGGGCGCTGTGTGTGGAGGACAGTATACAAATGTGAAATTATGGGCAATAGAAACGGAGATTGTCATATTTTATGCAGTGTGCTATAGTTTTAGTAGAAACGATATTCTATTTAATAAATTGATTAAGATTCTATATGCATAATACTTTCATGCTGTTATATAAGAAAGGAGGAGCAGGAAGGATATGAAGCGAGAAGATTATATTTCCGATGCGTTGGTTGTTAAGCGTGTAAATGAGGCGATAAGGATTGAACTAGAGAAGAAGAAAGCAATGGATGTTCCGGTATTTATATATGACAGAGAAACACAGAGCATATATCAGCAGAATAGTGATGGCTCCAGGGTAGAGGTGGGAAAAAGAATGAGAAAGGAGCGGTATAGTGAGCGCGTTACCAAGAAAACCTGAAATAGTTGTCTTTGCTGGTCCTAACGGTTCAGGGAAAAGCACTATTACTGAACTATTAAAGCCACCAATGGATTATATTAATGCTGATGAAATAAAGATAAATCTCAAATGTTCTGATTTGGAGGCGGCACAATTAGCGGAAAAGCAACGGGAAGAGCATATAAAATATATGAATGAGTTCTGTTTTGAAACAGTTCTGTCAACAGAGCGAAATATAGTGTTGTTGGAAAAAGCGAGGAAAAAGGGTTATTTTATACGTTGCTATTATGTTCTTACTGCTGATCCAATGATTAATGTTTGGCGTGTGAAATCAAGGGTAGAGTCAGGCGGACATGATGTGCCAGAGGAAAAAATTATTAAGAGGTATGATAAAGCGCTCGAGTTGATAAAGGATTTGGTTAAAATTTGTGATGTATGTCACATATACGATAATTCAGGAAGTAAACCATTCCGTATATTTAAGAAACGGAAAGAGCAGGCATATTTTGATGAATGTGTTGATTGGCAATATGAAGATATCCGAATGCTGACAGATGTTGATAATATGGAAAATAGAAAATTGAATTAAGTGAAGTGCGGATGACAATCAGGTTGTTTGAATATGATGCTCAGATTGCTTTAGATGAAGGTGAAGTCATCAATGAAATATTGACAGTGACATTTCCCAATACAGCAGTCCTATATCTAAGGAATTATAAAAAGACACCTGATAAAATACGGTATGTGATAAAAACGCCGGGTGGCACCGTAGAGTATGATGTGCCGATTATGAAGGTTCAGGAATATACTCTGGAAGATATTTTTTCAAAAGACTTGTTGATGTTAATTCCGTTTTATATTTTTTCACATGAAAAGAACTTTAAGGTGTATAATAGTAATGAACAGAGACTAGCAGAGTTGAAAGCAGAGTACCGAAATATCTTGGAGAGACTTGATAAACTGGAGCAGGAAGGGATTATTGGGGCGTTTGACAAACGTACTATTATAGAACTTTCTGGTGATGTGATCAGAGAAATTGCGCAGAAGTATGAGAATGTGCAGAAAGGAATAGGTGGAATGATGAGCGGAGCGTTACTTGAGACAGAAGCAAGGACAATTTTAAATAGAGGAAAAGACGAGGCTAAAAAAGAGACAGCACTCAGAATGTTGCAGGATGGTGAATTATCAATTGAGAGGATTTTAACAGTATTTTTAGAAAATATGGTATTGCATAATGGTAGAAAATTTTGTAGGTAGATGGTGTTATTTTTTATAAAAATTATTATTCAAATAAAGGCTTGATTATAAAGTAGTCGAATTCGACCACTTTATAACTAAAACAACTTGACACTAATTTACCACCAATTTTGCCTCGACTTAGCAATAATTTACCATACGCCCCACGAAGTTATGCGGGTTTCAGCGATTTTCACGTGGGAAAAGTGAAAAAAGTTTGTGACAGGCGCAGATATTAAAGTAATAACTGATGAATTGGAAAAAGGAAACCTGATAGGAACGGAAATTCCGGGATGATGCAGAAGTGTATCTGCTTACGATTTATTATAAAAAGGACGATAACAGGATACCGACAAATCAGGAAATTATAGAATTGGTAGAAAATTATTGTATGTAAGGTAGAATGGAGCTGTTTGGTACAGTGTTAAAGCTGTGCTAAGCAGCTTTTTATATTACGATAAGCCGACTCGCGGAGCGTGGCGGCGTTCGTTAAGATGTACAAAGAATTTGTGAGGTTCGTACAAATGAAAAGAGGGAACAGGGAACGATTTTGTACACAATATATGTTGCAGCAGTATGATGAATTACTTGCCTGTGAAAAATTAGGGTATTACAATAGTCGCGAAATGATATCTGTATTTATTTTGTAAACGGTAGATAATGAGTACCTATACAAAACAAGAGCAAACCTGTATGATAGAAATAGGACGCTAGAAGAATATAAGGAGACATGATGTGTTCCCTGTATGCTCTCGCTTCTGTGCAATCCATAGAAATTTCCCCCTTTCTCCCACATGGGGCGGTGCATGGTTTACAGTTACAAGCTGTGATTCCTCACAAGTCTGTCGGCTCTGCGTCTGGCTCTTTGATGATGTATTTGCTCTTCCCTACAAATGGGAATTTGAATTATCTTTTAACACAATTTTGATATGGCTTATCATTAAGTGATACTTTACAGCCTAATTTTTTAGCAAATACTTTCATAAACAATTTATTTAATGGACTTACTACATTGTTGAGAAAGATTTCTTTTTTAGAGAAATATTCTGGTTTAGCAAAGTCATTTACCACTTCTTTATTAAAATAATTGTTTTGAGCATAATATTTCCCCATGTTATAAAAAGGTTCTATCATTTGTTTTCTCATTTTACCACCTATAAAACTTACTGCAAACATACCACCTTTTAATAGAGTTCCGTTGTACTCACATCCTAATAAAGATGGTAATGTTTCTAAATATGATTCACAACACCTTAATTGGGATGCCTCTGCAAACCCACTTTGTAATAAAAATCCTACTTTGGTATTACATTTCTGCTTTGGTTTTAATGTTTCTAAAAATTCTGCCATAATTCCGGGAATACACTCTACATATAATGGTAAAGCAAATAAAATATTATCATTTTCATAGAAATTTTCTCTAATACTTTCCCATTCATTTCTTTTATATAAATATAATGTTTCCGTTGTATTTCCATTGTACTCATATCCTTTTTTAAATTCATCTAATATTTTATCTGTATTACTTTTTTCTTTCGCCCTCGGAGTACAACTAACAATTAATAAGTGCATTTAAAATTTCCTCCTCATTCTCAATATTATATGTGCCAATCGATGTTCCGTCCAAATTTATCATTACTCTTTCAAGCCATTTTTCTAAAAATTCCTGATTCCCATTTCCTTTATATATTAACCCCATTTTATAATGTTTTTTATATCTAAGGTAATGCCTCATTTGTCCATTTTTAAATCGTAAATCCATTGTCAAAAGAGGTAATAATCTATCAAAAATATTTTTTAACTTATAAGATACAAAGCCTAATTTTAAATCTGTTATAAAAATAACTTGTTCTGATTGTAAAAATTTTATAAGCAATTTTTCATAATCATCTTTTATAGTGCATACTCCCGGTGTTATAAGCCAACAGCGATTACAACCTATGCAGCCTTTTATATTCATATCTTCCGCATAAATAATTTCAAAATTGCTTATGTTTTTTTGTGTATTTTCAATTATTTTTTTATTATATAAATCTTCTTTCTGAAGTGTTGAAATAATTAAATTCATAATCTCATCTCCCGTTCAAGTTCTGGTTTGTCGCTTTGTTAATTAGCTTTGCATTTTTGCTTCAAGCCTTTTAATCACTGTTACCTGTAATTCCTTTGCGTCAATCAGACTTTCCTGTCTGCACTTCGGGCAGTAAAGTGGAAAGTTTTTCAGTTCTGTATTTGTCCGTATCTGTAATCTTGTTTTATTGCCATATACAGGACACAATATCCAATTTTCATTTTTACACATTTTCATTTCTCGCTTCCTTACTGAAAAAATATTTGTGTTGTTTTTTCATAATAAGCCTTTTTCTTTTATCAGATACATTATTCCAAAATAGGCATTTGACAATGTGTTTATACAATATGCTTCATCATAAACCATTGCATTGTTGGCAAGCAGACTGGCTATTCCATGTGTTACTAAAACAATTTGAGAAAATATGCTATATGCCTGTCGCTCGTCTACCTTTGCTTGTTTCCTTAGGATAGGGAATAAAGAATCAAAATTTTTCCCGGTAAGCCAATCAGAAAGGGAAACGCCTGTACAATAGTTTGAATGATACAAAAAGCGAAAAAGATTTTTTTCTTCTACGGCAAATTGAATATATCTCATACCCACTTCCAACATAGGGCGTTCGTATTTGCCGCTTAAATTTGTTACATAGTTAATATGAAATTCACTTGCTTTTTTATATGTTGCAATTCGGACATCTTCAATCGTTTTAAAATGATATAAAACGGGCTGCGTGGAACAGCCGAGTTTTTGTGAAACTGTCCGGGCGTTTATGTTTTCTGCTCCTATTTCTTTTGCAATTTCAAAAGCTGCGTCTATAATCATTTCTTTTGTGACTTTCGCGATTGCTGGCATATTTGCACCTCCATTTATAATCTGCATTATATATAATTTCAATTATACATAATTGAAATTATTAAATCAAGGCAATTTTTCTGTCAATCCCTCCTGTCGGCATTATATCATGCAGACATGGAGAAGCAAAAGGTCATCTTCCTGTATGGAGTGCCTGCTGAGGTAAGGAAGCGGAATGTGACGATGATTGGGGATTTTACAGACAGGGGTCCGAAGCTGTTCACGGAAAAGGCGGCCGGAAATGTATGTGGCTACATTGGTCTTGAAGTATGCTCATAAGATTATTATGCAGGAAAACGACACAAAAAGAAACCTCTAGTTCCCCCATGAATGGGGGCTAGGGGGTTGAAGTGTCGAAGACACTTTTTAACATAAGAATAGATGGCGAAGCCTGGCATCCATTGTTGGCGAAAAGGCTCATATTTAGGCAAATAGGGCCAAATTGTCTGAAAATTGGGCAATGGAGTTTGGAGTGTCCATTGAGGGCCGGGGAAAAAGGGCTTAAAGTAGAGGCATAAATATTATGCAAATGCGGGTAAACGAGGTCGAAAGTTATGAAGAAAAAAGATAATGGCGGAACGGATAAAAATATGGAGCGCAGGCCGGTCAGACGCTGTCAGGCAGATGTGGAAATGGGCCTTGCGAAGGAACAGGTACAGGAATATGCGGAAGCGGGGTGGACAAATGCAGCGGTAGATTCTCCCTCAAAGACCGTTTCTGAGATTATAAAGGGCAATTTATTTACTTATTTCAATCTGGTGTTTGCCGTGCTGGCGGTGCTGGTTATCCTGGCCGGTTCCTTTCGGAGCCTTACCTTCCTCCCGGTGGTATTGGCGAATCTGGTGATTGGGATTGTGCAGGAGATACGGGCGAAGAGGGTTCTGGATAAGCTGTCCATGCTGAATGCCCCGAAGGCGGTTGTAATCAGGGATGGGATAAGGCAGGAGGTTCCTGCGGAGGAACTGGTGCTGGACGATATTGTACTGTTCCAGGCAGGGAACCAAATCTGCGCCGATGCGGTAGTGCTGGAAGGGGAGGTTTCTGCCAATGAGTCATTACTGACCGGGGAGGCGGACGAAGTGCCCAAAGGGCCCGGTGACCTTTTGATGTCAGGGAGTTTCGTGGCATCGGGCAGCTGCTATGCCAGGCTGGAAAAAGTAGGGGAAGATTCCTATATATCAAAGCTTACCTTGGAGGCGAAGGCGATGAAAGCGGGGGAACAGTCGGAAATGCTCCGTATTCTCGACCGACTGGTGGGGGTCATGGGAATCCTCATCATTCCGATTGGCGTCGCCCTTTTTGCGCAGCATTTCTTTTTTTTGGAGATGCCTTTTGGCGAGAGCATTGTTTCCATGGTGGCCGCTGTGGTGGGCATGATTCCGGAGGGGCTGTATCTGTTGACCAGTGTGGCACTGGCAGTCAGCGTCATGAGGCTGGCATCAAAGAATGTTCTTGTGCATGACATGAAGTGTATTGAGACGCTGGCCCGCGTGGATGTGCTGTGCGTGGATAAGACAGGAACCATAACGGAGAATGCCATGGAGGTTGGCGGAGTGGTTCCCATGGCTGCCGATATGGGAAATTCCGGCGGGCCTCCAATGCCGGAAATAAAAAGGCTGCTGAGTGATTTTGCGGCAGCGATGCCGGATGAAAATGCAACCATGAAGGCATTGAAAGGGTATTTCAATATGTCCTCTGGGAGAATGGCAGAATCCGTGGTTCCGTTTTCATCTTTATATAAATATTCAGGGGCCGTTTTTGACGGCGAGCTTTATGTGCTGGGAGCGCCGGAGTTCATACTCCGGGAGGACTATGGAGCCTTCCGGGAGCAGATGGAGGGATATGGAAGCGATGGCTATCGTGTATTGCTGTTTGGCAGATATGAGGGGGAGGCTGAAGAAAAACAGCTGACGGGGAAAGTGGAGCCGCTTTGTATGATACTTCTTTTGAATCCTATACGGAAACAGGCATATGAGACGTTTCAGTATTTTTCGGAAGAGGGAGTGGAAATCAAAGTCATATCCGGGGATAACCCTGTGACAGTTTCACAGGCTGCGCAGCAGGCCGGGATTGCCGGGGCGAAAAATTATGTGGATGCTTCCACCTTTTCCGCATCAAAGGATTTGTGGGAAGCTGCGGAAGAATATACGGTATTCGGGCGCGTAACGCCAGAACAGAAAAGGGAATTGGTGTGCGCATTGAAAAGCCGTGGCCATACGGTGGCCATGACCGGCGATGGGGTCAATGATATTCTGGCCTTGAAGGATGCGGACTGCTCTGTTGCCATGGCGGCAGGCAGCGACGCAGCGGCCCAGGTATCCCAGCTTGTTCTTCTGGAATCGGATTTTGCCTGTATGCCGTCAGTGGTCATGGAAGGAAGGCGGGTGGTGAACAATATCGAACGCTCGGCGAGCCTTTTCCTTGTAAAGAACCTTTTCTCTTTCCTTCTGGCGCTGTTTTCCCTTTGCTTTCGGGTCAGCTATCCGCTGGAGCCTGCGCAGGTATCGTTGATTAGCATGTTTACCATTGGCATTCCGGCTTTTTTCCTTGCGATGCAGCCTGATAAAAACAGAATCAGGGGACATTTCCTTGCCAATGTGCTGATTAGGGCATTGCCGGCGGGGCTGACCGACTTTCTTGTAGTGGGTGCCCTTGTGGTGTTTGGACAGGTATTTGGGGTGGATGCGGAGGACGTTTCCACGGCATGTACCATGCTTTTGGCCATTGTCGGATTTATGATTCTTTATAACATCAGCAGGCCCATGAATGTACGGAGATGGTGTATCTGGGGCGGATGTGCGGCAGGGCTTCTTTCCTGCAGCGTCTGGCTGGGGAACTTGTTTGGTATCGGAGGGATGTCGCCGAAGTGCATCATGCTGTTTGTGGTCTTTGCCATTGTGACAGAGCCGGTTCTGCGTTATGGCACGAAGGTGGTGGAATGGCTGGGGGCAGCCTTGATTAGGCGGAGCGAAAGAAGGCGTTTAAAAAAAATAAATTTAGGCAAACAGGGAAAGGTTGTCTGAAAATCAGACAATAGGGGTTGAACTGCCCATTGAGGACAGGGAGAAAAGGAACTAAAGTAAAATCATAAAATATATTTAAGGAGGATATGATGATGGGTGATATGTTTGTTTCTTTTTTTGGCGCTGGCATATGGGCGGTAATCAAAGCTGCCCTGGTATTGGCACTTGCATTTATTGTTGCGGCAATCGTGAAGTCGATGGTGGTAAAGCTGCTTACAAAGACGAGGCTCAGTTCTCTGCTCGAAAAGGCAGATGCGTCTCCTGATGGCGGAAAACATATGCTGGAGCACATCGGCAAGCTGGTACATCTTTTGGTATTTCTGCTTTTTGTACCGGGTATTTTTGAAAGCCTGGGGATTCATGATATATCCATGCCGATTCTGAACTTGCTGAACTCCATGTGGGGCTATCTGCCCAACATTCTGGCAGCGGTGATTGTTTTGTGGGTGGGCCTTTTCATTGCAAAGCTGGTGCGGGAGATTCTGACTCCGATATTTGCGGGTATCAAGGTAAACCGCCTGCAGGAGATGGCAGGAATTGAGGCGGAGGGTTCGGCAAAACTGTCGAATACGCTGGCATATATCGTGTATGTGCTGATTTTGATTCCGGTCATTATCACAACGCTCCAGGTGCTGGATATCCAGGCGGTTTCCGAGCCGGCCATCCGGATGTTGGATACCATGTTCGGGTTTATACCGAATATCTTGGTCGCATTAGTCATCATCGTTGTGGGATGCATGGTGGCGAAGCTGTCGGGGAATATTGTGGAGAGCCTGATTGCCTCTGCGGGGCTGGATGCGAAGCTGGTAAAGCTTCTGGGAACTGAAAACAGCAGCTTTATCCTGTCGAAGATTGCAGGCAGGATTGTACATACGGTGATGGTAATCTTCTTTGTGGTAGAAAGCTTCGGGGTGCTTCACTTGCAAGTGCTCACAAATATCGGCGGGGCAGTGATTGGATATCTGCCGCAGGTTCTTGCCGCAGTCCTTATTTTAATGGGGTGCTTTGTCTGCAATACGATGGCGCAGAAGGCTTTGCAGAAAAATGGCCGCCAGACCTATGCCCTGCTTGCCAGATGCGGGATTTATGTAACAGGCGGGTTTATGATTTTAAATGAGCTGGGAATTGCGGCGGAAATTGTAAATACGGCATTTATCATTGTGATTGCGGCATTAGCCCTTGCTTTTGCGATTGCTTTTGGATTCGGAGGAAGGGAGAGTGCGGGAAGGCTTCTTAAGAGACTGGAAGAAAAGAAGGAAGAAGACTGAAACGCGCAGAAATGGGGTGAGGAATGAATATGGAATCTGCCATCGGGAAAAGGGGAACCGGATTGAAAAAAGTGAATATAGCACGGAATGGGTATATTTTGATATCGGTGGTGTTTTATATTGCAGGATTGCTCCACATGATATGGCATGGGGCATCGCCCCTCATGTGCTGCATTGCCGGCGGGATTATCCTGATTGTCTACGGCATAATTAAAATTACTGGATATTTATCGGATGATTTGTATTGCCTGGCATTTCAATACGATTTAGGATGCGGACTGTTCCTGATTGTGGCGGGAATCCTTGTCCTGATGTGCAACATGCGCATCCAGCAGTATCTTTCCAGAGGACTGGGGTTTTTGCTTCTGCTGGACAGCCTGATGAAGATTCAGATGTCCAGGGATGCCAAGGAGTTCGGATTGAAATCGTGGAATATGATTTTGATTTTTTCGATTATCGTAGGCATCTTTAGCGTTTTAATTATAGTAAGGCCCTTCCAAAGCGAAAATATGCTGCACATAATTATTGGCTGCGGGCTGTTGATGGAAGGGGCTTTGAACCATTTAGTGGCGAGAGATGCGGTATATGTAGCAAAAAGACATGACCCATTGGATAAAAAAGGGGAAGAAACAGAAGAGTAAGGAGGATAAGAGTGAAAGATTTTTCAAATCTTTCCTCTGCAAGTTTGTGTCTGCGCGGCATCCACAAACTTGACATGCGCAAAAAGCCGCGCAGAAATGAGGTAAAACATGAATGTATCAATGACAATCAAAAAATTTGGCCTGGAGCAGGCGTTTAAGTATCTGTATAAGGACCCGGAGAAAAACTTGCTTAAACTGATGGACTGGGCGGATAAATTTGCCGGGGATGAATTCGTATCCCAGCGAAGGATTGTACGGGAGGCGATGACGAACCCGGAGCATCCATATTATACGTACATACGTCATATACTGAACGATATCGACTCCAACGTGATGAAGACAACAGCGGTAAATTTTTTCATTAATGCAGCGCTGGTCGGATGGCCCAAGCAGGAGGAATGCCGTAAAAAATACGGCTGCAATATTCCGTGGACAATCCTTTTAGACCCTACGAGCGCCTGTAACCTGCACTGCACCGGATGCTGGGCGGCGGAATACGGCAACAAGCTGAACCTGACCTATGACGAGATTGACGACATCATACGGCAGGGGAAGGAACTGGGCATCTATATGTATATTTATACCGGCGGGGAGCCTCTGGTGCGTAAGGCCGACCTGATACGCCTGTGCGAAAAGCATTCCGACTGTGTATTCCTGTGCTTTACCAATGCCACGCTGATTGATGAGGCGTTTGCGGATGAGATGCTGCGCGTGGGGAATTTTGTTCCGTCAATCTCTTTGGAAGGCTTTGAAGAGGCCACGGACGGACGCCGCGGGAATGGCGTATATCAGAAGGTGACAAAGGCGATGGAGCTGCTCCGCCGTAAGAAATTATTCTATGGCATTTCCGCCTGCTATACCAGCGCGAACTTTGAATCCATTACGTCAGAAGAGTTTTTTGACAGCGTGATTGACATGGGGGCCTATTTCATTTGGTATTTCCACTATATGCCCGTGGGGAATGACGCCTCTCCTGAACTGATGCCAAATCCTGCGCAGAGACGGGAAACTTACCGCCGTATCCGTAAATACAGGATGGAAAAGCCCCTCTTTGCCATGGATTTCCAGAACGATGCAGAATATGTGGGCGGGTGCATTGCGGGAGGGAGGAGATATTTCCACATCAATGCGAACGGGGATATTGACCCTTGCGTATTTATCCATTATTCGGACTCCAACGTTCGGGAAAAGACCATACTTGAGGCCTTGCAGTCGCCTATGATGATGGCGTACCATGACGGACAGCCCTTTAACGAGAACATGCTGCGTCCGTGCCCAATGTTGGAAAATCCGGAAAAGCTGCGGAAAATGGTTGCGGGAACGGATGCCCATTCCACAGATTTGCAGTCTCCGGAAACGGTGGAGCATCTTTGTGCAAAATGCGACAGGTATGCACAGAATTGGAAGCCTGTTGCGGAAGAACTTTGGAGTACGGGAAAGAAGAAAGGGTGATTATATGCGGACAGCTATTGCAACGGACAGCAACAGCGGCATCTTTGAGAAAGAGGGAAAGGAACTGGGGGTTTATGTTGTGCCGATGCCGGTTATTATAGAGGGAAAGACTTATTATGAAGGGATTGACCTGACCCATGAGGAATTCTATCAGTGCCTTCTGGAGCATAAGGATGTTTCCAGCTCGCAGCCTTCGCCGGGCGATGTGATGGGAGCATGGAACAGGATGCTGGCCGACGGATATGAAGAGATTCTGTATATTCCCATGTCAAGCGGCCTTAGCGGCTCCTGCCAGACGGCAGCCGCTCTGGCGCAAGACTATGGAGGAAAGGTACATGTGGTGGATAATCATAGGATATCCGTGACACAACGGAATTCCGTACAGGATGCGATGGTGCTGGCGGATAAGGGGTTTTCGGTAAAGGAGATGAAAGAGGCACTGGAACGTACGGCATATGAGTCCATTATTTATGTGGGGTAGAAACCCTTGAATACCTGAAAAAGAATGGAAGGGTGACTCCGGCGGGCGCAGCCATGGGAACAGTGCTGAACATAAAGCCGCTGCTCATTATAGCACCTGAATTCTTTATTGCCTTAAATGTATAATAAATACTATTAAATCATATTTAATAGGTAAAATATCAGTTGAGGGAAACAGCAGTTTATGCTATACTCAAATTGATATTTTGTGTAATTTTGAATTGGAGGAAGAGTATGTCTGAGACTACCGAAAAATGGTCAAATTTAGAGGAAACAGCAGAGTATCTTGGAGTGACCAAAGATACAATAAGGAATTGGATTAAGAAAACAGATATTCCTGCTCATAAGATTGGTAGACTTTGGAAATTCAAGTTTTCAGAAGTAGATGAGTGGATAAAAAGCGGAAAGAGTGCATTATAAATTATGATTAGGAATAAGTTGATTGATTATGGTGTGGTATATACACCCAAGGACTTAGCAGAGTTTATGGCTAAATTAGTTCATGGAATTTGTGACAGGGATGGAATAGAAGTTAGTACTGTATTAGACCCAGCATGTGGAGAAGGTCGATTGCTTTTAGAATATAATAAAATCAATAAACACGCAAATTACATTGGCATTGATGTAGATAAAAATGTAATAGAAAGAAATACGTTAGAGGCGGATGCTAATTTTGTATATATAAATAACGATGCAATAAGCCCTCTTAGGGTTAGACGTAATACAGCGAATTACTGGAAAGAAAAATTGGGGAAAATCTCGGTAGTACTGGCAAATCCACCATGGAGTGGTGAAAAAGTATATGATAATAATGAGTTGCAGAAACGGGGATTTATATTAGCAGAGGGACAGTATGACAGTTATGTCCTTTTTTTGGAGTTAGCAATTAAACTTTTAGACAAAAAAGGAATAATGGCTTTTATTATTCCTGATTCATTGTTTTCTACACAGAATACAAAGATAAGAAAAATGCTATGCGATTGTATGCATATAGAAGTAATTGCTAGATTAGGAGAAAAATTATTTCCGGGAATTAATAGAGCAACAACTATAATAGTATGTACAAAAGATGAACAGAATAATAAAAAAACCAGATGTTTTAGATTGAATACCGAAGATAGAAAGCAATATTTAAATGGTCAAAATGATTTATACAAACTGTTTGAGAGCAAGTCTTATTATATAGGTCAAAGAAGATTTTCTGAAAATAATGAGTATATTTTTGATATAGATACGAAAGAAAATGAGGAAGAACTAGTAAAGAAAATTATGTCTTCTGGTATAGATATGAATGAAATTTTTCTATTCGGTAGAGGTGTTGAAATTTCAAAAAAAGGTACTGGCATTCAGTGTGATCACTGTAATAAATTTCAAGGAATTAACAAGAAGCATGTGACATATGGAAAGAAGAATTGTGCATTTTGTGGTAAAGAAATTTTGGTGACAAAAGAGAAGATAAAGAAAATAATTTCAGACACAAATGATTCGAGTGGTGCCATGATTTATGTAGGAGAAAATATTCAAAGGTATTATACGGAGAGTTGTAAATATATTTTAAAAAATATAACGGGTATTAATTATAAAGATGATGATATATATTCTGGTAGAAAAATTTTGCTTAGGAAAACAGGATTAGGGATAAAGGCATGCATTGACTATAATGAAATTTACACAAGTCAGACAGTTTATATTTTGAAACTTCTAGAGAAATACAAAGCAGAACCGTTAGAGTATTATTTAGCACTAATAAATTCAAGGGTTATATATTATTTTTATCTGAAAAGATATGGTGAAAATGAGTGGAAATCACATCCGTATTTGACAAAGAAAATTGTGTATTCATTTCCATTAAAGAAATATGAAGACAATGAATTATGTAATGAAATAGCAAATCTTTCGAAAGAATTGATGGATCAATATGATTATGTTAAAGACATTGCTGTTGAGCAATTGATATGTCAACTTTACGGAATAACCGAAAATGAAAAAGAAATAATATACAAAACGATGAACAATCTTCCTGATTTAGGAGCAATTAATGTGATGAAGGTGGAAAATTAAATGTATAGATACATAGGAAATAAGACTAAGTTATTGCCATATATTATAGAAAAAGTTGAAGGGATTGTTCCTAGAGGCGCAACGATATGTGATTTAATGGCGGGAACAGGAGTTGTATCATATGCTTTAAGTGAAAAAGGATACAAAATGATTTCTTCAGATATAATGACATATACAAAATGTCATTTGGTATCTAATTTATTAATAGATGAGCCTCCACGATTTTCCAACGCTGGATTCGAAGGATATGAGAGCATTATTAATTATTTGAATAATTTAGAACCTTTTGAGGGTTATTTTTATAAGGAGTTTTCGCCAGATGGGAAACCAGAGAATGGATGTGAACCAAGAAAATACTTCAGCTCTGAAAATGCAAAAAAAATAGATGCTATTAGAAATCAAATTAATAATTGGATTTTTAATAATCAAATAGATGAAAAAGAAGAGATGTTATTAAAGCATACTCTTATAATGGCGGTAAATGATGTTGCTAATATTTCGGGCACATACGGATATTTTTTGGCTGAATTGAAGAACAATGCTAGAGAACCAATAATGCTAGAACCAATTACATTTAATCAGGTGCAACCCCAAAATAATAGAGTTATCCAAGGGTTTGCAGAGGAAATTGCAGCTGATATTAAGGCGGATTTATGCTATATCGATCCTCCATATATGAAAAGACAATATGCGGCTAATTATCATATTTTAGAGACAATAGCACGAGGTGATTTTCCAGAAGCAATTGGCAAAAGCGGACTTAGAGATTGGTGGGATCAGCATTCGAAATTGTGTACAAAGACCAAAGGATTAGATTCTTTGAAAAGAATAATAGAAAATATGCAATGCGATAACTTTGTTATTAGTTATAGCGAAGATGGTTTGTTTTCATTGGAACAGTTAAGCGAGTTATTTAATAATTATGGAACAGTAAATGTACAATATATAGATTATAGTCGATTTAGAAGTAATAATAGCAAATTATCTAAAAAACTTAAAGAATATATAATTTATTTAAGGAGGTATTAAAATGGAATTCATAGAAGAAATTTTTTTCAGAAAAGTCAATCCTTCTGATTTTAAAAAATTATATGATATTGATAAGCCAGAAAGCGGTGGTGGGCAAACATATTTAGAAGCAACGGGAGTGGATACTAAAGATTTGGTAGAATTTTTGTCATATGGAGAAATTAGTGATAGTCCGCTACCTAAAGAAGAAAGAAAAATATATACTATAAATGCATATGTTTTAGGAAAAGTTGGAAAGAATTTGGAATTTGCACAGTTAGAATTTGCTCCAAGAGGTGGAAGAAATAATTACAGAATCAGTAGACAGACAGCTTCACTGAAGCATCCAGCATGGAAAGTGGAGAATGGCTTTCCCGAACCGAAAAGAGGAGAAGATGGAGAATATAAAAATACATTTGAAGGAATAATTGATGATTTATGCATTTTTATTATAAGGACAAGTTATAAAAAATACTATGCATCATTTATCAATATGAATACAATTCCGACTGAATGGCCGAAGAACATTGGATTAGAGAATATGTTTCGTGGTGATAGAAGGGGAATAATAAAATTTCCTTTGGAAAGAGTTCGGTTTAAAAGTGATAAATCAAATCCTTTTGAAGAGGTTGTTGATGGAACGGAATACAGATTTGTTCATAGTAAAGAAATAGATAAGTATAATAGAATTATTTTTGGGGCACCTGGAACGGGAAAAAGTCATCTTCTTGAAAATGACAGTGAATATTTTGGTGATAATATGGAGCGAGTAACTTTTCATCCAAACTATTCTTATGCAAGTTTTGTTGGCACATATAAGCCTACGATGATGGAAACGTCGGATTGGTTAGTTGACAATGAAAAAAAGAAAATTATAGCAGTTCTACAAGATAAGTCTATGACTGCACAAGAAAAATATGATTTGCTTTATGATAAATTCAAAGATGAAGGATTGTTGACAAGACTTTCATTATTGCTAGGAATATATACCGATGAAGACTTTAAGACAAGAAAATTGGATGGAACGGATGCTGAGGGTGATAATAGCGTTGAAAGAAACCATGGAAAAGCTATTAGACCGTATTTGAATTTGAAGTTTCAAAATAGTAATAAAGAAATATCCTATGAGTATGTTCCAGGACCTTTTATGAGAATATACACACAGGCGTTAAATCATCCGGAAGAAAAATTTCTACTGTTAATTGAGGAGATTAACAGGGCAAATGTGGCAGCAGTATTTGGAGATATATTTCAATTACTTGACAGAAAACATGGTGTAAGTGAATATCCGATAGCAACAAGTGAAGATATAAAGGGATACTTATTGGATAATCTAGACTGCTTAAAAGGTAAAAATGTTGAGGAATTTTCAGATGAAGAAAAAGAAAAGTATTTTGAAATGAGAATTCCATCCAATGTATACATATGGGCTACAATGAACAGTGCAGATCAGGGAGTGTTTCCGATGGATACTGCATTTAAGAGAAGATGGGAATTTGAATATATAGGGGTTGATGATGAAGAACAAGTAAAGGAAATAGAGAACTATATAATTCCTATGTGCACGGAAAATACATATTATGTAAGTTGGCAAGAGCTAAGGAAAGAAATTAATACAATTTTGGCAGAGAATTGTAAAGTAAATGAAGATAAACTGTTAGGACCTTTTTTCATTTCAAGAGATATGCTGGAAGAAATAAAAAATAACAAGGTAGTCAAAGACAAATTTAAGTCTGGAGATATTTCAGAAGTGATATTGGAAGATGTTCATGAGAAGGAAAAAGGATTTATAAAGGCTTTTGAGAGCAAAGTTATTATGTATCTATTTGAAGATGTGATGAGAATGCGCCCTCAAAATATATTTATTGGTCATGAAAAAAATAAAGGAAAAATGATTTTCTCAAAAATTTGTGAAGCATTTGAAAAGGATGGAGAAAAAATTTTTGGATTTTCGGAGATGCAACACATAGAGTAAACGGGGTGAGATACAATGGCGAAAGGTTTCTTCCGAGAAAGAAAACATTATACATTACAGGAGATAGGTAAGCGTCAAAACGCCCGCCTTTCATTAAAGTCATTTTTAGTCCATACTTGAGAAAAACAATAGATTTTTTCAAGGAGGAACTAAAGACTATGGATCAGTGCACTCATGAAGTCC
>JAETTM010000028.1 GCA_021769135.1 Lachnospiraceae bacterium | reverse complement strand
CGTCCGTGATTTCGATAGACGATGCCCCCACGCCCTCGCCAACGAGCTTTTTCACAGAAGTCTTTCCATGCGTTTTCTGTGCTTTCTGCTTATGGTGGTTCAGGTACATCTTCATTGCAGCTTTCAGCACGTTGGCATCTAATTTTGCGGTCTTGATCACAAGGGCGATTGTTTTCTGTGTTACTTCCTCCTGCATGAAACACCTCCTTGTTACATTCCGGGAAAAGCCATACACTAAGGCGGAATCCCCCGGCAGATAATGTCATAGACAATCTTCACTTTAAAATACATCGAATTTCCCCTTTCCACTTCTGGACATCATGTCCAGAAGCTATCCTTTTTCATTAAAGCAATAGATTGTGTAAAGATTGGCAGACAGCTCATCATTGCCATATTCCACATCATCAAGCAATAACGCCTGAAAAAGCACATCCCCTACACCATCAAGTAGCACGATCTTCTGCTCCTGCTCCGCAAGGTGTCCAAACTCCACCCTGTCCATGACAACAGATTTCCTTGCCGCCTCACAGTGGGTAAACAGGCCCAGGATATATTTATTTGACATGATAAAGGCATAAGTTTCCTGCCCGTCATGGGTCATACGGTATTTTCCCGCTTCCCCCTCCGGAAGCGTGAAGATGCACCGCACCGTTTCCAGACAAAGTCCGCTGTCATAATCCGGCTGTAACCGCTTCTTGTACCTCTGCACCCTTGCATAAATCCCCTCCCGGTCTATGACGGAATGGGTGCGCTTAAACTGCGGCTTTTTGCAGAGCATATCCAAATCCATATACACGTTGTTGATTATGGTCTTTTCCGCATACTGCCGGAAAGACTTTATCCTTAACAGCCATGCAAGCACTTCATCCAGCTTTTCCTCTGATGTGATTGCCTGGAAAGGCTTGGCACCAAACTCCAGCCTGTCAAACATGAGCGGGCAGCTCCCCTTTTTCACCTCACGCTCCATCGCCCTCTTTACATCCCGTAACGATTCCATGTTTATCTCCTTTCCGCTCCCGGATACATTGACCGGAAGCAATAAAAAAGGGCGGCTACAAATCTGTTGATCCATAACCGCCCTTACGCTGTTTCCGTATTTAATTTTTTTAACACAGGGGTCTTCCACCCCCGTACCCCTGGAAACCTTGCCCAAAGTGTGATTGAAAAGATAATCACACTTTAGGCAAGGCTCGAAAGTGCCGCCCGCCGCTCTTTGGCAGGTTCATATTGTTTCTATCTCCTCTATTTTGCAGAATCCTTTTTCTGCCTACAAGTCCATCCTGCTCTTTACGAATCCATCACATCGGGAATCCCACTCTGGAAAGTCTTTCCATAAGGGCATCATCCGGCTCAAACTCCTGTAAAGGAGAAGAATCGGTAAAAATAAACCTCTCCTCATAACGGCTCATAATACTTAACAGTAACAGAAAGCATCCATGATGATAGAGGCAACTGGTAAGACAGAGAAGCTCACTGTCCTTTAATTCCTTTATCCTGAAATAATTTTCAAAATCATTTTGGTCTGCAAATTTACAGAAAGCCAGCTTTTCCAATAGCAATGCTTTTACTACTCTGTCCAGTTTATCATAACTTTTCTGCAATTCTTTTTTATCCATCTCCATGTACTCCTTTTTATTTTATCTCCATTTTTAGTAACTATATTTACACCGGACACAGAGCAGACGAAAGATTAAGCTGCTCTGTATTTTCTGCCACTTCTGGACATTGTGTCCAGAAGTCTGTTAGGTAATGCCCTTTTCTGCTCACCCTCCGCCATACATATCATGCTGCACCTCCTGCTGGTAGTAATGGCTCATAGTTGAGGGGGCATTATAGAGCGCCGTAATCAGGTATGCCCTGATATTGGTGATCTTTGTAACGGTTTCCCTCATACAGCTCATGACATACTCCACATGGCCGCTGTTCAGTTTCAAAAAACGGGATTTTACAAGCTCATAAGGGTACTCTTCCCCATTGATGCGGATTGTCCTGCGCTTCACACAGACCACATCACAGACGGTTTCGTAAATCTCCTCATACAGTTCCTTATCCCCATGCTGGTCATATTCCATGTGGTACTCATATTCCAGGTTATCACGGATTAACGCCATATATGCGCTTGTTTCATCTATCACATCAATCATATCGCCCTTCCCCTGTGTTCTTCCGCCGCCTTCACTTCCCACAGATAGATTGATAGGATTGGTATTACTCACATCAGTATAGTTATTTTCAGTTTGATTATAGTTAGTATAATTAGGGTCTGTTTCTCCGACTTCTTGAAGTTGGTTTTCCCGACCTCTTGAAGTCAGTTTTTCCGACCTGCTGAAATCGGTTTTCCCGACCTCTTGAAGTCGGTTTTCCTGACTTCTTGAAGTCGGCTTTTCCGACCTCTTGAAGTCGGTTTTTCCGACTTCTGTGGAAACATCAGCATTTAAAGGCTCTTTTCTGCCTTCATCTTGTATGATAAAATTCTTCACATAAATAATATCCGGCTTGCCAAGCCCCCTGCGTATCTTCTCAACAAGCCCTATCCCTTTATTTGCATCTAATTCTGCAAGAACCTTTACCGCCTTTTCTTTGCTGCATCCCAGATCTTCCCTGATATTGTCTATTGTGTATATAATATATGCCCGGTTTTCATCGTCCAGCCATCCATTTTTCATGGACAGCGACATCCTGTCAAGCATCAGCCCATACAGGAGCTTAGCATCGCTGCTAAGCCCCTTAAAACGCTCATCTTTAATCAGCAGGCGGGGAACACGGTAAAAAGAAAACTGCTCTGCTTCAATGCCATAGTAATAATCAAATTTCAATGGCTCGCCCATTTTTACCGCCTCCTTTACTGCTTGCTCTGCCATTCCTCCAAAAGCTGGATAATGATGCCCTCTATATCGTCATTGGAATAATCCTCCGAAAAATACCTGCTGATCTTATCGCCCTTAATCGTTACTTTTCTCTCTTTTGGCTTTTCCTCTGCCAGTATCAGCCTGACCATTGGCAATGTCAGCTCTCCGCTTTTCCCATACTCCTTCAGTTTTGACGATTGGGAAGCGTTCATTGCCGCCCCCGTTTCCTCAAGGATAACAGATACCCATTGCTGGGCTTCTTCGCTCAGGAATGAAATATCCACGCCCTGGGCTATCCCTATCTTTTTCTTATCCACCATGTCAAGCAGCTCATCAGAAAGCCTTGCAAGCCACACATACCTCTGCACCGTCTTTCCGCTTTCCCCGGCAGCCTCCCCCACTTCGTCAAGGGTGCTGCCGCCTTTGCTTCCCTGGTGTTTCATTGCTTCGTACTTCATGGCATAAGCCTTTGCTTTTTCGCTCGGTAAGATGTCCTCCCGCTGGATATTGGAATCCACCATGATTATCGTGGCTTCATCGTCCGTATAATTCCTGACAATGACGGGCATCGTGTCTAACCCTGCCCTTTCAGAACCCCGTTTCCTCCGGTGTCCGGCTATGATTTCATAGCCGCCCCCTGTCCTCGGTCTTACAATTCCGGGTACAAGCACACCGTATTTCCCGATGCTCTCCGTGGTTTCCTCCATCTTTTCATCATCAAGGACACGGAAAGGGTGTCCTTTGAATGTATGTAAATCCGTCAGCTTTGCATGGATAATTTGTTCCCCTGACGTGTTTTCTGCTCCGCCAAATAAATCATCAAAGCTGTTCAATCTGACTTTTGATGCACTCCCTGCCTTACTGCCCATTGCCAAGCACCTCCTTTGTCAAGGACTGGTATGCGCCCGCAACCCGGCCTTTCGGGTCATGCTCGTAAATGCTGACACCCTCTGCGGACGTTTCTGCAGCCCGTACCGACATCGGTATGCTGTTTTCAAATATCCGTACTCTGCTTCCGTAAGTTTCGATAAGCAATGCTGTAATATCCCTTGCGTAATTGGTACGGTTGTCCACCATTGTCAGCAGAATGCCCTCAATCTCCAGTTTGGGATTGATCTGCCGCTTTACCTTGCCCACGGTCTTAATAAGCTGTTCCAAGCCTTTCACGGGCAAATATGCCGCCTGCACCGGAATAAGTATGCTGTCGGCACAGGCAAAGGCATTTATGGTGATCATGCCAAGCGATGGCATACAGTCAATCAAAATATAATCGTACCTCTCCTTTACCCTGTCCACATAAGAACGGAGCATGATCTCCCGGCTCATCACGTTCACAAGGGAAACCTCCAGGCCGGACAGCTCAATGTTCCCCGGCATCAGGTCAATCCCCTCGTCATGCTTTAAGATGCCGTAATCCGGCTCTATTTCTTCATCGTTGATAACCTTTTCCAGCACATTCGCCAAAGTGACCTCCAGCTTGTCCGGCTCCGTGAAGCCAAGGCTTGCGGTCAGGCTCCCCTGTGCGTCCGCATCAATTACCAAGACTTTCTTTCCCTGTTTTGCCAGCCCGATCCCTAAGTTGCTTGTTGTGGTGGTCTTTCCTACTCCGCCTTTCTGGTTTGCGATTGCTATAATTTTACACATGGTCTTATTCCTCCGTATTAGTTAGATTTTTCTTTGATGTTGGCTTTCTGCACTTCCACATAAGCCCGGTAATATCTGTTTGTACCTTTATTCCGGTACAGCTCCGAAACTTCCGTCACAGCCACTTTGGGCTGTCTTTTCAGAATCTTTTCAAACCACTTAATATCATTCTTCGTTCCCATCAGTCGAATTTTCAGCACGTTTCTTCTCCATTTCTGCAAGGATCTCTTCAATGGACTTCTGCTTTTGGCAGTATTCCGGATAACGGAGTTTAATGCCCTGCCAGAAGTACATCGCATAGCCACAACAGAAAATATCACTCACCGAATACTCCCGGCACTCTCTTATCTGCTCATCCTTGCGCTTATAATCGTCAACACTCGGCGTTCCGTCTGTGTAAAGATTAAAGGCGAGCCTTACCACACGGACACTGCCGCTTGTCTGCCAGCCTTGATGCAGGCACTCCGGCTTGATGAATCCGGACTTCATATCGTAGATCTGGCTGAAATGATACCTTGTATCCTCTGAAATACCGAGAATGTAAATCAAAGCCTTGTGATAGCAGTCCTGATACCTCGCCTGTTCCAATTTTTCATAATAAAACTTCTCATGTTCCTCGTTTGCAAAAACCATGTGTGTGTTGTTGGCGCTCTGCGCCTCTGCTCTTAACGCTGTGTTGTTCATACTTGAACCTCCTTTATATTTTGTTGCAAAGAAAAAGACACTTCCTTTTCTTTGGAAATGTCCACATAAGCCTACTTTGTTTTACCTTTCAGCAAATCTTCAATTGTATAATATCCCTCTTTTGTTTCCTTACAACCGAGGTCAAGAACCACTGAGCAATTCAAGTTATAAATTATCTTCTTTTTCCTCACTAAATCATAGCTACTGCCCATATCAAAAATGAGGACTTTTTGCTTAAATTCAAGCACTTCGATGTACTGAGCGCTTGTTTCCTTTATATACACCCCACATTGGTAGTCAGCACAAAGTAATCCTTATCCCGAACCAGCTCAAATAACCTGTCATAGACCGGTTTTGGCGCATCCATATATCGGTTGATGTAAATGTACCGGCTCCAGTAGGCCCATTGCTCCTGTAAAGTTTCAAACGGATAAAAGCCGCCGGAATACATATCCTGAAATCCATATTTATCTATAAAATCCTGGAAATACGTGCGAAAGCGCTCCCCTGTATAAGTAAAGCCTGCCGAAACGGAAAGCCCTGCGCCCGCACCTATCACAATCGCATCCGCATTTTCTATTTTTTCCCTTAATTGCTCAATCTTCCCCAAGCCGCTTTCTGTAGATTTCATAGCCCTCCTCTTTGAAAACATTCCATGCCACCTCCATTTTATCTTCTTTCATTCTGTTCCATTTGATATTCCCCGCCTTTTCACTGCACCCACAGGACATTTTTCAAAACAATTTCCGCAATGGAGGCAATGTTCCTGCGTAATTTGATACGGCTTGCCGGCTGTGATACATCTTTGCGGGCAGTTCCTCATACATTTGCCGCAGCTTATACAATCCTGTGATATATAATATCCCTTTTCGCTTATATCGGCATTTCCTATGGTATAGCTTTCGCGGAAAATAGGATTTACCCCAAGATTGAAATATTCAATTTCCCCATTTTTTATACAGAACACAATGCCGATTTCCCTTGTGTTATCCGGATAAACATTCGACAGGTAGGGCTGTTCTTCAAAGATTGTGTCAATCCATTTCCTTTGTTCATCATCGCTCACCTTCTCGGCTTTTGCCGAAAGCCTTATCATTTCCTTATATTTTGTATACCCCAATATCTGGACATTACCGTCCGCCAACAGTTCTTCACAAAAATTCTTGCCCCGCGCAGTGAAAAAATACATGGCTTCTTTTTCATAATGTATTGCGCTGATATTCCTTATCTGCGGTTTTCCCCATTTATCCACTGTAGCAAAATTGAGCACTCCAACATATTGCAGCTTCTTTAAACATGTTTGCGCATCCATAGCTTATACCTCCGTATTTATTCTATTATCAAATACCGGTTTTCTTTTCGCGGTTTATTTCTGGGATAATCGCCGTCGTAATATCCCAATATCACAAAGCACCGGGCCGTATCCGTGTCGGGAATCCCCCACTCTTTCAATAATGCCCTTCCTGCTTCATTATCGAAGGTTTCTTCCCCTCTCGCAACAATGCATGACCCAATCCCCAGATTTGCAGCTTCCAGCACCATATTTTCGGCACAGCAGAATGCATCGGGAATGCTGTATAAAAAGTTCTTCCCGCCAAAAATAACGCATACCGTAGGTGCCCCGTAAAAGCCGTTTTTTATTGTCGAGTCATCTATGTTGCTCGGCTGCTCTGACGAAACATATCCTCCCGCGAGGCGGCTTCGGTCAAACCGCGCAAGGTTAAGCCTTCCGATTTTCTCAGCTAATTCTTTATTCCGAACAGCTACAATCCTTGCCCTCTGCCCGCCTCCGGCATTTGGCGCATACAACCCCGCTTCAATGATTTTTTCCAAATCCCTTCTGTTTATCTGCCCATCCTTGTATTTACGGATAGACCTGCGTTCTTTCATTAAATCTAAGATATCCATATTAAAGCTCCTTCCAGCATTGCGGGTCAGGCGCATACATATTTCCAGTATATCCATAGGACACAGCCGGGCACCCCCTGCAGAATCCGCGAAGTTCACATTTTCCGCATTTCTCAAATTTATCAAAATCCCGATACCTTTCCATATCCGCGCCCATAAAAAGGTCATACATGGAGGTATCGAATACATTTCCTATTTTACTTTCCATTCGCCTGCAGGCATATACATCGCCCGTCGGAAGAATGGTCATATGGCCGATTGCCAGGTGGCAGCCGTCATATATCATTTTCTTGTTTGCGTTTTCCGGTATTTTGAAAATCCCTTTCTCATACAGGAACAAAGTCCATAAGTGGTCCTTTAACTGAAATGTGGTGTGGCTGTCTTTATATTGCTGGTATTTCGCCCAGCATTTCTCCAGGAATGCTTTATACTCAAGGGGCGGTATATGGTATTCCTGAAAGAAACCGTTGCTTTCCCTTTTCTGTCTATAGGTAGGGCAATATCTTCCAAATGCAAATACATCCACATTTTTAGCTACCACCAAATCAATCAAATCAGGAAATTCATCCTTATTGGCACATGACACCGTGGACATAACCGCACAGTACATCCCCGCTCTTTTAATGCAGTCAATTTTTTCTACGGTAATATCAAAAGAGCCGGGCTTCCTGAATTTATCATGGGTTTCGCGCATCCCGTCCAGGGATAGCTGATATTTTCTGCAGCCATACCCGTAAAGCCTTTTGCATACCTCATCGTTCAAATAGAACGGGTTGCCTAAAATGCCGAAAGTAATATTATGCTTTTGAAGCAAGCCGCAAAGCCGCCAGAAGTCTTTATGCAAAATCGGGTCGCCGCCTGTAATATAAAAATATGGTGTGCGCCCTAACTTTTCACACATATCCATGCAGCTTAAAACTACCCTTTCCATTTCCTCATATCCCATCTGCTTTAAGCAGATATTGCTGCCTTCGGAAAAAATGTAGCAATGCTTGCATCTTTGGTCGCATTTATCTGTAATATGCCATTGAAAGGCAAAGTATGGTTTCATTTTTTACCTCATTTCTGCGCTGTTTTTCTGCCATCATGGACACACCTGAAAGCTGTGTGCCCATGACCGCATTCATGCGTTATGTTTCTTATAATCCGAAAATCATTTCTGTTCCGGATCTGCCGCCCCGCAGGCCGAACCGCAAGCCGATGACGGCTTTTCCTCCGGCTTCGGGTCCGCCGCCCCGCAGGCCGAACCGCAGGCCGATGTTGCAAATGCAGCTACATTTTCAAGATTGCTCATATTAGTTACCTCCTGTTTGCTTGATTTCCTGACCTCCTTGGTCTATACTTAGTATAGATTGCAGCAATCAAAAATAAAAGTACGCACTATTTTATTATGTAGTGAGCTTTTTCTCATTTAGTGCAAAAATGAATGTTATATGCAAATAGGAGGTTTTATTAATGCTGACGAAAGACGAATTGCCTGCCTGCCCTGTCGCCACCACACTAATGCTGATTGGAAATAAGTGGAAAATATTTATCGTACAAAGGTTGTTAGACCGCCCCTGGCGGTTCAATGAATTGCAAAAAGATATTCCCGGCATCAGCCAACGGGTTTTAACGGATAATCTCCGCTCCATGGAGGAAGACGGTATCATTACCCGCACTGTTTATCCCGAAGTACCGGTGCGGGTAGAATATGCATTAAGCGAGTTAGGCAATACCATGCGCCCCATCATAGCTTCTCTATTTGATTGGGGAACCATGTATCAGTCTTTGGTCCATGCAAGCCAAATTTCCCAGGAGAGCCGCTAGCAGGAGGCTGTGATTAACCGCCGTCCTCTCGCAGCATTGATATTATTCCGCTAAATCGGTATAAGACATAATATTAGAAGTGATAGACGATGTATATGACAATAATCAATGTATTGTTATTGTACTTCATAATCATCCATCACTATCGAAATTTTCATTGGAAGATGTAAAGTTTTTTCTTAGTAATAGAGCTGTTAAAATGATGATGGTAGTTACAAACTTAGGGAATATATGCATAATGAAGGAAGCAATATACATGATTATCAGAAAGCTGTATTCTGTGTAACAGTTCAGCCTTTCGGCTGCCCTGTTACGGAATCCGGACATTTTGAGTTTTGCCTACGGCAAAAGGGCCGGATTCATTGCTGCATTTGCTCATTGGCACGAACTTTGCAGCAAGTGCAAAGTCCTGGGCTGAACTGTTACTATTCTGTCCTTAATTGTTTCATAGATACTTGACAAATTTCATTTATAACGGTACGATTAAAATTACAATGAAACAAACAGATGTTTCAAAGGAGGTTTTCCGAATATGTTATCTTTTCTTAAATCAGTATTCGGTTCGGATATTACAGAGGCAGAATACCGTTATGCGGATGATACGCCTTATTACATTCGGGATGGATATACGCCGCAACTGCTGATTTGGGGGCAAAACCAATGTATCATTTTGACTCCAAAGAATCCTTCTTGGCGGCTGCCTGCATTAAAGAAACAGCTAAAAAAGTTTCAGGAACTTTGTACAATTCCCTGTGCACTGGGTCTGGAAAATTTAACCGCGCTGCAGAGGCGGAACTTGATAGAAAATCACATTCCTTTCGTTTCCATGTCTCAGCAGGTATATCTTCCGTTTTGGGGATGTTCCTTCCGTGAACAGTTTAAGGCAGAAATGTCTATTGCCGATAAAATGGCTCCAGGAACACAGCTCGTCTTTTTGTATTTATACTATGGCCAGAGTACAGAGCCTGTAAACCTGACGCGGATTGCAAAGGGGCTTTCCCTCTCAAAAGCGACCTGTACGAGAGCTATCAATGATCTTACTGCTTCTGGCTTAATCACACAAAATGCGGAAGGCACACACAAATGGATTAATCCGGCATATGGAAAACCGGAATTTTTGAAAAAGGGATATGAACGTCTGAAATCACCTGTGGAGCGAATCCTTTATGTGAAAACACCGGTTCAGGTTGAAAAACAGGTCATAAGTGGAATACGGGCGCTGGCACAGCAATCTATAATCGGTGTAAACGAACAGGATGGCGCCATTGCTGTTTCTAAAAAGACTGCCACGAAAATTCCGGCAGATGCTATTTGTACCGAACAGTATTTTGAAGGTTTCGGAGGGTCTGTCTTTGAGGTATGGTCTTATGACCCTGCTATATTGGCGAGAAATGCCTATGTAGATGATATTTCCCTGCTGCTGAGCATGGATAACAATCCCAATGAACGGATTCAGATGTGCCTGGATGGAATTCGCAAAAAACATGAATTGCCTATCAAAGAGGAAGAATAAGGAGAAAACCAAATGGTAAACGGTATCAATATATTTCGGGAATATTTCAGTAATTTTAAGGAACAGTATACGGTAATCGGCGGCTTTGCCTGTGACCTTTTGATGAACGATGCAGGTCTTGATTTCAGGCAGACCGTTGACATCGACATGGTGCTGACGGTCGAGGCTCTGACTACGGATTTTGCAAAAGCCTTCTGGTTATTTATCGAGACCGGCGGCTATCAGGCCAGACAGCGCAGCAACGGCAAGCCGGAGTTCTATCGTTTCATAAATCCGACAAATCCAACTTATCCCAAAATGATTGAGTTGTTTTCACGACCGCAGAGTAATGTTGTTTTGCAGCCAGACACACATCTTATGCCGCTGCATATTAATGATGAAGTTTCCAGCCTGTCCGCGATTCTTCTCAATGACGATTACTACCGTTTCCTTTTAGATGGAAGAACCGTTACCGATGACATTTCCATCTTGGATGCAGAGCATATCATTCCCCTGAAAATGAAGGCATGGCTGGATTTGAAAAGCAAAAAGGCCGAAGGGTTTCATGTAAACTCAAGGGATATAAAAAAGCACCGACTGGATGTATTCCGCTTATTCCAACTGATACAGGAGAGTCAGAAAATAACTGTTCCGAAGTCTGTCGGCGAGGACATTACACAGTTCATAGCCCAAATGCGTGAGACAGAGATTCACTTAACAGATTTGGGGATTAACCGCCCGAAGGATTCTATCTTGGATATTTACAGCAATATGTATGTTACAGAATAACCTGACAAAATCATTCTAAACTCACAAAGGAGAACAGCGGATGCCAGGGGCGGTCTGGAAAAGGCCTGTTGGCCGCCTCTGGCATCCGTAAAAAATTTGGTGTTTAGTTGACACAAGGAGATATGTCACTCTTCCCATACAAAACTGTCCACCATCGCCCGAGCCGCCTCATCGGCCGATTCCGAACCGGTAAAGTTGGTCAGGTGAATCAGGCAGAACCGGTAATCATCCACAATATAATATTGCTTCGTCACAATCCCTTCCTGTTCTTCCTCAATAGTAAAAGTATACACCACATATCCCTGCTCCGTATGGCTTCCATCCCCATATAGGTTCACCCCCGGCTGCTTCCCTATCTGCATCATAATCTGCTGCAGAATAGCGTTTTTGAAGTCCTCATGTTCCTCTGCCGAATAGCGGTTTGTTCCTATGCTGATGGAAATATTATCGGGCTGCGCATCCTCCTCATGGCCTTCCTCCACATAAAAAATCTGGCTTGCCGTGGAATACTTTTCCGCCTTCACCCATCCATCGGGCACCGTATATTCCCCGGGAAATCCATCCTCATTTCCCGTTTCTTCTCCACTGTCCTGCTTTTTCCTGCTCCCCCTCATTTTGCTGTCCTCTTCTTCCCCGTCGCTGCCCTGTGTTCTTCCGCTTTCCCGGGCCCGGTCCGCTTCCTCCGCTTCGCTGCTTTCATCCGCCGCGTTATCCCCCTGGGCTGCGTCGCTTTCCTGGGCTTCACCGCTTTCCTGTGTCCTGCTGCTTTCTCCCCCTCCCTGGCAGGCAGCAAACAGCAGGCTGACCGCCAGCGCCCATGTCATAATAAAAAATCTTTTTCCCTTCTTCATCCTTTCCCTCCCTCTTATCCGTATCTCTTTTTCTGAAGGCTGACCACAACAGTTCCCTCCATTACTTGCGCATCAGCGCAATTCATTATATCATAAAAATCCGTTTTAAACTTCCTTCAAAAAAAAATTTATAATTCCTATAGATACTCTTTTAAAGATTATCTATATAATTTTACAGATTTATTATTGTATTATATAGAAATATAAACTATTATAAAAATAAGGTATTATGGAGTATGTTCCTGATGGCAATCCTTAAAAAACGAAGTTTTCCAGAAGAGTATCCAGTACCGTTAGAAAGGAAGTGTTACTTATGCCAGCATTACAGCCGCAACCTCAAATTACCACTTTAGAGCAGTATGAATCCCTCCCGGAAGATGTCAGAGCCGAAGTATTTGATGGGCAAATCTATTATATGGCCAATCCGTCGCAAGACCATCAAACAATCTCCATGGAACTTTCGACTATGCTCAACACTTATCTCAAAAGTAAAAAGGGGCCATGCCGGGCATTCCACGCTCCATTTGATGTAAAATTGAGCGATGACCCCCTTACCATCGTTCAGCCTGACCTCATGGTTGTATGCGATAAAGACAAACTGGATGGAAAGCGCTGCAACGGTGCGCCCGATTTCATCATTGAGATAGTTTCCCCCAGCAATCCCTCGGATGACTATATCCGCAAACCATACTACTACAAAACAGCCGGAGTTCGTGAGTATTGGATTGTAGACCCTCGTCGTAAGACAGTGACGGTCAACTGTTTTGAAAGAAACTTACTAAACATCCAGTATTCCTTTGAATCCACAATTAAGGTTAATATCTTTGATGATTTATACATCAATTTCTCCACGATATCCGACTTGCTGAATACTTAGTTAAAAAAGCTATGTCCGGCCAATTACTCATCATGGCTCCTACATAGCTTTTCCTATCCCGTCCAATAACTTTTTCCTATAAACTATCGCTCAATACTTTCCCTTTTTACGCCAGCCAAAAGCCAATCGACCGCATTTTTCACCAATGTGCAAAATTCTTTACAATCAAATGCGTATGCCCCATGGCCGCAGCATAGATAGACCATTTGACCCATGCCAAAACGGCGTACCCATCCGGCAGGGTATTTTATATCATTTTCTTCATAAGTCAAAATCATTTTGATATCCGCTAAATTCCCTAATTTAAACCGGTACAGTTCGTCCGGCATAATAAAATCGCGGACTCCTTTTGTGACAGGGTGCTCTCCCTCAATCATATAATGAACCCGGGGAAGTTCTTCATAGGGTGGATGTTCTGTAAAAACTCCTCCTATCAATTGTGCCAATTCACTTCTATCCTGTATGGAAATTCCATTATGCAAGACCAGAAAAGGCCCTCCATTTGCAACAAACGTTATCACTGCGGCGGTCTGTTCATCGGATAATTGCTTCATCCCGAATTCTCTGTACATAATACATAAATCATAATTTTCTTTTGTAAGGCCAAGCAAATCCTGTTCGCTGTCCGTTATTGTCAATGCCATCCCTTCCAGAAGCTTTTCCATACGTTTCCCAAATTCGTCAATTGGATGGTAAATCCCATTCCAATTGCCAAACAGCAATATGCGTTTCATCTGCCCTCCTTCCTTCCCCGTCTACCAGGGAATTTCCCTGCCATTTCCACCCCTCATATATTGTACGCATAGTTCATTTCGTAACGAACGCCGCCACGCTCCGCAGGCCGGCTTATCGTAATCAAACAAGAATCCTATGGGAAAATCGGGTATTAATCCTCTCGATTCCCATAGGATTCTTTTTTTAGCATCTAATCGTGTTCCCCCATCTATTCTTCCGGCCAAACACATTCCACATGATATCTGTCAAACAGCTGCAGCCATTTTTCCTCCGGCTTCTCGTCCGTTATAATCATCGAAATATTTTCCAGGTCGCCAATATTGGTAAAAGCCGTATGCCCGAACTTGGAGCTGTCTACTGCCAGGATACGGCAGCCGGAGCGTTCCAGCATCGTCTTTTTATTCCTGGCATGGAGCTCATTGGAATCGGTAATCCCGTTCTCCATATCAAAGCCCTTGCAGGAAATAATGGCTTTATCCACATAATAGGAACGCAGCATCTGGTCCGTCTGGGGGCCCACCAGGGCCAATGACCCTTCCATGGCCAGCCCTCCTGTGGAAAGCACCCGCCAGTCCTGGGCATCAAAGAGCTCTATAATGATTTCTATGGAATTAGTAATAATGGTAAGGTTTCTTTTTTCCTCTTTCAACATCTTTGCAATAAAAACCGCTGTGGAACTGGCGTCCAGAATCAGCCGTTCCCCATCCTTCACCATGGAATTCACCAATTCCGCAATTTTCTGTTTCCCCACCACATTGGTATTTTTGCGGATATTGAATGGCATATCGATATTCATATTCTCATTCAGGACGGCGCCCCCATAGCTTTTAATGACATAGCCGTCCTTTTCCAGCTTTTCCAAATCACGGCGGATTGTTTCTTCCGTAACCCCATAAGCCTTGCTCAATTCGCTTACTACTACCCGTTTCTCCTTCTGCAGCTTTTCCAAAATTTCATTTCTTCGCTCAATTGCTAACATATGGCCCCCATTTCGTCATCCTAAAAATGTCTTTTGCCAAACTGTCAAAGCCAACAGCCTCCATAGGCCGCAGGCTTCCTTTTCACTCCTGGGCATTATAAAATTGCACGGCAGATTTTATCATCCGGATGGGCGATAACTGTGGAATCCAGATACATGCCGTCGGCCCCGATTTCATTCTTTGCTTTTTCTATGGCCGCATTCACCGCCGCCACTTCCCCGGTCAGCATCATATAGGACTTGCCGCACATTCCCCTGGCGATACGGAGTTCTATCAATGACACTATGGCCGTTTTCGCCGCGATATCCGCCGCCACGATAATAGAAGCCGCATCATAGGTTTCCAAAATGCCCAGAGCGCTGATTCCCTCTATCTGCGTTGCCCCATAAATAGCAGGGAAAATGGATTCGTGCGGGTTCCCCAATACAAAACTGTTAATCAGATGCAGGCCGTATTTATTCTTTGCCGTGTCCACGGCCGCCCTTACCGCGCTCAAATCGCCGCTGATAACCGCAATGTACTTGCCCGGACATACCGTCTGTGCCTCTATAATGTCCACTTCCGAGGTCTTTACCATAGCGTCCGCCGCCGTTACCCCGGAAGAAACCGTTTTGTATTCCACCATTCCGATTGCCTTGCTCATATTATGTACAACCTTCCCTTCATCTCCTGATGATTATATATTTTTCCGTTGCTTCCTCCACTTTCCCGCTAATGGAAGCATGGATTGCAACGCTTAAGCCATCCGCCGGTTTCGCTACCATCTGTCCTTTTTCTACGGCATCCCCGACCTTTACTACCGGAATGGCCGGCGCGCCGATATGCTGGCTGCACATCAGTTTCACCCGCCTGATTTCCCCGTCCATCTCTCTAATCGGGGCGGGCTTATCATATTTTGCCAAATCCAGCCTTGCCATCAGCCGTTCCATCGGCGCTTTCCTAAACTCTCTGGCGTCCGCCACCGGGGCGGCTTCCGCTTTCGGCGGTTTTACCCCATGAGCCCTTAATCCGTTTTTATAATCCGCTATCAGGGAACGGGGGGAAAGCCCCTGCATGCAGGAATAATTCTCACATAGCCCGCAGGAAGAACAGAACATTGTATTCAGGAAAATATCCGTATCCTGTATGTCTTTGCAAGTAGCCGCCTGCATGAACTTATGGGGCTCGATAGGATGGCCCAAAAGATGCCTGGGGCATAAGTCCGTGCACATCGTACACTGGCAGCAGGCAGCAGCCGCACGTTTCAAATCAATGGAAGATTTGCTCCTCTTCCTTTGTATCAGCAGATGCTCTTCCGGCAATACCAGCACCGCATTAGTGGTTTTGGTCACGGGAAGACCGCCGCTTCCTTCAAATCCCATCATTGGCCCGCCGATAAAATATACCGGATTCTTTACCGTTATTTCCCCGGCCTGGCGCACCGCCTCATCTATTGTGCATCCCAAAGGCATCCTCACCGTAACCGGATGCTCCACCTCGCCTACAATGGATATCAGTTTATCTTCCACCGGCTGCCCTAAGGCCGTTGCCCTGTATACATTGTATACCGTTTCCACATTAAATACGGCTACGCCGCTTCCAATAGGAAGACCGCCAGGGGGTACTACTCTTCCCAGCACTTCATAAATTAAAACCACTTCATCCCCGGCAGGATAAACCTCATCCAAAAGCCCAAGCCTTATCTCCGGGTATTCCCCGATGCAGTTATTCAATGCATCTATTGTCTTTTTATACGCTTTCTTTATCCCGATGACGGCTTCCTTCGCCCCTACGCATTTGGCTATTCCATGAAAGGTTTTTACGATTTCATAAGCATTTTGCTCTAACAGCTGCCGATGCAGCTTTAAAAGCGGCTCGCATTCCGCACAGTTCATTATGATAGTATCCGCTCTTTTGTCCAGCTTGGCGTAAGTAGGAAACCCTGCTCCACCGGCGCCTACTATGCCATTTTGGCGCAATATCCCGCTCAGTTCTTCTATGCTGATATTCTCTTCCATACGAATGACCATGCCCTTTCCCAAAAAGTGGCTTCGCCACTTCATGAAGAACCTTCGGTTCTTCGTCATCTTATATCCGTCTGACGACGGACTTTCCTATAAGGTAAAAAAGTGTCTTCGCCACTTCATCATTCCTTAATTACATCCATCGGCTCCCGTCGTCAATAATGCCTACAATTGCCGCATCTATAGGCGCATTTTCCATATCGCAGCCGATTCTTGCAGCGCTTCCGGTGGCTACCAATACAAATTCGCCTATTCCCGCACCTATATTGTCAATGGCAATCATCTGATTTCCGCCGCCGTTTCCGTTCATTTGAGCCGCCAGTTCAATCACCATAAATTTATTGCCGATTAATTTCTCGCTTTTTCTTGTAGATACTACACTTCCTATTACTTTCCCTATGAGCATATGTACAACCATGCCTTTCTGTAATCATTCTTGCGCAACGGCCGCTTAAGAACTGTAATGAAATGATAGCGGACATTATAAACCGAACCCGATTCCCGTCCTTAGTCATTAATAATCCTCACCGTATCCCCTGTTGCAATCTTAGCGGCATTGGCCTCATCCGTATCGATATGCATTTCCAGCGTAAAGCTTTCATCTACCCTTACCTGTACATTATTGAATACGGTTCCTCTTTCGTTCTCCGCCTTTACGGAAACAATATCGCCGTCTTTCGCTCCCGCCGCCATCGCATCCTTCGGAGACATATGGATATGCCTTTTGGCCACAATGCACCCTTCTTTAAGATACAATGCCCCTTTCGGGCCTACCAGCGCAATCGGGGCGCTGCCAGCCACATTTCCGGACTCCCTGATAGGCGCTTTCACACCCAGCTTTATCGCATCGGTGGATGAGATTTCCACCTGGGATTTGCTCCTTACCGGTCCTAATATCCTTACATTTTCTATTGCTCTAAGCTTCAGGCCTACAATCGTCACCAGTTCATTAGAGGCAAACTGTCCGCCCATCAGCTCTTTTTTCTTCGTCAAATGGTAACCTTCCCCAAAAAGGATTTCCACATGCTCCTGGGTCAAATGTACATGCCTTGCGGAGACCCCCACCGGAACCATATATCCTTTGCCGGTATCCTGCTTCTGATTCATTGCTTCCATTACCATTCTGGCAATCAGCTCCACCTGGCCGCCTGTTATTCCATCGGCCATACTATCTACCATACCGTTATTGCCCATCATCCTTCTCCTCCGAAACATAAAGCCTATAAAACGAACGCCGCCACGCTCCGCGAGCCGGCTTATCGTAATGAAATTTATGGGCGGGCAATGCCCGCCCATCTTCTTAAGTCCATCCCCCGCTGCCGGGTATATGAGCCCCTGTCCGTTCCTTATTTCAAAACGGGAAGAATCTTCTCCACATCCGTATGAGGCCTGGGAATTACATGGGTTGCTACCAGTTCGCCCAATCTCGATGCGCTTGCGCTGCCCGCTTCCACTGCTGCGTTTACTGCGCCTACATCGCCGCGTACCATAACGCTTACCAAACCGGAACCGATTTTTTCCGTTCCAACCAATGTTACGTTTGCAGCCTTTAACATTGCATCCGCTGCCTCAATAGATGCTACCAAACCTCTTGTTTCCACCATTCCTAATGCTTCCTGTGCCATCCTTTTTTCCTCCTTTGGCTCTGTTTTCATTGACTCAGCTTTTATTGCTTCTGCTTTCACTGTTTCTGTCTTTTTTAATTTATTATCTTCGGCTTTTGCCGGAGTTTTTTTTGCCGCGTTTTTCTGTTCCGCCATATGTTACTCCATTTCGTCATTCCAGGCCGTTGATATATTCGTCAAGCGGCTGGCGCTCTTCTTCACCAGTTTAATGATTTCTTCATGGGGATTGGCAATTACCACTGTAGCTGCCGGCTTTTTGATTGCGTTATGCTCTGCCGCTTCTATCGCCTGCTTTACATCCGATACGCTTCCCCGTATGATAATCGTCACCAGCCTGCCGCCCAGTTTCTTTTCCCATGTAATGAATTCCACATCGGCTGTTTTGCACATAATATCAAGAGCATCAATCGCTGCCGTAGTACTTGGGATTTCAAAGAACCCATATGCATTTCCCATGATTTACCTCCTTAAATTAAAGGTAAAATTTTCTCCACATCGCTGTGGGGCCTCGGTATCACGTGGGTAGCCACCAGTTCCCCAAGGGCTGCCGCCCTTACGCTTCCGGCTTCCACAGCCGCTTTTACCGCTCCTACATCGCCGCGTACCATAACCGTTACAAGGCCAGAGCCGATTTTTTCTGTGCCAATCAATGTCACTTCCGCAGCCTTAATCATTGCATCCGATGCTTCGATAGCTGCTGTCAGGCCCCTCGTTTCTATCATACCCAATGCCAATTGCGTCATACTTAACCTCCTATTCCAGTTCCGCATCCGCCCTACCAGTGCCCTTTCTCGCGGAGTGATTTCCATCCGCTTCGCGTCTGCAAATTACTCCGGGGCACTGTCCGGGCTGATGCTGTTTTTTTATTCCAGTTCCGCATTTATATTTATTATACTTTATCCATGCCGCTAAGTCTAAGCATTTTTTCTGTGTCGGCTTCGGGGCTGGCGATTTCGTGGGTTGCCACTACTCCGGCCAGTTCTTCCGCCCTTTGCTTTGCTGCTGCAACTGCCGCGCGGACATCCGATATGGATCCACGGAATTTTATCATTACGATAAGCGGCACGGGAAGCGCGTCTGCATTGGCCGGCTTATTCTTATCGAAATTTTCAATCGTTACATTAGCAGCTTTACATCCCGCGTCCGCTGCCGCAAATGCAGTTGCAAGCCCGAATACCTCTATAATCCCTACTGCTTCTCCCATACCTTAACTCCGCTTCTATTTATTGATAATCGCTATTTTCAAGCCTTCCATTTTCAGGTTTGTCACATGGGCTTCGTTAATCTGTTCCAACGGGAACTCATGGGTTATCAGCTTATCTATCGGAAGGCCGATTCCTTTTGCCCTCTTTAAGAAGTCAAAGGTTGTGGCATAATCCCTTAATGTATATACCCAGGAGCCCACCGTAGTGATTTCCTTGGAGCAGATATCGAAGTGGGGGTTAATCGTGGCGTCCCCGCCGTTAATGAAGAATCCCAGTTCGCACAGCCCGCCGCCATTGCGGATGAACTTATAAATATTGGAATGTGCGGCCGGAGAGCCGGTACACTGGAATGCAAAATCCGCCGGATATCCTCCGAAAGCATCCTTCACCGCATTTGCCAGCGCTTCGATACCTTTATGGTCTTTAAAGTTTACGGATTTCTCCGCTCCCATCTCTTTCGCAAAGTCCAGACGTTTCTGTTCCCCGTCCACCGCTACGATATTTTCAATCCCCATCGTGCGCAGGACAGCGATACAAATCAGCCCGATAGGCCCGCAGCCCTGTACCACAACTCTGCTGTTGAAACGGAGGATTCCTGTTGTCTTGGCCCTTTCCACTGCGTGAACCAGCACCGCACAGGGCTCAATCAAAATCCTGGATTTCAAATCCAAATCGCTTACATTAAATACTGTGGAGCCTTCCCTAATCAATATGTAATCGGAAAACCAGCCGTTCAGATGGATGTCATCATCCGGGAGCAATCCGTATACATCGGCCCCGCCCACGTTCTGCTTATTCAGGTCGAACATGGTAATATCCGGGTTATCCTTAAATATCATACAGGTTACCACTTTGTCGCCTACCTTGAGCGGCTTTCCGGCGCTGTCAGCTTTTACATTTTTACCCATCTTTACGATTTCGCCGGTGCCTTCATGCCCTAACGCTACCGGTATCAGCCCAAAGGGATCCCTTTTGAATTCGTGGGCATCGGTGCCGCAGATTCCGCAGCCCTCCACCTTTACCAGAATATCCCCATCCCCTACTTCCGGAATCGGGAATTCCTTTACCTCATATTTTTCCAACGCAGTTAACATGGCAACCCTTGCCGTCTTCGGTATCTGCCCGCCAGCCGCCTGGCTGCTGCTGTTTACTGCCCCGCGGTCCATCATGCTTTCCAGCACCTGCTTTACTACCGCTTCCACATCAATCGTATTCACATTGCTCATAATTTCTCCTTTTCCAGCCGCAAAACTATCGGATGCAAAGGCTATCGGACATCACGCAGCGCCTCCTCTTGGTGAATGCGCTGGCGCTTGTCAATCCCTCGCCCGTCCTGCTGGCTATTGTGAAGGTACAGTACCCTTCGCCGCCAAAGCCAAGCGCCGCATAGGAAGGCGCGTTCTTCACAAGGATTGCCGTATCAATGGCTTTTGCATATTTTGTGATATTATCTACATTCTTTGAATGAATATGTGCCGAATGCCTGTTGCCGTGCTCCAGCCATACCGCCTTTTCCACCGCATCGTCAAAGTCCTTTGCCCTTACCATTCCAAGAATCGGCATCATCAGTTCCTCTGAAATCAGGGGGTGTTCCTTCTCCCCTTCAAATACGATACAGCGGATATTGTCCGGCACGTCAACCCCTATCATGGCAAGCAGGGCTTTTGCGCTTCTGCCTACGCATTTCCGGTTCAGCCCCTTGGGCGTCAACACCGTTTTCGTCAGCTTATCCTGCTCTTCTTTGTCTATCCGGTAGCAGCCCTGCTCACTTATCATATAGTGCATCAGTTCATCCGCTACGCTGTCCACCGCCACGATTTCTTTTTCCGCAATACATGGGAGATTATTGTCAAAGGTACATCCGTTTACAATATCCTCTGCCGCTTTTCTCACATCCGCCGTCGCATCCACCAACGCGGGAGGATTGCCTGCCCCCGCCCCGATGCCCCTCTTGCCGGAGGATAATACTGCCGTCACTACCCCAGGGCCGCCGGTTGCCACCAGCAGGGAGATATCTTTATGCTTCATCATGATATTGCTCGTTTCCAGCGTGGGTTTTTCCACCGTACATGCAATCGCATCCGGGCCGCCCGCTTCCAGGGAAGCCTCGTTCAGCATATTTATCGCAAATATGGAAGTCTTTATCGCCGCCGGGTGAGGATTGAACACCACCGTATTCCCTCCTGCCAGCATGCCGATAGTATTGCATATAATCGTTTCTGTAGGGTTAGTGCACGGGGTAATCGCACCGATAACCCCGAAAGGTCCCATTTCTACCAGAGTCAGCCCCCTGTCGCCCGACCAGGCTGTGGTAGTGATATCTTCCGTTCCGGGCGTCCTTTCCGCCACAAGATGATGTTTCAGTATTTTATGCCCTACATTTCCCATGCCGGTTTCCTGAACGCCCATCCGCGCCAGGATTTCCGCATTTTCTTTTGTCTTTCTTCTAATAATGGATATAATTTTTTCCCTTTGGTCCATGGACATTGTGCGCACTTTTTTCTGTGCCTGCTTCGCCGCTTCAATCGCCGTATTCATATCGGCGAACACGCCTTTGCTTCCGCTTACCTCAGCGTTGATTTGAAGCTTTGCAACCACCTCTTTTACCACATCCTGAACCAACTGTTCATTTACTGCCACTGATTTACCATCCCTTTCCTGTTTTCGTGTAACAGTTCAGCCTTTCGGCTGAACTGTTACGTTTTCGTTCATACAATCTGCCCGAATACTTCTTTTCCATATGCGGCCAAAAAGGTATCCTGTTCCAGCGTTCCGCCGCTTACGCCTAATGCTCCCGCTATTTTCCCGTTAATTTCCAATACCTCGCCGCCGCCGAATATAACGATTTTTCCTTCATTGGTATGCTGTATGCCATACAGCGGCTGGCCTGGGCCCGAAAGCCCGGAAAGCTTCTTTGTGGACATTTTCAGTGCTGCAGAAGTGTATGCCTTGTTTAACGCAATATCAAAGCTGGCTATGTAAGCGTTGTCCATACAATGAACGGCCACCGGCCTGGCAGCCCTATCGGCAACCGCTATGATGGCGGAAACCCCCATTTCTTCCGCTTTCCTTTCCACCTTCTCTATCAGCTTCTTCGCCTTCTCCAGCGTCATAACTGCCTTTCCGGCTTCCCTTACCGCCTGCTCCACTGCCCGGCAGATTAACTGTTCATCCATAGCCTACCTCTTTTTTGTCTTATCGGAAACTGTGCCATAAAATGCGTGTATTCACAAATTCGCAACTCAAGCTTTTATAATCCGAGCTGCTCCATCACTTTCTTTGTAATAGAAGCTACCAAATCGGCATCGGTTTTGCTGTCAGAACTTGACCCGCAGGAACCTCCGCAGCTATGGCAGCTGGGTTTGCCCGCCTTCTTATTCGGACATAAATCCGCCGGATGTTTACCGGTCATGCCAAATTGCCTGCGGATTTCATACAACCTTTCCACCTGCGCCTGGGACAATTCCTTCGGTCCGCCCAAAACCTTGGACTGATATAATAAACGTGCATAGAATTCCACGGATTCCATTTTATGGTAAGCGCCCAAAAGGGAATCGGAATATGCCAACGCGCCGTGGTTTTCCAAAAGTACCGCGTCATAATACTGCAGATATTTGGATACCGCATCGGGAATCTCATTCGTAGAAGGTGTGCCGTACTCCGCAATCGGCACGCATCCCAAAGAAATGACCGCTTCCGGCATAATAGGCTGTGTCAGAGGAATCCCTGCAATGGCAAAACTGGTAGCGTACAAAGGATGGGCATGTACCACCGCCTGCACGTCCGGCCTCTCTTTATACACCCTCATATGCATCTTAATCTCGGAAGAAGGTTTAAAGCCTTTGTTAGCCTGGATTACTTTCCCCTCCGCATCCACTTTACAGATATATTCCGGAGTCATAAACCCTTTGCTTACCCCTGTAGGCGTGCAAAGGAATTCGTTGTCGTTAAGCTTCACGGAAAAGTTACCGTCATTAGCCGCAACCATCCCACGGTTATAAACCCTTTTGCCGATTTCACACATTTCCTTCTTAATTTCATATTCGTTTAGCATAATTCCCTTATCCTCCTTAGATTTATATGCATGTATTGGTTTTGTGTTGTTTGTATTTTCATAATACCACACAAAACAACATGCGTCAACTTGTTTTTGTGTGGAATTAGAAACATTTTTCACAGGTGCCGGCCGTTCCCTGCCCGATGCGACACCCTTGAAAATCATTTTTTTCATATGAAATTGCTATCTTGCCAAAATCTCCTCCATGCCCGCCGGGCTAAAAGAATCAAGCGCCGGATGCCCGGTAAGGGCTTTGACTATTTCCCAGCCTTTCCTGCTATTTATTGCGTTTTGGGGTATCGGCCAAAAGCCCAGGTCCAGGTAAACCTTGCAGGCCACCCACGAAGTGGTTTGCGTAGGGATTTTGGCATGGGCGTATCCCAATCGGCGCATCACATCCAGCGTATGGGAAACCAAAGGTTTCGAAAGCCCTTTCCCCTGATACTCCCTGTGGACGGCTACCCAATGCAGCCAGCCGTCTCCCGATGTATCCCGCCCAAATACATCATAATAAGCGGTAGCTGTGGCCACCTTCCTCCCGTCCTCATTTTCGATAAAAACCATCCTTTGAGGAAGCATGGCTTCATTGGCCCCGTAATATTTACTCCATGCGTCCTTCCCCTGTTCATAGCTGGTAAATTCTTTGGCGGACTTCTCTATTTCAATCCAACTGCCGCAATCCCCCGGCTGATAAAAAACAAACCGGTATCCATCCGGGAGGGGAAAACAGGGCAGATGGGCCAAATCCCTCTCAAGCATTAATTCATAATATTTAATCCGGCTGTCATGGTTATCAAATTTTATATTCATATTTTACCCCATTCTTGCGCTGCTTTTTGCGCATAACGAGTTTGTGGCAAGCAACGCGCAGACACAAATCTCGCGATTGAAAATTTTCAATTTTCAATCTTTCTCCCAGGGCATCACATCCCCTTCCTCCCTAAGATATTCCAAAATTTCCGGGATTCCCTGCTGGAGCTTAGAATCTACAAAAAATATGGTCTTGCATCCGCTAAGCTGCAGCCATCGTTTTGCCCGTTCCGGATTCGCCCCTTTTTCGTTTATTTTCGTCACAATACCCACCACTTCACGGTTTACCATACATGTAATATTGGGCGGGTATAAGGAATAGGGTTCGGTAGCGGACAGCAGCAATCCCACAACATCCGCTTCATAAGCATATAGAGCCAACGCATACCCCAGCTGTTTCGTCTGGATATACTCCCCCGGCGTATCGATTATTACATCAAAATAATTGATATATTGGGTTTTGTGGTATTGGATCCGCTCCCCTTTTAGCGCCTGCGTCAATGTGGTTTTCCCGCATTCGCTCCGACCCATCAATATAATTTTTTTCATCTTTTACCCTATTTCTGCACTGGATTTTACGGCACCCTTCCTTTTAGTTCCGCCGCCCTTGGGCGGCCTTCCCATCAGGACGCTACGTACGCGTCAACGGGCATACGGCAAAGCCCATTTTTTCCTTCGTATAATCCAGCACCGCCTTTAAAGACGCTTCCGTCTCCGACACCGTTCCGGTAATAATCAAAGTTCCGCTGAACCTGTCCACAAAGCCAAGCTCAATCCCTGCCGCTTTTATCGCGATATCCGCGGCGATGACCGCCGTCTCCGCCGGGCTTATCGTCAACACACCGATGGCGGACCTGGAATAATCCACGCTGGGGTCCAGACCCAGCTTTTCATATAAAATCTTATCCGGGTTCGCTATCAAATGGGCAATGGTAATCTGTTTCCCCGGCACCAGTTCCTGAACAATCCTCGTCTTCCCCTCCGTTGACAGTTCATCCTGCGAGCGGAATCCGTTTCCCGATACTCTATTTTCTGAAGCCCCATTCCCCGATACTCTATTTCCTAAAGCCTCATTTCCCGATGTCCATACATTTTCCTGCATCCCTACACTCTCCGTCCTTATCCGTTTATCTGCTTCCCAATTCGTAACAGTTCCGCCCTTCTCCTGAACCAATGCCATTCCGTTAATACCTCAGCCAGCTGCGAGAATGATAAAATCCTCAAGGAGCCCTTCGAAAAAGAATGCTTCGCACAATGGAAGGCGCACAACTTTTTTGTGCAAAGTGCCAGGCGCATTCCGCGGCCAGGGCTTTTGACACCCGAATCCTATAAGGTAAAAACGCCGGCACTTAGGCGCCGTCTTTTAGCGCCTTATGTGTCCGCTGCGTTTTTCCCAGAGCGAGAGCGTGGCGACGGAGGATTTTATCATTCTCCCAGCGTCCGCCCCATCACCCTAATGCCATTGGTCATTCACCCCCCAATCTGGCATACCAGCCCGGACTCCTGCTCCGCCGCCTTTTTCAGCCCTGCCATCTTCTCCGCCTGAGGAGGAACGATATCCTTCATCAGATATTCCCTGTCCAGCCCGTCGTATTTATCCTGCCCAAGCCTGTGATAGGGGAGAAGATGAACCTTTTCTATCCCCAGGCCTCCTGCCTGGCGGGATTCCTTATCCAGCTTCTTTGCATATCCTGCTATCGCCCGGATTTCTGCTTCGCTGTCATTAAACGTAGGGATTACCGGTATCCGTATGCTCAGCCTGGTCTGCCCGGAACGCGCGATTTTTCCGGCATTTTCCAGCATCAGTTCATTGCTTCTCCCGGTGAATTCCTTATGCTTTTCCGGGTTCATATGCTTGATATCCAATAAATAATGGTCCAGGTAAGGCAGAATGCTTTCAATCACTTCATATTTCGCACATGCCATGCTTTCCATGGCCGTATTAATGCCGTGCTCTTTTGCCGCCCGCAGCAAATCCCTGGCAAATTCCGGCTGGCAAAGGCTTTCCCCGCCGGACAATGTCAAGCCTCCCCTGGAGCGGTAATAATATGGCCGGTCCTGCTCCACCGTCCGCATGACCTCGTCCACCGTCACATCCTGGCCGATAATCTTCGGCTCTCCCTGCACCTTCATCGTCTGAACGGCATATTCCTGGGATTCCGGGTTGCAGCACCATCTGCACCTCAGCACGCAGCCCTTTAAAAACACAATCGTGCGGATGCCGTCACCGTCATGGATGGAAAACTTCTGAATATCGAAAATACGTCCTTTTGTCTGTCTATATGCTTCCATATCCAACCTTTCCTTACTATGCGCCGAATCCCTGTTCCGTCCTGTTTATAATATCATCCTGTAAAGAACGGGATAACGTAGTAAACAATGCGCTGTACCCCGCCACCCTTACTACCAGATGTTTATATTTTTCCGGGTTCTTCTGGGCATCCAGCAGCGTTTCCCTGCTGACTACATTAAACTGCATATGGCTCCCCTTCTGGTCAAAATATGCCCGGATTAACGCCACGAATTTTTCCAGCCCTTCCCTACCGCTCAAAGCGGAAGGGTGGAACTTCTGGTTAAACAGCGTTCCGTTGGAAGCAATGTAATGGTCCAGCCTGGCCACCGAATTTGCCGCAGCCGTAGGCCCATTCACGTCCTTGCCTGCCGACGGGGATACCCCATCCGCCACCGGCGTGCCGGCCAGCCTGCCGTCAGGGGTAGCTCCTGTCTGCGCGCCCAAAGGTACATTGGCCGATACCGGATAAAGCCCTGCCTGATAAATACCGCCCCTGGGGTTTTTGTATTCCTGCAAAGGCCTTGTATAAGTATAAGCCACATCCCTGGCAAAAGCGTCCACTTCCGGAATATCATTTCCGAACTTGGGAACCTGGTCGATTAATTTTAACAGCCGTTCCCCATTTTCCTTTACGGCCGGCATCTGGGAAGTTTCGATTACCGTTTTCATAATGGCCGCAATCTCTTTTTCCCCGATATCCTGTCCTGCCTCTTTTAAGCTGGAAGCAATCTGTGCCGTCATTTCCCCTACCATTTCTTTGGTCAGGCCCTTGCCGTAATTGGTGGCCAGGGCTTCTTTAAACTCTTTCAAGGTTGCCTTATGTTCATCGAATACAAGCGTCTTCACCGCATAAAGGGCATCCGCCATATTGGCCACGCCAAAGCCCTGGGGCCCCGTAAAGTTATAAACGGCTCCCCCTTCCTGAACGGTCAGCCCCCGTTTCATGCAGTCATCCACCATACAGGAAAGGAACGGCAGCGGACACCTTTGCGCATGGGCCACGTCGATGGCATTATCCGCATTGACAAGCAGCTTAATCATATAATTCATCTGCTCTTTATAAGCATCGTAAAACTCTTCAAACTCCTTCATTTCTTCCACAGGTTTGGTCACTACGCCCACCTGGACGCCCTTATCCTTCCCTTGGGAAAAAACAAGTTCCATCGGGCGGCACATATTGAAAAATGCCGCATCATGCCAGCCTTCCGTTTTCCCCGCCTTCTGAGGCTCCACACAGCCGATAATATTATATTCCCGCGCATCCTTCAAAGTCAGCCCTCTGTTTATCAATGCCGGAATAATCACTTCATCATTATAATAAGCAGGAAGCCCTACGCCGGTCCTGGTCAGTTCCGCCGCCTTAATCAGGAATTCATGGGGCGTACCATTCCACACCCTGACGGAAAAGGACGGCTGGGGAAGCTGCACATGCATGGACGCCTGAATCGTCATAAAGGACAAATCATTGGTCACATCCACCCCGTCTCCGTTCTGCCCTCCCGCTATCAGGTTCTGGAACAGGCTGTAGCCCGCAAAGCCTTCTGCGGAGGCCGCATCCCTGCATTTATTCAAATCATTTAGCTTAACCCAGATACAGTCGATTAACTCCTGGGCAAATTCCTTGCTAAGAGTGCCTTTCTTCCTGTCCGCTTCATAATAAGGATACATATACTGGTCAAACCGTCCCGGGGAAATGGAATGGCCGCTGGACTCCAACTGCAAAAGCTGCTGCACAAACCAGAAGGACTGGCAGGCTTCATAAAAGCTCTCCGCCCCCTTCGCAGGAACTTTGCTGCAGTTTTCGCTGATTTTTAACAGTTCCTCCCGCCTTGCGGCATCCCTGCACTCCGATGCCATCTGCTTTGCCAGTTCCGCATACCTGTTAGCATAAGCGATAACCGCATTGCAGCTGATGATAACCGCCTGGAGGAAACGGGATTTTCTCGCATAATCCCCATCGCCGAAATCGCATTCCGACAAAAGCTTCTCCGCTTCGGCACGGATTCCCTCATAGCCGATAGCCAGGACTTTCTCGTACTGGACTGTCACATGCCCTACCCCGTTGTAAAAATAATTTCCAGGCGTAAACATGTTGTGCTCCATGGCAATCAATGTCTCCGGCTCCATATAGGATGTGGCCAGTTCGCTTGTGGTTTTCCCTTTCCAATAGCTGTCCGCTTCCTTGATTTCCCGTTTCGCCTGTTCCGATATGTAAAAAGGGTCAGCGCTGCGGGTCGCTACCGTATCGAATTCCGCTTCCAGCCATTCGTAGGAAAATTCAGGATAGGTCTGGCATCCCCTGGGGGCGATTGTGCTGCTTCCCACCACCAGCTCATCATCCCTGATAATAATCGGTATATTCTCCAAAATATGGGCAAATGCTTTCGCCCTGCGCATAATCATCGGCTCATTTTCCGTCTCTTTATAAGATTCCGTAATCAGTTTCGCCCTGGCCGATTCAATCTCCGGCATTTTTTCAAACAGATGGGCTATCAGCCTGTCTATTCTATCCGTCTTCTTTATGTCCGTAATCTCATATTGATATAATCCCATAACTTCTCCTTCCGCAGCTTCCCGCTTCAATCCTTTACTGGCTCTTGTTTTGCTCCTTAATTTTCCTTCTTTTTTCTTCTTTCCACTTATCTATGCTCTATTATAAACATACTTTTTCCCAAAAGTCAACCAATCCAACATATTTTTTGTTGTTTTTATGTTGTTTTTATGGTATTATAAACTTGCGATAGAGTTGATTTTTGAAACTTTAGGCTGTGGGCCTCCCATTTTGCACTCGCCTATATAGAACAGGAGGATTTTATGGATTCCTTTGCATTAGACGTACATACCCATTCCGTTTCCAGCGGGCATTATACGGAAGATACCGTTACCGATATGATAAAATATGCATCGAAGATAGGGCTTAAGCTGCTGGGCATCAGCGAGCATGGCCCCAAAATCCCCAATTCATGCAGTTTGTCCTATTTCCGTGGTCTGCACCTGGCCCCGGCAAAACGCATGGGGATTTCTGTTTTATATGGTGCCGAAGCCAATATTATGGGGGTTGAAGGAACCCTGGATTTGCCCGATGATATTATGAAGCAGTTGGATTACTGTATCGCTGGCATGCATCCGCCCTGTTTTGCCCCCGGAACCCGGGAGGAAAATACCGCGGCCTATATCCGCGCCATGGAAAACCCCTATATCCGCATCATCGCCCATCCCGACGATGAGAAATATCCCACTGACTATAACCGCCTCATGGAAGCGGCCATGGATTTCCATGTCCTGCTGGAAATTAACAACAGTTCCCTCTCTCCGGGCGGCTACAGGGGCAATGTAAAAGAAAATGACAAAGCCATTCTCCGGCTTTGCCAAAAATATCGTTATCCGGTGCTCCTATCCAGCGACAGCCACGGCTGCGCCAATATCGCAAACTTTACCTATGCCCTGAACCTTATCCGGGAAACAGGGTTTTCGGAAGAGCTGATATTGAACCGTTCCACGGAAGCATTTTTACGGTTTTTATAAAAATTCTTATAGAAATCCAATACCCCGCTGCAAGCAATGTCTCACCCGGCTTGCAGCGCTGCAGGAGGCAACGCATCTTCAATACATGGGGGATGCCCTATTCTTCTGAAACCCTTTGTATGTGCATAGCCAAATATCCTGTTTCCACCTCATCCATCGGCCTTTTCAGATATTTTTCCAGATGGCCGCATACGATGGAGGCCAGACGGAAAGCATCCGGGAATTTTTCCGACATATAATCATTCATATTCAGCTTTAGCTTCTCCCCCTTTACTGCTCTCGCCACCATATAGCGGACATGGTTCATCAGCCTGTTATAGGAAAGCGACATTACGTCAATCGTCATCCCCGTCTCATTTTCCACAAGCTGAATGCATTCCCTTACCGTCCTGGCTATCTGCATGGACAAAGCCACGTTCTCATCTTCAATAGCCGAATGAATATGTAACGCGATATATCCTATTTCATGCTCGTCTATCTCCGCATCCAGCTTTTCTTTCAACACCGGGCTGACGCTTTCCGCAATCTTATATTCCATATGGAACAGCGCACGGATATCCCCTGTCAGAGGGTTGCTTATCTGTTCGCCGTTCCGTATCCTTTTTACCGCAAATGCAATATGGTCCGCCATGGGGAAAAGAATTGCCCAGTCTATTTTTCCAAAAACCTTCTCGCTCTCCTTCAATATCTGCTCCGCGATTTCCAGGCAAACCGGGTCCATCCCTTTTACCAGCTCCGCTGCCGTTCCCCGCTGCGTCTGCTCATGCAGCGAATATACTGTACTTCCTTCAGGAGCTTCCATTCTCTGGCTGATTTTCCTTCCGAAGCCAATCCCTTTCCCAATCAGAAGATATTCCCGGTTATCATCCATTCCGATGCCTATCAGCGTATTGTGGTTTAACACCTTCTTCACTCTGAACATTACTCTTTTCCCCCGCAGATGTATTATGGCCTATTGCTTTTGCTTAATTTTTATAGGTGTCCACTGCCATTAAGGCCTCTCCGGCCTTTATTTCGCCGCTTTTCAGCAAACGTACCTTCTGGTTCTCCGGCAATTCCGTGCACAATACCGGCGAAGCCAGCGATGGGGCATTGCTGCGCAGGAATTCCAGGTCCAGCCTCATCAGTATATCTCCTTTTTTCACTGCATCCCCGTCTTTCACAAACACTTCAAAACCCTTGCCCCCCAAGTTCACAGTATCAATCCCCATATGGAGCAGCATTGCCGTTTTATCCGCCGTTTCAAAACCAATCGCATGCTTCGTATCAAACACAAAGCTGACTTCCCCGTCCGCCGGTGCCCGCACTTCCCCGTCTTCCGGTATCACCATTGCGCCGTCTCCCATCATGCGGCCTGCAAATGCTTCATCGGGCACCTGGGAAATATCGGCCGCCATACCATTTACCGGGCTATATATAATTTCCGTTTTTATAACCTCTCCCATGGTTTTCTCTTCCGTTCCCGCTTCTGCTTTTGCCTTATCTTCTTCTCTGTTCTCCGGGATATATTCCTCCTCCGGCGCGGTCTCCAGATAATCCTCCAAGTTCGATTTAATCACCGTCACCCTCGGCCCATAAATCACCTGTACTCCGTTTCCCTTATGCACCACGCCGGATGCCCCGGTCGCTTTCAGTAAACCATCATCCACCAATTCGGATTTGTGCACGGTACAACGCAGCCTTGTTGCACAGCAGTCCACATCGGAAATATTTTTCTTTCCTCCCAGCCCTTTGCAAATGGAAGCGGACAGGGCATCTTCTTCGGATGCTCCGCCTTCAGCAGCTGCGGCTGCACCCTTCTTTCTGGCATCCACATCGCTTCTGCGGTATAATTTCACTTCCTCGCTGTCATCCCGTCCGGGAGTTTTCAAATCCATCTTTGATATAAGGAAGGAAAACAGGAAATAATATACCGCGAAGTAAACAAGGCCTACCACCACAATCCATATCCAGCTTGTTTTTTTGTTTCCCTGCAAGATGCCGAAAAGGAACAAGTCGATTAACCCTCCCGAGAAGGTCATACCGACCCCTACGCCGAACACGTGCATCAGCATATAAGCAAGCCCTGCAAACACACAATGGATAACATATAGCACAGGCGCCACAAACAAGAATGTAAATTCCAGCGGCTCCGTAATACCGGTCAGCATGGAAGTCAGCGCTGCCGAAAGCAAAAGTCCTGCCACAGCCTCTTTCTTTTCCGGCTTCGCCACCTTATACATAGCCAACGCAGCTCCCGGAAGCCCGAAAATCATCAGCGGGAATTTCCCTGTCATAAACCTGGTGGCCGACACCGCAAAATGCTCCACCGAAGGGTCTGCCAGCTGTGCAAAAAAGATATTCTGTGCACCTTCCACCATACGCCCGCCTACTTCCATCGTACCGCCCAGGGCCGTCTGCCAGAACGGGAGATAAAATACATGATGCAGGCCGAACGGGATTAATGCCCTCTCCATCAGCCCGTAAATCCACGTTCCCGCGTAGCCGGACTGCAGCACAACGCCTCCTACGGCATAAATCCCCTGTTGGATTACCGGCCAGATGAAAAACATCAAAATACCTACCACCGTATATGCCAGCCCGCTGACAATCGGCACAAATCTCGTTCCCCCGAAAAATGAAAGGACCTGAGGCAGTTCTATCTTATAAAACCGGTTATGCAATGCGGATACGCCCAGCCCTACAATAATGCCCCCGAACACGCCCATCTGCAGCGACGTGATTCCAACTACCGATGTGGTGGCACCCTCCAGCATCGCTTCCGTTCCCCCATGGTTTGCTATCATGGCCCCTATGGAAGCATGCATAATGAAAAAGGCAATCGCCGCAGACAATGCCGCCACCTCTTTTTCCTTTTTCGCCATACCTATGGCAACGCCCATGGCAAAAATGATAGGGAGGTTAGCAAATACAATATCCCCTGCAGCGCTCATTACCCGCAAAATAGCGTTCAACACCGTTCCAGGCCCCATAATGCCCATAAGCCCATAGGTTTCCAGCATTGTCTCATTGGTAAAAGAGCCTCCAACTCCCAGCAGCAGCCCAGCCACCGGCAGAATCGCGATTGGCAGCATAAAAGATCTTCCTACACGTTGCAGCACGCCAAAAATTTTGTCTTTCATGAATTATCCCTCCTGATTTTTTTTAGAATGCCTACGCCTATGATTACCTTTTTCCGAAAAAGAATACTCTTTTTTGCACTGAGTAAAGGAGATGGGAATCCTCTTCCTAAAATATAAAAAAGGCATCAATATGCATAAACATCCCTTAGATTATGCATAGTTAATGCCTGCTTACCAGTTACACACTATATTACAGGCCACCAATCCCGGCGGGAACTGGTGAACTGCCCGCGCATCAGCGCAATTTATTAAATTATATATAAAAATTAACATCATGCGCCGGATTTGTCAAGGTACGAAATTTTATATTCGCTATATTCAGGGAAATCAATCCCCCGGGAAAAAGATACCCGCCTTTTTCCGGGAAGATTCCAGGACTTCCACCACTTCCAACATCGTATCCAGCCCCCGGTAAACCGCCTCATAATCTTCTTCCAAAAGGAGCTTCGTCACCGCATTCACTTCATAGGACCACCTGTCCGGGTTGTCCTGCTCATTGAACAGCTCTTCGGAATCCTTAGTTACCACCTTCACTTCCCCAAGCGCACCGCTGCCATCCTTTATATAGATATAGCCCTTCTCCCCTTCAATCTGGAAAAAGTTCACTCCCCAGGTATCCTTTGCCCCTGCCGCTTCGCTGATAAAGCCGTCATACTGCATCATTAAAATGCCCGAAGTATCCGCCAGCTTTCCATAGATATTAGGAAAATACATGCTGTTCTGGGGCTTTCCAAACAAAGCCACATTCAAGTATACATTATAAAAATTGATATCCATCAAACAGCCCCCGGCATATTCCGGGTTAAAGATATTGGGCACTTCCCCTTTCAACACCAAATCATAGCGGCTGGAATATTGGCTGAAATTGCTCATCACCAGCTTCACCCTGCCGATTTTGGGCAGTTCTCTTTTTAAAATTTCCAGATTGGGCAGAAAAGCCGTAGGTACTGCGTCCACCAGGAACAACCCCTTTTCCCTGGCCATGTCCACCAGTTCCCTGGCCTGGCATGCCTTTGTGCAAAAGGGCTTCTCGCAAATTACATGCTTTCCCGCAAGCAATGCCCTCTTTGCCTGTTCGTAATGGAGCAAATTCGGCGAAGCGATGTAGACCGTATTCACCTCATCATCGCCCAAAAACGCTTCCATATCGGTATATACTTTCCCGCCGCCGAACTCTTCGGCCAACGCCTTCCCCTTTTCCTCGCTTCTTGAATACACTGCCGCGAGGCGGATTCCCTCTGCGGCTACTACATTCTTCAATATCGTATGTACGATAACCCCTGAGCCGATTGTTCCTAACCGTATTTCTTTCATTTTTTCTCCATTTCTGCGCGGCTTTTGTGGTTCGGCTTTGCCGAAGCTTTTCCCGCCAAAATGTATTTCGGTTTATCAAGTTTGCGGATGCCGCCCAGACACAAACTTGTTTCCGCTTTCCTGTTACATTTATGCATTCGCACGGGCTTTGCCACAAAATACAAAGCTCCGGGCTAAGTTGTCAGCTTCATTTTCACAATATATTCCGGCGTTCCTTCTTCCAGCTTGCGCTCATCGGTCATGGCAAATCCGTGAGACCGGTAAAACCGAATCGCCCCATCGTTCTTTTCCAGCACCCACAGATATTTCGCATGGCATTTTTCTATGGCGAAATCCATCAGAGCCGCTCCAATCCCCTGGTTATGAAAAAAAGAATCCACATACAATTCTTCAATCCAGTCTCCTTCTATATGGAGCATCCCCTTCACAAATTCATCATCATAAACCCAGATGTTTTCCAGTTTGCCGCTGTCCGCCATATACTCCTGGGCTAAAGGGAGCACCTGAAGTTCGCCGAAAGACACCTTATCGTTATGGAATATGGACCTGTAGTTCATCCGTTTGGTAAAAACCAGGATTTCTGCCAGACGTGAGGCATCCGATGTTGTCGCTTTTCTTATGCAGTTCATTTCCCACTCCTTTTCTCCCCAATCAGCACTTTCTTTCCACGGAAAGCAAATCCGTACTTCCGAATACGTTCTTCCGGTATTCCCTTTGCTGTCAGCGCTGTCTGATACCCTTTCTCTTCTATCTGCCTCAGGGCATCCTGCACCGTATCGGACAATTCTTTTTCCTCCGTATCCTGCACTTTAAATTCAATAATGATTGCATTATCCTCTGGCATCTTAGGCTCCAACATAATATCATATCTTCCAAAACCACTCTCCCTGTTGGAAGTCAATATATATCTGTCTGCCAAATCTACCATTATTCCCAGCACAAATCCATGATAAAACCGTTCCGGCTCCTCTTCGGAAGGATTTTTTCCAGTATCAAAATAACTGAATGTCTGCAATGCCACCTTATTCATATAAATATTCATTGATTTCACATCATCCGCCATTAATGCCCGCAAAAATGCATTATTGACCCCTCGGCATCCTCCAAACCATCCTTCAATCAGCTGTTCAAACATTACCTGTACTTCCAGATTGGTCAGCTGAAGACTATATTCCGCCCGCCGGCGCTCTATATTAAATTTATGAGCTACCACTTTCAAATATCCGCTTGCGACAAGGAGGCTCCACATAGCATCATCCCCCTGCTCTAACTGGCTGAATATTATCTGCTCATCAAATGTGGTATGAAATATCCCTCCCCTCATCAATTCTTCCATTGTCATCTTAATCTCCGGGCTTCCTTCCCGGATTAATTTTCCTACCAGATTGTTACTGCTGGAATTCGCCCAATAAATGCCAATTTCTCTTTTATCCAAATAATTTACAATCGACCAGGGATTATAAATATCTGCACAATTTCCGAAAATAAAACCATCATACCATTCTTTTACCTGATGTTTCCTATCCGCCAGCCCATATTCTTCCAATGCCGCAAATACTTCCTTTTCCGTGAATCCAAAACAATCTGCATATTTATTGGAAGTAGTTGTCACCGCTTCAAGATTGTTCAAATCCGAGAAAATAGACTCTTTACTTATTCTTGTAATCCCTGTCATAATTGCACGTTCCAGATAAGGATTCGTCTTAAACGTCGAATTGAGCAGGCTTCTGATAAAAGCCGCCATTTCCTCCCAATACCCATTTACATACGCCTCTTGCATTGGGGTATCATATTCATCTAAAAGAATAATTACCTTTTTACCGTAATACCTCATCAAATAACTGGATAAAGCATTCAAGGAATCCGTTGCAATATATTCCTCCATATCCGCAGAAACCTTGTTATAAAATTCCTTTTCCTTGTCATTCAATACATCAGCATCCAGTAAAAAATCGTAATAATTATACAAATTTGTAATTATCTGGCATATCTTTTTCCTCGTATTCAAGTAAGTAGTTTCTTTCACTTTTGCAAAACTTATCGAAATAACCGGCCATGTTCCCTGAATTTTCCTGTATTTATAATCACCTTCCGAAGATTTTTCCCTCCATATACTAAGGTCCTGGAATAAATCCTCTCTGCCTGCATATTCCACAGAGAAAAACTTTTCCAGCATGCTCATATTCAAAGTCTTCCCAAACCGCCTGGGGCGATTGACCAGAGTCACACTATCTCCGCTCTCCCACCACTCTTTTATAAAATTCGTTTTATCTATATAGAAATACCTCTCTTTTCGGATTACCTCGAAATCCTGATGTCCAATCCCCACTGTTCTTGCCATACTTAATCTTATCCCTTCCCTAGAGCATAAAGCAACGCCGACCATCTTCTTCAACAAGTCTATCGTTCCGGTTCCCATCAACTACTTCCGGAAGCGTCAGAAAATAATTATATAACCGCGTTTCAAAAATCCGGTTGGCAATTTGCACCATTTGGCTTTCCACTTTTATGAATCCAAACATAAGCAGCATATCCGTTGCCGCATCATCCGCATTGTACACAATGGCCTGCCCTTGAAACAGCAGCAGGTAAATCATCTCCCTCAATTCCGGATAATCATTTAATTTTCCTATCAGAGACTCGAACAACATGTTTTTCTCGGACAGCAGAATCTTTAAAGCAGCCTGCAAACCATCCCCTGTCCAAGCACTGCGCTTATCGGGAAAATCCTGGCTGTCCGCAAGCTGTTCGTCCATCAGCTTGCACAATCTGGATACAAGAAATGGATATCCCGATGTATAATCATAGAGCAAGGCGGCCAGTTCCTGAATATTCATCCCTGTATGATTATCTTTCTCATACTCGCCAAGCATGCCTGCGATGTCCTGCACCGAAAAATTCATATCTACACGAAAATCAGCCGCTATATTCCATGGGCTGTTAACCTCATGTTCTTCCTCCGGCCGAATCTTCCGTTTCATATTACGGATATCATATACCCCCGCAAGTACCACCGACTGGAAAGCCGGAGTCCTGTCGCGATCCAGATAAGCTGCCCGAAGAAACTTTCCACAGAATACAAAAGTTCCTCGGAGAAAGCCGCCACAAATGATTGTTCGCTTTCAAAGGACAACGAGCCTAGCCGCTGAAAATCCAGGCTTACAACCAGATAATCTTTCTTAAGGAACTCCGCCAATGCCCGCAGTATCGTGGTCTTCCCATACTGCCTCGCCTTATTAATTGCAAAATATGCCCCCTCATCCACCATCGCTTTAATTTCCTTAAGCCTTGGTTCAAGATTAACCATATAATGCCTGTTCGGTCTACAGGCGCCACTCACATTAAACACCTTCGCCATCTCAATGCGCTCCTTCTCGCTATCCATCCGACATCGTGTGTATTATTCTAACATGCGCCCCGTCAAATAGCAAGAAGCCGCGGTATTTTCCGTTTTTAGTTAAAGCACCTTACGCACCGCCTCTTTCCACCCCATATATTTCATCGCCCGGATGCTTTCCTCCATATCGGGCATATACACATGTCTCTTCTGATTGGCGGCAATGTCCTCTATCCGGTACAGGCCCGCGGAAATGCCCGCCATATAGGCCGCCCCGATGCCGGAAAGTTCTTCCGCATCCGGTATATTCACCGGCACTCCCGCTATATCGCTCTGGAACTGCATCAAATATTTGTTTCTGGTAGGGCCTCCGTCCACCCGCAGTTCCTTCATGGCCATGCCCGTATCCGTTTCCATTGCCCGTATCAAATCGGTAATCTGGTAAGCGATGCAGTCCAGAGCCGCCTTCACGATTTCCGCCCTTCTGGTAGTCCGCGTCATCCCGCTGATACAGGCTGTGGCCTTCTCTTCCCAATATGGGGCGCCCAAGCCGGTAAAAGCCGGAACCAGATAAGTGCCGTCTCCCGCATTGGCGGCAAAAGCCAGAGCTTCCGTCTCCCCTGCCGACTGAATCATATGCAAATCATCCTTCAGCCAAGTAATCACTGCCCCCGTATAATTCAGATTCCCTTCCAGCACATAATTGACTTTTCCGCCCCTGCTCCATGCCAGGGAAGTCACCACCCCGCTGCCGGAGTAAACCGCCTTTTCCCCTACATTCATCATCAGGGAGGAACCCGTACCGTAAGTAGCCTTTGCCATACCCGGCTTCAAACAGCCCTGGCCGAACAATGCCGCATGGGAATCGCCCAACACGCCGCAGACAGGCACCGGCTCCGAGAAAAACCCTTCCATATCCGTATATCCATACACTGCGTCCGAATCGCAGATTTCCGCAAGGCAGTCCTTCGGAATGCCAAAAACCCTGCACAGCTCTTCATCCCAGGCCAAAGTTTCCAGATTTAACAGCTGGGTGCGGGAGGCATTGGAGTAGTCCGTTTTGAAAGCGCGTTCTTTGGTCAGCTTGAACACAAGCCAGCTGTCAATCGTTCCAAGGCAAATGTCTCCGCTAATCCCCTGTTCCAGAAACCATGCCATCTTGGCCGCCGGAAAATAAGCGGAAAGGGGAATCCCCGTTGTTTTTTTCACCAATTCCCCATACCCCAGCTTCGTCAGCCTTTCTACAATTCCCCTGGTGCGCCCGCACTGCCACACAATGGCCAAATCCCTGGGTTCCCCGGTCTTCCTATCCCAGACGGCGGTTGTCTCCCTCTGGTTGCTAATGCCGAATGCCGCAATCTCCTTATCGGAAATCCCCGCTTTTTCCACCAGCTGTTTTACTGCCTCCACCGTATTTTGATATATCTCAGTCAAATCATGGGATACCCATCCGTCCTCATTGATTATCTGCCGATGGGGTAAATCCGTGCGCAGCATCAGTTTTCCATCCCTGTCAAACAGCAGCGCCTTTGTTCCCTGGGTGCTCTGGTCCACGCTGATTACATATTGCTTCATAATGATAGCTGCCCTCCTTTCCTTTTCATAGCCTCCCGGAATCCCCTTGCACCTGATTTTGGCTCCAGGAGGCTATTCCTATTCTACAGTTCCTTCCTCACCCGTTCCGCGATTCCCGCCGCGTTCAGCCCATAATAATCGAATACTTCCCTGGAAGTGCCTGAAATCACCGGCGCATCCGGCAGCGCCATGTTGATTACTTTGCGCGGGCATTCACTGCCCACCACTTGGCTCACCATAGAGCCAAGGCCGCCGAAGGGCGCATGCTCTTCTACCGTAAGAACCATTTTTGCCTTCCCTGCCGCCTGGATAACCCCTTCTTTGTCCAAAGGCTTCACGCAATACATATCCAGCAGCCCTGCGCTGATTCCTTCATCCTTTAACAGCCCCACCGCATCATAAGCCGGTTTGACCATTTCCCCGCAGGCCACTATAAGAACATCGGTTCCTTCCGCCAATACGGTAGCTTTATCCATGACAAAAGGCGTATTTTCTTCACTGTAAATATCCTCCACCGCATTTCTCCCTACGCGCAGATAGGCCGGTTTCTCGTCCTCCAACAGCGCCTCTATCAGCTTCGCCGTCTGGAAACGGTCGCTTGGCAGATATACACGCATATTCGGGATAGCCGACATGGCTGCGATATCCTGCGCGGAATGATGGCTCATGCCCAGAGAACCATAGCTGATGCCTCCGCTGATTCCCACCAGCGTCACATTGGTATTGGAATAGGCGCAGTCCACCTTGGCCTGTTCGTAGCTTCTGGTGGATAAAAAGCAGGCCGGGCTTGCAGCGAAGGGCTTTTTCCCGCACTTGGCCAGCCCTGCCGCGATGCTCACCAGATTTTGTTCCGCAATCCCCACTTCCACAAACTGCTCCGGAAAAGTATTGGCAAAAGGCGTAAGCGATGCGCTGCCCCTGGAATCGCTGCACAATACAACGATATCCTTATCCGTTGCCGCCCTCTCCATCAATACCTGGCAAATCGCCTGCCTGTTTGGAATTTTATTCATAACAGAGCCACCTTCCTTTCCTCCAAATCCTTCATAATCTGTTCCATCTCTTCCTGTGTAGGCACTTTGTGGTGCCAGGATGCTTTGTTCTCCATCACCGCCGAACCGCAGCCCTTCACCGTATTGGCGATTACCACTGTCGGCTTGCCTTTATATCCTTTCGCTATTTCAAAGGCGTGAACCAGCTGCCCGATATCGTTCCCGTCCACGCTGATTACATTCCATCCAAAGGAATACCACCGCTCTTCCTGGCTGTCATGGCTCATCACTTCTTCGGTGCCGCCGGATATCTGCAAACGATTCCTGTCCACTACCGCGCAGAGGTTATCCAGTTTATAATGGCCCGCTGCCATCGCGCCTTCCCATACAGAGCCTTCCGCCAGCTCCCCATCGCCCATAACGGTATATACCCGGTAATCCTTCCCGTCCATTTTCCCGGCCAAAGCCATGCCCACGCAGACCGGCAGCCCATGCCCCAGGGAACCTGAATTCATCTCTATCCCTGGGAGTTTATTATTGGGATGGCCGATATAAGGGGTTCCGAACTTGGAAAACTGGCTAATCACTTCATCCATGGGGAAAAATCCCTTCCGGGCCAATACCGCGTAATAGGCTTCCACCGAATGGCCCTTGCTCATCACAAAGCGGTCTCTGTTCCCATCATCCTGATTTTCCGGCCCTATATTCATCTCCTTAAAATACAAGGCGACCAGAATATCCATCACGCTCATATCGCCGCCGATATGCCCTCCTTTCCCGGCTACAATCATTTCCACCACTTTTTTACGCAGTTCATATGACAAAACCTTTAATTCTCTTATCTCATCCATGACATTTACTCCATTCTTTTCTCTGAATCTGCAATTTCCTGTTTGAAGATATGCCGCGCTGTAACAGTTCGGCTTTCAGCTTCAGCGTTTCGTTGCTTTCTGCTGCGCTGCAAGCTTGGCGCCCCGCCGCTTTATTGCCCACAGCGGAGCCATTCATCATAACCGTTTTCAGCATAGCTGTTCAGCAGGGTCATTTACTCCCCCCGCAAATATGCCTTGATATCCTCTTCCACCGGGTCATATAAATCGGGCGCTACGCCGATATATTTGCATGCTTCGTAGAGCACCGGCACCACATTTTTATGTATTCCCACACAATGGTGGATATAAGGTCCTTCCACAAGCTTCGCTTCCAGCCGTTTCAGGTTGGCCACTTCCACCCATACATAGGTGCCCTTGGTGTAAGGCCCTTCCACCCCTTTGGCATTTCCAAGGAGCAGGGAATAATTCCCATTATCTCCGTCAAAGCGGGCTAACGTCATTTCCCCCAGCTTCGCCTGGGCTTCCACCGCGCCCGGATGGTCAAAGGCTAACGGATAACCGATGGCAGGCTTTTCCTGGGCTACGGAAATCGGCCAGGGCCCGCAATGCTGTAACAGTTCTCCATTTTCATTGTCCGGGTGGCGCACTGTCCAATCTGCAAAGAAGCTTCTCGCCGTATCCATTCCCGCCGCTTCTACCAGAAGCGCGGTAATCGCCCCATGGATATCCGTCTCGCATACCACAGGGATTCCCTCCTCATTCAGCAGCGAATTGGCCGCACAAGGCATAATACCGATTTCCCCCTGCAGCGCATTCCAACATTGGATAGCGATTGCGTTGCAGCCATATTTCCCGGCCAGATTCTTCATTGCCACTTTTAAGGCCGCCACGTTTTCCAGTTCCTCCGGTTTGATTTTGATGCACATGTTGGAACGGCAGTACTCCACCACCCGAGCCACTTCCTGTTTTTCTTCTTTTACCTTCTTCATCTCTTCGGTCAGCTCCGGCATCGGAATCGGCGAAAGCTGAATGTTGAATTTCTCCAACAGCTCCCCCTCATTGCACATGGTTGACCAGAAGTCGAAAGGCCTGGGCGCAATCTGCAGAATCCTCGTATGGCGGAACACATCCACCACATTGCACACCGCCAGGAAATCCTCGATTCCCCGTTGGAATTCCGGGTCCGTCAAGCGGCAATTCGTCATATAAGTAAAAGGCACCTGGAACCGCCTTAGCACCTTTCCCGTAGCAAACAGCCCGCACTGGCTGTCGCGCAGACGCACGCCGTTTTCATCCGGCCTTTCATCCCTGGGGCCCCACAGGAGCACCGGCAGCCCCATATCCCGCGCCAGCCTTGCGCACACATATTCCGTGCCGAAATTCCCATGGGGGAAGAAGATTCCCTTTACCCCTTCTTTCCTGAATTTTTCTTCGATTTTCTCCCGGTCCGCCTCGTCATAAAAAAGGCCCTCCCCATTAATGTCCGTAATATCCACGAATTCTACGCCCAAATCCTTTAACCTCTCCCTTGTCAGGTTGGCATATTTAACGGCATCCGGTGCGCTGAAAATACTCCTTCTTGTAGGAGCAAAGCCAATTTTTACTTTCTTCATCCTGATATTCCTCCATTCCAGTTCCGCAGCCCCTCCCAATGCCCTTTCAGCAGAGCAATTTCCGGCCGCTCTGCGTCCTGAAATTCTCTGGGGCATTTTCCGGTGGCTGCTGTTTCCAGTTCCGCAGCCTCCTCCCAATGCCCTTTCAGCAGAGCAATTTCCGGCCGCTTTAAGTCCTGAAATTCTCTGGGGCATTTCCCGGTGGCTGCTGTTTCCAGTTCCGCAGCCTCCAACTAATGCCGCTAATACCTTTCAGCATTGTGGAGTGTTCTTGTTTATTTATAATTACATTTTATCTCTCATTTATCTTAATTTCATTATATAATTAAGTAAATTATACTAAATTAATAACTTAATATTGCATTTTTCACTCATATCTGCCATAATAATTGCAGTAAACCTAATATCCTTTACTAAACCATTAATTAATTCATTGCGAAACCATCAGCTTCGGCCGAATATTCCCACAGCTTACAGTTTCCCAATTCCCCAAAACACTCATCAAGGAAAGGAATCCCCCGATGGCAATTACCGCAAAAGAACTGGCAGAAAAGCTGAATCTTTCCGCAGCCGCCGTGTCCATGGCTTTAAGGGGCAAACCGGGCGTCAGCACCAAAACCCGGCAGATGGTTATGGACGCCGCTTTGAAGTACGGCTATGATTTCACTAAAATATCGGAAAAAAAGCGTCTGGATGGCTCCATTTACCTGATTATCTATAAAAAATACGGAACTGTGGTAGCCGATACCCCTTTTTTCGCCCAACTGATAGAAGGTATTTCCCTTGGATGCAAAAATATTGGATATAAGTTGAAAATAAGATATTTCTATGAAGAAGATATTCTTTTGAAACAGATTGAAGATATTCAATATTCCGACTGTTCCGGCATCATCCTGCTGGGTACGGAAACGGCTCCCGAGGATTTGAAGCCTTTCCTTTCGCTGCCCGTTCCCCTGGTCCTGCTGGATGCCTATTTCGATACTTTGTCTTGCGACTGTGTCTTAATCAATAATCTGCAGGGAGCTTTTCAGGCCACCCAGCATCTGATACGGAAATACAAAAAACAGCCGGGGTATCTGCGCTCTTCTTACCAAATCAGCAACTTTGCAGAACGCTGCACCGGATTTTATAATGCCATCCGGGCTTCCGGGCTGCACACCGCCGGAAGCATCGTTCATTACCTATCCCCCACTATCGAGGGCGCCCATTCCGATATGCTGGAAATTATCCGCTCCGGCGAACCGCTGGCAGCCTGCTATTTTGCGGACAACGATTTGATTGCGGTAGGGGCCATCAAGGCATTTAAGCAATGCGGATACCGCATCCCGGAAGATATTTCCGTCGCCGGTTTTGACAACATACCCATCAGCAGCGTGATAGAACCAGCCCTTACTACTATCCATGTGCCCAAGCAGTATATGGGGGAAGCGGCTGTCCAGCGCCTGGCAGCCCTGATGAAAGAGCCGGGGCAGCCCCCTGTTAAAATTCAGATTTCCACCACTTTGTTAAAGAGGCAGTCAACCTGATTCAACGTGACAAACGCATGAATGAATAAATTATGAACACTTCATCTATTTTTTGGTATAATCAAAGAAAAAACGATGGATTTGTTTATGAAAGCACTTTTAGACTATGTAAGCACAGTAACAGATATGAAACAGGAAAAAAAGGTCCTGCATAAGATGATGGATATTATCATGCTTGCCTTTTTTGCAATGCTTGCAAATGCGGATGACTGGGTGGAAAAAGAGGGAATACTGGCAGACAGATGACATTTCATGGCTAAGCCAGAAAAAAGAATGGGCAGGGCTAAAGACAATCATCCTGACGCGCAACACGGTAATAGGGAAGGGCGTCGAAGAAAGCAGGGGGGAAAGGTATTTTATAAGCAGCCTGCCGGAAGGGGTTGGGGAGGCGGAGCGAGTAGTGCGAGGCCATTGGATGGCAGAAAGGGAACGAACCCGGAAAAGCATCTGGAGCGGATTATAAATCTGTAAAAAATAATTAGTGATATGAGTTTGGTTGTGAAACATATTCATGCGTTTGTCATGTAGCTGATGGAGAAGTTTATTTACAGAGTTTGCAATGAGTGATACAATAAATAAACCAGTAAAAAGGCTTTTGGATAAAATTGAGGAGAACTTTATGAGAGTAAATGTTACAGAGTATCCCAAGTCATTGTCTTGGGAAATGAAATCATTTTCAATGCCAAATATTCCGAGAGGAACATTGGGAATGAAAGAAAATCTTAAAACTATTTTAGAGATGGTACGAAATAATGCCTCTCCGTCTCAGAAATTAATCATAGAAGGAAGTGAAAGTAAGATAGACTTAGGAACAGCTTGCGTTCGTTTAAGACCGATGAAATTGCTGTTAAAAACCCAAACTGGATGGATGCTTTCGGATGAAGCACAAAGATGGTTAGATACGGATGATGAGCTATATTTGGCAGCGTTTTTATGTGCTCGCATAAAGTTTTTAGCAGAAATATTGTATTATTTAGATGAACCTAAAACGGCAACAGAACTCCAAAATATAGCTATAAGCGAGTATGCATTGACATGGAAAACAACAAGTGATATTAATGCACGACTTGTATGGTTACGGCAATTGGGTCTTGTAGAATTTCAAGATTTTTCACTTTTGTATTTCCTGACCGATTTGGGAAAGGAATTTGTCAAGAGTATAGAAATTGTTGAACCAATAAAACAGGACTTTTCCTTTGACGAGACGTTAAACGAGGGTGAAGTAGAGGTTTCAGAGTGGGCACTTGATTTTTGCTCTAATTTATCCGGAGAAAGAAAATCTTCTATAGGATATATTATTGGAGATATGAAGCAATTTCAAATGACAATTGCAGAATTTATTCAATTGATTAATGGTGGAAAATCTTTTGACCAAGTAATGGACTATGCTGAAGAAAACTATGCCATTGCATCATCGTCTCTGAAATCCTTCTTGTCAACCCTAACCAATATGGGTATTCTTGAAAGAAAAGCTGCTACGATTTATGATGTGACCGATACAGCAAGATTATGGAGTGAGAAGGAACAAATAATCGATTTGATTTGTATAATGCATAGACAATTTGGATTTATGTTTGAAATGCTAAGCGTCTTAGAAGAGAAGAGCATGTCCAATAAAGAATTGGCGGCAATCGCAAAAGTTTCTTATGGTTTTGAAAGAGAGAATATAGACGAGATTCGTAAAAGAGTTGCTATTTTTCAGGTGGCGAAACTTATAAGAAATGATTCTATAGATAAACACACTATCACAAGTAGAGGTAGAAAACTCTTAGGACTTATCCAGCTGGAGAAACCGGTATTACCAGAAGCTAAAGCGGAATGTGGTGTTGAATATGAAAGCATACAGGACTTGAATTTTTTTACAGAGTTACGATTGTCAGCAAAAGACTCCAATAATTTTGAAAGGCTCGAGAAAAATGTCAAGATGGCATTTGAAAAACTTGGATTTGAAGCGCAATGGCTTGGCGGAGCAGGAAAAACGGATGTGTTAATAAGAGCAGCAGGGAATTCGATGATGACTTATTCAGTCGCTGTTGATGCAAAATCAACAATGAGTGGAAATGTGACGGATGGCCTTGTAAATTTTGACACATTGGAGGAACATAGACGTAAACATAAAGCAGATTTTTCTGCAGTTGTGGGTGGTAGTTTCCAAAATGAGAGATTGATTAAGAGGGCGATTGAGCATAATGTTGTACTAATAGATATAGATACATTAGAAATCTTGATTAGAAATCATTTGGAAGTGCCTATACAAGTAACATCATATAAGAAATTATTTGAATCTCCAGGTATAGCAAATGTTGAATGCTTAGAAGAGGAACGCGAAAAGATTACAAGGTATGGAAACCTTCTTCATGCAGTGATGGATTGCTTAGTGGCAGAGAGAGAAGACAAAGTAACCGGAGGAATATTGCAGGAAAGAGATATTTATCGTTCTTTAAGAATGGATGAGAATTTTTCTTCTGCGCCAAATATCAATGAGATATCCGCTATGCTCCAATTTCTTGCGTCTCCTTTAATTGGCTGCGTAGAGAAGTCTAAAGAAGGGTATTTGTCAGTAGGAACATTAGATGATGCTGCACAGAAATTCGACTTCTATTCTAGGATGTGTAAGAACCAAGAATAAGGTTCTGTGGATAGTTGAATAAGGGAAAGAAGGGGATAAAGATGGAAGCCCCTCATATGAATGAGATTGAAAAATTGAAAGAACGTTTCGTAGAACATCTTTTGCCTATGTGGATATATTTATTTGGTCCTTATGCGAATATTATGTTTACAAATGAAAGCGATTTGGATTTTTATATTGTTGTTAAAGATGATGTAGCAGATATTTCAGCAGAAACGGCAAGGGCCTATAATGCAATCAGGAGGGTAAAGCAGCGTCCAGTGGATATTGTCTTAGGGACAAGAAGCCGTTTTGAAGCAAGAAAAGAAATACCTTCTGTAGAGAATGAAGTATATCGAAAGGCGGTGCTTTTATATGATGCCGAAAACTAAAGAATGGTATGTATGGAGGATAATTTTGCTTAAGGTAAACAAATATATTGCTTGACTTGTTCTGTCATTTTATAAATGATAAAATATAATGCAATAAGGATTTAAATGGATATAATGTAATTGAAGGGATAGGGGAAGGAAATGTAAAATGATGCAGACAATGCAGAAATTGATGGAGCAGTATGTAGTTGAAATACAAAATATCTATGGAGCGCATCTTAGGCGGGTTATTTTATATGGTTCTTATGCAAGGGGAGATTATAAAGATGATTCAGATATCGATATAATGATATTATTGGATATGCCTGATTTGGAATCTAAGAAGTATAGTCAACAGCTTTCCTATATGACATATGATTTTAACTTGGATAATGATGTTGACATAAAGCCTATTGTTAAGAATGAGGAATTCTTTATAAAGTGGGTTACAAATTATCCTTTTTATGCCAGTATTCAGAAAGAGGGGGTAGTGTTATATGGAGCAGCCTAAGGGTGGTGAGTTAGGAACAAAGAGAAATCTTGTAATATATCGACTTCAGACATCAAAGGATACTTTGAAATCAGCTCAAATTTTGTTTGCAGCTGAAGAATATAAAGGGGCAAATAATCGTGCCTATTATGCAATTTTTCATGCTATTAATGCAATACATGCACTAAACGGGAAAGCATATAAGCGCCATAAAGATGCAATAGGAAATTTTAACAAAGAGTATGTAAAAACTGAAATATTTTCCAGAGAAATAGGAAGGAAAATTGGCGAAGCAGAGGAAATACGTCATGCCAGTGACTATGATGATTTCTATATAGCAAGCCGTGAGGAAGCAGAAAGGCAAATTGACGTAGCGAGCGAATTTATCCAGATGGCCGAAAAGTATTGCATGTCTCAATTGGAGAATGAAAAGATTAACGGATAAAGTGAAAGCAACCACATTTGACGGTTTGGAGATTGCCGGTGATGTATAGTTTCGGGATTACCTAAACAGATATGATGTGATATCAAGACAGGAACGATGTGCTGACGTTGCTAATCCATCTGGGATGCCTGATGCAAGATTCCATCTTGACAGTTTCCTCCCCCCGCCTTATAATATGTTTACTGGGCAATCAGAAGATTGTTATTATATTGGATTTTTAACTTTTTTTCATATACTTCAATTTATACCATGAAGGTATTGGCCTTTTTTCAAGGGATTCCTTTAGAAAAAGGAGCATTTCTTTATGGTATTTTTTTGTACAAATACCTGACATGTAAAATAACTAAAAATGTACACGAAAGGATTCTCGGATATGAAAAATAAAAACATTAAAAATTTAGTAAATGCCGCCCTTTGTCTTGCCCTTTGCATGGTGCTGCCCTTCCTGACCGGGCAAATTCCCCAGATTGGCAGCGCTCTGTCGCCGATGCACATTCCCGTATTGCTTTGCGGCTTTATCTGCGGATGGCCTTATGGGCTGGCGGTAGGGTTCTTCGCACCGCTGCTTCGCTTTATGCTGTTTGGCATGCCGCCCATTTTTCCCACAGGAATTGCGATGGCCTTTGAATTGGCTGCCTATGGTACCGCAACCGGGCTCCTTTATAAGAAGCTTCCGAAAACAATTCCCAGCATTTATATATCCCTTGTCATTTCCATGCTGGCAGGGCGCATTGTCTGGGGGATTGCCATGGCCGTTATTGCCGGAACCAGCCAGGTGCAGTTTTCCTTCCAGGCATTTATCGCAGGCGCATTTCTCAATGCGGTGCCCGGCATCATCTGCCATTTGATACTGATACCTATTATTGTTGTTTCTTTACAGAAAGCGCACTATATCGGACATGAATACTATTCAGCAGTTAATACAGACGCACTTAACTAAATACCCTCTTATGGAACTTACCGATGGGATTAAACTTCTTTACCAGAACGGGCTGGGGCCGGGGCATATGGTCACGGATGAAGCCGGCTGCCTGGAAAGGCTCTATGAGGAATGGGAAAATTGCCAAAAACTTAATGGCGGCAAGCAGGAAGCCTGCGGGGAACTTTCCCCCTTTATAGAACCCATCGGGAATGGGCTTGTAAGGATTTATCTTCATGGGCTGAAACGGGAAGAGCTGCCCATCCTGAATGCAATGTTTAGCCAAACTGCCAATCGGATGCAAGGCAGCAAGAAAGGCTTTATTCAGAATCTGGGCTGCCTTTCTTCCTATTTCCCCAAGGCGGAAGCTGCCCTTGAGGAATATATAAAGCAGGGCTGTCCTCCTGTCAGCCACAGCGCCGCTTACCGCCAGGCCTACCACCCCGCTTACCGGGTCACCTGGCAAAGCCATGGGGCCTGTTTGCAGCTCATCCGCAGGATAGACTCCTTATGCCATCGGGCTTTACGTAAAAATCCCGATGGGGATTCTAATGCCTCGCTTATGATTGCCATCGACGGCAACTGCGCCTCAGGAAAAACAACCTTAAGCGCACTTCTCCATATGTACTTTGACTGCAATGTCATCCCTATGGATGACTTTTTCCTGCCCCCGCTGCTGCGCACTGCCGCCCGTCTGGAACAGCCGGGCGGAAATGTCCACTATGAACGTTTTGCCAAAGAAATCATAGAACCCCTGCAAAAAGGTGCCGCCATTTCTTACCGGCCTTTCGACTGCAGTGCAATGGATTACGGAAATGAGATTTCCCTTCCGGCCAAACCTCTCGTCATTGTGGAAGGTTCTTACTCCATGCATCCGATGCTGCAGAAGCTTTATGACTATACAGCCTTCCTATCCTGCCCCTATGAACAGCAGCTGGAACGAATCCGGATGCGCAACGGGGAAGAAATGCTGAAAAATTTTATTGAAAAATGGATTCCCATGGAAAACGCATATTTTAATGCTTTCCATATCAAAGAAAAATGCGATTTTATCATAGAAACTGCCACGGACGAAACTGGTTTCTCCAACATGACCTAACGCCAAACAGCCGGCTTAACTTAAGCAACATGCCACATAAGTTAAACCGACTGTTTCTTTTTTATATTATAGGGAATTCTGCACAATAATATATCGGGGCAAAAATTCCGTTCCTTATCCTTCCACTATCAAATATCTTCCATCCCCCACATCGAATACTTCGTCCGCACTCAGGATTTCTTCTTCGTCCGCACCTTCCGTATCAATACCGGCTTCATCGAAATATTTCCATACATCCTGTACCGAATCGACCACCACAGCTACACAATCTTCCAGAAAAGCCTCCGCCTCTTCCGGCGTTTCCGCAACGTCTTCCGGAAAAAGCTGCCTTTGATTTTTCAAGAAACATGCCAATACCGCATCATCATATTCATGCATAACCTACCCTCCTTTATTCCAGTTCCGCAAGCGCCCTCCCAGTTCCCTTTTTCTCGCGGAGCAATTTCCGCCCGCTTCCGCGTCCGTAAATTCTCCGGGGAACTGTACGGGCTCTTGCTGTTTTCCAGTTCC
>JAETTM010000116.1 GCA_021769135.1 Lachnospiraceae bacterium | reverse complement strand
ATGAAAACCTGTTTCAATTATTGGAAAGGCATGGTAAAATATGAGCCATAGGCAAGTTTGCCTGTGGCTCGCTAAAAAATGAAATTTTTTTTATTCCTTACTTGACACAAGCAGATTTGTACCTTTTCCATTATGGGGTTTATGAGGTGGATAAGGCTGCAGAAGTGAGGGATACATTGGAAGAACTGGTGGCGGAGGGGAAAATCAGAAGCTATGGGTGGTCTACGGATTTGCTGGACAGGGCAGAAGTGTTTGCCCAGGGGGCGCATTGTGCGGCCATAGAGCATAACGAAAATATTTTTAATGACAATCCGGCCATGTTAAGTCTTTGCGAGTCCTATGGGCTTAGCAGTGTGAACAGGGCGCCTTTGGCTATGGGGATACTTTCCGGAAAATATACGAGCCAGTCCATGTTAAAGAATGATGACATCAGGGGAAAGGACAGCCCGACGTGGATGCAGTATTTCAAAAACGGAAAGCCGTCGGAGGAGTTCTTGAAAAAACTGGAAGATATCAGGGAAATACTGACTTCGGATGGAAGGACGCTGACCCAGGGGGCTTTGGCATGGATTTGGGCAAAAAGCCCGGCAACGGTGCCCATCCCCGGATTCCGCACGGAAAAGCAAATACGGGAAAATGCGAAAGCTATGGAGCACGGCCCTCTCAGCCAGGAACAAATGGAGGAAATTGCCCGTATTTTGGCGTGAAAAAGGGTTCTGAAGCGCCTGAAAGAATGCCTTGAAAAACAGGCATTCTTTATCATGATTCACAGAGCAAGTATTGACCATGCCGGATTGGGGTTAGGGCAATTCATTGGTCACTGCATGTATTCGGAAGGGTTAATGCCGGTACAGTTTTTAAAAATACGGCTGAAATAGTTGGGGTCTTCGTAGCCTACCATAATGCCGATTTCCTTTAAGCTTAACTCCGGGTTTTGGCGCATTAATTGTTTGGCTCTTTCAATGCGCAGATTAATCACATATTTTAAAGGAGTGATATGCATTTTTTTCTTAAAAGATTTGGAAAGGTAAGAGGCGGTAAAATGATATTTTTCCGCAATATCATTCAGGGAAATATAAGCGCAGTAGTTTTCGTCCAAATATTTTTTCAGGTAATAAACCGCATCGTCAATATCCTGCCCGGCTTCTTTGTCCATATCCATGATTACGAATTCCAGGGTATTGAAAATGGTAGGCTCCAGGGCCTTCAAAGTAGGCTCGGCATAAAAATGGTAAATTAGGTTGTACTCGATATGGGCAAGCTCTTCGTTGGACAGATTCTGGTTATGCCGGCGGATGATGCGCATCAGAAAAAGAAGATGCTGGTACAAGTCCTGGAAACCGCAGGAAATTAAGGTCCAGTGGCTAATCAGCAGCTTTACTTTCTGGCGCAGCTCGGCCAGGCTGCCGCAGGGGAGAAGGCTGCGGAGCATTTCGTCCGATTTGGCGTCCAGGGCAGCAGTATAGGAGGAAGAGGCGGAAGCCCGTTCCAAAAGCGATTTGCCATAAAGGCGGTGGTTTTCGCACTGGCGCTGTAAATCCCTGGCCACCTGGCTTAAGGAAGTCAGATTGCATGGGCCGGCCGAATAAATGATGTGGATGGGAAAGCAGGGCACCGTCTTGCTCAACTGCTGGTAAAGCGTCTGGGCCAGCGAAGCGGTGCCGGGCCGTTGGCCGGACTCCGTAAAGGAAAGGAGATATCCGCCGCTGCCGGACGTGTCTTTGATATATACCCATCCGTTTTGGGAAAACACTTCTTCGATAATCTGGTGGAGGCTGCTCTGGGTCAGCAGATTTTCCTGAAAGTGTATCAGTTCCGGAAAATAATACTGCCTGCCTATATTTCCGATGTGGAGATAAAATATTTGAAAATTCAGGCAGGAAACCCATGTATAAAAATTGTAATCGTCCATGGGAAGCTGCTGCTTGGGCTCCAATATTTTGGAGGAAAGGAAAGTATAAAGCAGACGGTAATATCTTTCGGTAAGGTTTGCCCTGATTTTGTCCAGGATTTCCTTCATTTCATCAATAGGCGCTGTTTTCAGTATATAGTCTTTGATTCCGCAGCGAATAGCTTCCTTCATATATTCGAAATCGGTATAACTGCTTAGAATAACGATTTGTATATACGGGTAGTGTTCCTGCACCTGGCGGATGAGCTCCAGCCCATTCATTCGGGGCATTTGGATGTCCGTAATCAGAAGGTGGGGATGAGACTGTTTTATTTGTTCCAAGGCGTCCGCACCGTTATAGGCCGTACCGCAGATTTCAAAATCAGGGGCGGCGGTCTGCAGTTTTTTCTTTATGTTGTTCAAAAACAGGGGTTCATCTTCCGCAATCAGAACCCGATAGGAAATAGGAAGGAAAATATTTTTCATGTATGTCCTCCTTTGTCTTAAAAAGTTTAGGCTGTAAGCGAAGAGCCGCCCAAAAGGATGGATGCGCCGCCTTGAGGCAGGTTGCTAAGTTCAAATATGCAATGTTCCGGGTAGAGAATCATGAAACGGGAGCGGGTATTTTTTAATCCCAGGCCATCGGCCGTTTCATCATAATACCGGAATACGTCGGAATCCTTCGATTCGTTCCAGGAAGCCAGATATTCGGAAGGGAATCCGGGCCCGTTATCGGAAACACGGATGCGCCACTTGGAGCTGTCTTCCCAACAGCCCTCTATACGGATTTTCCAGGGCGGGTCTACGTTTGTGGCATATTTCATGCAGTTTTCGATTAATGGCTGAAGCACAAGCCTGGGAAAAGGAATGCCATATAGGGAAACCGGTATTTGGATTTCCCATTCCAGGCAATGTTCATACCGTATTTTCATCAGCTCCAAATATTGCTTGGCAAACCGGATTTCGTCTTCCAGTACGGTTTCTGTCTTTGTTTTGGAAAGGATATATCCCATCATTTCGGTCAAAAGGGTGCATGTTTGCTGCACTTTTGCCGAATCCCCCATTTCGCTTAAAATGCTTATGGAAGAAATCGTATTGTAGAGAAAATGAGGGTTCATTTGCGCCTGCAAAGCGGATAACTGGGCCTTTGTTTCCCGGATGCTCATCTGGGCGGACAACTCGATGGAAGACTGAAGCTGTTGTGTGAGTTGAAGATAAGCTTCATAAAGGGCTTCCGGTTCGCTTTGGCTTTGTTTGGCAGGCAATTGCTTTACGGGCGAGTAGGGGAGGGTGGTATGCAGTATGGCCTGATGCATTTTTTCCAGCGGCTGCATCATATTTTTTGCCAGCAGATAGGATACCAGCATGGTGCAGATAAGGGCAAAAACGCTGATAACCATGAGCAGATTGGCAAAAAGATGAATTTTCTGGAAAAGAATAGCTTCGGGCAATATGGTAACCACGCTCCATCCGGTGTAAGAGGAACGGATAAAGGATGCCGCCATCTTTGCACCGGAGGCGTCATCCGCAAAGGAGAACCAATGGGAATTTACCGGGCTGGACATTTTGTCCAGGCAGCAGGAAATAATATCCTGAGATACATCGCCGCTGCTGTAAAAAACTTCGCCGTCTTCCCCCACAAGCAGATATTTCACATCGTTTCCATAGTTTACGGAATGTAGAACCTTATTTAATTCCTTTATAACATAATCATATTTAAACTGGACTTCAACAACGGCAGAAGGAGCTGACAACAGTTCGCTGGAAAAGCAACGGGCCACGCTGAACACCTTATCCTGCCTGTTCCAGGGGTTTGTATAAGGAGGGAAAAAGACCTTAGAGCCTTTGGCCGCCAAGGATTTGGATACAATGGGGAAGCTTTCCATAGTATCGCCATTTTCCTGTGAAATAGCGGAGTACATGCCCATAGAGGCAATGGTTCCGTTCAAATGATATAAGCATATTTCCCAGTTCTCCATAGTAAGGCCGGCCAGGGAATACACGGCGGAATGCAGAGCGTTTACATTAGTCTGATTAACGGTTCCGCCTTTTATCAACGTATTATGGAACCAAATATCAGAAATATGGTCGGAAAAAATAATCCGGGTCGCCAGCTGGTCCAGGCTTTCCATCTGGCTATCCAGTTTATCGGAAATATTAGAGGCAGTCTGATAAAGGGATTGGTAACCGTTATCCCGCATGATTTTTGTAGTATAGAGGTAAAAAAAGATACTGCTTACAAGCAAAATGAGAAGTATTAGGCTGGAATAAGTAATAAATAATTTCCATTTTATTTTCATGACGCCCCCCGCTTCTTTCCCCCTACATCTTATCCATAGTATAGCATTTTTCAGAGCGCCCTTACAATAGCATGTCGGAAATGTCCAGAAGCATTGGACGGAATGCTATATGTTCACCTCAAAAGAAATCGAATATAATAGAGACATCTTAACAAGCTTGTAGAAGAAAGAACGATGTGGGTATATGCAAAACTATAAAACAGCATAAGCCCAGGAAGTACCCAAGAGAAAATATCTCTGTGAATTTACGGACGCACAGCGGCCGGAAATGTCTCTGCAAGATAAACGCTTTATGGGTACTGGATGGGCACTTGCGGAACTATAAAACAGCATAAGCCCGGACAATGCCCCCAGAGAATTTACGGACGCATAGCGGCCGGAAATTCTCTGCGAGAATTGGGCATTGGGAGGGCTTATGCGGAACTATAATAGGAGCTTCCTGTATAATACAAACATAGGGGCTTCCAAGAAAGCAGGTGATTGAAAAAAAGATACCTCAGAGTAAAATAAGATTACTGACTTTGCCGGTTAGTAAAAATCTTATT
>JAETTM010000027.1 GCA_021769135.1 Lachnospiraceae bacterium | reverse complement strand
GTAATAATACGGCTGTTTGCCTGGAAACCTCTCTGTGTGGTAATCATTTCCGTAAATTCCTGGGACAAATCCACGTTGCTCATTTCCAGCACGCCGGACTGCATCTTGCCGCCGCCATCTGTAATATCCGTGCCGATTCCATCGAAATCGCCAGAGTTCCTGGTGGCCTGGTAAAGGTTATCCCCTACCTTCTCAAGGCCGGAAGGGTTAGCAAAGGCCGCTGTGGCAATCTGCCCAAGGCATCTGCTCATGCCGTTGTCGTAAGCCGCCGTGATAATACCGTCCTGGGCTACGGAAAGGGAAATCATTTCGCCCCGCGCACGCCCGGAACCCAGTCCGTCCTTGTCGCCCTTGGCGCTGGAAATCGTACTGGAACCGTTGTTGTTTACATTGGAGCAGGTGGAGAAGTTCAGGTTGATGTCCTTGAACCTGCTTGCAGTACCCACCCCGGATAAGCCAAGGGTAATCAGGCCCTGGCTATTGCCTGCGATGCTGTCAAACTGGCCGTTTCCCGGGTTAAACAGTAAATTGGCCGCATGCTCTACAGTCATCTGTGTTACCGTGATGCTGCCGTCCGGAGCCACTTCCACTTGCTGTATTCTTCCTGCGGTTACAGCATCTATGCCGTAGATATTTTGTAAATCGTCTGGCGTCATATCCGCTGGTACTGCCTTTGGGCCAGCCTTTATAGCAGTAGTTGTTCCCCCTTCCATAGGAATATTTATGGTTAATCCAGAATAATCAACGTCCACTGTATCGGGCACTTGATAAGTGGTAGTACCGGTTGCTGTTGTAACAGAAAGCTGACCGTATGCATTTATTTCAAATCCTGTAATATCACCTAAAGCCGTTGTCACGCCATATACATTTAACATATCCTGTGTCAGCCCAGTATTGCCATTCACCGGTGTGTTTACCGCTGGCATTTGCACTGCAGTTCCTCCATCAGGAGTCAAAGTAAGGGTTCCTGATACCGCTGCTACATCCTCTGTGTCCGCTTTTCCAGCCGTCGGCGAATACGAGGTTCCCGGATTTACCGTTATGGTGCTTCCGAAGTTTACGCTATTCATCGCATCCGTTCCTATAGACGCTCCCGTAGAATCCCGGATGTCGTCCAAAGCGATATAATATTCCCCCTTTTCCGTATCCTGGGCATGCACGCTGAACCTTGCCGTATATAAATACCCGGCATTATCGTAAAACTCGAAGTTCATAATCCTTCCCGAAGTGGTATGGACATTCTTATCATTCTTATCCACGATACCGGTCACCCTGCCTTCGCTTGTGCCGTCCGGGGGATAGGTCATAATGGAATCTTCCATAACCTTCAATGCGGAAACCGTATCTTTCTTCGGCGCCCCTGTGGCGGGATCTACCTGCCAGCCCATTACTTTATAGCCCGTGCTGGTCATGGCCAGGTTCCCCATACCGTCCACATAGAAAGAGCCGTCTCTTGTAAAGAGGTTCTCGGTTCCGTTGCTGACCACGAAGAAATTATCCCCTGAAATCATAATATCAAAAGGGTTGTTCGTCGTCTGTGCGGAACCCTGCTGTGCGATGGCCGTATTAATAGCAGCGGTGGTAACGCCCAGACCAATCTGCTTTGCGTTGATACCGCCCAGACCTGTTTCCGCATTGGCCCCTGAAGCCGACTGCGTCGTCTGGTACATCAAATCGCGGAATGTAACCGACTGTGACTTATATCCTGTTGTGTTGACGTTAGCGATATTATTACCGATAACGTCCATCTTTGTCTGGTGTGTCCTAAGGCCCGCCACACCAGAGAAAAGTGATCTCATCATAATTCATTGACCTCCTAATCAATCCTATGCCGACCAAGCGGCCAGACGCTGCCCTAACGTTCCTTCCGTCATTCCAGAACATCAGCCTCCTGTAAGGTCCGGCTAAACAATGACAGCGCCGTCGATATTTGTAAATATGTTTTCGTCTGCTTCTATCTGGTTCATCGCTGTGATTACCGTATGGTTTGGTATACTCACGATAAAAGCCAGTTCGTCTACGAGTACTAATGATTCGTTAATCCCTTTCGCGCCCGCCTTTTGGGTTCCCTCCAGCAAGCGTTCCATCTGATTATCCGTAAGCTCTATATTCCGCTCTGCCAGACGGTTTGCCGCATGTTTGGAAAATTTCACCCCAGCGGTTTTTTCTGCATTTTCCGCAGTCTTATTCAATATATCCTGAAAGCTTAAGCTTTCCTGCGCATCCGTGCTTTTTTTGCTTTGCTTCGACTGCGTAAAATATTTCGCCTGCAGCTGCTCTATGGAAAGGAACTGATTATTCTGAACCTTCATAATCTTCTCCTCCTTGAGAATTCCTTCTCCACTATTTCATTTAGGCGCCGGCTTCCAGTTCTTCCATATACTGAACCGCCTCTTCCAGTTTCTCCAGATGTTCTTTGGATACAAGTCCTTTTTCAAAATCCGACATACCCTTATACATCTCATTTACCTTGTCTACTTTTTCCTTATCCTCCAGCTTCAGCTGCTCCTTCGCCGGAAGCTCATCCATCGCCTTCATGAAATCGCCGATTAAATCTTCCACCAGCTCTTCCATCCTCTTCACATAACGGTCAAGCTTGTCGGTAAAGTCTTTTGCCACGAAGGTCTTTTCATAACTGGACATTCCGTCATAAATCTCCTTCAGCTCATAGATGTCCTCTTTGTCATCCAGCGTCAAGTTCTCATAAGACGGCAGTTTGTTCATTGCAATGCCGAAAGCAAGGGCCTTGTCATAAGCATCCAGATACTGCTGGTTCGCCACCCCGTAAACATCGTCCAGGGAATATAATTCTCCTCCAATCGATACGTAGGCTTTGTTGTTCTCGTATACAACATAATCCACCACGCCTTGAATCGTCGTAGACTTTCCGGTGCTGTCGGTGGTATTTACGCTGACCGTCTGGCCCACCAAGGTGGATGCCCTGGATAATTCCAATGTGGCGCTCATATTCTGCATTTGCTCCAAAGATGAGAACTGGGCATATTGGGAAACGAATTCCGTATTAGTAGTTGGCTCCAAAGGATCCTGATACTTCATCTGCGCTACCAACAGCTTTAAGAAAGCTTCTTTATCCATGGTGGAACCGCTCTTTTTTGACTCCTTCGCCAATGAGGATGCGGTTTGGCTTTCTACGATTTTCCCATCCTTTATTTGTGCTATTGCTGCCATAGTTTTCTCCTTTCCATACCGTACTGTTTACGCCATATAGCTTACGGTGCTTCCATCCGCCAAAACCGGCTGGTCGCTTTCCAGCTCCTGTTCTTCTTCCAGCGCTGGGCCGCTCAAATTTACTCTTCTCGTGCCCTTCCGCTTTCCATCCTGCGCCTGCTGCTGTCTGCTTCCTTCGCCGTTTAAGTTCCTTTCAAAGGAATGGTTAGCCACCGCTACTTCCACCGACTCCACCTTGAGCCCCTGCTCTTCAAAACTGTTTTTCAGCTGGACAATCTGGCTTTCGATGGCGGCCTTCACCGTTTCGTTCTGGGTCAGGAACTGTGCGGTAATCACCCCTGCCTTTGAGGTGATGTTGATATTCACCGTTCCCAGGCTGGCGGGATTTAACTGCAATTCCATCTGGGTCATATCGGACCTTACCTGAACCCTCATGTAGTCCATAATCTGGTTCATAATATTCTGGGTCTGCGCCGTATTCTGCTGTGTCGCCACATTTTCGAAGGCCATATCAGTTTTCACCGCGCTGCTTCTGTTTAACAGATTCTCCAAAAGCAAATTTCCCTGGGATGTTTCCTGAGTATTATCCCGATGAGAGGCTCCGTCTTTCTTTGAACCTTCTTCCCTGCCCGATGTCTCCTGCTGTTCTTCCGCCGGCTGCGCCTTTAAGGAAGTCACTTCTTCACTTTCCGTTCTGCTGTTCCCATCCACTTCCACGCTGACTTTCACAGTTTCTCCATTGCGCTCCACCGTAACGGTATAATCTTCCTCCCCGTCCGGTATCTGCTCTTTCGCCGCGTCCTGTTCCGACAATTCCGGTTTCGCCTGAGGCATATCTTCTTTTGCCCCTGCTTGCTCCAACATGGCTTCCAGTTCTTCCGGAGAAATCCCCAGTTCTTCCTGAAGCTGATTCCCTGCCTGGGATACCATGGATAAAAGGTTCTGCAACGAATTGTACAATCCTTCATCCGTCATCAGGGAAAGCATATCTTCGCCTTCAATAGCCAACACAAGCTGCGTCATATTGTCCGCATTCAGCAAATCGGTTGCGGTAAGCCCCAGCATCTCCATAGCCGCTATTACTTCTTCCTCCGAGACACCCAGCTCTTCCGCCACTTTTTCCACCAGTTCCTCACCGGTTTCCTGCAGCTTTTTATCCGCCTCAATGCCCTGCGGCTTTGTTTCTTTGGCATCTACCTTTGTTCCGTTATTGCTGTCCAGCCCTCTTTTATCTGCATTCTGCACCTGTACCTTAGTACTTCCCTGTACTCCATTGGCGCTTTGGAATGCAACGTTCTGCTGGCCGGAAGCCTTGCTGAAAGCATCGGTAAAATTTCCTGCCAAATTGTCCTGTAGATTCCCTTTGGATTTTGTCTGAACAAAATTCATCAGCGGGCTTAATTCCTTTACTGCCGAACTCGTCATCCTTTTCCCTCCTTTCTTCTTATTTTCATTGCTTTTTGTTCCGGCCCATCTTCCATGGCCGGAGCTCTATATATAAATGCGGTCATACCGCAGATATATATCCGTTATATATTTTATGCCCATATGCCATGTCAGGACTCCGGATCCATAATCTTCGTTATCCGGGCCGCCACCTGGGGATCCATCGCTTCTAAAATTTTCCCCCTATCCTCCGCGCTCATCACGGAAAGGATTCGGGATGCCAATCCCAAATTATCCGTCATGGCTTCTATGATTGCCGCGGCCGCCTTCGGCTTCATCTCCGAATATGCCCTGGCATACTCTTCTACCTCCGCGCTTTCCTCCACCTGCTGTACTACCTGCTTATATAAATATTCCGCTGTTGCAGGATCCATACTCTCAAAATATTTTTTATATGCTTCCGGTCCAGGCCCGTTCTCCGCATAAACTACTTCTTCATAAAATTCTGTCTTAATCCGCTGGAACTCTACCTGATTGTCCTCGAAAGTTTTAAGCCTTGCCACCTCCGCTTTTAAGCTTTCCAATTCTTCCGAATTGGCCGCCCCTGTAGACTGGGCCCTTTGCAGTTCCAACTCCAGTTCCTTGATATAATTTACGGCCTCTTTTAAATCCGTATAACCGCCATAGGCTTCTTCTTCCGTATTTACGTTCTCCGCCACAGCCTCCCCCTCCATATCAGGAGCGACAGGCGCTTCTCCGGAAGCAGGCAGTATCTTGCTAATTACCGGTACATCCTTTAATATGGGTGCGAGAACCCCGGAACCAAAGCCGCCTACATCCAGTTTCACCAGCAGGCACAGGATGGCCACCCATACCACTACAATCAGCCCTGTCACAAGGAAAACGGGAACGCCCCCGCCTACCTCGTCTTCATCCAATTCCGCTTCCTGCAGTGACAATTCCTTCGCCCGGCGTTTGGCCTCTTTCTTCTGCTCTTTCTTTTCCGCTTTCAGCCGCTTTTTTTCTTCCGCCACGCTCTTTTTGTCTTTCTTCGAATCTATATCCGTAATTACTTCTGTTCCTGCCATTTCCTTCACCTTCTTTTCTGTCCGTAGGTATAGCTGACCAGTTCATCCACCTCTTTGCCTTCCCTGGCATTTTCTTCTTTCATAAATATCTGGAAAGCATTTTCCCTCAGCTTTTCCTGGATTTTCCTCTCCTGCATTGCCTCTTTCAGCTTCTGCCTCTCCTTTTCCAGTTCCGCTTCCGCCTTGGATACCTGCACTTTCTGATAAGCTATATACTCATCCATCTGCAGGATTGCGTTTCGGTTATCCCGGATATCCTGGACATTTAAACTATCCTCCCTCAGCCTCCGCCCTTCTTCCTCATATCCCGCCTTCCTGCCAAAAAGCAATTCCAGCTTCTCTTCTTCTTCATCCAAGCGCTTTCTGGCCGCGGCGAATTCCATTTTCTGCTGTTCTTCCAGTTTCAGTTTCAGGTTCAGGATATTCTGCATCCTATATATGAACTTCGACATAAATCCCTCTAATCATTAAACAGCTCTTCCATCATACTGACCGCTTCTTCAAAACTGTACTTATCCTCCACGGCCTGCATCAGGAACTCATTGACCGCGTCTATCTTAGCGATTGCATAGTCGATATTAGGATTGCTGCCGCCTTTATATGCGCCGATATTAATCAGGTCTTCTGCTTCATTATAGGTAGCCAGGACATTTTTCAGCTTCCCTGCCGCCTGTTTATGCTCCCTGTCAGCAATCTGGCTCATACACCGGGAAATACTCTGCAAAATATCGATAGCGGGATAATGGTTTCTATGGGCCAGTTTTCTGCTAAGCATCACATGGCCGTCCAGGATACTCCTTGCCGTATCCGTAATCGGTTCATTAAAATCATCACCGTCCACCAATACCGTGTATAAGCCTGTAATGGAGCCCGTCTTTGACCGGCCGGCCCGTTCCAGCAATTTAGGCATTTCCGAATACACGCTGGGGGGATATCCCCTGGAAACCGGCGGCTCGCCGCTGGCAAGTCCAATTTCTCTCTGAGCCATGGAAAAACGGGTGAGGGAATCCATCATCAAAAGCACATCCTTTCCCTGATCCCTGAAATATTCCGCAATGGCCGTGGCAGTCTTCGCCGCCTTATTTCTTTCCAAAGCCGGTTTATCGGAAGTAGCCACTACCACTACCGAACGCTTCATTCCTTCCGGCCCCAAATCCCTTTCAATAAATTCGCGGACTTCCCTGCCGCGCTCCCCGATAAGCGCAATCACATTCACATCCGCTTTCGTATTTCTGGCAAACATGCCCAGCAATGTGGATTTCCCCACGCCGGAGCCGGCAAAAATGCCGATTCTTTGCCCTTTTCCTATGGTAATCAGACCGTCAACCGCCTTTACTCCCAGCGGAAGCACGTCTTCTATTATATCTCTGCTAAGCGGATCCGGCGGCGGAGCTTCCACCGAATATACTTTGCCGCTCACTGCCATACTATCCCCCGTAGGCCTTCCCAAACCGTCCAGCGTCTGCCCCAGCAAACTCTCGCTCACCTGAATAGTGAGGGGCAGGCCTGTATTTTCCACAATGCTCCCAAAACCAATACCCTCTACCGATTCGTAAGGCATCAGCAATGTTTTCCTATCCTTAAAACCTACCACTTCAGCCATGGCCGGCTTCCCCGCTTCCTTGGAATCAGGGTAAATCAGGCAAATATCTCCCATTTTCGCCTCAGGCCCTAAAGATTCAATGGTCAAACCTACGATATTAACTACTTTTCCTTTCATCCTGTAAAAAGTGCCTTCTGCCACTTTTTCATATTTAACAAAATTAATCGATGCTCTCAATAGTTAGTCCACCCTATAGGATAATAATCTTAATTTCTGTGACAGTTCCTCCAGCTGCGTGCCCAGTCCACAGTCAAAAATTCCCCCGTCCGTCTCAATGATACAGTCATTTGGCCCTAAAGTAATATCTTCTACCAATTCTATAGACGCATTGGCTGAAACAGCCGCCGCAAGCAATTCCTCCTTCTTCGAGTTCACATAAGAATAATCCTCTTTGGAAACATGAATCAAATAATTGCTGCTTCCTTCCATCTTATGCATTGTGGATGCAATCAGATGCATTAAAATGTCATGCTCCTTCTGCAAATCCACCTGGAAGACCTTTTCATAAATATCCGTTAATGCTTCCACAAATTTCGGTTCCAGATTATCTGCCAATTCCTGATATTCCGTTTCCAGCTGCCTGCGTTCCTCAAGCAGCTGCATTTTCTGCTGTTCTACCTGTTTAACGGCTTCTTTGTATCCCGCCTCATAGCCTTCCCCTTTCGCCTCATCATAGGCGCTTTGGCGAAGCTTCTCTATTTCGGCCTGCGCATCCTTTAAGGCATCTTCCCTGATTTTCTCCGCTTCGTCCCTGGCCTGGGCTATGATTTCCTGCCCTTGTGCGGACACCAGCGCCAACGCCTCCCCTGTAGCCTGGGATGAACCATGGGATTGCTCTGGCAATTCATTCCCCCCTGTGGTTTCCCCCTCCGCCAGAAAATTCTCTTCCGGCGTCCCGGCAAGCAAAGCGTCTACCTGTTCCGCATCCAAACCGTCGAAAAAATCGTCCACAGGCGCTTCATTCCAGTCGCCCCCTGTTTTGTTCAACAGCTCCGGACCAAGGGATTCTATCTTTTTCGCTATCCTCTCGTTGTTGTCGATTAGAAGCGTATCGTCGTTTATATTCACCTGATGGAACTTGTATATGTTACCGCTATACAACAATCTCGTCACCTCCGCCTCTGGAGATAACAATTTCTGCTGAATCTTCCAGTTTCCTGATGATATTTACAATCTTCTGCTGTGCCTCTTCCACATCCTTCATACGTACCGGCCCCATGAATTCCATATCCTCTTTAATCATAACGGCAAGACGTTTGGACATATTGTTAAAGATTGCGTTCTGTACCTGTTCGTTGGAGCCTTTCATAGCGATAGCCAAATCATTGTTGTCCACATCCCTGAGCACCCTCTGTATTGCACGGTCATCAAGCAGCAGGATATCTTCGAATACGAACATCTTCTTCCTGATTTCGTCCGCCAATTCCGGCTCTTCGATTTCCAGCGTTTCCATAATATGCTTTTCTGTTCCGCGGTCTACAGTATTTAAAATCTCCACTACCGCGTCCACGCCGCCGATAACGGCAAAATCCTGATTTACCAATGTTGACAGCTTGGATTCCAAAACTTTTTCCACCTCTTTGATAATGTCCGGGCTGGTCCGGTCCATCACTGCAATACGTTTTGCCACATCCGCCTGTCTTTCCGGCGGAAGGGCGGATATAATCATCGAAGACTGCGCCGGCGACAAATATGACATAATCAGCGCTATTGTCTGAGGATGCTCATCCTGAATAAAGTTCAGCAGCTGGGAAGGATCCGTTTTCCTTACGAATTCGAAAGGCTTTACCTGCAAAGATGCCGTCAGCTTGCTGATGACATCCATCGCCCTGTCGGAACCCAATGCCTTTTCCAGCAATTCTTTGGCATAGCCGATACCGCCCTCCGCAATATACTGCTGTGCCAGGCATACTTGATAAAACTCTTCTATAACCTCTTCTTTAAGCTGTGGGGTAACGCTTCTTGTATTCGCTATCTCCAATGTCAGCTCTTCTATTTCTTCTTCTTTGAGATGCTTAAATATTAAGGCTGACCGTTCCGGTCCCAAAGCGATTAAAAGAATCGCCGCCTTCTGTAGGCCCGTTATCTTCTCATCTTTGGCCATTATACTTTACCCCCAGTCCTCGTTGAGCCAGTTTCTAAGCAGACTGGCGGCCGCCTCCGGATTCTCATCCACAAATTTATCGATTAATTTTCTGGTCTCAGATTGATCGTCAAATATAATATCCTCTTTATTTTCCTCAGGAACTACTGACTGCAGGAGAGATTCCACCGATAATTCCTCCTCGACGGGAGCCTCTTCCTTTTCCCCGCGCATGCTTCTGAAAACAACGAATCCCAAAAGCGCAAGAATAACGATAATCAATACCACCTGCACCACATCGGTGGGGGATATGTTAAGGCCTTCCCTGTCAAAAAATACGTTTTCACTGTACGCTACAATGGCAATGCGGTCGGCGCTGATCCCTGTTGCGTTGGCAACTACGCTGTACAAATCCTGATCCACTTCAATTTTGGTCCTGCCCTGGTTGGACGCCTTGTACTCATCCCAGGAAATCCCATCCAAAAGGCCCTGATCCCTCGCATCCTCTTCCCTGATTACATTGTAATCGATAGCCGAAACGGAAATTGAAGATTCATCATAATTAATCAGGCCTGCGGGGATGTTCTTATTGGTAATCACTTCGTCCGGAAGGTAATCCCTCACTTCTTCCGAAGAAGAGGAACTGCTGTCCGCAGAGTTCTGAAACTGGTATGTAGTGCTGTTTTCCGTATTGGAATCCGTTCCCGGAGGCCCTCCGCTTGTATTGGTCCCTTCCGAACTGAAAATGGATTCCCGGCTTAACATTCCCTCTTCACGGCCATCCGGCGCAGAATACCTGTGCTCCGTGGATTCCGTTGTGGAAAAATCCAATGACAAATTGCTTGCAACCTCTACGTTATCAAACTCATTGGTTCCAAGCAAAACCCTTTTCACCTCATTTTTAACAAGATTTTCCGCCTGTGATTTTAAGTTCAGGTGAGAAGTCGCCACTCCCGACATGGAATAGTTCTCATCCCCCGAGAAAAGCATATTGCCTGCCGCATCGATAATCACGATGTTGTTCGTCGTCTTATTCCCGATGGCCGTAGCTATCGCCCTGGCCAGGAAAGCGGCATTATCCGTCGTGAATTCCTCATCCGGATCCAATTCAAGGGCAACGCTGGCAAAGGACTCCTCATCAGAGGATATCAGCGTTCCGTCGTCCTCCGTTATGGATAGTTCCACTCTGGCGCTCTTGATTGCCGGAAACATGGCAAGGAACTGGTTTTCCAGCCTGTTTTCCATATAAAATTGGTATTTTTTCTTTTTATCGGATTCCGTGGAGCCAAAGCCCCCTTCCGTCACCTTATCAATTGAATACGCGTCGGAACGGATATCATTGGCGCCCAGCAAAAGCTGTGCCTGCGCCTCCTGCTGCTCAAGAACCTTAATCTGAAGCCCGTCATCGGATATAGAATGTGTAATCCCTTCCCCTTCCAGCAGTTCCACCACCTGCGATGCCTGCTTCGTGGACTCGCAGGTCATCAAAGGCGTATACTGCGGCCGGGTGAGCAGAACTACTATAATCGCCACAGTCAGAGCAATGCCCGCACCGGCCGATATGATAATCGTCTTCTGTTTAGCCGTAAACTTATTCCACCATGCAAGGACTTTGTCCAAAAGCCCCCTCAATCTATCTGCCATCGTTCAGTCTCCTTATCTGATTTAGCCTCTATCAGATTTATTAGATTTGTATCTGCATAAGTTCTTTATATGCCTCTAACAGCTTATCGCGGACCGCAACAGTATACTGCAACGCTGTAGAAGCCTTGCTCATCGCTATAGATAAATCATGGGTATTCTCCGTCTCGCCCAACATCCATCTTATCTCTTCATTTTCCATATCGGACAAATAATTGTTGGTGGTATTTATATTTTCTACTGCTTTTTGAAAAATGCTGTCAAAAGTATCCGTTTTTTCCGGCATCTGCCTGTTTATCGGGCTGTTCTCCGCCGTCTGCCTTACCGCCGCCGAAGATATATTATAAAGCGATGAAATATCCATAGTTTCCTTCCTTTCAAAAACCCATGTTCCAATTATGTATCATTCAATTATTGCGACTGACCGATTTCCAATCCCTTCATAGCAATTGCCTTGCTGGCGTTAAAGGCCGTAGAGTTAGCCTCATATGCCCTGCTGGCATCAATCATATTCGTCATCTCTGTAATAATATTCACGTTAGGGTACATGACATAACCATTTTCGTCCGCGTCAGGGTGAGACGGGTCATACACCATGACCATCTCCGTTTCTTCGTCTTCATATACCCTGTCAACCTTTACGCCGTCCCCTGAGTACCTGTCCCTTGCCGTATTTAATACGCGGCTGAAAGGCGTATGGGTATTTTTCTCAGCAAAAGTAACAACTTTACGGCGGTAAGGGGTTCCGTCCTCCGTGCGGGTCGTATTTGCATTGGCGATATTCTGGGAAATGATATCCATCCGGTACCTCTGTGCGGTAAGCCCGGAAGAGTTTATATTAAATGATGAAAAAATACTGCCCATCTGTTTTCCTCCTTATGGTTATTTCATAACCATCTTCAAATTTTTAAACTCCTGGTTCAGGCAGTCAATTAAGCCATTATACTTCAGCTGATTCGCCGCCAGCGTTACATTTTCCGTCTCGATATCTACGTTATTGCCGTCCACACGGTACGAAAAATTCGCAGAATCCGTATAAGTCCGTGGCCTCAGCCTGTTTATCTTCAAATCCGCCACCTTGTCATCCATAGTTTTATATCTGGAACTCCCCAAAGCATTGGCCAGCTCATCCTCAAAAGCGATGTCCTGCCTTTTGTAACCCGGCGTGGTAGCATTTGCAATATTATTGCTGATTACATCGTTTCGTATCCATGCCGCATCCGCCGTCTTCTGCAGCACGTTAATATAATCAAAAGCATTCGTACTAATCATTTATACCATACTCCTTTCAAAGTCCGGAAGTTTTACCCACTCCCTTCTATTATAATTAAAATTTTAAAAAAAACAAGATGAATTTCAAATAACACTAAAATAAAAAGGATTTATTAAAAATATATCTAAATCCTTTTATCCTCAGACGGCATCCATGCCAAACACTTATTTTTTATTTTCCGCCTTAATCTTTTCTATCTCGTCAAATACCACATCGTTCAACACTTTGATATATGTACCCTTCATTCCTGAAGAGCGGGATTCTATAACCCCCGCACTTTCGAATTTCCTCAGCGCATTTACGATTACAGACCGGGTAATGCCTACCCTGTCCGCAATTTTGCTGGCCACCAGAATCCCTTCCATCCCGCCAAGCTCATCGAAAATATGTGTAACGGCTTCCATTTCCGAAAAAGACAAAGTGCCGATTGCCGAACGGACCACCGCCAATTTCCGGCTTTCTTCCGCGTTTTCCTCATTCACTGCCCTCAGCATCTCCAACCCCACTACTGTCGTACCGTATTCGCACAGAATAATATCGTCAATATCATACTGATGGTCGCACTTATAAATAAATAGTGTGCCGAGCCGTTCCCCGGCTATTTCGATTGGAGTAATAATAGCCTGGAATTTGTTCACATCAATATTTTCAAACCCCAGAGTTTCCAAATTCACATTTTCCTTAGTCGAAAGGACCGCCAGCATTCTTTCGTTCAGCATGGCATCAATAAAACCGCCCACGCGTTCAGCAATCAGTTCGTTAATGGAATCCACTCCTTCTGCCGCCCCTACTCCCAGGACTTTCCCTTTTTTGCTGATAACCAGCACATTGGACGACAGGATTTCACATAATACATTACAAATATCATTAAAAACCACTTTGCTAGAATTATTGTTGTGTAGCAATTTACCTATTTTCCGCGTCTTATCCAACAGCTGCACGCTACTCATACCATACCTCCGTCTTTTCTTCCGCAAAATGCCGTTCAAAATACTCAGGCCGGGAATATTGCTTCCACCCCAAGCCATTGTGTATCTTGCTTATTGTAACATATTAATATCGTCATATCAATAAATTTTATAGTATTTTTTTAAATTTTCCCGAAATTAGATACAATTTTTACATTTGATAAGCTTTTTTTCCAATTTTGTTAATTAATGCTAATTTTGCGCTAAAATTGCCTGGTATATTTCCATACTGTCCATTTCAGGGCTCATTCCGCCCCACTACATAACCGCACTTTTCATTGGAACACACCAGCTTGTTCCCCTTTTCCAGCATAATGGCACCGCATTTACCGCATTTTTCATTGGATGGCTTCTGCCAGACCATAAAACCGCACTCCGGGTTGTCGATACAGCCATAATATTTCCTTCCCTTTTTTGTTTTTTTAAGGACAATATCCTTTCCGCACTCCGGACAGGCTATACCTATTTTTTCATAATAGGGCTTCGTATTGCGGCACTCCGGGAAACCCGGACATGCCAGGAACCTTCCATGGGGGCCATATTTAATTACCATCTGCCTGCCGCAGATATCGCAAACCTCATCCGACAGTTCATCGGTAATTTTCACATGCTCCAGTTCTTTCTCCGCATTCTTAACCGCTTCTTCCAAATCCGGATAGAAATTGGAGACTATCGTTTTCCATTTTACCGTACCTTCTTCTACGCCGTCCAGCAAAGCTTCCATATTCGCCGTAAAATTCACGTCTACAATACTTGGGAAAGCCTCCTTCATCATATGGTTGACCACTTCCCCCAGTTCCGTCACATACAAGTTCTTGTTTTCCTTTACCACATATCGCCTGGCCAATATAGTAGTAATTGTAGGCGCATAGGTGCTGGGACGCCCTATGCCCAATTCTTCCAGGGCCCTCACTAAAGAAGCCTCCGTATAATGGGGGGCCGGCTGGGTAAAATGCTGCTTGCTGTCAAGGCTTTCCAGCTGAAGCCTCGTATCCTTATCTATCCCTTTCGCCAACGTATTGTTTTCTTCCTTTTCATCCTCCTGTACATAGACGCTCATAAATCCGTCAAATATTTCTTTCGAAGCCGATACGGTAAACCGGTGCCCGTTTCCATCTATTTTCACGGAAGTCGTCTCATATTTTGCCGGCGTCATACGGCTTGCCGCAAACCGTCTCCAAATCAGCTGGTACAGCCTGAACTGTTCTCTGGAAAGGGAATCCTTCATCAGCGTCGGCGTACGGGATATATCGGTAGGGCGGATTGCCTCATGGGCATCCTGTATCTTTTTGTCCGTTTTCTTTTCTTTTACAGCGGTGGCCGCATATTCCTGGCCGTATTCCTTTTCAATATATTCTTTTGCCGAAACCTCCGCTTCTTCGGAAACCCTGGTGGAATCCGTACGCAAATAGGTAATAATGCCGACCGTTCCGTTCCCCTTAATGTCGATTCCTTCATATAGCTGCTGTGCCAGCCTCATCGTCTTCTGGGTAGAAAAATTCAGCACTTTGCTGGCTTCCTGCTGCAAAGTGGATGTGGTAAACGGCAGCGGCGGTTTCTTCATCCGCTCCCCCTTCTTCACCTCCGCCACTGTATATTCCGCATCTTTCAATTCTTCCACTATTTTATCTAGTTCCTGTTTGGAGGCAATATTTATCTTGTTATCCTTCTTCCCGTAATATTTTGCCATAAGGGGCTTTTTTTCTCCATGAATCCGGAAAATCCCATCCAACGTCCAATATTCCTCAGGGATGAATTCATTGATTTCCTCTTCCCTGTCGCATATGATGCGAAGAGCTACCGACTGCACCCTTCCGGCGCTTAACCCTCTTTTTACCTTGGCCCAAAGCAATGGGGAGATGCGGTATCCTACCATACGGTCCAGCACCCGCCTTGCCTGCTGGGCATCCACCAAATCCATATTAATCTCCCTGGCATTTTTCAGCGACTCTTTCACGGCATTTTTCGTAATTTCATTAAAGGTAATCCGATACACCTTTTTGTCTTCCAGTTTCAACGCTTTGAGCAAGTGCCAGGAAATCGCCTCGCCTTCCCGGTCAGGGTCAGTAGCCAGATAAATCTTTTCCGCTTTCTTTACTTCTTTGCGCAGATTGGCCAAGATATCCCCTTTTCCCCTGATAGTAATATATTTCGGCTCGTAATCATGTTCCACGTCCACTCCCAGCTGGCTTTTAGGCAAATCCCTTACATGCCCGTTGCTGGCCGCCACCTCATAATTGGCACCAAGAAATTTCTTAATCGTTTTCACTTTTGCTGGTGATTCCACTATTACCAGATACTTTGCCATAAAAATAACCATGCCTTTCCCACAGCCCGTCAGCCAAGCTGTAAAAGTATATATATATATTGTATTTATATTCCCGCGAATTATGTTGCCGTCAATCTGCACCACTATACAATATTTTCTTCTTTGTTGCAAGGCATATTATAAAAAATTTATATTTTATACTTTCTTAAACTGCCCTGCCGCCATACGCACCGCTTTCCCCTCCAGGCACAGCCTGGAAAGCGCGCAAATCAACTCCCTATACCCCATCCCCGTTTCCTCTATCAATTTATCCATGTCCTTGGGATAAAAATCCAATATATCCAATATCTTCTTTTCTATATTCTCACCGCCTCCCCCTTCCGGTGATTTTCCTTCACGCCTCTTAAGCGGCAAATATGGGGAACCGGGCTCCTTGGCCAGCATATCCCGCAGCCCTGTTTCTTCCAGCATTTCGCCTAAAGTCGTAAAAATGCCCGCCCCCTGCTTTATCATTTGATTGCACCCCTGGCTTAATCCATCGGTAATGCGGCCCGGTACGACATAGACTTCCCTGCCCTGTTCAAGGGCCATATCCGCAGTAATGAGCGTCCCGCTTTTCTCCCTTGCCTCTATAATCAATACGATATCTGCAAGCCCGCTGATGATGCGGTTACGGCGGGGGAAAAGCCTGGCTGCCGGCGAAGTCCCCGGCGGGTATTCGGATATCACCGCCCCCTTTTCCTTGGCTTTCATGTAAATATGCCGGTTTTCCGACGGATAGCAGATATCCGTTCCGCATCCGAGTACCGCTATGACTTTCCCCCCTGCTTCCAGCGCCGCCCATTGACTGATACCGTCGATTCCTTTTGCCATACCGCTGATTACGTTTATCCCCGCAAGCGCTAACTCGCCTCCGCAGCGCTGCGCCACAAAACGGCCGTAATCGGAACATTGCCTGGCGCCGATGACAGCTATGGAGGGAATGTTTTCCGCCGGCAGTTCCCCTTCCACATATATGCCATAAGGCGCATCCGGTATATTTTTCAGCCGTTTCGGATAACATGGGTGATAAATAGAGATAAACTGGATGCCTTTTCGCTTTAAAGCAAAATATTCTTCAAAGATATCCCCTCCCCGTTTCGCCTTCAGCAACGCTTCCGCTTTTGATTTAGGAATAATCTCCATCATATCCGACAGCTTTAGCCCATACGCTTTTTCGGGGGAACCGGCATAATCCACCAGTTTTTCGATTGTCCGGCTTCCCACTCCGTCCACACTGGTCATCCAGTAGATATAGGGCTGCTCCTTCTGCCAATCGCAGAACTTTCTCTCCGGCAGCTTTCCCTCGATGTTTCCTATGCTTCCCAATATTTCTCTCCCCCCATTCTGCATTCCAGCGCTTCTTCAATATGAATCCCCTTTACTTTTTCGCAGCCATCCAAATCGGCTATCGTGCGCGCCACTTTCAAAATCCGGTAATAAGCCCTGGCGCTCATTTTCATATTTTTAAAAATTTTCTCCATCAGCTTCTCCTCTTTTCTTTCCAACCTGCAGAAATATTCCAAATCCTGCTGGGGAAGCAGCGCGTTGCATCGGTAAGGCCTTCCTTCATACCTTTCTTCCTGCAGCTTTCTCGCCCTAATTACCCTTTCTCTGATACTGCTGCTGGATTCTTCTGTACTTCTTTGGGAAAGCTGCCCCGCCATCACTTGGGAAACGCCGGCGCATAAATCAATTCTGTCCAACACGGGGCCCGATATATGCCCCTGATATCTTTTGATCTGATATTCTGTGCATCTGCATCTGCCCATATCCGGATAATATCCGCATGGACACGGGTTCATCGCCCCCACAAACATGCAGTCCGCCGGAAATATATAATTCCCTCCCAACCTGGCAATACTGATTTGCTTTTCTTCCAAAGGCTGTCGAAGCATATCGATAATATGTACCTTGAATTCCGGCAGCTCGTCCAAAAAGAGAATCCCTTTATGGGCAAGGCTCACCATACCTGGTTTTATCAGCCTGCCTCCCCCTGCCAGCGCCTGCGCCGTAATCGTTTGGTGGGGAGCCATAAAGGGGCGCTTCTTTATCAGCGAATTTACATTGTTCAAAAGCCCTGCGAGGCTGTAAACGGAAGAAACCTCCAAGCGTTCTTCTTCCGTAAGCGGCGGAAGGATGCCCGGAATCCTTTTCGCTATCATAGTTTTTCCCGAGCCGGGCGGGCCGATGAGCAGCAAATTATGAAACCCCGCCGCCGCTATTTCCGCTGCCCTTTTCGCCTCGGCCTGCCCTTTTACTTCCCCAAAGTCAGGTTCCCCTTCCGGTTCCGCATCTGTCGGGCCGCTTTTCCCTTTTTCCATTTCCCCTTCCATATCCGGCATTTTCCCTTCTTTCAAGTAGGCGATAGCTTCTTTTAAATCCCGCACGCCGATGATTTCCACCCCTCCGATCAATTTTCCTTCCCTGTAATTTTCCATGGGCAGCAAACATCTCTTTATCCCCTCCTCTTTTGCTTTTCTCACAAAAGGCAGCACACCTCTGACAGGATTGACGCTTCCATTAAGCCCCAATTCCCCCGCCGCCATAAGCCCTTCCGTGGCCTCCCTTGGGATATCCCCAAGGGCCTTTAAAATCCCAACCGCTATGGGCAAATCAAACGCGGTGCCGTCTTTCCTTACATTCGCCGGGGCAAGGTTCACTGTAATCCTCATGGGCGGCAATGCGGCCCCGGCATTTTTTAGCGCTACCCGCACCCGTTCCCCCGCCTCTTTTACCTCGCCGCTCAAATACCCCACCAATATGAACCCCGGCAGCCCCTGAGCGATATCCACCTCCACATGAATCAAGGCAACCTCCATCCCAAGAATAGCCGCAGACATAATCGTACTAAACATAAATCCTCCTTCTATAAGAATAATTCTGCTGAATTTGTGAGAGAACCCCCACATAGGAACGGCATATTCCCTATGCCGAATGAAAATTTGATAGTTAACTAGAAAGAATGCCCCTTCGGGCCAAGCCCCAAGGAATCTACCGGGCCTGGTACTTCCTTAAGGGCTTTGGACAATACATACATCAATGTTTTCTAACGCTTTACTCTTCCGTCTTCCCCTCTTCCGCTTCCTCTTGGGCTATCCCCACCTGCATCTTTGCTTCCTGCTTCACCTGAACGGGAAAACCATTGTCAATCAATGTCTGTGTGTCAATCACATAACGGTTATCCATAGTTTTCATAATATCCGCTACTTCTATATCACAATATTCCTTGCTGCTTAAATCAATAATATTATTGTTCTTGAATCCCAACACCATGGGCCGCAGCACATTTTCTTCATTATTACGTATTACAATTGCTTTTTCCTTTGTACTCAATTCCACGCTTACGCCGGGTGCCAGTATATCGATGGACTGAATCAGGGCATCCACAATCGCCATCTCATACACATCCGAATGCCCTATGAGATACTTAATCGCCGCAACTTCCGATTCCGGCGGCTGGTTTAGCCGCATGGCCGTCATAGTATCATAAGTATCCGCCACCAAAAGTATCTTTGCCCCTAAGGAAAGCTTTCCACTCTGGTTGTTCTCCCCGGTCCTGATGCTCCTCATGGCATTATTCATTTGCACGCACAGCCTTTTCATTCCCGGTTGGGAAGCGAATACGCTGCCAATCAGCTCATAGCCTGCCTTTTCATATGTAGCAATGACCTCCAGTTCATCTGCATTCGGATTGTCCTTTTTCGCAATCGCCTTAGGGATGGACATCTTACCCACATCGTGGACAAGGGCTGCCGCAATCAATTCCATCTGTTCTTCCCACCCCATATTTAAGACATGGGACATCAATGCGCACAAAATCGCCACATTCAGGGAATGTTTGTATATATAATCCTCACGGCTCCTCAGATTCTGGATAAAGTTAATCCGTTTATTCAGGTTGCCATATCTTTGCATAATATTATTTATAATCCCCTGAAATTTATTTCCCTTCGCTTTATCGCGCCTTATTTTTTCCAGTTCATCCTTTAGCAAAAAAACGGTAATTGTCTGAAAACGTTCGAAAATAATGTCTTCCTGGGTCATGGGCGGCACCGGCTCCGCGGGCTCCAATATAAATAAACCAATCAAGCCAAACGCCTTAATACTTTGGATACCCTGAATAGTCAGCTTTGAATTTCGTTCATAAAGCAATACTCCATCCTTATTGTAGATAGGCCTTGCCAGCCTCATCCCCCTTTTTAATTTGTCCGTCTTCACAAAAAGCATATCCGGCCCCCCTTATCTTTTGATTTCGTTTTATTCAAACCCTTTCCTCAATTTGTTCAGCGCCCTTTTCTCTATCCGCGATACATAGCTTCGGGATATGCCCAACATTTCGCCAATTTCCCTCTGGGTCACTTCTTTTCCTGTTGCAAGCCCATACCGCAAAAAAATAATCTCTTTCTCCCGTTCTTCCAGATTCTGCAATATCCTGCCAAGCCTTTTCAAGTTCCCGGCCAGTTCCATCCTATCTATGACATCAATCTGTTCGGATTCTATAATATCCAGAAGATTAATCTCGTTCCCCTCCTTGTCAGTTCCTATCGGTTCATATAAAGAGACCTCCTTGGAAGTCTTTTTCTTTGAACGCAACAGCATCAGTAATTCATTGTCAATGCATCTGGACGCGTATGTACTGAGTTTACCTTTGCTGGAATCAAAGGAGGAAACAGCCTTAATCAGCCCTATCGTTCCTATTGATATCAAATCCTCCATCTCTTCATCCACGTTCTGATATTTCTTGGCAATGTGGGCAACCAGACGTAAGTTGCGTTCAATCAGGATTTCCCTGGCTTCCCTGGCTTTTTCACTGCTTCCTTTTTGCAGCATCTGAATATAACGGGCTTCTTCTTCTGCAGTTAAAGGTTTTTGAAAAGTTTTCAAAAGGCGCCCCCAAAGTCAATTTATTATATTCTATGACCTTGCAGCCTTTCTAGTGCCTTTCCCAAATTTACTAATTCAATTTATATATATTATATAAATTTTTGTAAAAAATAGCAACACTTATAATTTTACGGATAGATATACTTAGGCCAAGCCGCTGTCATATTCCGCGTATTTTCCCGCGTCCGCTTTATGGCACTCCACCTTCATCCAAATGCCGTTTTCCATGTATTCCTGCTCCAACACATGGGCATGCTCCATAAAATAGGATGCTTTCTGCCCTTCGCTGTAAGGGAATAAAAATTCGGCCTGGACATACTCCGCATATACTTTTTCCACAATCATTTGGGAAAGTTCCGCCAACCCTTGCCTTGACTTCGCTGACATATATATCTTGTCGTCCCCTACCCGTTTAGGGAGTTGAGTCATGCCGGATAAATCCGCTTTATTATATACGTAAATGGCCGGAATGTCCGCAGCGCCGATTTCCATAAGGGTCTCTTCCGTAACTTTTATCTGCTGCCTGTATTCCTCATCGGAACAATCCACGACATAAAGCAGCAAATCCGCATTTTTCACCTCTTCCAGCGTGGATTGGAAGGCTCTAATCAAAGTATGGGGCAGCTTGTGGATGAATCCAACCGTATCCGATAAAAGGACTTTCTTATTGTTCCCCAAGTCAATGTTCCTTACCATAGTATCCAAAGTGGCAAAGAGCATGTCCTTTTCCAATACTTTCTTTTCTTCCTCATGCAGATACTCTTCCACCATGGCATTCATCAAAGTGGATTTTCCGGCATTGGTATAGCCCACTAAGGCAACCTTCGGTATTCTGGATTCTTCCCTCCGTTTGCTCTGGTTCTTCCTCTCCTTAGCCACTTCTTCCAACTCTCTGCGCAGCCCAGCCAGCCTCTTTTCAATCTTCCTTCTGTCCAGTTCCAATTTTTTTTCCCCAGCCCCTTTGCTGCTCATGCTTCCGCTGGCGCCGCCCTGCCTGGTCAGGGCATCGTGCATGCCTACAAGGCGCGACATTAGATACTGCAGTCTGGCCGATTCCACTTGCAGCCTGGCTTCCCGCGTTTTCGCCCTTCTGGAAAAAATGTCCAGAATCAACGCCGTGCGGTCCATCACCGGCCTTCCGATTTCCTTCTGTAAATTTCTAAGCTGGGAAGGCGTCAGGGAATTATTGAATATAATAATGTCTGCATCCAGCGCATCGGCATATTCCTTTACTTCTTTTACTTTTCCCGTTCCTATATAAAACGCTTTATGGATGCCGTCCATCTTCTGTACCGCCATCCCTTCAACCTGCATGCCGCAGGCCTTTGCCAGTTCCCCCAGTTCTTCCATGGAACGGGAAAAGTTTGATTCCTCCCCCGTATCCGCACCCACCAGCACTGCTTTTTCTGTTTCGCTTTCACTTACTGTTTCATCCAACCTATCTTCCACTCTTTACCTTTTTTCCATCCTTTCCGTCTTTCTATTTCTATACTATTTCGTTTATAAATACGCGCCCTAATTTCCTTATTTCCTCCAGCTTCTCCAATACCCCTTCCTTTTCCCGCCCTCCGGAAAAGGAAAAGCATTCCTCACCTTTCCGGTATCCGAACACCCATGTGGTGAGGCAGCCTATTTCCGTCCGGCATTCCGCACCGTTCCCGTTTCTTTCAGCCCCCTCTTCCTGAAGCTTTTTGCACACAAAGGCCCTGTCAGGCGTAATCCGGCACTGCCAGACCCCATTATTCTGAAGGAGGATGGAATCTTCTATCTCTACGCACCAGGAAATATCCTTTGTCTTTGTCCTCAACATGGAAAACATTGCCTGTACGTCTACAATGCGGGCCATAATTGCGGGCTGTTTCCTCCCCGATGTGCAAACGGGGCAATTTTTCTTCCCTGGGGGCAGCAGGGCTTCCTGGACTTCCCCCCTGCCTTCCTCTTCCGTATAGAAAAAATACCCTTCCAAATCCCCTTCTTTTCCAAGCAGCCTGCAAATCCTGCCGTTTTGGGCTTCCAGTTCCCTCTCCATAACCTGGTAGTAAGCTATATCCCTTTTGATAAACAGGTCATAGTTCTTGGCCAAACAGGCGGAGGCAAATCCCGCCAGCTGCTCCAGTTCCTTTTCCGTCAAATAGGAACGCGCCGCCAGTTCCTTCGGGAACTTCCTTTCAAAGGCCGTCTCATCCTGAAACTGCTCCTTCGGCAGGTAAATCTCCCTGTCATAAATATACGTAAAGGAATACGGCCGGTATATTCTGGGGTTTGCAGGCATTAAAAATGTAAAGGGCCGTCTTTTTTCCTTCATAAATAACAGGGCGGAGCGCAGTATTCTGTCCATATATCCCCGGTGCCTGCATTTTTCCTTCGTTCCTACCCCCACAATATAATTGATTTCCTGTTCCGTAAAGCCGCCCCCACACCGCATCATCATCCGATAAGGGGATAAATACAGCATGGAGACCCAGTCTTTCCCAATCCGGAGCCCAAAAGCCCGATTGCGCACCGCTTTTTCTTTAAAGTAATAATCGGTAAATTCTTTCGAATCTTCCCAAAACACTTCTTCCCATAAAGGGCGCAGCGCTGTACATCCCTCCCCCTCCATCATCACTTCCTCTACCCGCGGAATTTCCAACATTTTGACTCCTTTCCCTTATCATTTATCACGGTTCAGCCTTTGGGCATCCCGCACATCCGGCGCAGGCTCCCTGCCTTGTCACATCTTCTGTATAATACTGCACAGGGCTGGTCAGCAGGCATATGGCCTGGGCAGAAATTCCTTCCTCCCTTCCGGTAAACCCAAGCCCTTCCTCCGTCGTCGCCTTTATATTTACCTGGGAAATATCGATTCCTAACGTATCCGCAATATTCTTCCGCATCCGGTCAATATAGGGCCGCATTTTCGGTTTCTGCGCAATTATGGTAGCGTCGATATTTTCGATGAAAAAGCATCCCTCTTCCAAAAGGCCCCCCACACGTTCCAGCAGTTTCAGGGAAGAAATCCCCCTATATGCCTCATCCGTATCCGGAAAATGCTTCCCGATATCCCCCAGGGAAGCCGCCCCCAGCAGCGCATCCATAATGGCATGGAGCAAAACATCCGCATCGGAATGCCCCAATAGCCCCTTTTCAAAAGGAATCTTCACTCCCCCGATAATCAAATCCCGTCCTTGCACCAATCTATGCACATCATATCCCATTCCTATCCTCATGTGGACAAAACTCCTTTCCAGCTTTTGATTAGAAAATATTATAGCATTATTTTCCCAAAATAGGAATGAAATCATACTTTGCACACATTTTTTCTTTGAAATGCATAATTTATATTAAACGAAACAGAGGAACGCTTATGAGACCTACTACTTATTACACCGGGATAACCGGAATTATCGAACGCATCGCCCCCATCCGGAGCGAATGCTGCAACCAGATTGTATCCATCCGGACTATGGATGGGATGATTAATTTTATCCTTTCCCCTGGCACTTATATCGTGGATAACGCCCCCCTGCGCACAGGTATGCGCGTTACCGCGTTCTATGACACCAGCCAGCCGGTTCCTTTGATTTATCCGCCCCAGTACCAGGCCGCGTTTATCGCCCGCACGGAACCGGGCGAGAATGTAATGGTCGCTTATTTTGATAAAGACCTGCTTTCTTCGGAAAACCAGCTGAAACTGAACATCAGCTCCGACACCCGCGTAACTACGGCCAACGGGCAGCGCTTTACATGCAGCCTCGGCAATCACCTTTTGATGGTATATTATGGGGCAACAACAAGAAGCATCCCTCCCCAGACAAATCCGGAAAGAATTATCGTTTTCTGTTAACAGGATGGGAAAAAGTAAAACAGAAATGCCAAAACCATGAACAAAACAGCTATACCAGAAAACCTTAAACATCAGCAGACGCCCTTGATAGGCGTCTGCCAAAAAGTGTGGAGATAACGGGACTCGAACCCGCGGCCTATGCGTTGCGAACGCATCGCTATCCCAGCTTAGCTATATCCCCTTGCAAAAACTATTGTAACACAATGAGAATAAAAATCAAGCAGTTTTTTCTCTTTAAGTCCAAAAAGGAATCGAGGGTTATGGAAAATCTGTATAACTTCCATAACCCTCGTAAAAATACGCCACTGAACAGTTTGGACTATTCTTCCTATTGATTAATAATTCTCCGCATGTACCTCAAAATAGCTTTGCGGATGATTACAGGTCGGGCAAACCTCAGGCGCCTTTGTTCCGACAACAATATGCCCGCAGTTGCGGCATTCCCATACCTTCACTTCGCTCTTTTCAAATACGGCGGCCGTTTCCACGTTCTTAAGCAAAGCGCGGTACCTTTCTTCATGGTGTTTCTCAACCGCGCCCACAAGCCTGAACTTGGCAGCCAGCTCCGGGAAGCCTTCTTCCTCAGCCGTCTTGGCAAAATTTTCGTACATATCCGTCCATTCGTAATTCTCCCCGTCCGCTGCGGCTGCCAGGTTTTCCTTTGTATCGCCGATTCCTTTCAGCTCTTTAAACCACATTTTGGCATGCTCTTTTTCGTTGTCCGCAGTCTTCAAAAAGAGAGAAGCAATTTGCTCATAGCCTTCCTTTTTCGCAACGGAAGCAAAATAGGTGTATTTATTTCTTGCCTGGGATTCCCCCGCAAATGCTGCCTCCAAATTTTTTTCCGTCTGTGTTCCTGCATACTTTGTTTCTGCCATTCCTTTTTCCTCCTTTTAGTAATATAGAATCATGCGCCCGCAAACGGCATTATACTCCGCCTGCATGCGCTATATTGGTGTGTTCTGATATTTCCCCGTTGATTGTACAAAGGTCATCCACCGACAGGCCATGGATATCCGTATTTCCCGTTATCCTTGCAAAGGTCCTAAGTTCCTCTGCGGAGCATTTCAGATAATTCTCCACCCGCTTTGCCGCAGCCTCGATATGTAACCTCCCGCGCAGTTTTTCATCCTGGGTAGCCATCCCTACCGGGCACATCCCGGTACCGCAGATACGGTACTGCTGGCAGGCCGCTGCCACCATAGCTGCGGAAGCAATTGCCACCGCGTCGGCTCCCATGGCAATCGCTTTGGCAAAATCAGAGGATACCCTAAGCCCCCCTGTAATGACCAAATCTATGTCCGAGCCGACCGCATCGAGATATTTCCTTGCACGACAGAGCGCATAAATCGTAGGCACGCTTGTGGAATCCCTTATAATAGCCGGAGATGCCCCCGTTGCGCCGCCGCGCCCGTCTATGGTAATGAAATCCGGCCCGGCATAGACGCAGAATTCCAAATCCTTCTCAATCCGCCCGGCAGCAATCTTAATGCCGATGGGCCTTCCTTCGCTCCTTGTGCGCAATTCGCTTACCAGATTTTTTAAATCCTCCGCATTATTTATTCCAGGAAATCTGGAAGGGCTGATAACATCCTCCCCCAAGGGCTTATTCCGGACTTTCGCAATTTCGGGCGTCACTTTACTCCCAGGCAAGTGCCCTCCCATTCCCGGTTTGGTGCCCTGTCCGATTTTAATCTCAATGGCATCGGAAGTTTTCAGATTCTCATCGGTAACGCTGTACAAATTTGGCACATACTCGAAAATATACTTATATGCCGCTTCTTTTTCCTCCGGCAAAATACCGCCTTCGCCGCTGCACATCGCTGTGCCGGCCGCTGCGCTTCCTCTTGCCAGCGCGATTTTGGTTTCTTTTGAAAGTGCGCCAAAAGACATATGGGAAATATAGACCGGCATGTCAAGCACCATAGGCTTTTTGGCATGCTTCCCAATAACCGTTTTCAGAGACACTTCGGCGTGTTCCTCCAGCGGCATCGGGTTTAATTGCGCCCCAAGCACAAACACGTCATCCCAATTCGGCATTTTCATCTGTGTGCCCATCGCCTCGATTGCCGATTTCCCTGTAAGGGCCATGGCCTGTATTTCCTTCATGTAGCGGTAATTGCTATCCGTCTTCCGCGTTTCCTGTGGATAGTCCAAATCCAAACCGTCGCTATTTGTAGAAACAGGCTTCTTTTCAGCTTCCGGAGGAGCGATTGCGCTTTTGGTAATTTCTGCCGCTACGAATCTCTCCGGCGGCTGTTTGCAGACAGGGCACTGGGTTAATTGGGAAAAAGGCTTCCCTTCCTTTTCCTCATCATACACATATCCGCAAACACTGCATTTGTAAACCATTATGAATACCTCCCTTTATTCTCCCCTGCATTTTGGGCAAAGGTAAAATACCTTTAAATCATAAGACAAAATATCTTCCCCAAGCTGGTTTTCCAGGTTTTTTGTCAAATCCTCAAAATTGATATCGGACAATGCACCGCATTTTCTGCATATAAGATGATCATGCTTCCGGATTTTGTCATAACGGTCAGGGGAATTTTCTATGGACAATTTCCGTATCAGGCCATCCTGGCATAAAGCATTCAAATTATTATATACAGTCGCCTGGACTACCTTTGGCTCCGCTTTTTTCAATTTTAAAAAAATCTGCTCTGCAGTCATATGATCCTTAGACTGGTTGATTAATTCCAATATCAATTCTGCGTATCTGCTCACCTTTCCACCATCTTTGTTTTAGAATTATTCTAATTATAACACTTGCTCCTATTTTTGTCGAGGGCTTATGTCAAAATTTTCCACAACAGCTAGTCTCCTCCCCTATACCGCAATATGTACCATCCAATGCCCGTAATATCCGCAAGGAGCCATCCTATCGGCACGGCAGCCCATATTCCGGTGACGCCAATCCAGGAAATGGACGAGAGCAAATAGGCGAGAGCCACTCTCGTTCCAAGGGAAATCACGGTCAGCACCACCGACATTCCCGGTTTGCGCACCGCCCGGTAGAAGCCATAAAGCAAAAAAAGCAGCCCGATGCCTATATAGCACGCCCCTTCAATCCTGAGGTAATGCACGCCGGCTTCTATAATCCCGGTTTCCGAAGCAGGGATAAAAATCCCCATCAAAGGGCGGGCAAACAGCCATACGCCCCCGCTGATAACCATGCAGAACAAAAACACCGATATGACCGCACTGCGGATTCCTTTCCTGATGCGTTCCGTCTTCCCGGCCCCATAATTTTGGGCCACAAAAGTGGAAAAGGCATTGCCGAAGTCCTGCACTGGCATATAGGCGAAGGAATCAATTTTGACAGCGGCTGCAAAGGCCGCCATAATCCCTGCGCCAAAGCTGTTTACCAGCCCCTGGACCATCAAGATGCCCAGATTCATAATCGACTGCTGGACACAGGTCAGGGAGGACAGGCCGGTAATCTCTTTAAAAATATTCCGGTTCCATACCATATGCGACTTCTGTATGCGCAGCTGGGGGCAGGAAAGCAAGGTGTACCCCATCATCCCTATCCCGGAAAGATATTGGGAGATAACGGTTGCCCACGCCGCCCCTTTCACACCCATCTGAAAGGTAAGGACAAACAATAAATCCAAAAGAATGTTCAGGATGGCCGAGCCTCCCAAAAAAGCCAAAGGGGTCACCGAATTCCCCACCGCCCTTAGCAGATTGGAAAAATAGTTGTACAGAAAAGTGGCTGGAATCCCCCAGAAAATAACCCAAAGGTAATCCCGCATCAAGGGAACAATGGCGGCCGGAACCTGCAATAGTCGGATAATTCCCGTCAATCCGCAAAAGACAAGCCCGGTCAGCACAAGCGTTACTGCCCCGATGAAAACAAAGGATAAGCAAATGCTGTTTTTCAGGCAGTTTTCATCTTTTTTCCCAAAATAAATGGAAAAAACGGCGCCGCTTCCCATGCACAGCCCCAGAAGGATGGAGGTGAGGAAAACCATTAGGGTATAGGATGAACCTACCGCCGCCAGGGCATCCGCCCCAAGAAACTGCCCTACAATCCAGGTATCGGCAATATTGTAAAATTGTTGCAATAAGTTGCCTATCATCAATGGAACGGCAAAAATCAGCAGATTGGCCGCGATGGGGCCTTTCGTCAAGTCTTTTTGCATAATTTTATCCTTTTTAACAGTTCAGCCTTTCGGCTGCCCAGCAAGTGCAAAGTCCTGGGCCAAATTGTTACCTCTTCATCCGCCTAACTACGGCTATAATAACCGCCGCAAAAATAATAATCGAAAACAGGATGACTCCCCCAATCATGGCCGCATATTTATTCGGGTTTTTCAGCAGGCTGATGAGGTCCTTTTTGTCTTCCACATTTTTTCTTCCCCTGTTTTCTTTGTAGTATTCCGGGATTTCGGATATGCCGTCGGCATTGGTTTCAAAAGATGCAACATATTTGGCAATCCCTGCCCAGGCTTTCAGTTCCCTGTCCCCGTCATAAACAATACAATCCTCAAAATCGGTAACAGGCGTGCCGTCAGCATGTTTGGGCACCAAAGATAAAAAACCGTAGGACATGTCCGTAACTTCGCTAAGCATCTGGCCCGAATACAAGTCGGCCACCACCCGGTAGAGTTTATCATCCTCCAATTCTATCCGCTCTGTTCCCGGGGAAGCTTCCCCAGGTATACTATGGCCGTTATCCCCCCTGGTCAGGTATACGTCCGTCACTCGATTCAATATGAGCCTATGGGGATTATAAGTCATATTCAGACCGCCCATGTACAAACGGACGGTCTTCATGTAATCCGATATGGAAGCATCGATTTCCGCCGTCATTTTCAATTCCTTCCCCGTCAGGTAAACGCTGACCAGCGGATAGCCCGGAATGCCGTCTTTGCCGATTCCCAAAGAGAAAGAGTTGAAAACATCTTCCACGGTAATGTCTCCCGGCACATAAGTATCCCTCACCGTTCCGCTGGGCACCACGGCCATATCCACCGGAATCCCGTCATACCCTTTTGCCGTTTCTACTGCATAAATATATGCGTCCGCCAGCAGATTGCCCAGATTATGCTCCGTATGCTGCTGCTCCAAATCCTGGACAGTGCTGAATTCATAGCTGTTATGGGCCAGCACCTGATCCGAGGTATATCCAAAATATGACAAATAATCTTCATCAATGTTCTTCTCAAATTCGGCAATCCGCCCTTTCATCCCCTCATCCTCCGGCACATCCTCCGTAGTCGGTATCAGTTCATAGTCTTCCATCTGCCATCTGCCGTCCTCCTTTGAAGACATGGTGAACGCCCCCACCGCTTTTCCGTATTCCCCGGCGGATACAATATAGGTGTCCCCATATACCAGCGGCTCTTCCAATGTAGTATGGGAATGCCCGCTGATAATTACGTCCAACTCCGGCACTTTCTGGGCCATGATTTCGTCCTCTGACTTTTTCTTGTCTTCATTGGTTCCGCAATGGGACAGACATACCAGCATGTCCACATCTTCCTCTTCGCGTATTTTGGCCACAGTCTCCGCCACCGCTTCCGCCGGATTTTGAAAGGAAAGGGCGCATGTAGGCGCACAGGCCAGGGCATCCTCGCCAAATACTCCAATCAAGGCGATTCTTATCCCGTTCTTTTCCACGATTTCATATTCTTTCACCCCATACTCCTGGAAGGCCGCCTTTATTTCCAGCTGCTCCTCCCCCGCCTGCGACCAGTCCACATTGCATACCAAAAGAGAAGGAAGCTCATCGCCGCTTCCAGCCGCCGTCCGCAGCATATTTTCCAGCCCTTGGGAGCGGAAATCGAATTCGTGGTTGCCAAAAGTAGTAGCGTCATAGCCCATAGCCCCCATCAGGCGCAGCTCCGATGCCTGTGTCTCATATACTGTCTGAAAAAGGCTTCCCATGGAGAAATCCCCACCGTCTACCAGCAGCAGTTCCGGGAACTGCTCCCTTTTTTCTTTGATAATCGTTTCTATCCTGGCAAACCCTCCGATGTTCGCATCCTCACCCTCATAAACCGTCCGGAAGCTGTTAATATGGGAATGCATATCATGGGTAAAAAGTATGCTGACCCGCCCCCCTTCTCCGGCTGCCGCCCCTTTTGCTCCCCATGCCGTCCAAAATAACAGCAGGCAAAACAGGGCTGCAATCCATCGGATGTTTCGGATAATTTTCTTATTATTGATTACGTTCCTCATACGATTAACCATATCCTTTCCGCAGCCTGCCAATTTCAACGCAGCTTCTCCAATTCCTTCATCGTCTCTTCCCCCACACCGTCCAACAGATAGTTTCTCCCTTCTGGCATTTTATCCTCATAGGCCCTCTGGATTTCCTCCGAAGCCCTTTGGATTTCTTCCTGCAATTCCCTTGCGGACAACAATGCGCAGCCTTTTCCCCTTATAATAATCTGCTCCAGCCCGTCCGAAGTAGCCACGGTCACGTCATCTTTGCTCCCATGCTGATAGGCAAATTTTTCAATATACTGGTCCGCCGTTTCCGCCTCTTTCGTATATACCACATGAATATTATGGTAGTCAAAAAATTCCGTATCATGACCCTGCACCCGATAGGCGTCGAATACGAGAATCAGATGGCATTTCCTGATGCCCTGATAATTGCAGAGGATATCCATCAGCCTTCCTCTTGCCCCATCTATGCTCACCTTGGCCAATTCCTTTAATTCGTTCCATGCGAAAATAATATTGTAGCCATCCACCAAAAGATATTTGTCCTTTCCGTAAACCCGGATTCTGGGCGCCATATCCTCCTTATGCCCTGGAGGCAGCCCTCTGCCGTTTTCCCCGTTTCCCCTGTTACCGCTTTTCCCTTTTCCCGTCTTCCCCTGTTTCCTCTTTCCGCTTTTGTTCGCATACAGGGCCTTTTCCAAAATGGCGTCCACTTCCTCTGTTCCCAGCCATTTTCCGGCTTCCTCTTCCCGGGCGGCTTTTTCCCTTTTCCTCCGCCTGAAAAAACCGTCCTCTTCCTTTGGCCCTTCGGATTTTTCCCCTGAAAGGCAGCTTTCCACATGCATATAGTCCTTGACTTCATCCCATTCCACAAAAAATCCCGCCCCATGGGCGCAAAATATAGAACCGGCAGGATTTTCCATATCCCTTTCCGCTTCATAGCCGCTTTGCTCTATTACTTCCTCTTCATTATGGCAAGGCTCATATCCTCTCAATGTACAGAATATCTTTCCAAGCCCTTTCGTATAGGCCGCCGCTTCCCTTGGATAATCCTGCATGGAAGCCACCGGGGCAAATCCAGTCAGTACCGCCATTTCCCCTTCCAAAACCGGCGAAGAAAAAACGGCGCTTCTTTTTTCCAAATCCGCCATGGCCCGCCCGACCATTTGACCCGGAACCTCCAGCCGGAAATCATAATAAGGCTCCAGCAATACCGGCCCTGCTTCCATCAGTCCCTGGCGCACCGCCCGGTAAGAGGCCTGGCGGAAATCTCCGCCTTCCGTATGCTTCTGGTGGGCTTTCCCGCCTATCAGGGTGATTTTCATATCTGTAATCGGGGCCCCTACCAGTACCCCTTTATGCTCTTTCTCTCCCAGGTGGGTCAACACCAGGCGCTGCCAGTTCCTATCCAGCACATCCTCGCTGCAGCACGAAGAAAATACCAGCCCGCTTCCCGCTTCCCCTGGTTCCAGCAATAAATGGACTTCAGCGTAATGCCGCAAAGGCTCAAAATGCCCTACCCCTTCCGCCGCCCTGCGAATGGTTTCTTTATATACAATATTGCCTGCACCAAATGTAACGTTCACCCCAAACCGTTCCAAAATAAGGCTTTTCAAAATCTCAGTCTGTACTTCCCCCATAATTTTGGCCTGTATTTCCTGCAATGTCTCATCCCATACCAGATGAAGCTGGGGCTCTTCTTCTTCCAGCTGTCTAAGTTTGGGAAAGAGCAATGCGGCATCGCATTCCGGCGGAAGCCCTATCTTGTAAGTCAACACCGGCTCCAATAAGGGAAGGAACGATTCCTGTTCCGCCCCCAGCCCTTCCCCTGGCCGAGTATGGCCCAGGCCAGTTACCGCACAGATTGTTCCTGCGGGAACTTCTTCGGCAGGCGTATATTTTTCACCGGAATAAATCCGTATCTGGTTTACCTTTTCCTCCCACCGGCTATCCCCTTTACCGCCCGCTATCACCGCCCTGGCCCTTAGTTTTCCCCCTGTAACTTTCAGAAATGTCAGCCTGTTCCCCTGGTTGTCCCTGGCAATTTTAAACACCTTAGCCCCAAATGTTTCCGGATATTCTTTTTCCTCCGTATAAGTCTGCAGGCCCAGAAGGAATTCATCTATACCAATAGCTTTTAACGCAGAACCGAAAAAGCAAGGGAATATTTTCCGTTCCGTAACCAGTCTCCTGATTTCTTCCTCCGCAATCTTCCCTTGCCTTAAAAATGCATCCAGCATTTCTTCCTCTGCCATAGCAATATTTTCATAAAATTCCTGTTCATCCCCTCCGGACAGCTTTTCCGTAAAATCGATGCACTCGCCGCTCAGCCTGCCCTGCAGTTCCTTCATTAGCGCTTCTTTATCCGTTCCGTCCTGATCCATTTTATTTACAAACAGAAATACCGGTATGCCATATTTCTTCAACAGGCGCCACAGCGTCAGGGTATGCCCCTGAACGCCGTCCATCCCGTTTATTACCAATACTGCCGCATCCAATACCTGGAGCGTGCGCTCCATCTCAGCCGAGAAATCCACATGCCCGGGAGTGTCCAACAATGTCATCCGCCTGCCTCCCAGCGAGAAAACCGCCTGCTTGGAAAAGATAGTTATCCCCCGGCTGCGCTCCAATTCATAGGTATCCAAAAAAGCATCCCGGTTATCCACCCTCCCCATCCGCCTTATTGTTCCGCTAAAGTAGAGCATGGCTTCCGACAAAGTTGTTTTTCCCGCATCCACATGGGCTAATATTCCGATTACCAATCCGCTTAACCTCTCAACAGTCCAATCCTATGAAACATAATTATCAAAATAGCCTTGTATCAAAATGACAGGGGTGCCTTTGTCCCCCGAGCCGCTTGTCAAATCGCAAAGGGAGCCGATTAAATCGGTCAGCTTCCTCGGCGTCGTTCCCTGGGCGGCCATATCCCCTACCAGATTGTCCTTCTTCTCACGGATACGGTTCTCAATCGCTTCCTTTAACGCTTCGCCGGACAAATCTTTAAAGTCATTATCCGCCAAATATTTTAACTTCACTTCATTGGGCGTTCCGTCCAGGCCCGGCGTGCTGGCCGGAGATACGCAAGGGTCTGCCAGTTCCCATATTTTCCCTACCGGATCTTTGAATGCCCCATCGCCATAAACCATGACTTCCACATGTTTCCCTGTCCGCTCCAACACTTCCTTTTGAATGTCCATCACAAGTCCACTGCATTCCCTGGGGAACAACTTCACCGAACTTTCCGTGGATTTATTGGAGCCAAGAAGCCCATAGTTTTCATTATATCCGCTGCCATCCGCCGGCACATTTAAAATATCATCCAAGCCGCAGACTACTTCCGCCCCACAGGCTTTTAAAATCTTCTTCGTGCGGGCGCGGGTATGGATGTCGCAGTTCAATACATTTTTCGTATACTTTAAAATTTTCCGGCAGTCATTGGCAAAAATAACTTCCACTTCCGCTCCTTCCTCCCGGATTATGTCGCTGTAATACTGGACATAGTCCACGCCGGTAAATGGATGTTTATTTTCCCCAAACAGCTCCCTGTATTTTTCCAATGTGAGCAAATCGCTGTAGGGATTGATGCCCGCATCGTCCAGCTTATCTAAAGAAACCAATTCATTTCCCACTTCATCGCTGGGATAGCTTAACATCAGCACAATTTTTTCCGCCCCTTTGGCAATCCCCCGCAGGCAGATGGCAAAACGGTTTCTGGACAATATGGGGAAAATCACCCCTATCGTTCCGCCCCCCAATTTTTCTTTCACATCCTTGGCAATATCGTCCACCGTTGCATAGTTCCCCTGGGCACGGGCAACCACCGACTCCGTCACCGCAATCACATCCCTGTCGCGCAGCGAAAAGCCCTCCGCCTCCGCCGCTTCCAGAACGCTGTCCGTCACGATTTTCATCAAATTATCCCCTTCCCGAATAATCGGACAACGGATTCCTCTTGAAATTGTTCCTACTCTTCTTTCCATTTTTTATCCTCTCCCTTGTTCTTTTGTCTAATTTTTTTCCAATGATTACATATATTAACAGCAAATTCTATATTTCTTTCCAACCGAAAAAAACCTGCCTTGTATATTATAATAGAAATACGCCCAATTGAAAAGCCCTTTGCAATAAAGTATTTACGAAAAGCCGGCCTTATAGTAAAATAATGCCATATTTCAGATGTATAATAGTCAGCCCAGCCCACTGGAAGCGGGAATAGGGGATAGAATTTGTCAGTTTGCAAATTATAGAAAGGAAATGGAGAATCACATGGGAAGAGAAGATTACAGCAAAGCATATAAACTGGGAAAAAAAGATTATCAGGCCCGTATGCTGCGGGGGAAAAAGCCTACGCTTCAAGTATTGGACGATATCATGCCTGAAAAAGGTTCCTATTCTGAATACCCCCTTGGCCTTGTGCAAATTCCCACCGAACAGATTGTAGGAACAAAAACAATCGGCAGAAGCAATTCCTTTGCGGGAAATTTCATGCCCATTTTAAAAGAAAATACGGAATTTGCCCAAAAATGGGCCTCCTTAAGCACCCATCACACGGAAGAAGGTATTCATGACCCGATTAAGGCCTATGAATATATGAATAAATTTTATGTAGAGGAAGGGAATAAGCGGGTCAGCGTTATGAAGTTTTTTGACGCCGTCTCCATTCCGGGGGAGGTTATCCGCATTATACCCAGGCGCACGGAAGAAAAGGAAAACAAAATATATTACGAGTTTCTGGAATTTTATAAGGCAGCGCCTATCAACTATATCTGGTTCACCCAGGAAGGAAGCTTTGCCAAGCTCCAGAAGGCGGTAGGGAAAGAGCCCGGCGAAGTGTGGACGGATGAGGAATTGTTAAAATTCAGCGCCATTTATACACGTTTCACCTCCGAATTCAAAGCTAACGGCGGCGGCAAATTGCGCATCACGCCTGGGGATGCCCTGCTGTCCTTCATCACCCTGTACGGATATGATATTGTGGAGCAGCAGACGACAAGCGATTTGAAGAAACTAATCGCCAAGAGCTGGGAGGAATTCGAACTTTTACAGGAAGATGAGGATATCGAACTAAAGATGAAGCCCAGCCAGGATAAGAAAACTATGCTCAGCATCCTGCTGCCTACGAATTCGCCCAAACTGAACATCGCATTCATTTATGAAAAAACGCCGGGAACATCTGCATGGACATATGCCCACGAACTGGGCAGGCTTTACCTGGAACAGACCTTCCCCGATGAGGTGCACACAGTCTGCTACGAAAACGGAACGCCGGAAACCGTGGAGGCCCTTATCGAGGATGCCATCGCTTTCGGCTCCAACCTGATATTTACTACTACCCCCGCCTTTGTGCAGGCCAGCGTCAAGGCTGCAATTGCATACCCTGATGTGCGTATTTTAAGCTGTTCATTAAATACCTCTCACCGCTATATACGTACCTACTATTCCCGTATGCACGAGGCCAAATTCCTGATGGGGGCCATCGCCGGGGCTATGGCCGAAAACAACCGCCTGACATACATCGCGGATTACCCTATTTACGGCTCTATTGCCAATATCAACGCTTTTGCCCTGGGGGCGAAAATGATTAACCCAAGGGCCAAGGTTTATCTGGAGTGGTCCACGAAAAAGGAAGTGGACATCTTCGAAAAGGTACGGGAAACGGAATCTTCCTGTATTTCCGGAAGGGATATGGTAATCCCGGAAGAGGCATCCCGGTTTTTCGGCATTTATCATATGGACAGGGGAAACCCAAGGAACCTGGCCATGCCGCTGTATCATTGGGGGAAATTCTATGAACTGCTGATACGCACTATCATGAACGGAAAATGGAAATCCGACGACAGCCATTCCTCCACAAAAGCCATTAACTACTGGTGGGGAATGTCAGCAGGGGTTATTGATGTTATCTGTTCCCAGAACCTCCCTATCGGCACAAAACGTCTGGTAGAACTTCTGAAAGCGACCATTTGCTCGGAACAGTTCAACCCCTTCTCCGGCATCCTCTATTCCCAGTCAGGCATTGTGGCGGATGACCCGAACCAATCCCTTTCGCCTGAGGAAATCATGACCATGGACTGGCTGGCGGAAAATATTATCGGTACTATCCCTACAAAGCAAGAGTTGACGGAGCAGGCCGCACCTGTCATCAACCAGCAGGGGGTTAAAAAAGAAGAGTAATTTGCATATTACGGAAAGGCATGGTTTTTGGGATGAAGATATTGGCGATTGCGGACGAAGAGTCTAAATATTTATGGGATTTTTTTGAAAAAAGCAAGTTGGAAGATATTGATTTGATTATATCCTGCGGCGACTTAGACCCGCTTTATCTTTCTTTCCTTGTAACCTTGTCCACTGCTCCTGTATTGTATGTGCATGGGAACCATGACTCAAAATATGAAAAATATCCGCCGGAAGGATGTATTTGCATCGAAGACAAGATTTTTGTCTATCAAGGGGTCCGCATTTTAGGGCTGGGCGGTTCCATGCGGTATAAACCCGGACCGCACCAATATACGGAACGGCAGATGAAACAGCGGGTGTCCAAATTATGGTTCCAGCTTTTCAGGAGAGGAGGGTTCGACATTCTGGTCACCCACTCTCCCGCATACCAGCTCAATGACGGACGCGACCTCCCCCATCAGGGGTTCCAGGTCTTCCGCACGCTTTTGGAAAAATACCGGCCTAAATTCTTCATCCACGGCCACGTCCATATGGCATACGGAAGGCAGCATAAGCGTTATGACAAATATCAGGATACCCATGTCATCAACGCATATGAGCGGTGCGTGTTTGAATTCGAGGATGAGAATCCGCAGGAACATATCAGGTAGGGGCGGTGAATATCTTATCTCAAATCCATAAGATAACATCGAATTTCATTATAATAAGATTGAGCCATCTTATTTGATATATCATCAAGCTGGCTCTTTATGCACATAATAATCTCCTTCCGGAAAAGGCCCAGTACTCCGTATCGAAATTTGCACAGGAATTTCGGATACGGAGTGCTTTACCTCGATACTTACCCCTGCATCTCCTCCATAATCGGCACTACCTGGGAGAGCATATTATCCATGTCTTCAAACATAGCGCTCTTGGTGGTTCCCATCTCGCTGGCCCGTTCAATATGCTCCAGCACGTTCCTGTACCTGTTCTTCATCTGTTCAAAACCAAGGCTTAAATTGTCCAGCTCCATCTGGGAAGAATCCACTGCCTGGGTAATGCTTTCATGTACCGCATCAGCCCCGCCTGCCGCCACAATAATCTTTTCAAACATATCGCGGGTCACATCCACATTTTCTATGCTTTCGCTCAAAGCCTCTTTAGAGTATTGTATCGTTGTATTCAGCTTTTCCGTTCCCTTTTCCACATCCGCAAGGCTGACTCGCACTTCCTTTACCAGCCCTTTGATTACATCAGCCAGTTTCTTTACTTCATCCGCCACAACCGCAAAACCTTTCCCTTTTTCCCCTGCCCGGGCCGCCTCGATGGATGCATTCAAGGCCAGCATATTCGTTTCGTTGGCTATGGATACCACTTTATTCATGCAGGACTTGATTTCCTGTATCGATACCTGGAATTCGTCAAACGTATCCTGAATCTCGCCAAACCGTTCCTGTACATTCATCGCGCTTTCCTTCAGCCCGCCAACCTGATTTTGCACTTGCTCCACGGAATCCGCAATTTCCCTTTTTACATCTTTAAACTGGCCGGACACTTGCCCCACCGTTTCAAATACATCGTGGAAGGAATCCATTTTTTCCTTCAGGGAATTATTTTCCTTCAGCACGCTTCCAAAGGAAAGCTTCACCTCCCTCAGTTCCTGAAGGGAACTGACTTCCTTTAACACTATCTGCTTTTGGTATTCCTTCAGGCTGGATGCCACATGAAGCAATGGATAAAGTTTATCCTGCTCTTCTTTCCCTCTTTTATGTCTTTCATTCAGTCTCATCGCACTTTTCCTCCATTCCGCCTTCTATCTTACTCAAATACCACACAAGTCATGGACTGGTTAACAAATTGGTTATTATAATGCTCTCCATATCCAATCAGCCCGGAATGGCAGCCCAATGCGCTCATTTCCCGCAGATATTCCGACATATTGTTATTCTGGCTGAAAAGAAGATAACGGAACAGGCAATTCACCGAGAAAACGGCTGAAATCTTGGTGAAATCCTTCCTTATCGTTTCTATTGTCTCCGCCACTATCTGCCTGTAATCCCTAAGTTCCAGCAAAGTGAGCACATCCGAATCGTTTACCTGGCGGAAACAGGCCAGCCCGCTTCCCTGTACCTCCTTAATGGAAATAATGCATACATCCTTCCCATTCATCTTGCCAAAGGGGTTCTTAAAAGTCTGAGTTGTGATGTCCTCCTCGTTAATATGTAAAATCTCCTGATACACTTGTTTTGCCGGCCTGCCGTTCAATTCCCCTATATAATATTTGCTCCTGTCCGTTTTGGAAGCAATCAGACGGTAGCCCGCCAGGGGTCTATACATATTTTCCTTGTACACCTTAACTTTCCCTGTATGGTTCTTTACCAGGGCATATGCCACTGCATCCTCATATATTTTTCCGTTCACGGAAACCTGGCCTCCGTCCCCGGTTCCCCCTACTAATGGAATCTTCTTCTTTCCAAGGACGCTGTACATCGTGGTCAGCACGCAAGCATCATTGCCGGAACATAAGTCGATACATACCGTATCCTCCGCAGACGCTTTTATCTGTGCCACATCCGTTTCCAGCCGCTTAATATATTTCACCGGCATAAGAGATACCTCTTCCAACAGATTGACAACGGCGCTAACCCCTTCCGAAAAAGCGGTAACCCCTACCCCTTCCTCCACTACCATCGTATCATAGCTCATTCCGATACATCCAATGCTGGGTACTTTCGGATAAAGCTTCTGCAGTTCTTCCACATGCTCCTTGAACTGTTTGCTGTTCGACATAAGAATAATCAGCTGCGGGTTCACAAGGCCTTTCACCGCCTCCCGCAAAATTCCTTTTTGGCTCATTCCATAAAATTGTTTCACTAGTCTACCCTTTCTGCTTTACAATTTTTCTTTCCGTAGGCAGGATATTGCCGTATGCGCCGCATTTTCATCCGCTGTATTTTCATACACTATGCATTATCCCACACATATATATTTTCCTATATACTAATGGGGTATGTCAAGTCAATTTCAGTATTATATAAAAATTTTGATTGCATAAAATAAAAAGAATGATATAATCCAATAGGGATACAGGCCAAACCGATACATAAACACGAAAAGGAGCACCTCTGCTTATGAATGCCAAATACCAGAAAACCATTTATGCATGCTTTATCGGATATATCGTCCAGGCGATTATCAATAATTTCGTTCCCCTGCTTTTTTTAACTTTTGAAAGCACCTACCATATCCCATTAAGCCGGATTACCATGCTGATTACCTTTAATTTCGGCATTCAATTGCTGGTGGATCTGCTGTCGGCAGGCTTTATTGATAAAATCGGCTACCGGGCCTCCATCATTATCGCCCACATTTTTTCCGCTGCCGGACTGCTTGGCCTCGCCATACTGCCGGAGCTTTTGCCCAGCGCCTATACGGGGCTTTTGATTTCCGTTACCATCTATGCCCTTGGCGGCGGGCTTTTGGAAGTGCTTGTCAGCCCGATTGTGGAAAGCTGCCCCACGGACAACAAGGAAAAAGCCATGAGCCTTCTCCATTCTTTTTATTGTTGGGGGCATGTAGGCGTTGTACTTTTTTCCACCCTGTTTTTCAGATTGTTTGGCATTGAGAATTGGAAAATACTGACCGGCATCTGGATTATCGTACCCCTTGCCAACACCTTGCTTTTTGCCCGGGCACCGATAGCTCCCCTTGTGGAAGACGGGGAAAAAGGGATGTCCATGTTTGCCCTGTTCAAAAGCAAGATTTTCTGGGTACTCATGCTTATGATGTTATGCGCCGGCGCCAGCGAACAGGCGGTCAGCCAATGGGCATCCACTTTTGCCGAAAGAGGTTTGGGAATCAGCAAGACATTAGGGGATCTGGCCGGGCCCATGGCTTTCGCCGTTCTGATGGGCAGCGCCAGAGCCTTTTACGGAAAATACGGGGATAAAATAAACCTGGACAATTTTATGGTAGGAAGCGGGCTGCTTTGCGTCCTGTCCTACTTATGCATTTCCCTCTCCCCCTCCCCGGTTTTATCCCTGGCTGGCTGTGCCGTCTGCGGTTTATCCGTAGGAATCATGTGGCCCGGCAGCTTCAGCAAGGCTTCGGCCCTGATAAAAAACGGAGGAACCGCCATGTTCGCACTGCTGGCACTGGCCGGGGATTTGGGGTGCTCCGGCGGCCCTACTTTGGTGGGCTTTATTTCCACCGCGGCGTCGGGCGATTTAAAAAAAGGAATTTTAGCCGCGATTATATTCCCTTTGTCATTGATAGCGGGAATATATTTGCTGAAGCATTTTAAGGCGGCGCGGGAAATGGAATAAGCTTTATGCCACAATAATTCCCATTAAATAAAAGCTGACCGCTTCCTTTGCCCCATCCTGCAGGATACAGATTTCTATCCGGTGCCGCTTCCTTTTTCCATGATGCAATATCGGCTGCAAATACTGGCAGTCTCCCCAGTCTTCTTCAAAATTTCCATCCAACAGCACCGGATGGTCATTATCCCCGTCCAGGACAAGCGCGGCCCTTAACGCCGGTTTCTTTACGGATTTTCTGTATTGGACGGCGATGCAGGAAGCTTCCAGTTCAAATACAATTCTGTCTCCTGCCTTTTTTCCAATCCATCCGTTTTTGAAAGCATCCAAATGGCCTTGCTTTTCTTCCGTATCCGCCCGGAATCCGTCCAGAATAGGAGAAATTTCCCGGATTGTCAGCCGTTTGGCGTGTTCATAGCAATTCGCCGTCATAGGGCGTGGAAGTACCTTTTTTTCCGTTTTCCCTAAGCTTGACATTCCAGGCTTTTCATCTTCCCCTTCCTTTATTGGCTTTGCCCTTTCCGGGCCTTCAACATTCAGCTTCGGCCATCCCGCCCTTCTCTCGGCATCCGCCTCTTCCTTTCCACGGTTTAGCAGCCGGATGATTTCCCCCGCTATCAGCTCATGCCCCTTGTCATTGGGATGAAGTCCGTCCGGCGTCAGTTCCTCCAAAGCAAATTCCCCCTTCTCCATTCTCCGGTAAACCGTATCCCTGATGCTGACATAAGGCAGGGCATACCACTCCCCCACCTTATCGTGGGTTTCCTGGGCATTCGCTCCGGAATCATAAAATACATTATGCAGCAATACCACTGCCGGAGATGACGGCCAGGAAAGCAGCCTCCGCACCACCCCTTCATAGGTTTCCTGAAAAAAAGAATTCCCTTCATCATTCACCGAAAAATCCACCACCACAAAATCCGGCTGATAGATCAACAAATCCGTCACTGCCCGGGCCGCCCCGTAATGGGAAGTGGTTCCTCCGATTCCCCCATTCACATAATGGAATGCCGCCTGCGGAAAAGTTTCCTTCCACCAGGCAAATACTCTGCGGGCATAGGTTTTCCCCTGTTCCGAAGCCAGGCTCCCCTGGGTAATGGAGCCGCCTAAAAAGCCGATGGTCAGCTCTCCCCCGCCTTCCGCACGTTTCATGCATTCCTTCAGTCTCTTCATATCCTCCCGATATCTTTTTTCCATATCCATTCCTCCATATAGGCCGCCAATTCCTCCGCCATTTCTTCCGCTTCCCCTATCCCATCATCCCATGACCTGCATTCTCTTCATCCACCAGCGCAAGCCTGGTCTTTCCTTCCTTTTCCAGCAGCCATTTCTTCTGCTCACTTTCCTTCCACAGCGAACATAAAAAATGCCCGAATGGCCTCCTGCCGCACCTCGTCCTGCAGACAGACAAGGATTGCAGGGTCTCCTTCTTCCTCTTCCACATATTCCATGAGCGGCGTATCTTTCAAATATACCCCTTCCCACCGCCCTTCTTCCTCCAAAATATGTTCCTGCCATAAGCCCATTTCATCTTCCGTTTCCATATCCCCCAAAATATCCTTTAAGTCGGCAAATTCATACTCCACTTCCTTGCAGTATCGGTAAAAACTCTCCGGCATTACCGCCGCATCCACTTCTCCGTTGCCCCACCGGAAGAAAAATTTTTCATACGAGCTTTCATTTACCCCTTCCAGTTGTTTCCCGGCATAGGAAAAGACATAGTCCGAATCGATGGAAACCCTCTCCGGTTCTATTCCTGAAGCGTTCCCGAAATCCCTTTGCAAAGACTCATCCCGCTCATAATCCACCGCCTGGTTTACCATAAGGCATGTAAATTCCTTCTCAGGCTCCCCGAAAAAAAGATGGCGGATGACGAGAAAAACAAGCCCTACTCCTGCTGCCACAAACAGGATATGATACCAGTAATAGGTTCCGATATATTCCAGCTTCTGTTCCCTGTCCATCTGCGCCGTTTTTTCCCGAATATCCCTGAAAATCCCGCTCATCCATCTCATTTTTTCGTTCCTTTCCTATCCCCTTCCTCCAATGTCATGTTGTTAATGGGGGCGGACGCTGCGAGAATGATAAAATCCTCCGTCGCCACGCTCTCGCTCTACGAAAAACGCAGCGGACACATAAGGCGCTAAAATACAGCGCCTAAGTGCCGGCGTTTTTCAAAGGGCTCCTTAAGGATTTTATCATTCTCGCAGCTGGCTAAGGTGTTAGCTAAATGATATTGCCCATTCCTCGTACATTCATAAACCCCTTCGGAACAATCCTCTCATTCCACCACAACGTAAACCCTTTCGGAACAATCCTCTCAATCCCACCACAACGTAAACCATTCAGAAGAATCGCCCCGCGATTCTTCCGGAAATGATATTGCTTTCCTTAGACCGTAGTAAGCAGCGCTTCAAAGTTCCCTTCCAGCTCGTATTCCCCCGTATTGGCCGTAATGAATATGCTATCCCCTTTTTTCACCGCCATCCGCTCCATCCCGGAGCGCACTTCCCCTCTTCCGTCCAAAACAAGCAGGCTGGCGAAAGAAGAGTTATCGATTTCGCCGAACATCCGCTTCATCAGCTGCCCGTCCAATACAATTTTATCCACTTTAAAATAGTCGCAGGAAACGATATGGGGCTCGAAGGATTTCCTCCTCATAATGGGTATCCGGTTGGTCACCTGCAAGGCTTTTTCGATGTGAAGGTCCCGTTCCCTGCCGTCCGGCCCTTTTCTCCCATAATCGTAAACCCGGTAAGTCACGTTGGAATTTTGCTGAATCTCAGCAATCAAGTTTCCCTTTCCGATGGCATGAATCGTTCCCGGCTCGATAAAAAGCACATCCCCTTTCTGTACTTCCACTTTGTTTAAGACTTCTAACAGGGTTTTATCCTCCATCCGTTTTACAAACTCCTCCCTGGATATTTCTTTGGAAAAACCATAATACAGGCTCGCCCCTTCCTCGCAGTCCACGATATACCACATCTCCGTTTTTCCATATTGCCCTTCATTCTCCAGGGCAAAAGCATCGTTGGGGTGCACCTGGATGGAAAGGTCCTCTTTTGCATCGATAAATTTAATGAGAAGCGGGAACCGGTCATATTTCCGGCTCTTTGTACCCGTTACTTTTTTCCCCTCCATCAGAATATATTCATTTAACGTAGCCCCGGCATACTCCCCGTTTGCCACGATGCTCGGGCCATCGGGATGACAGGAGAGCTCCCAGGTTTCCGCCAGCTTATCCCCGGAAAATTCCTTCCCGAATTCGGTCATCAGCCTGGTGCCTCCCCACAAATAATCCTTACAGCTCGGTTTTAATTTTAATATCGCCATATCAATGACCCCGTTCCTTTCCCATATCTTATCCCAAAAGTTCCAGATTCCTCCGTATCAGTTCGCACCGCTGTTTCACGCAGTCCGGAGAGCGCAGCGCGTCCTTGGGGGTATGGAATAAATAATCTTCCAGCTTATCGATACTGGTAACCGCCACATGCATCCGCGTATCGCAGGAGGCATAATAAATGTACACATCCCCGTTTTCCCTGGCAATCGCCCCATTGGTGAATACCACGTTGGAAACATCCCCTACCCTTTCCTTTCCAAGGGGAACGAGAAATACTCCGGAAGGCTCTGCCACTACTTTGGCGGGATTCTTAAGGTCCGTGCCGAACGCATACAATACATACCTTAATCCTGCTGCCGTATTGCGCACCCCATGGGCAATATGAATCCAGCATTTATGGCCCTTAATGGGCACTGCCCCCGCCCCGTTCTTGGCTTCCGTCAGCGTATGGTATACCCTTTTGCTTACAATGGTTTCCTCATCAATTACCGCATGCTCGATATCGCCGCAAAGCCCAAAGCCGATGCCGCCTCCGCTGCCCGTTTCGATAAAGCCGTCCATAGGCCGGGTATAAAAGGCGTATTTCCCCTCAACGAATTCCGGGTGGAGGAGCACATTTCTCTGCTGGGGGGAACGCAAAGTCCTTAGGTTATCCAGCCTTTCCCATTTTTTCAAATCTTTCGTCCTTACAATCCCCGCCTGTGCCACCGCCGCCGATAAGTCCGCCGCGGAAGTATCCTTGCTTTCCGAGCAGAACACGCCGTAAATATAGCCGTCCTCATGTTTGGTCAGCCTCATATCGTAGACATTGGTTTCTTCCGGGCAGGTATCGGGCAGTACCACCGGCTCATCCCAAAAGCGGAAGCCGTCCACCCCATTATCGCTCTCGGCCACCGCAAAAAAAGATTTCCTGTCATTACCTTCCACCCGCGCAACGAGACAGAATTTCCCCTCCAACTCTATTGCACCGGAATTCATCACCGCATTGATGCCCAGCCGCTCCATAAAATAGGGGTTCGTCTCCTCGTTTAAATCATATCTCCAATGCAGGGGCGCATGCTCCCTGGTCAGCACCGGATATTCATATCTATCGTAAATCCCGTTATAAAAATCGCTTTTCTGATTTTTCCTGGCAAATAATTTTTCTTGTTTCGCTTTCTCCACATAATACTGTTTATGTATCATCGCCCAACCTCCTGATTACTTCCATGCACATCCTGCCGTTGTGATACGGGCATTTCCATGGCTCCACGATTGGCTTGGGAAGGGGCTTCCCGTTCTCGTCCACCGCCCAGTACCACTCGGAGCCGCTTCTTGTATCAATCATTTTCCGGCAAATATATTTCCAGATTCCTTCCGCCGCTTCCAGATAACAGCTGCCCAAAGGATTTTTTTCATACCCGTTGATAAATCCTACCACGGCTTCCGCCTGCACCCACCAGACCCGCGTAGTATCGTCTATGCCGTTTTCCGACTCATTGGGCATGGAATCCCCCAGCAGGGCGCGCTCATAAATATTTTCTGTGATTTCCATGGTAATGGGTCGGATTCTCTCCGTATAGGCCTCATCCCCCAGCACTTCCAGCGCCCGGTCCACCAACCATGACGTTTCGATATCATGCCCATAGGAATACAAATCAATCAGGGAATTCCAGTTTTTGTCAAAAAATACTTCCTGCCTCCCCAGCTTTCTGTTATATACTTTCTGTTCAAAAATATCCAGCATATACCGGAGCCGCTCCCCTACCATACCGTCTTTTGTCACCCGGTAAAGCTCCGTATATGCTTCCAGAAGGTGAAGCAGCGTATTCATCGTGCGCTCCGCCATCACCCCGTTTTCCGACAGCTTTTCGTTGTCCATCGGACGAAAAGCCCTGTCAAAGGCTTCCAGATAACCGCCCTCATCCTTACATTTTTCCTCTATCAGATGCATAAGCCCATAGGCCATCTCCAAAGCTTCCCGTTCCCCGGCCGCATCGTAATAGGAAGCCAGGGCATAGATGGCAAAAGCCTGGTTATACGTATGTTTGGATGTATCCGCCGGCTTCCCATCATGGCTCACCGACCAATAAACGCCGCCGTATTCCTTATCCAGACAAAAATCCTTTAAAAAAAGATAGGCGCGCTTTGCGTCTTCCCTTAAATTCTCCTTTCCCAGAAGCTTATAGGCATTGGAGAAAAACCAAAGGATACGGCTGTTCAAAATGCAGCCTTTTTCGTAACTCCTGTCAATGTTCAAATCAAAATCCATATATCCATAATAGCCGCCAAATTCCGTATCCTTCAGCTTTTCCCAGAAAGAAATCATATCTTTTTCCAGATGGCGGGCAATCTCACTCACAAATGTATACATCTTTTACCCATGCCCTTTCCAAATCCATACTTTATACCCGTTTCCATTTCTGCCATCTTCCTTTCCATGCCGCTTAAACGCCGAAAAGGCCGATGGCAGAGTACTCGTTTTTCTAAATTTATCTCTTTCCGATTTCCTTGTCGATTTCGCTCGATGAATTGTTTTTCTTAATATAGGCCACAATTTCATCCACCGTTGTAAAGGCAAGCCCCACATACGTGTCCGCCGCTCCATAATAGATGGCAATCCTTCCGCTTTCGCCGTCATGAAGCGTAGCGCAGGGGAACGTCACATTGGGCACAAACCCTCTCTCTTCGTACCATTCCTCCGGCGTCAGCAGGAAATTGGAGCAACGGTATTTCACCATGGAAGGGTTATCGATATCCAGAATCGCCCCGCCAATGCTGTATACATAGCCGTTGCACGTTCCGCTCACGCCATGATAGAACAGCAGCCAACCTTCAGAAGTTTCTATGGGGGCTGCCCCTCCGCCGATTTTCAGCGATTCCCACCATTCGAAAGATTTCCCCATCACATGGCGATGCCTGCCCCAGTAAACCATATCCGGGCTTTCGGAGAGGAAAATATCCCCAAAGGGCGTATGGCCGCTGTCGCTGGGCCTGGAAAGCATCATGAACTTGCCGTCAATCTTCCTGGGAAAAAGCACCGCGTTCCTGTTAAAAGGAAGGAACGGGTTCTCTATTCTTGTAAAGGTACAAAAGTCCATCGTCTTTGCCACGCCGATGGCCGCCCCGTAAAAGTCCTGGCACCAGATGATATAATACACGTCTTCCACTTTCACCAGCCTGGGGTCATAGGCGTACAGCGGCATAAAAGGCTTTCCCTCTTCATCCACGAAGGCGATTCTCTCTTCCTCGAAATCCCAATGAAGCCCATCCTTGCTTTTCCCCATATAAATATAAGGCACCCCATTGGTCTGTTCCCCCCTGAATACGCCGATAAACCCATCCCCATAAGGCATTACCGCGCTATTGAATATCCGCGCTACCTCCGGTGCGGGATTTCTCCCAATCACCGGATTTTCGCTATAGCGCCATACCGGGGCGCCATGTACTTTTTCGGGTTTCTCCTGCCATGGCATATTCGGCACGGCAGGCCCTATTATTTTTACCTCGCTCATACTCTATCCTTTCACCGCACCGGAAGCCATTCCGCTGTATACCTGCTCCTGGAAAATGAGGAACAGGATAAAAATCGGTATAATGGTAATCAGAACGCCAGCGCAGATATAATTATATTGGTTTCCAAAAGGTCCTGTAAAAGTATACAAAGCCGTGGAAATTGTTTTTAAATTCTTATCCTGCAAATATAAGTTGGACATATAGTATTCGTTGTATACACCCACCCCCTTTAACACAAGGGAAGTTACGATGGCCGGCTTTAACAGCGGGAACAGTATTTTGAAAAACACGCCGAAGTATGTACATCCGTCCATAATCGCAGATTCATCCAGGGAGACCGGAAGGTTCTCGAAAAACTGCAGGAAAATGTAGATGGATATGATATCCGTTCCCATCAGCACAATCATGTACCCGTACAGATGGTTAATCAAATGCAGGGAATACATAATCTGGTACACCGTAACCTGGGTTGCGATGCCGGGAATCAGCGCCGCGAACATGAACAAATTATGAATCACGCCGCTTCCTTTAAACTTGAAACGGTTCAGCACATAAGCCAGCATGGAACCGGTAAAAATGGATACCAGCAGGACCACCACCAGGACAACGCCCGTGTTCAGAAAGCCGCGGAACATATTGGCCTGCTTCAGCGCCACCGCAAAATTTTCAAAATACAGAAACGAGGCTGGCAAATCCAAGACGGATGTGGCATTATATTCTTCCGTTGTCTTAAAAGCCGTGAGCACGCATACCACGATAGGGAGCAGCGCCACGATGGATGCCAGGATAATCACCACATATTTAAATACGGTAAACAAAAAGGTGGAAGGTTTCATTCTCATAATCGTCATCAGGAAATCCCTCCTTTCCCGGAACCCGTTTTCCCGGCCGCCTTAGCCGCACGTTTTTTCGCCCTCACTGCGGCCTTGGATTCGTCTTCCGTTCCATCATTGAATACATATTTAAAGAACAGGTTCTGGGCTACCGTGCAGATAACAATGATTGCCAGCAGCACAATGGCCATGGCGCAGGCCAGCCCTACCTTCTGGTTTTCATGGGCCAGGCGGTTCATAATAACGAAATAAGTTCCCGTTCCCATAGTACCGTTGGTAATAACATAAGGAGGCTCGAAAGCGCTCAACGAACCGCTGATGGAAAGAATCAGGTTCAGCACTACGATGGACTTGATGCTGGGCAGTATGATGTAAAGGAACTGATGCCATTTATTCGCCCCGTCTAACGATGCCGCCTCATACAAATCCGTATCCACCGACATCATCGCCCCTAAGAACAGAACCATGTTCTGCCCCGTATACCGCCATACCGAAGTGGCCGCCAGGGAAATATTATTGATGCTCTGGTCCTGCAGCCAGTAAGGGATATCTTCGATGTTCATCCCGAACATCTGCAGCAGGGAATCCAGCACGAATCCCCTGGCATAAAAGAATTTGAAGATAAACCCAACCGCAATACCACAAATCAGGTAGGGGAAAAACATAGCCCCTTTGAAAAACCCTCTCCCTTTTACATGGAAAACGAACATCGTCGCAAAGAACAGCGCCAAAGCCAGCTGTATGACAGCACCGCCCATATAATAGACGCTGACCAGCAGCGATTTGAAACATTCGCTCCGTTTAAACACTTCTATATAGTTGTTAATCCCTACCCAGGTTCCTTCCTGTCCGCCGTATTTCATATTATAAAAGCTGAACCTTATCATCTCGAAAAACGGTATGTAAGTAAACACTGCCAAAAGCGTCAAGGGAACAATCATAAACAGGACAATTACAAGGATTCTCTGCCCTTTTCTGGCCTTCATATTTTCCCAAAAGCTTTTCTGACTTTTAGGAGCCGCCGCAGTTATATTGCTCATAACAATACCTTTCCCTTTCTATTCCGTCACTTCCACCCCTAAAGATTCCTGTGCGGAAGTCCATTTCGCGTTCCATTCGCCCATCAGCTCATCCAATGTCTTCGTTCCGTAAAGGGCGGATTCCAGGATTTCGCAGTCCGGATAGTCATCGTTGTTGATGCCCACTTCGCTTTCCAGATTCACATTATCGAACAAATCCTCTTCCCCTTCCGGCGCCGGGTTATTGGACAATAGCTCTACGCCGGAGAAATCGGCCAATACATCGGGAAGGGGCTGGTCTTTCCTTGCCGGGATGCTGCCCTCATCTGTATAAATGGAAGATTCTTCAATGAGCCATTTCAAGTAAAGCATCGCTGCAATCTGGTTGTCCGTTGTCGCCTGATTGTTGATTCCGAACCCATAGTTTCCGCCTGCGCTGGCATACTGTTTGCCGTCAACCGTAATCGGGAAAGGCATATATTTCACATCGTCCGGCGTATCCCCGGCATCCTTGCACTGCTGCACTGCCCATGAGCCAAGCACCATGCTGGCGATTTCCCCTTTATTGATAGCGCCTTTGGAGGATTCCCAGTCCGTACTTGCCGGGTCTTCTTCGATTAATTTGCGGGCAACCGCTTCATACATGGTATAATAAACCGCATAAGGCCCTGTCATATCATCCTTTTTTGCAAAAGGGTCTTTCATATGGGGCATACGGTTCTTAAACTCCGCATCGCCGGTGCAGACAATATCCGTATAGGCATCCCATGCCCCCATAGGCCATCCTGCGGAAAAGTTGGTGTAAAGGGGAACCGCATCCGTATTATCTTTTATCTGCTGAAGGGCATCCAGGAATTCATCCGGCGTCTTGGGCAGCTCCGTAATGCCCGCCGCATCCCACACCTTTTTATTGTAAAGGACGCCGCCTGCCGTACCGCCGTTGGCAATTCCATATACCTTTCCGCCAAAGCTCTTCTCCTGGCAGAAATTATAAATGCTATCCAGCGTATCAAAATCGCCTAAAGGAATGAAATAATTCTGCAGCTCTTCTTTGCTTACCGATGTGGGGATAAAGCAAAGATCTCCCCAATCTCCCGTGGTCAGGCGAAGCCTTAAAGACTCCTCATAATCGGTAATCCCTTCATACTCCACTGTGATATTCGGATAAATTTCCATGAATTGTTCCGCATACCCCTTATAAACCGTATCCACAATGTCGGTGCGGTTGGTCAGCACCTTAATGCTGGCCGTAAGGTCGCCGTAATCCCCTTCTCCGTCCGCGCTTGTTTTCAGCGTAATGGAATCAATGGTGGGAACTTCCGCGCTTACCGCACTCTCTCCGGAACCGTTATCCCCGCTTCCTCCGTTATTTGCGTTATTCCCTCCATCGCTTCCGCCGCATGCCATAATCGGCAATACCATGGCCGCTGCAAGCCCAAGGCTTATTAATTTTCTTTTTAACTTCATATCCCTTTATCCTCCTTCGATTTTTAAGTTAATTTAATTTTAACACTTTCTTAACCTTTTGCAATATTTTTTGTGCAAAAAATATAGTTTCTACGTTTCGTATTTATTATTGTTCTGCTAATTATACGATTTGCACAAAAAAATTTTATTTTTTCAGCTTAAAAATATTTTTAATTTGCTTAAATAATTAAGTTAATTAAATCACAAAAAAGAGTTGACCCAGCGGCCAACTCTTAACAGATTACAATATATTCACTTCTACGCATCTAGTTCCCAAGCTTTTTCAGCAAATTTTCCAATTCTTTAATCCTTTCGTCCTTTTTCTCCAATTCCTTATCCTTCTCCTCCAATACTCTGGTTTGCTGCTTTATCTCGTCAGCTTGTTTCTCTATTTCTCCTGCCTGCTCCTGTACTTTTTCCTTTGTTCCCTCCAATTCTTCCTGCATCTCGTCAATCATCAGCTGTACCGTATTCCTGTCCATTATTCGCAATGCGTCCGAAAACATGTCCAATACACCTCCTATATCTTGGCGGAAAGCCTCTATCTCTTCATAAATTTCCTTGAAAACGGGATACTTTTCCACAATCTGGCCAATCACTTCCGGGTT
>JAETTM010000026.1 GCA_021769135.1 Lachnospiraceae bacterium | reverse complement strand
GCGTCCGAAAACATGTCCAATACACCTCCTATATCTTGGCGGAAAGCCTCTATCTCTTCATAAATTTCCTTGAAAACGGGATACTTTTCCACAATCTGGCCAATCACTTCCGGGTTGTCCGAGGACAGCAAATGCATCCACGCTTCCAGTTCCCCTTCTACTTCATTTTGGCTAATCCTGCGGAACATGTCAAGGGCTATAAAAACATATTTCTGGGGGAGTTCCATTTTCAGCCCGGTGTCAAAGTCCTGCCCCGACTTGTGGATCCATGCTTTTGGGGTTTCTTTGAAGGGTTCCCCGCTTTTCTCCAATATCACCACCGTATACACCTTCTTGATATCGCGGTAGGAGAACTTCTTTCCCTTCTCCCCCTTCACACGCACGTACTGCCTCATCAGCAGGTCCGCCGAGTAGCACGCCGCGCGCTCCCCGGGGAACAGGTACGGCACCTTCTGGATTTCCACGTCCGCTATGGAGCCGTCCTCCATCTCCACCACGATGTCCATGATCAGCAGGCTCCCCTCTTCCAGTATCCGCGTGCCCTCGTTTGGCAGGGCGCGGCGCACCTTAAGCTTTGCCCCCAGCACCAGGGAAAGCAGCCGGGAGAGCCGTTCCGGGTATATTTCCGGGTCGAATACCTTTTTGAAGAAGGGGTCGTAGGTGATGGGGAGCTCCCCTTTCCCGGTGCAGAAACGCAGGAACTTTTCCTGCCATTCCTCCGGCATGTCTTCTTTTGTCAGCTGTCCATTTTTCATACGCAAACTTCTCCTCTCTTTTTATTTTATTGCTAAAAATGGGGTTAATGGCAGAAATGCCACAGAATCCGGCACCTTAGAAGTCGGTGCCATTGTTCATTGATTAATATAGATTAATTATGAATGGATATATTATAGCAAATTTGTAGGCGGAATTCAATAGACTTTTACAAAAAAACCGGGGCAAATGCAAAAAAGTATTCGCCCCTTGCTTTCCTACCCCAGCGCCACATCCAGAATCATCATAATAACAAAACCCGCTGCAAAACCTATGGTTCCCATATTGGAATGCGCCCCTTCTGCGGACTCCGGAATCAGTTCTTCCACCACTACATACAGCATGGCCCCCGCTGCAAATGCCAGCGTATAAGGGATGAATGGGGTCATCTGTTCCGCAAGGAGCAATGTCAACACTGCCGCAATGGGCTCCACTATCCCCGATAGCGTTCCCAGCAGAAAAGCTTTGCCTTTCCCCGCCTCCCCTTTGAGGGGAAGGGATATAATAGCGCCCTCCGGAAAATTCTGTATAGCGATGCCCACCGATAAAGCAATCGCCCCTGCCATTGTAATAGGGCTCCCTCCTGCCATTGCTCCAGCCAGTACAATACCTACTGAAGCCCCCTCCGGGATATTGTGGAGGGTTACTGCCAGCATCAACATAGTGGACTTTTTCCATCCGCTTTTCGGCCCCTCCTGTTCCTCGCAGTCCAAATGCAGATGGGGCACAATCTTATCCAACACAAGCAAAAATAAAATGCCTAAAAGGAAACCCGCCGCTGCAGGTATAAACGCCAATTTCCCCATGGATTCCGACATATCCATCGCAGGGATTAACAGAGACCAGACCGATGCCGCTACCATCACCCCTGCCGCAAAACCCAGCATGGTTTTTTGCACCGTAGCATTCATCTCTCCCCGCAGGAGAAACACGCATGCCGCCCCCAAAGTTGTTCCTAAAAACGGAATTGCAAGGCCGATTAATGTATTTGTATCCATATTCCAACATACTCCTTTCCAATTTTCAATCTTCCCCATACAGGCAATTGCGAAACCAATAAGCTTGCCGAATATTCCCCTAGCTATTTATGATATCACACTACTTCCTTCAATTCATAGTCTAATTCCATCTCTTCCATAATAAATTCATGCCCCTGGAGATATTTTGCCAAGGAAGCCAGCGTATCCCTGACTTCCTTTTTCCAGTTTTCATTGTAATAAAGGCGCACGTCTCCGGCCTCTGTCCTTGCTTTCCTTTTATAAAATACCTGAAAATCCATCAACAGCAAATGCTTCTTCCTGTCACGTATAAAATAATTATCCTTTTTCACATATATTTCCAATACACAAAGATAGTCATCCGGTTTCGCGCCAGACGTTCCTGGGTTTCCTTTTTCTCCCACCACATCGCTTATCCGGCTTTCTTCCGGCTGAATCTGGGCTTCCGGGTCTATCCTACTGCCATGATATTCCGCAAAGCCATAGATGAGCTCCGCCCCCAGCTTTTTATTCTTTTCCATCCAGTTTTCTATCATTTCCCGGGCTTGTCCATATACCTTCCGCGAAAGACCCGATAATTTTTCTTCTTCTATAGGCTCCTGGAAAATAATATCCGTCAACTCCCGTTTGGTATTTTTCTCCATTTCCAGCGGTATTCCGTTGTCATACAGATACCAAAGCAGGGAATCCGCATTCTTCATGTTTGTTTCCAGCCGGCAAAGCGCTCTCCCTTTTTTATCGTACAACCGCAAATCATCCCGCCCGCCGGAGGGGTTGGATACCGCCCTCACGGAAGCGATATCCTCCAAAGGCCACTGCCTGACCCTTCCCAGGGCACTGCAGTAATAAAGCCGGTTCCCTTTTACCGCCAGCTGCCTGTTTTTCACTTCCATACACACCCAAATCCCCAGCGCGAAAATAGCCAATATCATTCCATAGGCCCACAATGGTATGGCGGACACATGGTACAATATCTCCAAAACAAGAATCAATACCCCCGCCGCTATCATCCATATTCCTATGCCATACCCTATTTTATGCTGTCTTACGGTGAAATCCCTTTCCTTTTCATCCGGCAGCCTACTGCTATTTTTTCCATAAAACATCTTTTATCTTCCCCTCGATTCCCATTCAAAAGGGCTGCGGCAAAATTAAGCAATTGCAACAGCCCCTTATCTTTAATAAATATCAAAAAATAAATGCTAAAAGTATTAAGCAGAACGATAAGCCGGGTTATGTCATGAATAATCATCTATCTAGAATTGCCGTTGCCGGCAATTTCAAGCGACCCACCTGAAAGCAGGCCGGGCAGGCCTATCGCTTTCTATTTGGTCTTGCTTCGGATGGGGTTTACATGGCTCCGCCTGTTGCCAGACGGACGGTAGTCTCTTACACTGCCTTTCCACCCTTACCAGCAGTTCGGCATGGCCGAGCTGCGGCGGTTTATTTCTGTTGCACTAGCCTTGGAGTCGCCTCCACCGGACGTTATCCGGCATCCTGCCCTGCGAAGCCCGGACTTTCCTCACCCGCACCCTTGCGGAATGCGGCCGCGATTATTTATTCTACTTAATACTTTTATCCAATATTATGCCAATATATTCTGCAAAAATTCTTCTGAATCCTGGAATCCAGGTTATGAATGGTTACACCTGGAAACAGCTTCCCCCTATAAACTCCCTGCAAATCGAATTCTTTGGAAGGCTGTCGCTGCTGACGCCGATAAAATATTCCAAAAATTTTAACAGCCTCTTGGCCTCATAATATTCCGGCTCCCCCTTTCCAATGCCGAACAATAAAGGCTCCGCATACTGCTTCAGCACCGCCAGCTCATAAATCAAGACGGAATTAAACATAGCGTCCGCGCTTTCCTGGAAGGGGAAAATATATTCTTCCTCTCCTTTCCGCACCGAAGGCCACATTCCAATGGTACGTTTGGCCGGCGTTCCCCTTGTCCTGGCATCCCTCACCATGCGGCGCAGCAGGCGCCCATCGGTTGTCGGAATCCTGTTATGGTCATCGATATTAATGCTTGTAAGGGCGCTGATATATATTTTATATTTGCTGGCATTGGGCAAAGCGTATGACATGGCATCGTTCAGCCCATGAATGCCTTCCAGCACGAGAATATCTTCCGGGCCCAGCTTCTTCACATTTCCCCTGTACTCCCTCTGCCCTGTCTTGAAATTAAAGCTGGGCAGTTCCACCGTTTTTCCTGCCAGCAAATCCAGCATATCCTTATTAAACTGTTCTACGTCAATGGCTTCCAGGCATTCAAAATTATAATTCCCGTTTTCATCCTTCGGGGTATTCTCCCTGTTGACAAAATAATCGTCAAGCGCAATAGGATGCGGGCTCAAGCCATAGGTGCGCAGCTGGATGGAAAGCCGATGGGAAAAGGTGGTTTTCCCGGAAGAGGAAGGGCCTGCTATCATCACAAACTTTACGCCGCCCCTGTTGACGATATCTTCCGCGATTTCGCCAATCCTCCGCTCCTGCAAAGCCTCTTGTACCAAAATCAGATCGTTGATATTCCCTTCGCAAATCCGGTCATTCAAATCCCCTATTGTTCCGATATGCTGCATATTCCCCCATTCATCGGACTGTTTCAATGTCTGGAACAGCTTTTTCCTCGGCTCCGCCTTCGGCATCTTATCCGGTGCCTGCGCCTCTGGGAGAAGCAGCATCAAGCCGTCCTCATAAGCCAAAACCTCAAAATACTTTACATACCCCGTACTCGGAAGCATATATCCATAATAATAATCATAATACCCGTCCAGGCAGTAAACGTTCACATAGGAGCTTCTCCTGTAGCGGAACAACTTTTCCTTCTCCTTCATCCCCTGGCTGCGGAACAACTCTACCGCATCGCTGATGGGATACGATTTTTTTATATAAGGAAGGTCTGCCTCTACCAGTTCTTCCATCCGTCCGTTCAGCCTGTCGATAAGCTCCTGGTTCAGTATGATATTCCCTTTTACACTACAGTAATATCCCGGCCCTATGGCGAACTCCACCTTTACCTTTTCCAGATTCTCTTTCCCCGCCACATCCTGCAGCGCTTTTACCATAAGCATAATCGCAGACCTCACATAGGTTTTATGCCCTGCCGGGCTGCTCATGGTAAAAAAGGAAACCTCGCAGTCCTTCTTCACTTTTTTAAACAGTTCCCTGATTTTCCCGTTCACTGTAACCAGGGCAATCCTGCTGTTATACTGTTCCTGGTATTCCTTCGCTATGGCTTCATAAGCCGTACCTTCCTCGTACTCCCGCCTTTCCCCGTTCACCGTTACCGTAACCATAAAATCTTTTGCACCTCCAATCCTCTCCTGTCATTTTTAAGCCGCAGCACACATTGGCCCGGCATTCTATACCATCACCCAGAAAGGGTTTTTCTCCCTGGCTGCAAAAACCGCCAGCTGAGGAAATTCCCTTCGGATATATTCCATCATATAAGGAACAAAAATCTTTTCCAGGCCGAAATGGCCTGCGTCAATGACCGCCAGCCCCTGAGCCATGGCATCCAGCCCTTCGTGATGCTCAATATCCCCTGTAATCAACACTTCCGCACCGGCCTCCACCGCAGGCCGTATCATAGATTTGCCGGAACCGGGCGATACCGCAGCGCATTCGATTGCCGTGCTTCTATCCCCGTAAATTTTCACGCTTTCCAGATGAAAAATGTCTTTTACATAAGAAGCGCATTCCTCCAATGTCATGACCTGGGGCAGCCTGCCGTATCTGCCGATACCCTCCTTGGCAATCTCATCCTCATACGTGATGCTCAGCACATGCCTGTCTTTTAACCGAATCTCATCCGCCGCCGCATCCGCCATCCCCATTACATCGAAGTTGGTATGCATGGCATAATAGCTAATGTCATTCCCAATCAGCTGCACCAGCCGCCTTCCTATAAAATCATCCGTATTGATCTTCTTCATCGGCGAGAAAATCAGAGGATGATGGGTCAGCAGCATATCCGCGCCGTTTCGCACCGCCTCCTCGACCACTCCATCCGTTGCATCCAGGGCAACACAGATTTTCTTTACCTGTTTATCCCGCCTTCCGGCCAGCAGCCCCACATTATCCCAGCTTTCCGCGAACACAGGCGCACATAACTGTTCCAGGCTTTCTATAATAATACCGCATTCCACACCGTTTTCATTTCCCATAAGCAATCCCTCCATGGTCAGGGCAGCCTTTCATAGTAACAGTTCAGCCTTTCGGCTGCCCTGTTACCTTTCATAACCAAAGCACTTTTTCATAGGATTGCTTTTTTATGAAAGGATATAATAAGACAACCCCTTCTCGATATCCCTGATTCTCTCCGCCATTTCTTCCTGTCTTTTATCCTTCCCGTTCTTTCTCAGCTTCTCCATAATTTCCGTACACAAATCATATTCTCTGTGCAAAAACATTTCCAGCACGGGATTTTTCTTCGCCAGAAGCACCGGTCCATATTTATCTTCTATACGCTGTCCATTTGCAGGCCGCACATTCACCGGCTCGGCCTTAATTACCGGATAGTATTTTTCCTCTTCCAAAATCATATTCTCATCTACGATGAGATATCCTTCTTTCCGCAGGTATTCCCGCACGTACTGGATTTCCGACTGGGGCTGGAGGATAATTTCTTTCATGGCGCGGATTTTACTTTTCCCCTCTTCCAGAATGCGCATCACCAGCCTTCCTCCCATCCCTGCACAGATTAGGCTGTCCGCCTCCCCCTCCTTAAGGGCTTCCACCCCATCGGACAATCTGGTTTCTATGTAGCCTTGCAGGCCATACTCCAGGATATGTTCTCTTGCCGCCTGCAGCGGGCCGCGGTTCACATCCATGGCGATTGCCCTGGGGCTGATGGCTTTCCTGACAAGATAAATGGAGACAAAACCATGGTCGCACCCCACATCGCACACGATATTCCCTTCCGTCACCATCCCGGCTACCGCTTCCAGTCTCTTTGACAGGCGTATCGCTTCCAGGCTCTTCCCCAGCCTTACCGTTTCATTCCGGTCCTTTTCCTGCCCCATCAGTCCAGATAATCCTTCAGCTTCCGGCTCCTGCTGGGATGGCGCAGCTTCCGCAGTGCCTTCGCTTCAATCTGGCGGATGCGCTCACGGGTTACGTTAAATTCCTTCCCCACTTCCTCCAAGGTTCTGGCCCTGCCGTCATCCAGGCCAAAGCGGAGCCTGAGCACCTTCTGCTCCCTTTCCGTCAGCGTGCCCAGCACTTCCACCAGCTGTTCCTTCAATAGCGTAAATGCCGCCGCGTCCGCAGGCACCGGCACGTTATCATCCTGTATAAAATCGCCCAGATGGCTGTCCTCTTCCTCTCCGATTGGCGTTTCCAAAGAAACAGGCTCCTGGGAAATCTTCAGTATTTCCCTCACCCTGTCCACCGGCATATTCATTTCCTCAGCAATCTCTTCCGGGGTAGGTTCACGCCCCAGTTCCTGCAAAAGCTGCCTGCTGACGCGAATCAGTTTATTGATGGTTTCCACCATATGCACCGGTATGCGGATAGTCCTGGCCTGGTCGGCAATTGCCCTTGTAATAGCCTGGCGTATCCACCATGTGGCATAAGTGGAGAACTTATATCCTTTCCGGTAATCGAATTTTTCCACAGCTTTAATAAGGCCCAGGTTCCCTTCCTGAATCAGGTCCAGGAAAAGCATCCCCCTGCCCACATACCTTTTCGCTATGCTTACTACGAGACGAAGGTTCGCTTCTGCCAGACGTTTCTTGGAATCCTCATCGCCCATCTCCATCTTCTTCGCCAGTTCTATTTCTTCTTCCGCGCTAAGAAGGGGAACCTTGCCTATTTCCTTCAGGTACATCCGGACCGGATCCTCAATACTGATGCCGTCCGGCACGGACAAGTCGATGTTTTCCACATCCACTTCATCCTCTTCCGTCAGGATAATTTCCTCGTCATCCACATCGTCCTCCTCCGTAATCCGGAGGATATCTATGTTATTCTGTTCCAATGTCTCCAATATTTTATCAAACTGTTCCTCTTCCAGCGTCATGTCGGTAAAGAAATCGCTGATCTCCTGATATTCCAAAACATTTTTTTTCTTTTTCGCAGCATTTAGAAGTTCTTTCAGACGCTCCTCAAACTTTGCTTGTGTGTTTTCATCCATTTTTTGGTTCCATCCTTCCTCAAGTAGTCATAGTATTATCATTCATCCAAAGAAATATGCGTTTTGCTAAGTTCTTCCAGCGCTTTTTTTCCCGCAATTACCTGATTCAGCGCTTCCACATCCGCACCCATCCTTTCGGAATAAAATTCATAGCTGTTTCTTTTTACCGTATATAGGATATCGTGAAGGGCTTTTTCCCTCTCTTGCTTCGTCTGCAGCTCTTCCAGCTTCGTATTGAAAAGCGAAGCCACCTCCCTCTGCTCTTCTTCATCGGAAAAAAGGCTTATCAGCGATGCCGGGCTGAAATTCCCCTTGGATAACCCTTCCAACAGCTTGTCCGCCACTTTCCTGTATAATTCCACCGTAAAATCTTCCGCCGTAATATATTTCGATATTTTAGGGTAAATTTCCGGTTCATCGGTGAGCCATGTAATCAACAGCTTCTGGGCGTTCTTCCTGTTTTCCTCCGGCATGTTTTTCTTCTCTGAAATTCCTGTCTTAGGGCGCTTTACCGGAACTGCCAGGCCGGTCTGGGCAGCATAGGACGCTACCAGCTTCCGCAGATTTTCAAAGCCTATATGGTATTTCTCCGCTACGGCTTCCAAATAATTCTCCCGCTCCACTTCTTCCGGGAAACCGCACAATTTCCGGGCAATTTCCCTGTGGAACCTGGTCTTGGATTCCGGATCCTTTAAATCATATTCCCGTTCCAGCATCCTAAGTTCAAAGAAAAAGCTGTTTTCCGCCGCTTCAATCTTTTTGGCAAATTCGTCCGGCCCAAGGTTTTTCATAAATTCATCCGGATCCTTGTAGGGCTCCATATTGATTACCTTCCCGCTTAAACCTGCCTCTTTTAATATGCCGATAGCCCGCATGGCCGCATTGGTTCCCGCCCCATCGCTGTCATATGCTAACAGCACCTCTTTCACATACCGGCCAATCAATCCGGCCTGGCCTATGGTAAAAGCCGTTCCCAAAGATGCCACCGCTTCCGTAAAGCCGGCCTGGTGCATGGCGATTACGTCCATATAGCCTTCGCAGAGAATCATGCGGCCGCGGCGCGATGTCCTTGCAAAATTCAATCCGTACAGATTACGGCTCTTGTCAAAAATCATAGTTTCCGGGGAATTCAGGTATTTCGGTTTCCCATCCCCCATCACACGTCCGCCGAAGCCGATAACCCGATGGTTCGTATCCTGGATAGGGAACATCACCCGATTCCAGAATTTATCGTGAAGCCCGAACCGTTCGTCAAAGCTTGCTACCCCGGCTTCCTGTATCAAATCGTCGGAATATCCCTTGGAACGAAGATATTGCACCAAATCGTTGCTGGTGACGCTGGCAAACCCCAAACCAAACTTCTTCATCGTTTCTTCGCTCAACCGCCTCCCCGCCAGATAACGGTAACCGGCTTCCCCCCGCGGGGAACGGAGCTGATAGTAAAAATATTTGGCCGATTCCTTGTTGACCTCCAAAAGCCTGCTTTTGCGGCTTTCCTTCTTCTTCATTTCTTCCGAATATTCTATCTCCGGCAGATTCACCCCGGCCCTTTCCGCCAGCAGCTTCACCGCCTCCGCAAAGGAATAGTTCTCATATTCCATGATAAACGTAAATACATTTCCCCCGGCCCCGCATCCGAAGCAGTAATACATCTGTTTGGCACCCGATACGGAGAACGAAGGGGATTTTTCATTGTGGAACGGGCACAGCCCAAAGTGGTTCGCCCCTTTTTTCTGCAGCCGGACATAGCCGGAAATCACATCCACAATATCATTTTTCATCCGTACTTCTTCCACTAACTCATCAGGATAGTACATCTTTTCACCATTCCAGTTCCGCAAGTGCCCTTTCAGTACCCTTTCTTCTCGCAGAGAAATTTCCGGCCGCGTTGCGTCTGTAAATTCTCTGGGGTACTTCCTGGGCACTTGCTGTTTTCCAGTTCCGCAAGTTTTGTCCTAAGGGGGTATCAGGCGCAGCCTGGTGGATTCCTTAGGACTTTACCCTTCCCAGCACACTTGCTGTTTTCCAGTTCTAATTTTCTATTTAATAATGCCATGACTTGGGGATGAAGAGGTCCTCGTATTGGGCGATAGCAAAACGGTCGGTCATTGCGCCTACATAATCGCATACGAGGATTTCCGGGGCTTCCCCCTGCTCTTCCATTCTAGCCAATGAATACTTCGGCAGTTTCTCCAGGTGTTTCAGGTAATAGCTGTATAAAGACTCCATCAGCATCTCCGCTTTCGCTTCCTGCCCCTTTGCCTCTTTGTTCTGGTAGACCCGCTCAAACATGAAGCGGCGCAGGTTTTTCATAGCCGTATCTACGAGCGGCGACAGGCTGATATCGTTTTTTTCATAACTGTAAGTCACCAAATCGTGGATGAAATGATCCAGCCTTTCCCCTGTAGTAAACCCGATAACCTCCCCTATTTCCCTGGGTACGTCCGATTCTTTTAGAATACCGCCCCGGATGGCATCATCCATATCATGGTGTATGTATGCTATTTTATCCGAATAACGCACGATTTTGCCTTCCAATGTATATGGCATCCCTTTTGTCTGATGATTCCGTATCCCGTCTCGTACTTCGTCCGTCAGATTCAGCCCGATACCGTTTTTTTCCAAAATATCCACGGTACGGACGCTTTGATCGCTGTGGCAGAAACCGTAGGGGCAGATTTTGTTTAATGCCCGCTCCCCTGCATGGCCGAAAGGGGTATGCCCCAAATCATGCCCCAAAGCAATCGCCTCCACCAGATCTTCGTTCAGGCGCAGCGCCTTGGCAATCGTCCTGGCATTCTGTGACACCTCCAAAGTATGGGTCAGCCTGGTCCTGTAGTGGTCCCCCTCCGGCGTTAAAAAAACCTGGGTTTTGTCTTTTAACCTCCGGAAAGCCTTGCTATGCAGTATCCTGTCCCGATCCCTTTGGTATACCGGCCGGATATCGCATTGCTCTTCCTCCCTGGAACGCCCTCTGGAATTCATGCTTAAAGAAGCATATGGGCTTAGGTATTCCTTTTCCCACTGTTCCAGCTTTTCACGGATTAACATTCCCACGGCCAAACCACCATCCTTTCACAAAACGGCGTTTCTTCTTTTCTTCAATTACAGTATTCACTTTATATATTCGGCATGCCAATGGAAAATCCTTTTTTTTCATCAATTTTTTATATTTCAGTTTGGATATGGCCATCCATACGGACTTTGCAGCAAGCGCAAAGCAATCCTGGCAAAACTCTTTATAGCAAGAAACATAAAGGACTATAAAGCCTCACCGGCATATGGTATAAACAAATTCCGCATTCTTGTCCATCGCTTCATAAGCTGTTTTAAAAGGCGACATCTGGAACACGTGCCACATCCCCTCGAAAACTTCCATCCTCACCGGCACATTCGCCTCTATCATCTTTTTGTGAAGCATGGTGGAATCGTTCAAAAGGATTTCATTGTCGCCCACCTGGATATATGTGGACGGGAACTCGGTAAAATCTCCAAAAATCGGCGAAATCAACGGATTTTTCAAATCCTGCCCGTCCGCATAGTTCTTCACCATCTGGCCAATATACTCCGCATCCAGCACCGGATCCATATCCTTTTTCGTCTCATAGGACTGCCCCGATGCCGTCAGATCCGTCCAAGGCGACATCAGCGCCAAGCCCCTGGGCAGCAGCCGTTTTTCGCTTTTCAGCTTATGCACCAAGGATAACGCCAGATTTCCCCCTGCGGAATCCCCTGCCACTACCACATCCCTGGCTCCATACCCAAGCAGCATCAAATAATTCCATGCTTTCATTGCGTCCTCCAAAGCCGCCGGATAAGGGTGTTCAGGGGCAAGACGGTAATCGAAGCAAAGCACGTCCATGGAAGTGGACATGGCCAGCTTGCTGGTCAATGTCCTGGCATACAGGCTGCTGCCCGTGGAATATCCTCCCCCATGGCAGTAAAGGATTACATATTTTTTCATATGGGCGCGGTTTACCGATATCCATTCCGCATAAATATCTTCTATTACAATTTCATGAATCACCGTATCCTTGCTGTTTCCCAAAATCGCTCCAAAATAATCCTGAGACTGCCTGTGCTTCTCAATATCCACATTTTCCACTACGCTGTGTACCTTCTTTATAAGGTTCAGCAAATTCAAATTCCTTTTTTCCGTCAACGCCATAGCCCCTCCTTTTCTATTTATTTTGCCTTCTTCTTCATTTTTTCATGTACTTTATATTACAATAATGGCAACGGTTAAGCCTTTCTTTTCCCTGTCACGAACGATTTATTTTATTTACTGAGCCAATTTTAACACACGATTCTTAAATTGTGGTATAATAACTTCTGATTCCATACGCGCATTTGCGCCCGAAATCGTGGCATACTATTAAAAATATGAACGTAAGCGAAGCGCGTGGAATTATAGTATACTCTAATTTAAGTTTTTTTCAAGAGGATTTCCTATGGCCGGCAAGAAAAAACATGACAAAAAAATATGGTATGAGCTGGATTTATCCGCCATTGTTTACCCTACCCTGCAGCGCCGGGATTTTTCCTCCGTTTACAGGCTTTCCGTTGTGCTGAAAGAAAATATCGACCCGGAAATCCTCCAGAAGGCGGCCGATATCACCCTTAAGCGCTTCCCCACTTATAAAGTGGCCATCCGGAAGGGCCTTTTCTGGCGTTATCTGGAACCCAACAACCGCCCCGGCCCTTTCGTGCAGCCGGATATCAAAAACCCTTGTATGCCCATGCCGTTTAAGGCAAACAACCGCTATCTAATCCGCATTTACTATCATGAATGCCGGATTGCCCTGGAAGCCCATCACAGCCTGGGCGACGGCACCGGAGGCATGTGCGTGCTGCAGACGATGACAGCCGTTTATTTAAGGCTGCTGGGGCATAGCGTTTCCAATGAAGGTTTCGTGCTGGATGTGGATGGAACGCCGGACCCGGAAGAGTTGGAAGATGCCTATATGCGTTATGCCAATGCCCAGGTGCGCCCGCCGCGCCCCGGCGAAAAGGCTTACCGCGTCAGGGGCACCAAAGAGCCTTTTTATACTTTGAATATTATTGACGGCATTATGTCGGTCAAACAGGTCATGGCGGTGGCCGCAAAATACAATGCTACCATTACGGAATATTTGAATTCCGTCCTGCTCTATGCCCTGCTCCAAAAGCAGGAACACAGCTGGCACCGGAAGCTTCTCCCCGTTAAAATAGCCATGCCGGTCAACTTACGGCGTTTTTTCCCCTCCAAGACGCTCCGCAATTTTATTACTATGGTATACCCTTCCATTGACCCCAGGCTGGGAGAATATACTTTTGATGAAATTGTGGTTCATGTGAGGAATTATATGAGATATTATATTAATGAGAAGTTTCTAAGGGGCGATATTACTACCAACGCTGCCACACAGAAACACCCTCTGATACGGATTGTTCCCCTTTTTATCAAAGATTTTACTGTACGGCTTTTTTATACGAAAGTACAGGATAAAAATTCTTCCGCCGGGCTGACCAATATGGGGGCCCTGAAAGTTCCGGAAGATATGAAGCCTTATATTGAGCGGTTCGATATTTATATGGGACAGCCCTTTTCCTCCCGTACCAACTGTGCAATCGCCAGCTTTGAAGATACTTTGACGATTAATTTTGCCAGCAGCATCAAAGAAGCGGACGTGGAACGGTATTTTTTCCGAAAGCTGGTGCAGGACGGCATTCATGTTAAAATAGAAAGCAACCGGTGAACAATCAACCGAGAAATCAATTATCCCTCTGCAAACAGCCACACGGCTCGCTGCCTGCGGGAATAATGCAAGAAAGGATGGGTAATTACTATGTCATATTGCGTAAACTGCGGAGTGGAACTGGATTCTTCCTTAAAATCCTGCCCCCTTTGCCATACTCCTGTGATTCATCCAGGGGAACTGCAGAAAATGGATACCCCTTCCCCTTATCCCATGGAAAAAGGCCAGGTGGAAACGGTAAAAAGAAAAGATTTAGCCATCCTTCTGACTGTTGTGCTGTTAGCCGCGTCCGTAGGATGTGCTTTGCTGAACCTATTCGTATTTACCAGAACCCTCTGGTCTTTGCTTATTATCGGAATTTGCATTATTTTATTCGTGCTGTTTATCCCGGTTGTCATTTATACGAAGCAGCCTATCTATCTTTCCCTGCTTTTGGATGGAATTGCCATAGGGGGCTACCTGTTTATGATTACTTACCTGACCAGCTCTCCCCGGTGGTTCTGGGAACTGGCCGTGCCGATTGTCGCCCTGGCGACCTTACTAGCCGAAATCCTTACGCTATGCGTCCGCAAGCTTCCCGTTTCCATTATCGCTACGGCACTCTATATTTTTGCTGAAACCGCTGTCCTCTGCGTAGGAATTGAACTGTTCATCGACCGTTATTTCGGCAAGCCCCTTTCCCTCTCCTGGTCTGCAATCGTCCTTACCGTCTGCGGGATTATCGTCATTGCCCTGATTACCCTGCTTTCCGTCCGCAGGCTTCGGGATGAGGTGCGCAGAAGGCTGCATTTTTAAAAAATCCCCCGGGGTTGGCCGCTCGTTTACAGTTTTTCTTTTCAGTGCGCCAGCTCCCCATGCCTTTTCTCCGCATCTTCAATACTGCTGTATCCATAAAATTTCGTCTCGTTCTCGATGATTTCCTTTTCCAGGTTTTCGCCCCTTTCATAAGCTTCTTTTACCTGGCGTAAAATCAGGGAAACCGTATGCTCCGAATAAGTCAGCAGTTCGCCGCGCAGATAGCTTTCTGTAGAAGAGCCGTCTCTGACGGAATCCTCTTCTGTAGTCATGACTCTCCCCTGTGCACGTATATTGGGATAATGCTCCGCCATATACTTATCCCACTCCATATGAATCTTTACGATTTCTTCAGCCATTCGCTTCTTTTCCGGGCTTACTTCTGGTAAATACTCTTTTACTTCCTCGTATTCTTCCGGGTAAGTAACCTCCATCATCCGGGCATATTTTTCAAATAATAGGTTTCTGCCCTCTTCGAAGGCCTTACGGATATCATTCGCATAGCTTTCCAGTATTTCGTCTTCATAAACCATCCACTGGCTCATCCGCATCCTGAAAAAAGTATCCGGGTCCTCCTGGCAGGATGCCCGCCCGCCTGTATTGTAGACATTCTGGAACATATCCCATTCCGCCTGTACGATGTCAAATATCAACTGCTCTTTTTCTGTTATTTCTGCCATTTCTTTTTCTCCTATTCCAGTTCCGCATCCGCCCTTCCAATGCCCATTCTCGCAGAGCAATTTCCTGCCTGCTTCGCAGCCATGAAATTCTCTGGGGGCATTGTCCGGGCAGATGCTGTTTTTTATTCTTGTTCCAGTTCCGCATCCGCCCTTCACACCGAAACGTCTATGCTGACGCCTTGCGTCGGTACGGCTGCGGCTGCGGTGGTTTGGGTTGACATCTCCATTCCGGCAAGTTCTAAGGTCACCCCTGATAAATCGCTGTTGCTTGGGCTGACTCCGCTGCTGCCGCCGCTTCCTTCCCGCCGCTCTTTCTCCAGCTCCTGAAAGAGGGCTTTCAGGTACTTTAGGTCGGCTTCCATGATTTCGCGCAATTCTTTTGACCTATGTTTCTTTTTCAACAATTTCAGGTCTTCGGGATCCATATCTTCCTGCACAGTTACCGTCAGTTCTTCCATGGTTTCCATGCTTTCCTTCTCCAAATCCCTCATAGCCGCTTCCAGCTCCTCCATGAGCCTTCCCATCTCTTCACTGCTCATTTCAGGAAGTTCCTGTTTCTGCAAGTCTATGTCTTCCGGCCTGAATTCTTCCTCCTCCTCTAGTTCCGCATCGCAGGGGCCGCCTTTTTTCAGGCGTTCCTCTTCTTTCAAATGCTTTACCCTCTTTCTGGCCACACGGGCAATGGACTCTGCGTGTATCAACGCCCTTCTTGCCTCATTTTCATTGTAATCCCCGCTTCTGTACTGCCTCTGCAGCATACCTACTCTTTGAAAAGCCCTTACCAACACCTGGCTTGCACCCATCGAAGTTCTTGTCCGCATCAGCTGATTGGACAATTCCCTGTAATTGTAATTAAGCCTTTTCTTTTTCTTATTGTTTGGCTTGGAAATGCTTACCGTGCGCCCTGCAGTTCCCTCTGCTTTCCGGGCGGCGGTTCCTTTACGGGCGGTGGATACCTTCACCGCTGTTTCGCCAATTCCCTTTACTCCCATACCATCATCCTCCTTGATTCATGGACAGGCCCTTGGAATCTCTTTTTCCCAATTTTCCATATGATAAACTGCTCTATCAATTTATAGACATTTGTAAATGAATTCATATCTTTAATATTTGCAAATATGCTTTTCCCCTCGGCATTATACTGTTTTTCCAAAGTTCTGGCATTATCAATAGCTTTTTCAATATTACCATTTTGAACTATTTCACGAGTTTTGCCCTTATGGCCCTTAGAATATGTATCATGTAAATGAAAAGATAATCGTTGGTAAGTTTCTCTTTTTGATATTTTCTTATCCACATCCTCAAAATGCATCAGCAACCATGTTTCAAATAAATGGTTGGAAATCAACAATTCATATTCTGCAGCTGCCGACACCACCGCTTGAATATTTGGCGGAGCATCGCAATCAAACGCCAAAAATTTGCCATAAGTATTAAATTTCTGATTATGTCTCTCATTACTCATAAATTCGTTTGCAAAATTTAGAACAGTCTGTGCATTTCCATTGGCAGTTTCCAAAATGACTTCTATATCAGTGTATTTGTTTTTCTTAATTATCTCTGCAAAGTAGTCAAAATAATATTTCTCAGTTTTTCCTTCGCAAAATATGATAATACGTCCTATATTGGTTTTCTTTGTTTCCGAAAGCCGTTGTGGTGATAATCTCGTTCTACCCATTCATTTCACCGCCCATAATATTATCATAACTAAAAATAGGAATGGCTCCATATTTCCCTTGAAGATAATCTTTATTAAAACTTGCATCCTCACGTACTTTCAAGTCAGAGAGAGCATATAAACTAGATTCCCCGCCTTCATTTTTGTCTACAAATACCACCTCATCACGCCGAAACTGATTCTTGTTTAACAATGAAATATCATGCGTAGTAAAAATCAACTGTGCTTTTTCATTTTGACTTGAACAGAAAATATCTACAATCAACTTAGTTAATAACGGATGCAGCCTTGCAGACATTTCATCCACAATAAACACACCGCCATTAGAGACCATTTCAATTATATTTTGAATATAGGCCAGAAAGCGGAGTGTTCCTGTAGACTCTTGACGTAAATCAAAAAGTTTTTCTCCAACTATATTTCCAACTTCATCATAAATATCATGTACAGTACGGACAACTTTTTCTTTCTTTTTTTTACCGGTACGCTCATCAAAAATCATTTCTGTTTGCACCTCTAAACGTTTGATGCCAACATCAATTAAACGAAGATAATGTTCCACTTTTTTTCTATATTCCGTATTATTAACAAGCTTTTTTGAAAGTCCAACCATCCCTGCCAGACCTTTTACTGTAGATTCAAAAAGGATTTCGGTAAACACATTGTATTCCTTGCTAAAAAAGGAAATAAAGTCGCCGAGTACCACTTTTTTAGCCTCTTCATCAAGAAAATACTCGAGTACGGCAATATAAAGCCTTTCAGCAGGCAATTTTTTATAAGCCCCCAACATTCTCTGATACTTGTTTCCAAAAGAAATTTCTGTGCCAGTTCGTTCAAAGACTTTTTTATCGTTAATGAATAACCATTCATTTAAAACTTCTTTAGACGTACACTCAAAACCATATTGTATCTGCTTATCATTATGCAAAAATATAATGTCAAACTCTGAAGCATCATTTATTTCATTTGATAAACTAAATGGCTCTAACTTCATTTTCATTCCAAATTCGTTAGATTCAAAATCTTCATTCTCCTTTTTATTAATGAACTGCGAAAATATATACTGCTCAAAAAAGAACATTGCCGAGATTAAATTAGATTTTCCTGATGCATTTGCGCCATACAAAGCCGTCGCTTTTAGTAGACCGAGATTATCATTTACACGTATAACATGAGTGGGATGTTGAACATATGAAGTCGCTCTCATATCAAGTATTGATTCATTTTTAAATGAAGTATAGTTTTTTACCTTAAACATTAATAACATTAGTCTCTACCTCCCCAAAATAGAACATTTCTATATTATAGTATATCCAACAATCTCAAAAAGTCAACACGGTTATCGATTTTTTCGAAAATATAAAGTTTTATCAAAATCTCTATTGAATATATGTCATTAAAATGCCGAAAATATCGTTTTGAAAAGCATCTGCCTATTATAATGTAAACAGATGCTTTAAACTGTACATTGAAATTCTTAATTGCCCCCTTACCAAGGGATGCCGCCTTTTTAATTTCTATCGGGGAAAGCACGCCGATAGGAACGGTAATAGGCCTCCCAATCCACATTTTCATCTGTGTAAAATTCCGGCATGGTTGACAAGGATATTCGTCCAAACTAAATTGGCATTTTACTATAGCCAAATTTTCAGGGATTGTCAACGGGCTTTGCCAAAACCACTTACTCCCGTATCCTCTCCACAATACTCTGTTTCTCCACCGATTTCAGCATTATCCCCGGAATCAGCATCCCCAGAATAATCAGTATAGGAATGATGGCAGCCAATGGCAAAAGCGTGAAATGGTAAGTAAAAAACCATAGCTGCGACAGAATCTGCCTCACCGCTGCGAGGGATAAAACAGTGCCTAAAAAAAGGGCCGTAATACCTGCCGAAGCCGCATACATCAATCCTTCTGACACCAGCATCCGTTTCAGCTGCCCTATAGTCATTCCGATGGACTGCAGCACTGCAAATTCCCGTCGCCTTGTAATAATGCTGGTGAGCATGGAATTGATAAAGTTCAGTACCCCAATCAACCCGATAATAAAGCTGAGAGTACCTCCGATTAGCAGTACCATATTCTTCATCCCTTCAAATTCCGCTGCCCTTTTGCTCCTCGACGTATAGCTTATTACTTGTTCCTCGTTTTCCGTATAATTTTCTAAAAACTCCTCCATCCCTTCCATCCCTTCCGGGCTGACATTGCATGTGTAATTCATAATACCCGGCCGCATTACCATCTGTTTGTACACATCTGCCGGAAGATAGTAATTATAATTGTAGGCCACGCCGCAGGAACTGGTGTAATATCCTACTTTTACCTTTGCCATGATTTCAAATTCATATTCCGTAAGCTCATTTTGCCCCCACACATCCGCAGTTCCCTTGTAATTATATAAGACCACTTTATCCCCAACATTATAATGGGAAGTTTCCCAATAAGGCTCGCCATGGTCATCGCAAATAATCCCTTCCAGTATATATTTTCCGGTTTTGAGTTTTTCCATATCAATCTCACCTTCCAGCACTTCCAGCTGTTTCAGCGGGAAATCCTCCATGCCGTAAACCGGGCAGGCTGTCATTTGGTTATCCAGCAAATTCAAATGGAATTTCTCATCCTTTTCCCCCTTCACCGGGATTGTTGTAAAGAATTCCGCATCCCTGATATTCGCATATATTTTTCCCCCTTCCTCAAAACCGGGCTGTTCCTCAATAGCCTCTATCATCTCTTCCGAAAGGGAAGTATCTATCCCCGAATATCCATAGTTAAAATATACCGCGTGGGCAACCAGAAAGTCCGACCTGATAAATTTGGAAAGAAATTTATCCATATCAAAACCAATGCTGAATGTGTAAACCGCATGGAAGAGCACCAGGCTAAGCGCCATGGACAGCACCGCCAAAACAGTCCTTTTTTTATCCCTGCCCAGATTGGCCGCCGCCATCGATGCGGTTTTGGAACGGAATGACAAAAATTTTACCCTTTTCCCTTTCGCCGCCCTGCCGGGCGCTTTTCCGCCCCCTTCCGTATAGCGCACCGCTTCCACCGGGGATACCCTGGCCGCTATCCGCCCCGGCTTTGCCGTACTTATCATGACAGTAATCAATGAGAAAACTGCGCTTCCAGCAAAAATCAGCGGATTGGCTGATGTCTCTGTCATAAAAGCCTTTCCTTCGAAAGCCATGGAATCCATAATCACGGGCACCAGTCCGCAGCCAATCAAATATCCCCCGCAAAGCCCTATGGGAATGCCGATACAGGCCAAAAGCACCGCCTGCCTGCGGATAATCCTCTTCACCTGTCTGCCGGTAGTTCCGATTGTTTTTAACAGCCCGTAGAAGCGGATATCCTTCACTACGGAAATCTGGAAAATATTATAAATAATCAGGTAGCCCGTCAATATAATGAGCACGAGGGCTGCCGCAATCCCGGCAACAGCTTCCGTTTCTGCGCCCATGCTGCTGGAAAGATAACTCCAGTTCACATTGCTTTCCAGATAATTATCCGCATTTTCATCCTGGGAAAAGCCGCTTTCCGTAATGACCCGCTCCATCTTGTCTTCCAGCCCCCAGGAATTGCGGAACATAATATAGCTGTTGATTACCCCGGTCAGTTCCCCGTTATCCTTGCCATAGCTTTTATATAGTTCATCTATATGGGCATCCACATAAGCCCTGGACGCGATTAAAATGGATACGTTGAATACCGGGTCCGCCTCCCACCATCCGGAAAGGACGAAACCCCTTCTCACCGCATTCCCATGGACAATCAACTCCAAAGTCACAGGCGCCCCAACCTTCTGCTCCAGCCCCAGAAGTTGTATTGTTTTCGTGTCCATCATAATTTCATTTTCCGCCTCCGGCTTATGGCCTCCTACAGGCTCACAGAAGCCCAGCCGGATGGCCGTATCGTCCATATAATAAAACTCCCCATGGCGTTTTAACAGCTCCTCGTTTTCCACGCTGTCGCACAGAATACGGTTATAGGATATTTCTTCAATCAATTCATGGCCCTTTACCCTCTCATATTCCTCGTCCGTGATATATTTCAAAACCCCCATCCCATCGCCGCCGGCCTGGCGCATAGTCTGCTTCTGCATATTTTCCACGATGCCGCTGCCAATGGTAAAAAGCGACGTAAACAAAACGGAAGTTAATGCGATTGCCGCCACCGCTATTACATTCCTCGTCCTGTTGGCCAAAAAACTTTTATCGGCAAGCCTTCTGACCGCCTTTTTACTATTTACTTTAAACATGCAATCCTCCCATCCTCAATACGGATAATCCGGTCCGCCATCTGAGCTATCTCCTCATTATGGGTAATCATCACGATGGTCTGCTTGAATTTCTCGCTTGTCACCTTTAAAAACCCCATCACATCCTGGCTGGTCTTGCTGTCCAGATTTCCCGTCGGTTCATCCGCCAACACGATGGCCGGCTTGGATGCCAGCGCCCGGGCTACGGCCACCCTCTGCTGCTGTCCGCCGGAAAGCTGGTTTGGCAGGTTATTCACTTTTTCTTCCAGCCCCAATGTCCGGATAATCCTGTCCAGATATTTTTCATCCACCCGGTTCCCGTCCAGCTCAATGGGCAGCGAAATATTCTCATATACATTCAGCACCGGAACCAGATTATAACTTTGGAAAATGAACCCTATTTTCCTGCGCCGGAAAATGGTCAGAGCATCGTCCTTTAGGGAAAATATATCTTTCCCCGCCACCTCCACACGCCCTTCCGTGGGCCGGTCCAGGCCGCCGATCATATGCAGGAGCGTGGATTTCCCGCTGCCAGAGGTTCCCACAATCGCCACGAACTCCCCATTCTCCACCGAAAGGTCCACGCCATCCAGCGCTTTAACAACGATATCGCCGCTGCCGTAATATTTTTTTAACCCTTTTGTCTTTAAAATTTCCATAAAATGACCTTATCCTTCCTATCATTCTGCCAGCATCGGGCAAATATTTTGAAACGGATAATACCGCCTTCTTGTTTCTACATATAACAATATAACCAATGATTCTTTCCACATCCTTTCTGAAATCTTACAGAATGGAAAGAATTAAATTTTATGGAGGTAAAAAAGATTCTATATAGACCTGTTGACACAAAAGAATTAAAAATAAATTGAAGAAAAAATGGAGTTCCTTATAGCTAACGGCCACACGAGATGCAGGGCAATCTCTTCTTCACCTCATAGCATCATAGTGTGACCACATACGAACAACTTTGACTGTACCTTTATATTCTACTCCTTCGATAGCAACCGGCACATTATATACCTGATAAACCAGTCTATGCTGTATATTAATCCTTCTGGAATAATAACCGTTTAGGTTTCCCACCAATCCCTCAAATGGCGGCAGGTTCTGAAATGGGTTTTGCGCTATGATACTTAACAATTTCTTCGCTTTTGAATCAAGCCCTACGCCTTTCAGTAATTTCTTGTCTTTGTCAGCCTGTTTACTAAATCTAATGATATACATTTACCATTCCTCATCAGGGTTATATACGGAACATTCTTCCAATGGCTCTTTTCCTGCTTTCAAAATACTTTCTGCCATGCCTGGTATAGAATTCAGATATAATGTTTCCTGAATAGCATTCCAGTCATCCTCCGATATAAGAACTCCATTTTTCCCACGGTTATTCGTAATTGTAATTGGCTGGCTGCTGCTATTCACATCGGCCAGTATTTGATATATATTTTCTCTTGCCTTTGTCACGCTTATTGCAGTCATGATATCATCTCCCTTCTCTTCTCATATATTATACCGTACGTTTTTGCGTACGTCAACAAATTTTCTTCAATGTAGCGGGCATATCGTAACGATTCGGTCCAAGGCTTTGCACTTTCTGCAAAGTAGGACTTTTAAAAAAGTCCGTGCGAATGTGCAGACGAGACAAAGAATCCGGCCATTTACTGTTTTGCTAAAAAAACCGAGAACACGGAGCCTTCCCCCGGCCGGGAAGCCACCTTTACATATCCGCCCTCTCTGCTTAAAATTTCCCTCACGAGATATAGGCCGATTCCCACGCCTTCTTTCCCGCTCACTGCGGGGGAACGGTAAAACCTGGAAAATATTTTCGCCGTTTCTTCCTCTTTCATCCCGATGCCGGTATCTTTGATATCGATGCGCACAAACATTTCATAATCTTTAACCCCTATTTCAACGCTCCCTCCCGGCGGCGTGTATTTCAGCGCATTATCTACAATATTTTCCAATGCCTCCAATGTCCACTTCATATCAAAAAATGCGGTCAGCCGGGGAACTTCCCCCACCGAAAAGGAAATGCCATTCTGTGCAGCCGCTCCGGCATAGTCCAGCTTTGATATCAGCTCATCCACCCGGTTGTTCCCCGGCGCCACCGATATCATACCGCTCTCCAACCGGGAAGTTTTTATCAATGACTGAATCAGAAAATTCAGCTTATTCGTCTGCCCTTCAATCTGCGCCGCTATATTTCTTGCATTCTCGTCCAGGCTCTTATTTTCTTCCAAAAGCTGGGTATATAACAGCATATTTGCAATAGGAGTCTTGGTCTGATGGGAAATGTCGCTTACCAGCGTTTTAATTTTTTCCCTTTCCTCTTCCAGCTGCTGCCTGGAAAGGCCGCCCGCCGCCAAATACTGATACATTTTTGATTCCAGGTGGGAAAGCTTCCCTTCATTGAATTCCGTTTCCGAAAAGCTCCCATCCTTCGCCGCATCAATCATCCTGTCAATATACCTCCATTCCCGCTGTACCCTGTAATACAAAATTCCCAGCGCCCCAAGAAGTATGATGACAGCCCATAAAAGCAAATTTTCTTCTCCAAATATATTTATGCCCATTTTTCTAATTATCTCTTTTCCACTACTTCATCTATTTCCCGCAGCTTTACCCTTTTTCCCAAACATAACCAATCCCGTATACTGTCTTTACCGGGATTCCCGGCAGCTTAGTGCGCAGCCTGTTCATCGTTACCGACAATGCATTTTCTTCCACAAATTCCGCCCCATCCGTCCAGATGCGCTCCATCAGCATTTCCCTGGAAAGGGTTATTCCCCGGTTTGATACAAGAAGCCTTAACAGCTTCTGTTCCGTCTTGCTAAGTTCCACCGGCCCGCCGTCCACTGTAAACAGCATCCGTTCAAAATCAAAGAAAAAATCCCCCTGGCTAAAGCTATCCCCCGTGCCGCCATTTTCCGCCCGTTCCCGCCCCTGCTTTCTGCGAAAAATCGCATTGACCCTGGCCCGGAGCACCATAAGGGAAAAGGGCTTTGTAATATAATCATCCGCCCCGGTCTCTAAGCCGGTCACTATGTCGATTTCCATATCGTTGGCGGTCAGGAAAATAATCGCCGCTCCGCTCTTTTCCCGTATTTCCCGGCAGTAATCCAAGCCGCTGCCATCGGGCAGATTAATATCCAGAATCACCAAATCTATGTTTTCGTCAAACAAACTCCGCGCCTGGGCAAGGCTGAACGCCTGAAGGGTTTCTTCGCCGTTTAATGAAAGGGCAATGCCGTTATTCAAGGTATAATCATCCTCTACGATAAGAATTTTCATTTATGCTGCTCCTGAAATCATAATTTTTAGTTGGGAAACCTCAAAATCATATATCAAATTATAGCATACTATGAATAAACTGTGTAAAGTGATAAAAATACTTTTATTATATCCGTTTTATTTCGTCCACATTCTGCTTATAAATCGCCCCTACACGGATGGCTGATTCAAGCTGGAGCAAGCGAAAGCCCCCGGATGGCATTCCGAGGGCTTTCTTATTCTTTTGAATATTACCTTCTAAAGTTTTACAGTCATTTTGTTGATGTCAACAAAAAATTCTTCATTCCCAGTTTATAGCTTCATGGGGAATTGTTCCGTTTTCTTCCCTATCCTTTCTGCCCTCCATGATAGCAGCTATCTCGTCCGATTCCGGCTCTGTCTCTGGAATAAATTTTATAACTACTTTGTACAATGTTTCAACATCTTCATCTGGCACTAGTTCTATTAACCCTTTCAACATTTCTTTGCTCATTCAATGCCTCCTATAATCTCTTATATGCTTGCCCTCTTGGTATGATGTTATCAATATAAATCATATCGCCCTCAATCGTGAAAAGAACACGCAAATCCCCAATCCTTAAACGATACCCATCTTTTATGCCCTGTAATTTTTTAATATCCCCAAATGGGATTTTCTCAATCGCTTCGCGTAGCCTTTCTTTTGTTGCCCTATCGGTAGAATTAATATATTTTACTGCTTTTTTGCTGTACTCTACCATATTTTCCCCTACCCCCTTCCAGACTACTATCCGTTGCTCCCTTCATTGAGACAATGCTTTGCAGAAATGAACATTTATCCCTTATCCTGTTACCATTTTTTATCATCTGCTTTAAACATATTTTGAGTTTTCCCTTTGCTTGCAGGGAAGACTCAATGTTCATTTACCCACATCTTATGGGCATCCCAGTCCTTTTTAGCCAAGCATATTCCAGAATAATACGTCCATGCTGGAATTATAGCATATACAGTTTTCAGTTGCAATACAGCCTCTTTATTTGCTTCCTTCCTAGCTGTCTGCCCTCCCCTTTATAGCATACCATATGATTCTTTTACTTTCATCCGACTACCAAATCATAACTTTCCGCAATCATCCTCTTTACATCCTTTTCCGGCACCGAGCCATCCAGGATAATGGTATTCCAATGCTCCTTGTTCTGATGGTAAGCCGGTATTACCCCATCATAAGCATCCCGCCAGAAATCCCTCCATTCCGGCGAAACTTTCACATTCACCCATACATTCCCTTCCCGCTCATAAATAAATGCAAAAGCCTTTTTCGTTTCCCTGATACGTATGAGTATCCAATTATCATCGTGAAACGGGCTATCCTGATAGGTTTTGGGGAAAGATAATCCATATTTTATTACGTCTTCCTTTGTTTTCATCGCCAATTTTCCTCAACTATACATTAGAGACCCTTAGGAGACCTTTAGAGACCCTTAAAAATTTCGTAAAAACATATTAATGACGCTTCAACTTATATTTGGTTGCCGGTCCAGTGCCTACCCGTTCAATCATTCCTTGATTCAACATCTGTTCAATCACTTTTCTCCTTGCAGATTTTGCTTTATATCCACAAATTTCTGTTGCTTTTCCCATATTGATATATCTGTTCAGTTTTATAAATTCTATTATTTGTTCTTCCTTTGATAACGCCTTACTATTTTCAAAAGAATTCCTCCCATCATTTCCACGGCCTTTTCCTGCCCGTCCAGCCTTTCTTCTTCCAATAAATGCGGTCCGTCTCATTAAACCCTTTTTTCTGCAGCAGATGCATAATGAAAAAGAATGCCCTGGTTTTTATTCCCAGCTTCACTTTTCCCGCATTTTCCCTTATTTCTTTTGCCAGCCTGTCCGTATCATGCTCTATCTTCTTTCTGATTTTTCCGTTTACCCCATCCCACTTGATTGCCTGAACGGCCACGCCATAGCGGTAAATTTTCGGGATTCCCCAGAAAAACAAGCTGTCCGCCATATCCTTATTGGTCGATTTCATACCGGCCCCTGCCGCAGTGGAAATGCAAACTGCTTGCTTGCGGAACATTTTCTCTTCCGGCCTGTGCACCATCCATCGGTATCCGTAATGGTCCAAAAATGCCTTCATGGAACCTGTCACATGATATACATATACCGGGCTGGTCAGAATCAACACGTCCGCTTCATCCATCGCCTTCGTGATAGGCCGCAGCTTTTCATAATGGGGGCATGCCCTTTCACCTTTCATAAAGCAACCGCCGCATCCCACACAAAACTCGCCGAAATCCCTGGGCAGGAAAAATTCTTTTATATTCCCGCCCAGCTTTTCCGCCAGCTGCCGCCCCACGTGATAAGTAGAGCCCCTATGATTCTGCCCATTTATCAATACTATTTTCATCGATACAGCAATTCCTTCCTTTCCATCCGCAAATAGCAGATGTCCTTTTTACGCTAAAAGCGCCCTTTTCATCCTTTCCAGCGCCTCTTCCAATATTTTCCTCGGGCACGCCACATTTACCCGTTGAAAGCCGGCTCCGCTTTCCCCGAATATCGCCCCGTCATTCAGCCACAATCTGGCTTTATGCACAATTACCTCTTCCAACTCTTCCCTGCTCATACCCAGCTGCCTGAAGTCCAGCCAGACCAGATAGGTTCCTTCGTGCTCCGCCATCGTTACCCCGGGAATATTTTTTTCCACATATTCCTTTGTAAACGCAATATTTCCTTCCACATATTTCATCATGGCTTGATACCACTCGTCGCCGTCCTTATAAGCCGCCTCACAGGCCACCAATCCCATCACATTGATTTCACTGTATGTGGTGATATGCAGCTGCCTGCAAAATGCCTTCCTCAAATCCGGGTTGCTGATAAAAATGTTGGACAGCTGCAGCCCCGCCAGATTAAAGGTCTTGCTGGGCGCCGTACAGGTCACGGTAAACTCCCCATACTCCTTTTTCAATCCTGCAAACACATGATGCTTTCCCTTAAATGCAAAATCCCCATGGATTTCATCGCTTACCACAATCACATGATGCTTCTGGCAGATATCCCCCACCCGCATCAGTTCCTCTTTTGTCCACACACGCCCTACCGGATTATGGGGATTGCACAGGATAAACAGCTTTATCTTCTCTTTCACGATTTTTTCTTCGAAATCCTGGAAATCCATGAAATATTTATGTTCTTTATATACCAGCGTATTGCTGACGGTCCTCCTGCCGTTCACCTCTACCACTTCTTTAAAAGGCCCATAAACCGGTTGTTGTATCAAAACGCCGTCTCCAGGTTCCGTAAAAGCTTTTACGGCCAGCGACAAAGCGAATACCACCCCAGGCGTTTTCACCAGCCAATCCCCTTCCACATCCCAGCCATGCCGGCGTTTCATCCACCCCTTTACGATTTCAAAATATTCTTCCCCTACATCGCTGTATCCAAAAATCCCGTGCTCCGTCTGCCGGATTAATGCTTCCTGAATATAGGAGGACACTTGAAAGTCCATATCCGCCACCCATAAAGGCAGTATGTCCTCCGGCATTCCTCTCTTTGCAGCCAAATCATATTTAATGGATTTGGTGTTCCTCCTGTCTATTATCCTGTCAAAATCGAGATTTTTCTCTGGCATATTATTTTTCCTCCTATTTGAAGTTCCGCAACATCCCTTCACAGTGCCCTGCACTCCGAGCAATTTCATGCCGCTTTTGGCGCCCTGAAATTCTCGGGGGCACTGTTCCGGGATATTGCTGTTTCTAGTTCCGCAACAGCCCTTCACAGTGCCCTGCACTCCGAGCAATTTCATGCCGCTTTTAGCGCCCTGAAATTCTCGGGGGCACTGTTCCGGGATATTGCTGTTTCCAGTCCGCGACCGTTTTCATATATATTAACACTTTTTAAGGCGCAGGGGTAGTTCTAAATTGGGATTCTGACGTACAAATACTTTGCGGCAAAATTAATTTCGCCTTCCGCATCCCAAAGCAGCGGGGCATCAAGCTTGAAACGCCCCAAGGGGCGGGGTATTTGACCCTCGCGGCATTCGCCAAATATACGCACAAGCGCGTCTACTTGGCTCATTGCTCGCGGGAATAAATTAAGAGGAAATCCAATGAAAATTACTATGTTAGGAACCGGAAATGCCCTTGCCATGCAATGCTATAATACATGCTTCGTTCTAAGCGAAAATGGCCGCCACTTACTGGTGGACGGGGGCGGGGGAAATATGGTTTTAGACCGGCTGCGGCAGGCGAATCTGCCTTGGGCGGATATTAAAGATATTTTTGTAACCCATAAACATATAGACCATATTCTGGGGATTATCTGGATGATGAGAATCATATGCCAACATATGAACCAGGGGCAATATGAAGGGGAAGCCCGCATCTACGGGCATGATGAAGTGATTGCCATCCTGCATAATCTGGCCGATACCCTGCTTCCGAAAAAGCAGAACCGGTTCGTAGGCGACAGGCTGCATTTGATTGCAGTACAGGATAAGGAAGAACGGGAAATCATCGGCAAAAAGTTTACTTTTTTCGACATTCAGTCTTCCAAAACGAAACAGTATGGGTTCGCTATGGATTTGGGAAACGATGAAAAGCTTACATGCTGCGGCGATGAACCCTTCCGCAAATGCTTATGGGAATATGCCCAAAACAGCAAATGGCTGCTGCATGAGGCTTTCTGCCTCCATTCCCAGGCGGATATCTACAAACCTTATGAAAAACACCATTCCACGGTCAAGGATGCCTGTCTCACCGCCCAGGGGCTTCATGTCGAGAATCTCCTTTTGTACCATACCATAGATAAATATATGGGAAACCGGAAAGAACTGTATCTGGCCGAAGGAAGACAATATTTTCATGGCAATATTTATGTTCCGGAGGATTTGGAGGTTTTGGTGTGCTAAGCATACGCTTTTCAGCCCGCATTGTTACTGCCGGCGCGCCCGCCGGCCAATACCCTCATGCTCAGCCCGCTCCCCACTAGCGCCACCAGAAAGCCGCCCAACACATCGCTGGGATAATGTACTCCCAGATACAGCCTGGAAAATCCAATCATCGCCGCCAGCACAACCGCTGGTATTCCATACCTTCCCGGCAGCATACGATAGCAGACAAGGGCGCAGGCAAAAGATACTGTGGTATGTCCTGATGGGAAAGAATAATCCCTAGGCTTCCTTATCAGCGGCACAATGGCCTCCATGGCATCGTAAGGCCTTGGGCGGGCCACCCATACTTTCAGCGCCATATTCGTTATGCAAAAGCATAACGCTATTGAAATGAGCGACGCCACCCCCACAGTACGCGTTTTCCTAAAAAGGAGCAGCAAAAAACTAATTCCCAGCCAAAACCATCCTTTATCCGCCAAAGACGTAACTATTTTCCAAAAACCATCCAAAATATCCATCCGCACATACTCCTGGATAAACAGCAAAACAGCTTCATCCACTGCCTGTATCCATTCCATTTTCCCGCCTCCCTATATTATTATATGCATTTCCCTGCAATTACCATCTCAAAAATAATGCTTTGTGAACTCATAAATCGCAATCCCAGCCGCCAATGATAGATTTAATGAATCAATAGCTTTGGTATGGGCAATCAGCACACTTTGGCCCACTCCAAGAAAACTGTCATCCAGGCCAGTTGCTTCATTGCCGAAAATCAGCGAAAACGGCTGATTTCTGTTCAATGAAAATGAACCAAGCTTTTTTGCCCCCTTTAACATGAACGGATACATGGAACGATTCTCACCGTATTTATGATAATATTCTTCAAATGACGGGAAATACTGGTGATTGATGCGAAAAAGAGAGCCCATGGAAGCCCTTACTACTTTTGGATGGAAAATATCCACTGCCGGTTCAATAATGGCCAGATTGTTAATTCCAAACCCTGCGCATGTTCGAATAATTGTTCCCATATTGCCGGAATCGCTTGGATTGACTAATACCACATGATTCTGATTTTTTTCAATCTGACATTGGAATTTATCAAAAACACCTGCTGCTATGCAGTTTTCTTTCTCCCTAATCTTTTCCAGCAATTTGTCATTCACCACAAGCTGAATATGATTTTGTTCACATAATTTCTCTGCCTTGTCATATATCTCCTGCTTGGCAGTTGTGTGAATCATTATTTTTTCAACGATTTCCGGATAATTCTCCAGCAATTCGAAAGTTGGAAACGCACCTAAAGTATATGAATAACTGCTGCTTTTGTTATATTTCTTAATATCCTTATTTGATATCATTGTGCCGCTCCTTTTCTACGCTCAGCAAAGGCGGCATCAGCTCCACGCCAATGCCGCCCGAAATCAGCTATTTACTCCTATAAATTGGCCACCGCATCCTGGCAAATCGTATGTATCCCGCTTTTGCTTAAAATGTCCGCCGCTTTCTCATTGTCCTCCACCCGCAGGACCATATAAGCCGTATCCTCTTTCCGGGTCAGGAACGCATACATGTATTCCAAATTCACGCCGCCATCCCCTAGTATTTTCAAAATCCGGAACAGGCTCCCCGGTTCGTCCGGCATTTCCACCGCCAGCACCGGCGTGATGGAAGCCACATATCCTGCCTCTTTAAGTATGCAGGACGTTTTATACGCATCATCCACAATAATGCGTACAATGCCGAAATCCTGCGTTTCCGCAATGGACAAAGCCCGCATGTCAATTTTCTGCTCATGCAGATACTCGGTCAGTTCCGCCAGTTTACCCGCTTTATTTTCCACGAATACAGAAATCTGTTTTACAGTCATAAGCCCCTCCTGTCTGGGTTTCCCATCTTAACCCTGATATAAATTCCTCCGGTCTATTACGCGAACAGCCTTTCCTTCGCTCCTGGCGATGCTCTTCGGATTTACAAGTTTCACTTTCACATAGATACCAAGCATAGCTTTTAACGCATCCACCAATGCCTTCTCCCTCTTTGCCACAATACCCGCATTGTCCGAGAACATTTCCTGCGTCATTTCCACCTGGACCTCAATGGTATCGCTGTTGTTCTGGCGGTCCACGATAATCTGGTAGTTAGCCGGATAGCCCTGGTTCAGCAGCACAGTTTCAATCTGAGACGGGAATACGTTCACGCCCTTAACAATCAGCATATCGTCGCTGCGGCCTAACGGCTTGGTCATCTTTACATGAGTACGGCCGCAAGAGCATTTTTTACGGCTCAAAATGCAGATATCCCTGGTGCGGTAACGGATTAAGGGGAAAGCTTCTTTTGTAATGCTAGTAAATACCAATTCCCCTTTCTCCCCGTCCGGAAGAACCTCCCCTGTCTTGGGGTTAATCACTTCTGCGATAAAATGGTCTTCATTGATATGCATACCCGTCTGCTCGCTGCATTCGAAAGAAACGCCAGGGCCGGAGATTTCCGTCAATCCGTATATATCATACGCCTTAATTCTAAGCTTTTCTTCAACATCATGGCGCATTTCCTCCGTCCACGCTTCCGCGCCGAAAATGCCCGCTTTCAGCTTAATCTTATCCTGAAGCCCCCTTTCCCAGATGGATTCGGCCAGATAAGCCGCATAGGACGGCGTACAGCATAAAATCGTAGAGCCAAGGTCGCACATAAACTGAATCTGCCGCTCCGTGTTTCCCGAAGACATGGGCAGGGTCAGCGAACCGATTTTGTGGGAGCCTCCGTTTAAACCCGGCCCTCCGGTAAACAGCCCATAACCGTAGCAGACATGCACCACATCCTCATTAGTTCCTCCCGCAGCAGCAATCGCCCTTGCACAGCACTCTTCCCACAGATCCAAATCATGCTGGGTATAAAAAGCCACTACCCTTCGCCCTGTTGTTCCGCTGGTTGACTGGATACGCACGCAGTCGGACAACGGTGCGGCCAGCAAACCATAAGGATAGGCATCCCGCAAGTCATCCTTTGTTAGAAATGGAAGTTTATACAAATCATCCACCGAATGAATATCCCCGGGCTTCACACCTGCTTCGTCCATTTTTTTTCTGTAGAACTCCACATTTTCATAAACCCTTTTTACCGTCTTTACCAGACGTTCATCCTGCCAGGCCCGGATTTGTTCCTGAGATGCACATTCAATTTCCGGCTGATAATAGTGTTCCATATATGTACCATTCCTTTCTATAGTAATCTGTCAAACCGCCCTGTCTCTTAGCTTATTTTTTCTTCTCGTCCTTATTCAAAGGCCTTACCATAAACAAGCTGATTAATAATGCTACAATATAAAGCACTAACGTTAAATAAAGCACATTTTGATACCCCACCGGATTAATGCTGTTGCCGTGGGAATCCTGGATGAATGTTCCGGTATTGTTAACGATTAGGTTCGCCACCTGATTGCCTGTCAACCCGGCAAACGCCCAGGCGGATAAGGTAATTCCGTGGAGGGCGCTGATACTTCCCATTCCATAATGGTCGGAAAGAAGGGTCGGCACGTTGGAAAAACCGCCGCCGTAACCCGCATTGACAACAAAAATCAATCCAAGGACAAGGGCTATCAGCAGCATATTGCCCTGGCCGTTCTTAATGCCGCCCGTCACCATCACCAATGCGGTAAATACAATCGAAAGCACAAAAATTAACTTGTATATGGTATTCCTGTCCTTCATGGTATCCGCCCATGCGGAAAAACCAAGGCGCCCGCCCGCATTAAAGATTGCGGAAATCGTGGAAATAATCCCCACTACGCCTGCCAGGCCGATACATTTTACAATCATTTTTTCCTGGGAAATCAATGCCAGGCCGCAGGTAATATTGATATAGAACATTACCCAAATGCCGATATAGTTGGCAACAGGCCTTGTCTTGATAACGGACAAGATGCTCTGCCCTTTTTCCTTTTTCTGCGGCTCATGCCATCCTTCCGGCTTCTTAAGCAGGATATGCCCTGCAAACATCATGATAAAGTATACCACTGCCAAAATTAAGAACATCTTGTAAATGCCGCCCTCGCCCAGATTATCCAGCATCGCCTGCATAATAGGGCTTGCAATTGCCTTGGCAGCGCCGAAGCCCGCCACCGCAAGGCCGGTTGCAAGGCCTTTCCTGTCCTCAAACCAGAGCATAAGCGTCTTAACCGGAGACAAATACCCGGTTCCAAGCCCGATGCCCATAATAAAACCATAGCATACATAAATACCGATTAAGGCCAGAGGGCTATGCTGATGCTGGCCGCCATAGTAGATAAAAAATCCTGTTCCCGCCATGCCTGCCGCAAAGCAAACCGCAGCGATTAGCGAAGATTTATGGATATCCTTCTCCACCACATTTCCAAGAAATGCCGCCGACATCCCTAAGAAGAAAATGGCGAAGCTAAATGCCCACTCTGTTGCCCCCTTCGAAAAACCGATATAATCCGCTATCTCCTGGCTGAAAATCGACCAGCAGTAAACGGTACCAATACTGCAATGAAGCAGCAGCGCCGGAATAGCAGCGCATATCCATTTGTTTTGACTTTTTTTCATGACACTATCTATCCTTTCTTTCGTGTTTAAAAATTTTCTTCTTAATTTTACTCCCAAACGCGGTAAAATTCAATTTAAAAAAAAGGATTTTTCTCATTTTCGTGCAAAAACAAGGCTGATGCACAGAGTTTTGAAAATCTCTAACGCAACAGCCCCAACTTTTGGATACATATTATCAATTCCCGTTACAAATTATCCCCCAAGTACCGACTCATTTCTTCCATGGCCTTCCCTTCCTGCTCCCCGTTTATAAAAATGCGGACTTTATCATTTTTCAAAGCTTTCAGCGATATCAGCCCCATCACATTCTTCATATCCACTGCCTTTTGCCCTTTCTGGATATAAATATCGCAGGGAAAGGTCTGCGCATACCGGGCGAGCTTTGCAGCCGCCCTGGCATGCAGGCCAAGTTCTTCCTGAATAATATAGTCAAACTGTTTCATATACCTTTCTCTCATTCACAGCAGTTCCAGCAGCTGCTCCATCACCTTCGGGGCATTCATCATCCCAAAATCCTGAGGGGCAATCGCCATTACCGGAATCCCGCCGGATTTCTTTCTGATATCTTCCAGCGCAAACCTAATCTGCGGCCCTAACAAAACCGCATCGGTTCCGTCCATGTTTTCGTCCAGTTCTACCATAGGAACAGCCTCCACCGATGCTTCCAGGCCGCGTTTGGCTGCTTCCTCTTCCAGTTTCATTTTCATAATCCCTGTGCTCATCCCTGCATTGCATACTAATACAATTTTCATAGTTTCCCCCATTTCTGCACGGCTTTATTGTGCATGTCAAGTTTGTGAATTCCCATCCCTGTTTCAGGCTTTCTTAGCCACCGCCGCTTCTTCTTCCAGCTTTTTCTTTTCATACAGCTTAAAGAACGGGAAGTAAATCGCCACATCAATCACAATCAGCACCAGAATCAATAAAAACGCCTTAAAATCCATAGTATCAATCCATGCCCCAATCGGGCAGAACATATTCCATCCCGCATAGGCAAACGTCCTGGCCACAATGCCGGTGCTCATGCAGATATACGTAATTACACCATTGAGCGGCATTACAAAAATAAACGGTATCATCATAATCGGATTATACATAATCGGAAGGCCAAAAATCAACGGCTCATTAATATTGAATAATGAAGGCACTAACGCCAGCCTCCCCACCGTCTTAATCTGTTTTGACTTACTCATGCAGGCAAGCACAGCCAGGCCCAGCGTAGCGCCGCTGCCGCCGATTGTCATGAAATGCCACCAGAACGGTTTTGTCACAATGTACGGAAGGGAAACCGCAGCAGTTCCTGCCGCAAAAGCGCTCATATTAGCAGTATAGGTAGTTGTGAGGAAAGCCCCCATCGGCTCTGTAATTACTGTATCGTGAATTCCAAACCACCAGAAAATCATAACGAGCACTGCAAGAATAATAATTCCCCAAACACTGTCCACTGCATTTACAATCGGGGTCATAATAATCAGCAACAGATTGGGAAGCCCAGCCCCTGTAATTGCCAAAAGAATCTGGCTGACTGCCCCGAACAAAAGGAGTACGATAACAGTAGGCACGAGATTTCCCAGGGAATCCAGCAATGCCGGCGGTACACCTCCTCCCGGTATATTGATACGCCCTACTTCCTTTTCCGTCAGCTTCCTGTATAGTTCAAACGAAAGAATGGATACAAGAATCGCAGTAAAGAGCCCGGTACCACCCAGGTGGTCAAAGGTCAATGTTCCATCCGCATTCATCGTTGCGCAAATGAGGAAAGACATGGCCGTCACCAGCATGGGCATAGCCGGTTTTATCTTATAATGGTTCGCCAGGTTCAGCCCCAGGCCAATGGCAACATAAAGCGCAATCGCATTCATTGTCACCATATTCACAAAGCCCAGGGTAGGCCCTGTCCATTCCGCTATCTTAGCCCATCCGAACATAATGGAGCGGACGATTCCCGGGTCACAGGCCGTATAATCCGCCGGCGGCGATATGATTACAAGTGCCAGGCTTCCAATGGTAATAAATGGAATCAGCGCCAGAAAAGCATTCTGTAAAGCACGCATATATTTATTCCCCGCAACCCCGTTCGCAAAAGGTGCAATTTTACTTTCTATAAAATTACTGAACTTTTCCATCGAATTTCTCTCCTTTTTCTCTTATTGTATTTTTATACCAATAGTAGCTGTCCTTGGGGATTCTCCTAAGCCCCTGGTCATCAAAATCAACATAAACCAGGCCATAACGCTTTTTATAGCCGTTAATCCAGCTGTATACATCCATGGCGGACCATACAAAGTATCCCCTGACGTCGCAGCCTGCGTCCATCGCTTTTTCTATCCAGTCCACATACCCCTGCAAATATTCAATCCTATATTGGTCATGGACTTCCCCGTCCTCGCTTACAGAGTCATAGTTCCCCACCCCGTTTTCCGTTATTATCACAGGCATATTAGGGTATCTCTTTTTCAAGTCAAGCAGCAAATCGTAGATAGATTTTGGGTAAATTTCCATACCCCAGGGGGTTTTTTCCAACCCTTTATCTTCATCCAACGCAAACCACCCTTCGATAAACAGTTTTTTCTTTTTTCCATCCCCTGTATTATTGGCAGTCAGGCTGATGCCTTTCTCCGTACAGGGTTTGGCCAAATATCTACAATAGGCATTCACCCCAAGATAATCCACACATCCTGCTTTGAATATTTCCTCATCTTCCTTACGCATATAAGACAGGTCATATCCTTCCTCCATAAGCTTATCTCTATACTCTTCCGGATATGCCCCTCTTACACAAACATCATTTACGGAAATGTTGAAAAAAAGGTCTGCAAACCCGGCTGCTTTCCGGTATTCCTCCGCATCTTCCATAAAATCAATGCTGTAACAGTCGGAAACCAGGCCAATCATCCCCTGATAACCCATGCCCCGGTAAAGCGCTACCGCCTTTGCACTGGCAAGCATCATATGATACATGGCTTTCCAGCGCCTCTCCAATGACTTCACATTGGGCGGATAGTTGCCGTAGCCGTAACAGCACAGCGTTTCATAATTTGGCTCATTTATCGTTGCCCAATAGTTTACCCGGTCGCCAAACTCTTCAAAGCATACTTTTGCATACCGCACATAAGCCTCTGTAGTATCTCTGTTTTCCCATCCTCCCATTTCAAAAAGGGTTTTGGGCAAATCATAATGATACAGCGTAACTAAAGGCTCTATTCCATACTTTAAACAAGCATTAATCAGCCTGTTATAAAAATCAATCCCTTCCCGATCCCGCTCCCCCGTGCCATCAGGGATAATCCTTGTCCAGGCGATGGAAAACCGGTAAGCATTCTGCCCGCCCTCCGCCATCCTTTTTATATCTTCCTCATAACGATGATAATGGTCGCATGCCACATCGCCGGTTACCGGGTTTACATTGTTTTTATCGCTATGGCAGAATACATCCCAGTTGGAAAGCCCTTTTCCGCCTTCTTTCCAGGCGCCTTCACATTGGTAAGCTGCTGTTGCGCTCCCCCATAAAAATTTCCTATTTTTCATATTAAAAACCGTGCCCTTTCCACAACCTGCAAACTTTGGGCCGCAGGCTCAAATCTCCGGGTTAAACATTTTGGATTGAAAATTTTAATTTCCAACCTTTTCTTTATAAAGCAGGATAAATTCCTTAGCCACCCGTTCATACATAATCGTAGTCATCAAATGATCCTGGGCATGTACCAGCATAATGCTGAACGCAACATCTTTGCCCTGCGCTTCTGCCGTCAGCAGTTCCGTCTGCGCGTTATGCGCTTTCGTCAGCTGCTTTTCCCCTTCGGCAAGAAGCCCTTCGGCCTCTTCTATTTTCCCTTCCCTTGCGGCTTCCACCGCTTTATAAAAAAAGGAAAATGCATCCCCGGCAAAACCGATGAGCTGAAATGCTATCATCTGCGCTTCCTCTTTATTCATCAAACCCGACTCCATCCTTTCTCATTATTTTGTCCGGACAATTCATAAATTCAGTATAATTCCTTTTATTTTTTGTATCAAATTACATTTTGCGGGGTATTCTGTAATTAAAAATTTGCTTTTTCCAGTTTTTTTTCCGATAATGATGTTGAGGCCAAAAGCCCTGGCTGGGGAAAACACCTGGCAAACCCCCTTCCACGGCCAGGGCTTGAAACTACATCTGAGAAAGGGAATGGTTTACATATATGGAACGATTCAGCAAACGGCAACGAGACATTTTAACCGCAATCTCCGATTCAGGCACACCTATTACCGGCAATGTATTAAGCCTTATGCTGGGCATTTCCCTCCGCTTAGTCCAATCGGAAATCGCCTCCATCAACCGCATACTCCCTATTGTCCATTCTTCCAACAAAGGTTACCGCATTGAGCCTGACATCTGGAAGAGCCTTACCTTGCATATACCAGAAACTGCTGCCGATGATAATATCAGCCATTCCATTTTAAAAAAGCTAATCTTTTCCACATCCCCTTACCAAATCGATGAGTTTGCCGAATCGCTGTTTATCAGCCGCTCCACCCTGGAAAAGCACCTCAAAAGCTTTCCGGATATCCTTTCCAGATTTCATCTCCATCTGGGGCGGGAAAATACTTATATACAAATCAATGGCAGTGAGCTGGACAAAAGAAGACTGATTAAGTCTTTGCTTTTTGACGAAATCAATCCGGCTTTTAACAGCATAGACAACCTCTCCACCTATTTCCCTGAGATGGACGTGGAAAAAATCAAATCTATTTTAGCCAACTCCATCCATAAATATAATTATTTCGTGGACAGCACTTACTACAATAATATCCTTATCAACGTGATTATTGCATTGTACCGGGTAAGAAGCGATAACTACATCGATGCTTCACCAGATTCCCAAATCCGCCAGGATTCCGATGAATATAAAATCGCCAAAGAAATTTACGAGCAGTATGCGAACCATTGCCATATCAAGCCGGAAGACAACGATATCATCGCCCTATCTTCCATCCTGGAAGGGCAGATTAAGCCCATCGACAGCAATGGGGCGGATATGATATCCCAGGATATTTTGCCGGAGCAATTTATTTCCGACATCAACGATATCCTGAGGAATATTTTTAACTACTACATGCTGGATATTGATTACTCCGATTACTTGTACAACTTTGCCCTGCATATCGACGGTATGATTAAACGGGCCAAAAATACCCAATCCGTGGAAAATGAAATTTTGAATACCATCAAACGGAACTGCCCTTTCATATATGATGTTTCCGTTTCCGTTGCACAGCGGATACACAAAAAATTCCACGTAGACATCGCCGACTCGGAAATCGGATTTATCAGTATCCATCTGGGCTACCTCATCGAAGCGGCCTGCAATACGGACGATAAGGTTTCTGTCCTGCTCCTTTGCGACAGCTACCATCATATTTATGAAACTCTGGAAAAAAAATTGAAAGAAAACTTTTCAGATATGATTAATATTTTGGCCTTTCGCGATACCGATGCAAAGGCAGTCATCAATACCTCGTCCGACCTGATTATAACAACAAAACCATTAAACACCATTGGGCGCAAAAATCTGGTCATCAGCCCGTTTTACACAATGATGGACCATATCAACATTACCAATGCCATTAATGATTGTGCAAAAGAGAAAAAAAGAGCCCATTATAACAAACTTCTCTCCTCACTTTTTGATGAAAACCTGTTTTTCAAGCAGGATGGCTTTAACGGAAAGGAAGAGGTCATCCGCTTTTTAGGGCATAAAATTATAGAATTCGGGCTTGCAAACGAAGGCTTTACCGAATCTGTCCTGCAAAGGGAACGCCTGTCTTCCACCTGCTTTTTTGATACTTTTGCCATCCCCCATGCCATCAATATGGATGCCAAACGCACCATGTTCTGTGTCCTCACCAGCAGGAAAGGGATTCTCTGGGATGAGCACTGCATACACATCGTTCTGATGATTGCCGTACAGCAAAACGACCGGAAAAAGTTCATGGAGCTCTATAACGGCGTAGTCAGGACATTAGGAGACCCGAAAAAGGTCCAGAAATTGGTATTGGCCGATAACCTGATTGACTTTGTTTCCCAGTTTATTAACTGACTCTTTTAGCGAATGAAGCTTCTATCCATTACCTTAAAAAGTATCCGGAAGCATCCGATGGATGATTCCGGAAATAGTCCGGGGAATGCTGCCTGCCCCATCAGGTACTTATGAAATATATTTCACCTCAATGATACCCTTTATCCCATTCAATGTTGCCAGCACCTCATCCCTGCCCTGTCCAGAGGAATTCTGGATGGATACCACAGCTTCGGGCAGCTTATTTTTCTTTCCATAAATTTGGACATCCCCTACCTTCATCCCCAGGCCGCTCACGCTGTCATACAAATCCGTCAGCCGTGAAATTTCCTCCAGCTGGACATAAACGCTGAACCACCCGTCATTATATGTAATTTTACCTTCCAGCTTCTTAAAATATTTCACAATAATATAGACGGCAAAAGTGGCCACTATGCCGCATTCCAGAAAGCCCGTTCCAATTACCAGGCCGATGCAAGCCGAGGTCCACAGCCCAGCTGCGGTAGTCAGCCCCCTTATTTTTGACCTTCCGGAAACCACAATGCTGCCGGCGCCGAGAAAACCGATTCCGCTTATGACCTGCGCGCCCAGCCTGGCCGGATCCCCCGTATTGTATTGCCGAAACAGAAATTCCCCTGTAATCATGACAACGCAGGCGCCCAGGCACACCAGCATATAGGTCCTCATCCCCGCCGGATGCTTCGACCTCTGCCTGTCCCAGCCAATCGTACCGCCGCATATCATCGCCAATATAACCCGTAAAATCATCGAGCCAATGCTCAAGTCGCTTATCGAACCGCCCCATAATGCTATGCTCATCTTTTTTGCCTCCTGCAACAATTACTCAAAGGATTTCCATACAGCACACTAGTCTAAATGCCCGCAACGCTGCAGCAAATCCCCATATTTTTCTTTGTTGTCCCATAACAGCCACCTTTTAAATGCCGCGAAAGCGGAGCCCTTCCCTATCTCTTTTTTAATCGCACATAAAATATCTTCTTTGTCATAATCTTCCGCTTCGTAATATTCTCTAACCAGATTTTTAAAATCCGATAAATTGCGCCTTAAGGCGCGGCGGATATTTACCGCTTCCATTCTCTTTTGCGGTGTATTTCCATAATATGCGCGGTACAACAGATGCACTGTATTTTTTGTTTCGATTGTTTCCTCTAAAGGAATAAACTCATACTTTTCATCTTTTCCAAAATATCCTTCTTTACGGAATGCTATTTTTTCTCTACATCCACCTGGGTGCAATCCAATATCGGCTCATCTTCCACTCTTTTAATATTGTTGCAGTGTGCACATGCCCAAAATAAATTATTCCAATCATATTTTAGTTCGGCATCCCCTTTATGAGCCTTTAAATGTTCTATTTGAAAGGATGTAATCCCCTCTTTATTCTCGCAAATATAGCATTTTCCACAAAACATTTCTGCCAAAGCCGCATTTACTTCCGGGGTATTATAATTTCCATTTACGGCTTTTACCGCCTTTAATGATGCAACCGCCGCTTTTGCTTTTTCGGTTTTTGTCCGGTTAAATTTTATCATATCGTGTCCTTTTTTGCTCTATTTCTTCGAATGCGCTTTTTGCTTCCTTTGACAAATCCCCTGACAATTGTTTCAGTCCAATCAAAATCTTTGCCCTTTCTGCCCGCTCTTCATCCGTTGGATTTTGAAGATTTACCAGCGTTTCGTATCTTTTAACCTTTTTCAAAAGAAGGTCTGAATAAGACTCATATTCAAAATATCCTTCCACTATTCCTTCCGCCGAATATCCCGACATATTTTCCATGCGGATATTTTTTTCCAAATCATAGATAACACAGTCTTCAATTGAATTTAAAATATAGGGCGAATGGGTGGAAACAATAAACTGTATTTTAGGAAAAAACTCAACTAAAAAAGGTAGGATTTTTCTCTGCAAACTAATATGCAGATGGGTTTCCAGTTCGTCTATCATGACCAGGCCTTCCACATCATATGTGCTCAAAACGCATTTCTTCAGCCAATTCTGTTCCATACGCAAAATCAAATCTGCTACAATCTGTATAGCCGCCGAATAACCGTCCGATAACTGGTCAAATCCAAATTTTTTCTTTCCATCTTCAATAATTTGAAAATCATAATTTTTATAATCGTATTTTAATTCTATTGTCTGATTGTCCAACAGCACTTTTAAAGCATTTGTGAAACGCTCGAACCACTCATCAAGCATCTGTACCATCGCCATATCCCCTTCGTTTCTGGCATATGCCTGCTGTGTTTTTAAATGAACCAAATATTTTAACAATACATTTCCCGGATTTGATTCCAGCGGATAACTTGTCTTTAAGACAACATCTTCTATATTTTTATGCTTCACAATACTTGTTTTCCGGTCAGCGCTATAAAATGCCGTCAGGAATCTTCCTCTGGCATATGCTTCATCTATCCCAACATTTTTATTAAAAACAACACGAAGCCCATAATGATTATCATCCATTCCCGTTGCTTCAAAATCTGCAAAAACCCCTTGGTTAATGGCCGCTAAATAATCCTTCATAGCACGCAATACCGTTGTTTTTCCCGAACCATTTTTCCCAGTCAACAGCAAATTCGTACGCTTATTATGGTTTAGCTCTATACATATATTGGACAAATGCCTCAATTGTTTTATCTGAATTTCTGTAACAAAATATTCCATAAAGCTATTTCCTTTCCCGGCTCATTGTTTACAATATTTCTGCTTTTTATAGTAGCATGCCTCAGCCTTTTGTGCAAAACCCATCTGCCAGTAACCAAATACAGGAAATCTCCATTTTCCTTTCCCATACTGCATTTCACGCATTTGGAAGCCAATTCACTTTAATCCCTTATCGCCGAATGGCTATGGATATAAAATTCCTCCTGACTAAAGCTAAACCCCTTTTCCATAGGCTCAAATGCCTCATCAAACTTCTCCGCTTCGTTGCCGCTAAACTCAAATACAGGGCTTTCCCGGTAAAACCATTTCCTTCCGTCCAACAGCCCTTCTGCCAGTTCCTTTACAAGCATCGCGGAAGGGTAGACGCCATCCGCCGCGCACACGTTATACTTTTTACAGCTTTTAAACCCTCTGGCAACATAGTTGGCCGGGTTGCCGAATATGACAATGGCCGAATATCCCATTTCCGCTGCTTTCCGAAAACTGTATTCCAAAAGCATTTTCCCGATTCCCTGCCTCTGATATCTGGGCAGGACGCTGATTGGCCCAAAAGTGAGGACTGTCCTTTCCTCTCCCTTTTCATCCCGCACCTTTGCCCTGGTATACATTACATTCCCCACAATTTTTCCGTCCGCCGTCACCGCCACCAAATCCAGTTCCGGGATAAAATCCTCATGCTGGCGCATAACATGCACCAGATAATGCTCATTACACCCCGGCACATTCACATTCCAGAAAGCCTTCCTCGTCAATTCTTCCACAGCACGATAATCATCCCCATTTTCATTGCGGATTATTATTTCCGGCTTCTTTCCCCCATAATATTCTTCTCTCAAAATGGAATACCAGGACTCGTCGCATACCCCCATATTATTTACGCCGCCTGCCCTCCACGTTCCTTCATAGACCATGCCACATTTTTTCATCACTTTTCCGGAATTGGGATTCCGGGGGTCATGGCAGGAATTGACACAGTTCATCCCTACTTCGTCAAAAAAGAAACGGATGACCGCCCGCAATGCTTCCGCAGTAACCCCTTTTCCCCACCAGCTGCGGCCGATGCAGTAGCCGATTGTGGCAGACTCTGTCCTGTTATCTATTCTCACAGCCCCCATACTTCCAATAGGTTCGTGGGTTATTTTCCATTCTATCGCCCATTGATAGCTTTCAGGGTCATCTATTTTATCCATCCACTCCTGTATAACCCGCTCTGAATCGCCTATATTCCTGTGCGCAGGCCAGGTCAGAAATCTAGTCACTTCCGGGTCGGATGCCCAATTGCGGAACATAAATTCCGCATCCTCCATTCGAAATGGCCTAAGTATAAGACGTTTTGTTTCAATTATTTTCGTTCCCTTATGCTCCATCTTCCTTTTCTCTCTTCCTTTTCTGCATGCAATAATGGGCCACACGTATTAGCGCACATAGAATCAGACAGTCCAAACAGCGCCCTTCTGTTTCGATATTATACCATAATTCTGTGCGCACTAGCGCACATGGAATCAGATAGTCGAAACAATGCCCTTCTGTTTCGATATTATACCATGTATTGGAACTGGCCGTACAGCCTTTTCTACGGAATTAAGGTCTCTTAAAAATCCAGTGGCATAATATGCATAAGTATAGTAAAATAATAGGACATAAAGAGTAACTGTTCAGCCCAGGACTTTGCACTGGCTGCAAACAGCCGAAAAGCTAAACTGTTACCATAAAGGAGCGAATCCCCATGGAGAATATTGAAATAAGGGAGCTATTGCCCGAAGATGCGGAAAAAATGATTGAATACCTGAAAAAGATAGGCGGCGAAACCGATAATCTGACATTTGGAAAAGAAGGCCTTCCTGTTACCATAGAGCAGGAGAGGGAATTTCTCCAGCAGTCGCACTCTTCCAGGCAGTCCGTCCAATATGGTGCCTGGAAATGCGGGGAAATAGTTGGCCACTGTAATTTAAGCGGATTCCCCCGCCGGATGAGCCACCGTGCCGAAATGAGCCTGGCTATCATCAAATCCCAATGGAATAAAGGAATCGGCAGCATGCTCATGGAAAAACTAATTGAATATGCCCGCCAAAATGATATAGAAATCATCCAGCTTGAAGTACGGAGCGACAACGAAAACGCAATTCATGTATATGAAAAATATGGTTTTCGGCGCATCGGCACCATACCTGCGTATTTCAAAATAGGAAACGCTTATTATGATTTCGAAATGATGTATCTGGATTTAAGGCAGCAATAGACAATCCGGGATTGCCTATTTAACAACTTCCGCCGCAATATTTTATCCTTTTTCATCCTTTCAAAGCTTCCGTAAATCCTATTCTTCCAGGAAAGCAAGCACCCTGGCGTTGAAGGCCTCCGGGTTTTTATTCGCTATAAAATGATTCCCGTCAATAATTGCCAGCTCCGCATCACGGATACTCGCGGCAATCAACTTTGTGTGCGCCTCTTTAATCATATCCCTTTTTCCTGCGATAACCAGCGTCTTTGCCCGTATCCTGCTAAGTTCCTCTACGGATACATCCGGGTCATTAACCATCAATCCCAGCATCTCCGCGTTTAACCTGGCCTTGCTGCTTTTTCCTGCAAATTTCCGGGCAATTTTATACCCAATTTCTATAGGAATCTGTGTGCCGGGTTTTACGCCGGCTGCATTCAGATTAGCGCCGTTTAAGATTAATCTGTCCACATAGTCAGGGTATTTGATTGCAAATACCATCGCAATATTGCCTCCATCGGAAAATCCCAGCAAGTGGGTCTTGGCTATCCCTTGTTCCTCCATAAACCCCCGCAAGTCCTCTGTGAACTGACGGATGCTGAAAGGTTTGTCTCCCCGCGGCGTATTTCCGTGTCCTCTCGTATCCAAAGCATATACGCGAAAATAGTGCGCAAATTCGTCCATCTGCTTTTCAAAATAACTGCTCTCCTCCCCATTCCCATGAAGCAGAATAAGCGGTTTTCCTTGCCCCTTTTCCGTATAGAAATGCCTGATATCCATTTGCTTCGATTCACCTCTTCCTATTACAATTCGCCTCTTCCCTGTGCATCAGATGCATCCCATACGGCGGCAGGCGGAGTTCATCCGCCAAACAAATCGCTGTGTGTTCCGGTGCAGGATAAAATCAGTACCAAAACTCCATCATCAATGCGGTATATCAGCAACCAGTCTGGCAGAACATGGCACTCACGGTATCCGGCCCAGTTTCCGGTCAGAGCATGTTCCCGGTTTTTCTCTGGGAGGGGAAGCCCCATAGCAAGCGTGGAAATCACGTCCTCAAGCAGCCCGATGTCCATCCCCCGCTTCATTGCCAATTTATAGTCTCTTTTAAATTGCGTGGTGTACTTGACAGTATACTTTACATTCCTCATTCCATCAGGTCTGCGAACAGTTCATCCAAATCAGTATATCCTTTCACTGACGGGTCTTTCGCAATCCTTTCCGCCTCCAGCATGGCGGCAATTGTTGCGCTGTTAGGCTGGTTGAGGGAAACTTCAAAGGGAATCCGCCCCTCACGGAGCGATTGACGGACAAAAATGTTAAATGCTGTTGTCAGATTCATGCCGAGTTCTCCGAACAGCCTGTCAGCTTGCGCTTTCAAGTCTGAATCCATGCGGATACTGATATTTGTTGTAGAGCCAGCCATATCATCATCTCCTTTCTGATGATTACAGTATATGCTATTTGCACGAAAAATACAATATTTTGCACGAAAAATTAATAGTTCATTTATTGGCATTCGCCTCTTCCCTGTGCATCAAATGAATGCCGATATGGCCCACGCCCAGGATAATCACCGCCAGCGCCAAAAATATATTTTTCCCATATATGGCGAGCAGGAAAAATGCTGCTACCGGCAAGGTTGCCCCAGCCACCGGCACTCCAAGCAGGCTGCTGTAGAAATCCCCCATGGTCTTTTCACTCCTGAAATACCGTACCCAATATATTTCATAAAGCACCATCAGCCCAAAGGAAATCAGCAGGCACCAGGACCAGTTCGACCAGGCCCTTATATTGAAATCAGAAAATATCAGCACCAGACAGGAAACCGCTATTTCCCCAAACCTCTCCATCATCAGCAATATCCTGTTTTCATTTTTCGCGTATTTCTCATAATCTTTGGGCTGATGCTTCGTCCAAATAATATTGGGCGTCATCAGCATAACCAGATAGAGCAATCCAATATAAGAAAAACCAAAATGCATGATTATCTTTGCCCCTCTCCAAATTTTTATATAAAGCCGTATTGCTTTTATCCATTCTACCATAACACCATCTATTGCGCATTAAGATTCTTATTGGAAGCAATTAGAGGGTAACATTTTAGTAACAGCTTACTCTATTGACTAAATCAAAAGATATGGTAGTATAACCTTATCAGCAGCCCCTGGCAACTTACAACACTGTAGCGTAATTTCTTATTTATATAATTTATATAAAAGCAACAAAACCGCCTGTAAGGAGAAACAATATGCCCAATTTTCTAAATAACATCAGACCCATGGAAAGAAAAATCCCCATGAAAAGGAAAGTCGCTGATACAATTATCATTATGCTTTTCGGCATCTTATTGGGAATTATTTCGAAGTATTTGGATTGCACTGCCTCAAACGAATTGCCATTCATTATTGCATATTTAGATGTGAGAAATTTTTTTGGCCGATTTGCCATATGGATTTTTCTTGCAGTTTGCATTTCCATTTACAGCATATCGGCCATTAGGGCATCCATAAATGTATTTTTATTCTTTACGGGAATGATTGCAAGCTACTATCTATATTCCAATTTTGTTGCCGGGTTTTTCCCCAGAAGCTATGCCATGATTTGGATAGGGTTTACCATCATTTCCCCTCTGCTGGCCTTCATCTGTTGGTATTCCAAAGGCCGCACGAAAATGTCTCTTATTCTTTCAGCCGGAATGATTGGCGTATTATTCAATATGACATTTGTGTACGGCTGGATATATTTCGACATGCGAAGCATTCTGGAGCTATTGGTCTTTATTGGCGGAATAGCAGTCCTTAGACGGGCAACGCCCAAAGCCACAATGGCCATGATAGCGCTTGGAGTTGTTTTCGCATTTGTTATTCATTGCATTTTCCCCTTCTACTTTGCATAGCGGCGGAATTGATATGCTTGATGGAGTGCCTGACGCAGCAATTCCTTGTTACCATTCAATATCACTATCTTTCACATATTCCCCGCTGTCTATCCTTTCTTCTGCCGCTTCCAGCTGTTTCCGCTCTTCCGGCGTCAGCTTTGTAAAATCCGGGTCCCATGCAAGTACCAGCCGCTTTATATCGCCTTTGGGCGGCTTCTGTGTCAGCCCCTTTAATAGCTTCCCTTATGGAATCCCTTAACTTCTGCGGAAGCCCCTGCAGAAACTTTACCGCCACTTTATCATACCTGATTTCCATATCTGCCATTTCCCCTTTCATTTGATTCATTATATACTTACGGAAGTATGTAATCAAATTTTTTTCAGCATGATAAAAAGTTCCCGTAACAGGACAGCCAAAAGGCCAAACTGTTACAGGTTCCTCTCATTGCCCGTCAGCATAAATCCTCACTTCAAAAATCCTTGCCTCCGGCCATCCGTTGGTAGCAGTTACGTGCACCTTCACTGTATCCGCCTTCACGCTTTGCTCCAATTCCACCACATTCAGTCTCTGATAGTTGCCGCATATGCTTTTTTGGCACACTACCCTATCCCCCAGCAACAGCAGGACTTCATAGTCCTTCACCAGTTTATCGGGAACTCCCTGCGGTATTTTTTCAATAAACGCCTTAGACACGGAAATGCAGCGTTCCTCCGATAAATCCGGGTCAAAAGTAAGCCTTATCTGCCGAATATCCTCCGCCTTTTCCAGTTTTAAGGTAAGCGTTTCCCCCTCACCCGCGAAGCCGTCGGAGCACCACATATTGATATTTTCCCCTTCATTCCTGGCAATCCCATTGATTACCTTTTCCGGTTCCGCCCCCGGCTTCCATGAACTGGCGGACACTTTCGCCCGCAAGGCCATATCCTTTTCATCCCTGTTCTTACAGCCCATCACATAGCAGTCATTTTTCAAAAGCTCCTGACGCAGTTCCTCTATATGGAATTTGCCATATTCCCTGGGCGATATTCCCAGCATTGCCGCCCGTGCCGCCGCAATTCCTACCGCTTCGCCTCCTATAGCACAGGTTCCCATCACGCGTGTGGAGCCCATGGCCAGCTTAGTGGCGGATATATCCCGGCCTGCCATCATCAGATTCTCAATATTTCTGGAGCAATAGCAGCCATAGGGTATGGAATAGAACCCTGGGAAGCTGCGCACCTTGGAAGGTATCTGCCCCTTCGCCCGGAATCCTCCTGCCGTATGCTCATCCATAGGCCAGCCGCCGTATGCTATCCCGTCCTCGAAGATTCGATTGGACAAAATATCATTCTCCGTCAACACATAATCCCCCATCAGCCGTCTGCTTTCCCGGCTTCCTGCCACATTGCCCACCCAGATTAATTCATAATTTTCCGCGCCATGGTCACCGCCGTTTTTAATATGGTCCCATACACCATAAATAGTCCGGTACAATTCATAGCGGATATCCTCGGCCTGGCGGATAATGTCCTCCCAATCCCCGCCCAGTTCAATCCACCAGTAGCCGGATTGGACATCGTATTTCTCCACCAGTTCATCCCTATGGTCCTCATAGTCCTCCCCCGGCTTTAGCACCACTACATCGTCCGCATTATGGTATACCACAATATCCCCATGATACCTGTGTTTAAAATCGCTTTCATCAAAGCTGTATGCCCAGGACGGTTTCCGGAAGCTGACCGGATGGCCCACATCCTGTGCCACGAAGTAAAGCGTATTTCCCATGGTTTCCCCGTCGCGCACCTTAGGGGCATCTTTCTCCTCATATTCTTCCGCAGCTTCCCTGCCGATGCAGTATTCCGCCCCCGCAAAATACCCCAGCGTTCCATTCCCCGTAGCATCCACATATATTCCAGCCCGGAACTCGTAGCTGATTTCCGTATTCATCTGATAGCATTCCAACGCTTCTATCCGCTTCCCGTCGGACCTCACTTTATGCATGGAAGTGTTCATATAAATATCCAGATTCTCCGTATCCTTCGCCGCCGACCAAAGCACCCCATCCCACAGGGAATAATTATGGCTGTAGTTCAAATATTTATTTTCCAGCTGCAGTTCCATCAAAATCCCCGTTTCAGCCGCATCCCTTTTCCCCCAATGGCAGGATGCGCCGGAAATATGCATTCGCGTCTCCGAACTGGCATTGCCCCCGAATACGCTTCTATCCTGAACCAATGCCGTCTTCGCCCCCTGCCTGGCCGCCGCAATAGCGCCGCACAACCCACTCATACCCCCGCCTACAAACAGGACATCATACCGTTTTTCCACAACCGAATCCTTAAAGTCCTCATGGATTTCTCTAATATATTGTTTCATTCTTATAACCATGCTCCTTTCTATTTCTATTCTCATCTCCGATATTCCACATCCACTGCCGGTGAAAAAGTAAGCCTTCCTTCCGCTTCCGGCCCTACCTTGCAAAGCTGCCCTCTGCCCATTACCGGCTCTACCCTTCCGTCATGGGCCATATCGGTATATTTTGCAAACCACTCTTCCAGCATTTTCTTAAGTTCCACCGTCTTTTCCTCAATAAATCCCGGCCCATAATGAAAATATCTGTTTTCCGCCAGAAGATTGAACTGCTCCTGGGGGTCATGAGCCAAATCGTACAGTTCATCCTGCCCATAAGGATAGCGCCGGATATATTTCCACTCTTTCGTCCGTATCATACGGTTTGGCCCGTATTCGTCAAATACGGTAATGCTCTCATGATAATCCTCCGTTTTCCCCTCTTCCAAAAGCGACAGGAAGCTTCTCCCCGGCAGGCTGCCCGCCTCCGGATTCTCAATTCCCGCTATTTCCAGCAACGTAGGCATAATATCATAAGCGCTCAGCAGTTCGTCATATACCTTCCCTTCCTTCATATGGCCCGGATAATTGAAAATGCAAGGCACTTTCACCGAAGTGTCATACAGATTCAGCGGCATTGTGGCATTCCCCTTTCCCCAGATGCCATGCTGCCCGCAGTTAAAGCCGTTGTCGCTTGTATAAATAATCAACGTGTTTTCCCTGATTCCCAGTTCTTCCAGTTTCTGCACAACCCTTCCCACATTATCGTCGATTCCCTGGACAGCCGCATAATATCCTGACAGCAAGTCCCTCAGGGTCAGATATTCCCTTTCCTTGGATGCAAAGGTAAGGCTATAGGCCATATCGTGGGGATTAGCAATGCTCCCCGCATGCCTGGGCGCCTGCGGAACATCTGCAAAGGTAGCATTCTCATAATAATAATCCACGTATTCCTGTTTATGCTGGTCCACATGGGGGCTATGGGGCGCCGTATAAGTCAGATTCAGATAAAAAGGCTTCCCGTCATCCCTGCTGCAGCATTCCTCTATAAAGGACAGGGCATCGTCCGTAATCACATCTGTCAGATAGCCTTTCGTCTGCACTTTTTCCCTCCCCTTATAAACCATGGCATCCCGGTAAGTTCCGCTGCCTCCCAGCGTAACAAACCAATGCTCATAACTTTTCTGTGGATAGCCGGTGGCACCCAGATGCCATTTCCCGCTGATTCCGCATGTATAGCCATTGGCCGCCAGTAAATCCGTATATCCGGTGATACCTTCCAGATAATCCACCGGCGCATCCCCGTGCACTTCCCCATGGCCTTTCCTAATCCAGTCGAGCACTCCATGCTGGGAAGGAATCCGCCCTGTCAGCAGGGAAGCCCTTGCCGGAGAGCAGACCGGCGATGTGCAGAAGAAATTTTCCAGCCGCACTCCCCCTTCCGCCAGCCTGTCTATGTTAGGTGTCCGAATTTCCCGGTTTCCGCTGCATCCCAGCGACCAATATCCCTGGTCATCGGTCAGAATTAATATAATATTTGGTTTATTCGTTCTTTTCATTGATGTCCTACTCCATGTCTGTGCGGCTTTTTTTGGCAGATGGCCGGTTCGCGTGCGCCGCACTGACGCGACCCGGCTCCAAGGCTTTACAAAATCCGCATAACTTAACCCTTAACTGCCGATACCGCAATTCCATCTTCAAAATATTTCTGGGCGGTAACATAAATAATTACAATCGGGATAATCGCGCTGGCCGCCGCGCACATCGCCAGATTGTACTGCTGGGCGGTGTCATAAATATACCAGCGGATGGTCAGTGCAATCGTATAATTTTCCGAACTGGGCAGAAATACCAGTGCGCTCAAGTATTCATTCCAGCTGGAAATAAATGCCAGAATCGCTGTGGATATCAATCCGTTTTTGGTTAAGGGCATCATCACTTTCAGCCAAATCCGGAAATACCCCGCCCCATCAATCAAGGCCGCTTCTACCAGTTCATCCGGAAGCCCCATATAAAACTGCCTGAGCAGAAAAATGGAAGTCACGCTGAACAGATTAGGCAAAATCATGGACCAAAGCGTATCGTAAACCTTCAGCTGATAAAACACCATGTAACGGGGAATAATCAGCGCCTGTACCGGAATCATCATTGTCACAAGCATCATCATAAACAAGACATTTCTCCCTTTAAACGGTATCTTTGCAAAAGCAAAGGCCGCCATGGACGAAATCACCAGCTGCCCGGCCAGGCTGACGATGGACACAATCAGCGAATTTACTATCGAGCGCCAAAACGGTACATCCGGGCTCGTCCAGACCTCCAAGTAATTCTTCCACCGGACATTTTCCTCCAGCCACCGGAACGGGCTTGCAAATACCTGCATGGACGTTTTAAACGATGAACTAAGCATCCAGAGCAATGGGAGGAGAAAAACTGCAGCCCCTACCCCAACCAGACAGGTCAGAAGGATTTTTTCTATGGAAATATGTTTTTTCATTTTCAGCCTTTATCCTCCTTTAATAGTAAACCCAATGCTTCTGCGCCTTGAAGTTAATTAAAGTAATGACCAGTATAAATACCACCAACACCCACGCAATTGCGCTGGCATATCCGAAATTGTACTGCTTGAACGCTTCATCATAAATCATTACCACCAGGCTCACGCTGCCTGAATTCTTGCCGCCGTCCGATATAATGTTAATCGCCGCGAAAATCTGAAATGCGCTGATTAAACGAACCACCAGCAAATAAAAAGTAGTGGGCGAAATCATCGGCACCGTTATCTTAAAAAATTGTTTGACTGGGGAAGCCCCGTCAATGGCGGAAGCCTCATATAGGTCGGTAGGAACATTTTTTAATGCCGCAATATAGACAATCAGGCAAAAACCGATCCCCGCATAGACCATCACGCAAATAATGGGAATACGGGTCAGCCCTGAATCGGACAGCCATCCCGGAACCTTTTCCACATGAAACCAATTAGCCAATATGGCATTCACCGGCCCGTCCGAACGGAACAGGAATTTGAAGATAGCTCCCAGCGCAACCATATTGGAGATATAAGGGATGAAGAACGCCAGCCGGAAAAACCGCTGCCCATACACCTTTCCATTCAGCACATGGGCCAAAATAAGCGCTGCAAACACAGTAACCGGCACGGTAGCTATGGCATATACGAAAGTATTCAGCAGTGCCCCCTTAAAGGAACGGTCTCTGGTGAACAGCTTAATAAAGTTATCAAACCCCACAAATTTAATTCCCTCCAATCCGGAGAAAAAGTTCCATTTCGTAAAAGCCAGCCCCAACGAAATCACTACCGGCAAAGCCACCATAAAAAGGAATATAAGCAGCGCAGGCGCCAGGAAGCAGTAACCGGCTATATTGTTTTTTGTTTTTCTTTTCATATATATTTTTAACCTTTCCTATATGCCGCTTTTGCAGCACTGGCAGTCCAATCCATCCATACTGCTTTCACAGCATTGGCCATCTATGCCAGCCATGCGGCCTTCCCCACACTGGCAATCCATTCTAATCATGCAGTTATCTCCGCACTGGCAGCTTGCCGAAACAACGGATGCCAGGCTTCGCCAGCCATCCTTATGTTAACAACTTGGGTTTTCCCAGGCCGGATTTTTCACCGGCCCGGGCAAGCCATCGCTCCCCTTACTGGGCATCCTCAATGGCCTCATCCGCATATTCGTTCAATTCCTCAAGGGCATCCTCCACCGCCATGCTCCCATTCAGCATATATACAAAATATTCATCGCAAAGGGAGGCAATTTGAGAATAAGCCGTAATATTTTCATCCGCATAGAAGGGTTTTCCTACCGCCAGGACATTTGCAATATAGGAATCCACATCCACATATTTTTCCGCCTCTTCCCGGCTTCCAAATACTAAATCTACGATTTCATCCGGGTTCGTGCCCGACCAGCCCGATGCATGCCCTGCCTTGTACAGATATTTGCTGCCATAAGTGGATGCAAACTTGGCAAAGGCATAGGCCGCATCCGCATCTTTTGCATTATTCGTCACGCAGAAGAAGGAATTGGTCATAGCGCCATGCATGTAATTGGTCTCCCCCTCTTCGTTCACCGGATAAGGAGCATAGCCCAGTATAAAGTCATGGGGGTAATTCTCTGTATCCATAACAAAACGGGTAATCAAAGATTCAACGCAGCTTGCCACCTGGCCTCCCCACAATAAATCGCGGGATTTCTGGTTATCGGTAATCAGGTTAATCTGTTTATACCAGATACCTTCCTCTTCCGCATCCAGCTGCCGATTTACAATTTTTTCCGCAAGCCCTGAGGTAAAATCTGCCTTTCCTTCCTCATTGTAAAATACATTCTTGCCTTTGCTCTGCATCATTGGATAATACCAATAAGGCGTATTATTAAACTGAGTACCGCCGTACACCTCCGTACTGCCATCCGCCGCTTTCTTAGTCATCGCACGGCATGCGTCCAAATATTCATCCCATGTCCAGTAATCCGGGATTTCCCCCAGGCCGGCCGCATTCCACATATCCATATTCAGCGCCACTATTACCGAAAGGGCTCCTCCTGGTATGCAGTACACCCTGTCATTATAGGTATAGTTATCCGTTCCCCATTCCTTGACCAAATCCAGATTGTCCTCCGCCAGCCTGTCCGTAATGTCCATCAGCAGGCCGTTTTCCCACCGGAATCCCGTATCTGCCGGGCCAAAGGACAGAATCACATCCACAGCCCCGGACTGAATCGAAGTATTAGCGGTCACATTGCCTTCCGCGTTGTTTACATAAACCTCATATGTAACATTCACATTGGGATAATAGGAATTGAAATCCTCAATTAAGGCATCCGTTCCCTGCCCGCCTGCAAATGCGGTAAGAAACCTTACTTCCCCTGTCATGGATGCCGCATCCTCATCTATATATACCGGCTCCCCGCCTTCGGAGGTTCCTGCATCGCTTTCCTCTTCCGACTCGGCCGCAGCTTCCGCTTCCTCACTGGCAGCATCATTCCCGCCTGCCTTTTCCTCATTTCCGCCGCCTGCTTCCGACCCGGCGGTTTCCTCTGCCGGAGCCCCGCCGCTGCCAGAACTCCCACATGCCGCCATAGAAAATACCATGGACATACATAGTAACATTGCCAACATCTTTTTTGTCTTTTTCATTCTTTTCCTCATTTCTGCGCTGCTTTTTCATGATAGAATCCGTAGGTGCAGCACCGGCCCGGATTCCCATATTCTGTTTCTTTTCCTTATGGCGCTCCCTGCCGCCATACATTCGCTTTCTTTTCGCCGTACAGCAGTGCGGCTTAGGCTTTTTTCCTGCCATCCTCCCCCTTTGTTAAGGCTCCCGCTTTCCCAAGACATGATGATACAGCTTCCGTCCGCCCCAGACCCTATATCCCGTCATCCTCTTCATAATACGGATATCCGAATGTCTCCCTCGTATCCTCATACAAATCATTTCGGAAATTGATTTTCGGCAGTATAAACTTATCTCCTGTCCGTTCAAGCCATCCTTCCAGCTGCCTGTGAAGCTCCGCCCTCTTTTCCCTTGCAATTCCGCAAAGAGCCATGTTCCGCAGTTCATAAGGGTCCTGATTCAAGTCAAACAGCATCCAGGGCGTACCCTCCAGGCAGACATATTTCCATCCGTCCATCGTCACCACTCCCCGCCAAGGCAGCTCCACGCTATGGGTATGGTGCTCGGGGATAATGTTCTGTATATAGGCCGATGTGGGATAGGAAAAGCTGTTGCTCTTCCTGTGGCACAACAAGGAATAGTCGCACCCCTCCCATTCCTTCGGTATCCGTATCCCCAAAAGCCCCAGGGAAGTAGGTGCTATATCGATGGTGGCCAGCACATGGGGCATGCGGATACCAGCCAATTCCGGATTTTCGGAAAGCCTTTTGCCTCCCACGATAAATGGTACCCGGATGGACTCTTCCAAGGGGTTTGTCTTCCGCTCCTGCCCATGAGCGCCGTGAGCATCTCCATGGTCGCTGAAAAACAGAATCACGGTATCCTCATAAAGCCCGTTTTCTTTCAGATAGTCCACAATCCGTCCTACATTTTCATCATAGTTCTCAATCATGGCATAAGCATTTGCCAGGTTCGCCCGCATACGCCCGTTAAACTCTTCATATGGCGGCATTTCAGGCAGCATATTCGGGCGCAGCTTTAGTTCTTCCCCCCGATAATTCCGGTTGCGCTCCGGCGCCACATACGGGTTGTGGGGCGGCTGCACCGAAAGCACTGCGAAGAAGGGCTTGTCCTTAGGCCTTTTCTCTAAATAGCGCAAAAAAATATCCGTCAGGCAATCCGTCTCATATCCCTCCAGCTTCCTGGGCGATATTTCACCGAACCCCTCTCCGCCCCCATGGACATAACAGTCGAATTGGCTGTTATTATTTTCATACCCCATCCAATAGTCAAACCCTCCCCGCCTCTGCTTGGGCACATGATGAAAAGCGATTCTTCCCATATGCTCATGGGCCCCATCCAAATGCCATTTTCCAATCCACGCCGTATGGTATCCCGCTTCAGAAAGCACGTTGGCGATTGTTTTCTGGTCAACAGGCATTCGGTATTCATGCCCCAATGTGCACCGGTTAGGATAAATCCCCGTAAGCATTGTTCCCCTCGCCGGGCAGCACAGCGGATAGGTACTCACCGCACGGTAAAAATTCACGCCCTCTTGCGCCAATGCATCGATATTCGGCGTATGCACATTCGGGTCTCCGTTGCATCCCACCATATCGGCCCGCAGCTGGTCTGCCATAATCCATATCATATTCGTTTTTTTCGTTTCTCTGCCCATTCCCGCCCCCGTTCTTTTTCTGGAAATCCATTTTAGGTATTGACAACCCATCCATTCATGTTATGATACGATTATATCATTAACAAATTTAAACTTATACCGCATTTGTGATATAAACTGATGGATTTGTGATATTCAAAGGAGGCAAAATGCATTTTTTTCCTATTTCTCACGCAGATTTTAGTGCATATTTTCCATTTCTTTCTTTTTCGGGATGGAAAAGTTATCAAGACGCCAGGGGATGGATTGACTATTGGCTGGGGGAGCATCTGGTATACTCCCACCGCAAAAATTACCACACCTATTCCTCCTATTCCGAGACGCTCCACCAACAGGAGCATTATGAACTTTCCTTTGCCGCACAAGGCGATGTCGCTTTTATTATTGACAATTACTGCTTTCGGCGCCAGCCCGGCATGTTGATGCTGTTCAAGCCGAATTGCATCCATACCACACGCCTGCTGTCCGAAAGCGAATATGAGCGCTATGTATTCCTCTTCGATGAAGAAGCCTTTCATCTGTTCGGCATTGATTTAAACCCCGGCTTCCTTCGCCAGGATGCCGGCTGTATTCTGTTGCCCGCCAGGCACCTGAATACGCTTTACGAATACTTAGGCAAAATCGACAGTATTTTTTCCCATCCGACCCCCGACACGGCGCTGTTGGCCTACAGCTATATCATCCAGCTGTTTTGCTTTTTAGACCGCTATGCCACTACCTCCGATTATATACAGCAGAATATTCCGGACAACATCCTGAAGATTAAGCAGTACGTCGATGACTCCTACCTTAGCCTGAATACCACATCGGAAATCGCACAGCATTTCTTCTACCGCCGGGAATATGTTTCCCGCCTGTTTAAAGAATACTTTAATACCAACCTTTCCGATTACCTGACCACCTTAAAAATCCACCACAGCAAAACGCTGTTGGAAGCCGGGGCCAGCGTCACCGATGCCTGCTATCAGTCCGGTTTCCGCAATATGTCCACCTTTACCACCGCCTTCCGGCAGCTGGTCCATATGAACCCTTCCTCCTACAAAAAGGAGTTGGCCAACCGGTAAACATCAAATAAGCTTTACACTTCCTACACAATCCTATATAATAAAATTGTAACAGCCAAAACCAGCCACAATATGAAGGTAGGTGATTATATGCCATCAGGTATCGAAGTAACCAAACAAGCTCTTGATGACTTCAGAAAGATTCAGGAATATATGCTATTAGCAAAGAAAGAAAATGCGACCGAAACATACGCAAAGCTAAAAGATGAATACTTGACAATCAAAGCCTTTTTAAACTTATCAGGTGTTAACCTTACCGACATTGATAAAATTAAAGAATAAAAGCAGGCACTGCATGACAAAAGCTAAAGTGTAAAGTCTATTGAAGTTCCAAGGTCTTTACACTTTTTAGATATTTATACAAGGTATCCGCCGCCATGCTTTTTCCCCTCCCCTTATCCGCTATGAGCTGTATAGAGCGCCCTGGGATGGAACAGTTGATTGGTATTTGCACAATCCGTTTTTCTTCCAGCAAAGGCCGCGCCAGCTTTTCGGGCACGAAACCAATTCCAAAATTATTTTCAATCAATGGCAGTATCAGGTCAAAGGTGGCCACTTCCATATCCGGCTCCATATCTAACTTGTGGGCGATGAAAAAATCCTTATACCACCGATAAGTTGCGCTCTCTTTCCCCAACCCGACCCATGGATAATTTTTCATTTCTTCCAGCTCCAATGCGCCGCCGCACAGGTTTTCATACTGCATCCCTCCCACCAGTATTTCCTCAAAATCCAGCACATTTATGCAGGAAACCTTTTTCCCCGCTTCGAAAGGCGTAGTAACTACCGCAAAATCCAGCTTGCCGCTAACCAAATGCCCCACCGTTTCCGGTGTTGTGTGATTATGGATTTTAATTCTGATGGCCGGATATGCCAGCTTAAACCCCCGCAGCGCATTCAACAGGAAAAGATGGAGCGCCGTTTCCGTCGCCCCTATTTCCACAGTACCGCACCTTTTCGAGTCCTGCCTGTATATTTCCTCCTGAGCATTTGCCAAATGCCTATATGCAATTTCCACATGGGAGTAAAGCAGCTTCCCTTCCTCCGTCAGGCTGATGCCCCTGGTCTCCCGGACAAACAGGCGGCAGTTCAGCTGCGCTTCCAAGAGTTTCATAATCCGCGTTACATTGGGCTGGCTGCTTCCCAATGCGGCGGCGGCCTTAGTAATATTCCCATATTTCGCCACATAATAAAAGATTTTATAATATTCAAAATTGATATCCATCGATTTTCATATCTCCCATATATTTTTTATATCTCTCCAATATATTATATATATTTTTCATATTTCATTAAATGCATTATAATACGCTTTTGGAAACATGTAAATCATCCAAAAATTAAAATCAATTTCAAAAAGGAGCATGGATATACATATGAACAAAGACTTGACCGTAGGAAAACCTGAAAAAGTATTATGGAAGTTCTGCCTTCCCCTGTTCGGGAGCATTATCTTCCAGCAGCTTTATAACATAGCTGACAGCCTGGTAGCGGGCAAGTTTATCGGCGAAAATGCGCTGGCCGCCGTGGGGAACAGTTATGAAATCACACTGATTTTTATCGCCTTTGCCTTTGGCTGCAACATGGGCTGTTCCATCATCGTCTCTCAGCTGTTCGGGGCAAAGGATTACGGAAAGCTGAAAACCGCAGTGTCCACCGCCTGCATTTTCAGCGCCGTTATCTGCGCCCTGTTAATGTTTGCCGGGATTTTAGGCTGCTCGCCGCTGCTGCATTTAATCCGGACGCCGGAAGATGTCTTTGCGGATTCCCGGCTCTATCTGGATATTTATGTATGGGGCCTTCCCTTTGTATTCTTTTACAATATCGCAACCGGAATTTTCTCCGCGTTGGGCGATTCCAAAACCCCCTTCTATTTTCTGGCCATATCCTCCACTTCCAATATCGCCGTGGATATCCTGTTCGTAAAAAGCTTTCACATGGGCGTGGCCGGCGTGGCATGGGCCACCTTCCTCTGCCAGGGGGTAAGCTGTATTTTAGCGGTCATCACCGTATGGATACGGCTGAATAAAATTCCGGTTCAGGGAAAAGTTCCCCTCTTTGACTGGAATCTTTTGAAGAAGATTATTGTGGTTGCCGTTCCGAGCATTTTACAGCAAAGCTTCATTTCCGTGGGAAATATTATGATTCAAAGCGTTATCAACGGGTTTGGCCCTTCCGTTATGGCGGGCTATTCCGCAGCGGTGAAGCTGAATAACCTGATTATTACATCCTTTACCACCATCGGCAACGGGATTTCCAACTTCTCGGCCCAAAACCTGGGCGCACGCCAATATGGGCGGATTAAGGGGGGCTTCCGCGCCGGGCTGAAAATGGTATGGTGCCTGTGCATCCCCTTCTGTATCCTCTATATTTTCTTCGGCAGGTACGTATTGCTCCTGTTCATGGAAGAGGATTCCGTTGCCGCATTGATGACGGGCCAGCAATTTTTATGGATACTTTCCCCCTTCTACTTCGTAGTGTCCGCCAAGCTGACGGCGGACGGGGTTTTGCGCGGCATAAGCGCCATGGGGCAGTTTATGGCTGCCACATTCACCGACCTGATTCTGCGGGTGGCCTTAGCCTTCATCCTTTCCGGCTGGACGAATTCACCTATCGGAATATGGTGCGCATGGCCAATCGGCTGGACTATCGCTATGGTGTTGTCCGTTTCGTTTTACCGCCTCTCCGTTACCGGAATCCAGACTTCCGCATAATATTCCGGGTCCTGTGTGCCCCCTTTAAAATCAACCGGATTGCTGTAATATTCAATGTTATAGCCTTCCGTAATTTCATAACCGCTTGCCGGCAGCCATTCCGAAAAGATTCGCCGGTTCACCTCCTGAAGCGGAAGCGGCATTGCCCCGCGGCATGGGAAAACTGCCCATGTGTGCCGGGGCACTTCATGGATTTCCAGGCCCTTCCCCACCGCTTCCTCTTCATTCAGGTCATCCCCTATCATATAGCGGAACCTGTTGCCGCTCATTTCCTCATCAAAACAGATTCCGTACATTCCTTTCACCGGCTTCACCGCCGCCTGTACATGGATTTCATCCCAATATCGGGGAATATCCCTATTCGCCGTCTCATAAGAAAACATTTTTGATACGCCCATCACCTGGAACGCGGGCTTCACTTCCACTCTGTATTCCATCGTGCTGCCTCCTTCCAATGTAAGCCTGATATGCAGCGGGGCAAATGCCTTGACCAGCGCACCGTTTCGCCGCACTTCCATAGGCGTGCTCCCATGAAACCGGGTAAAAGCTTTTGTGAAGCTGTCCGGCGAATCGTATCCGTATTTCAAAGCCAAATCAATCACTTTGCAATCCGATGCCAGCCATTCGCTGCCGGCCAAAGACATCCGCCTCATCCTGATATACTCGCCTACCGAATAACCGCACAGCATGGAAAAACCTTTCTGGAAATAGAACGGTGATATGCCCACTTCCTTCGCTATCCCGCCGGCCGTCAAATCTTCAGCGATATTTTCTTCGATGTATTTAAGGGCATTTTCTATCATTTCTACCCAATCCATACGGCTTCCTCCTGCCTTCATGGCCTGTTTTCCACCAACTGCGTATCAATTTTATCGCTACACATTCCATTATACCCTTTTATTCCGAAAGTTCCCGATATTTCCTGTTTTCTTTTGTCCATCTGCAACAATTCAGCCTTCCTCCTCCTTTGCTATCTTCTTAATCCTTTCCTGAGAAGTCGGCGCAATCTGGCCGTATTCATCCTGGTAGAAATAGGATTTCATCCCGTGGAATTGGAGTTCCCCTGTCCTGTTTCATAATTTGTCTGAAATAAAAGCACGATTTCACTTGATGGCCTTTCATAGTCAGTGGAATGATACTTCATTAGAGTGAAAATAGAATATCAGAAATATATGCTTTGAAAAAAGTATAGCAAAAGAATTACATTATGTCCATAATAATACAGACATAGTGTACACTCCATACTCAAAATTTCTATTCTTTACTTTTTAACCCTGTCGATATCCGTTAGGTTGAATCCAAACACTTACAGCATGGCTTTTAAATCAAGATAATGTTTTAACATTGTTTTATATGCTTTTCCGCCTTTTGGCTGCCTGGCCTGTTATACTGCACCAGAATCACCGCCGCAAATACAAGGGCGCACCCTGCCAGTTCCTTTGCCGACAGCGCCTGTCCGAGTATCGCCCATCCCGCCAGTACAGAGACCACCGACTCCATGCTCAAAATCAGGGATGCCACCGTAGGCTCCAGGTTTTTCTGCCCGATAATCTGCAGAGTATAAGCCACTCCGCAGGACATGATACCGGCGTACAAAATCGGCACAATGCCGGAAATGAACTGCCCCCATGTGGGTGTTTCCACCACGAAAGCAGCCGCCGTACAGATAATTCCTGCAGTATAAAACTGGATACAGGAAAGCGCTACCCCGTCCGTCTTCGGAGAAAAATAGTCAATCACCAGAATATGTACCGCAAAAATGATTGCACAGATAAAAACAAACGCATCGCCTTTCCCAATGGAAAAGCTTTCATTGATACAAAGCATGTACATCCCTACCGCCGCCACTGCCGCCGCTATCCACACTTTCCCCGGCACTTTTTTATGCAGGAACAGCCCGAAAACCGGAACAATAATGATATAAAGCGTAGTGATAAACCCTGCCTTCCCTACCGTAGTATACATAATCCCTATCTGCTGGCACAAAGAAGCCGCACATATGGCAAGGCCGCAGCATATCCCGCCCTTCAACGTCAGCGCGGGCGGAATTTCGTCCGGCGTATTTTTTTTCCTTTTTATCCGTACATAAACCAGGGGAAGAAGCACTGTACCGCCGATGAGGAACCGGATGCCGTTAAAAGTACACGGCCCCATATAATCCATTCCCACGCTCTGCGCCACAAAAGCCACTCCCCATATACAAGCAGCCAAAAATAACAGCAGACTGCTGCCAAATGATACCTTTTTCATTGCCCTGATAACTCCTCATCTTCTCCTTAATTTTACGAAAGAAAAAATTTCTGCCACAATATCCCTAATCGTTTTATCTTCACAGTCCAAAATAATATCCGCATAGCGTTCGTAATAGGGCGTCCTTTCCCTGTATAAATCCAAAAGGGTTTGCCCTTCCCTTACTGCCACTCCCCGTTCGTTCAAATCCCCCAGCCGCCTTTCCACCGCCGGATAAGAGAGTTTCAGGTATATCACCATTCCGACCGCCTTCAGATGTTCCATGGCTTCCTTCCCATAAATAACGCTGCCGCCGGTGGCAATCACGCTCCGCTTTACTTCCAGCGAAGCATTTACTTCGTTTTCCACCTTTAAGAAGCCGTCCAGTCCTTGCTTTTCAATGATTTCATGCAAAAGAAGCCCTGTTTTTTCCTGGATTACGATATCCGAATCCACAAAACGGCAGCCGAGACGCTTGGCCAGCACTACACCCACCGTGCTTTTCCCTGCCCCCGGCATGCCGATTAATACAATGTTATTCATGGCAGGCAATCACTTCCACTTCACAAAGGGCGTCCTTTGGCAGCTGCTTTACCGCCACGCAGCTTCTGGCCGGCTTCCCGGTAAAATATTTCTCATAGACCCCATTAAATGCGGCAAAATCAGCCATGTCCGCCAAAAAGCAGGTGGTCTTCACCACATCTTCGTAACAAAATCCCGCTTCATCCAGCACGGCTCCTACATTTTTCATCACCTGTTCCGCCTGCTCCAGGATGTCTTCCCCTTTCATATTTCCCGTTGCCGGGTCAATGGGGATCTGGCCCGATGCGTATAATACAGAGCCTGCGATAATCCCCTGTGAATACGGCCCAATCGCCGCCGGTGCTTTGTCTGTGGATACTTTTCTTTTCATAATCAACCTCATTTCTGCGCAGCTTTTTGCATATAACAAGTTTGCGGATGCCGCACAGACGCAAACTTGGTATTCTTTATTCTTCGAATTCTACCATTACATAAAAGCCCCGCTCATTTTCAATAATCTTTGTAACAGTTCCTTCTCTTGCCAGCAGGCGGTCACGGAACGGATAATTTCCTGACATGGCTAATGACGGGTCAATGATATAATAATAATTGCTGGGAAGAACGCCTTCCGTCACGGTCACGCGCTCGCCCTCTTTCAGCAGGCCCCGGCGCTCCATTTTAAATTCCATCTGTCTCATGCCATTCTCCTGTTCCGGTTATGCAGCTTTTTCTATCGCATCCTATTTTACTAGTACTTTTTATTATTTTCAATATCTTTTGGGGAAAAAAGGGAATTCCTTATAACAGTTCAGCCCGGCTGCACATCCATACCCAGTTTATTTAGCACTGCAAAACTCGCAACATATCAGTTCATCAAGGAAGATATTCCGCAGCCCGAGATATACAGGCTTTACTGACGTTTAGTCTAGGCCGCGCATACTCTTCTCATACGCCAATCTCGGATAATTATCCTCCGCCACATGCACCACCCCGCAATATGTAAATCCGTTTTTTTCCAGCAGGCTCTGCATTACCCGGTTATCTCCATGGGTATCCACACGAAGATGGCCGCACCGGGCAAATGCCCATTCGATGCAAAACCTTCCGATACCCTTTACCGTTCCATCCCCCGCCAGCCGGTGTATGACGCCATATGGCCCGTCATCCGACCACATGCCATCCTCAATTTCAATATAAGAAGGCTCGATATCTTTGCCCTGGCAAAAGAAAAACGCGCCAACCACCTTTTCCCCATCCATGCAGACATAGCTGTTGCCATCCGCAATATCCTTACGGATTAACTCCTCCGGCGGCCAGTTTGTCGGCCCCCATTGGTTCGGATTCCCATGAGCTTCCATAAAATGTCTGGCATATTCATAGATTTCCATCACCCTTTTTATATCCTCTATCGCTGCATGGCGTATTATCATCCGTTCCCCTCCATTGCCGAAAGCATTTCCACCAGTTCTTCCAGTTGCTTTCTTGCATCATTGCCGATTGCCCTTTCCCCTTTCGTCCGTTCAAGCACATTTTTACCATAGGAAACCGCCTGTGCAAGATTTATGGGCTTACTCTTTTTTCCTTTTTGCAATTCCATAAAATTCCCAGCAAAAATGCGTTCCAAAGCTTCCTTCGGCAAATTCATCCCTTTTATCTCTTTCCCATCCCATGCTTCCACTATATTCTCCGTGGAAAAATACTCCTTTAGCATCCTGATGATTTTGCTTCCCGATTCCACCTTTTCCGCCGGTGAGGGCTCATCGCCCCATCCATTATCCGTGCCGAATACAATCCTGTCCTGATAACGGAGCAAAAAATTCCTCCACCCTTCATAATCTGCATCAAAATTGAAATACAACTCGCACCCCGGCGTAATGTCCAGCCTTACATTGGGATATTTCTCCATAACCTCTGCCGCCCTTCTAATATCCTTTGTAAGGAAAAGCATATGGGCAAAAGTCACTTTCAAACCAGGATGCCTGTCAAGCACACGGAAAGTTTCCTGATAAAGTTCTTCCTTCGATAAAAACGTACCATCGCCATAATACCAGCCGTGTTCCTTCGCATATTCCCCGCACAGTTCCGCATCCCAGTTTTCTTCCGGGTCCGCCACATGCCAGATAATGGGAATCTGTTCCTTTTCCATATAGTCAAAACAAAGCTCATAGCTTTCATCATCCAGGCCAATTCCTACAAATTTCCTCGATGAAGGCTTGGTTTCAATCAGCTTCACGCCATCGAACCCCATTGCCATAAAAGCCTTCAACTGTTCCAAACGCCCCATGGCCGTTTTGTCCACGCCCTCATAAAAATAATCAAAGTTGGCATAGGCATATGTTTCCGGGTAAAGCGCCTTGCATGCCATGCAAAGGACATTCTGACCCGCGCTGTCCGCATCCCATGCCGACAATGCCAGTACATTCACTCCTGCCAGACTACATTTTTCCGAAATATTCTGCGCTACTGCCAGGGTGTTTTTCAAATCATGATACCCTCTGATATGAATATGCGAGTCTATCACAGGTATATTTTCCATTCCCATACTTTTCTCCATTTCTGTGCTGCTTTTTGCGCCCCTTAAGTGCATCTTTTTATCCATTTTACCATAAATTGTATCTTACGGCACTATTCTATTAATATATTTAAAATATATTCCCCCCTCAAAAACCCTCCCAGCACCGTCTTTTCATAAATCTGTATATCACGCACGGATTTTCCCCTTCATAAAAGGAAAGGAAATTATAGGGAACTTTATTGATGCATAATATCAATATGTTCCCTAATCATTTTAAAAATATTGCTATTCCCTGACCCCTTCTATCACTACCCCATGGGCAATCCCCGGTACCGTCTGCCCTTCGTTAAAGCTCGTCTTGCTAAGCAAAGCCCCCGTAGGCACGAACAACACCCTTTTCCATACCCCTTCTTCTATTTTTTTCAGGATATAGGCGGACAGCGTCACCGCACTGCATCCGCAGCCGCTCCCACCGGCATGGGTATCCTGTTCCTTGGCATCATAGATTTCAATCCCGCAGTCCATATGCTGCCCCGCAATATCCACATCCTTTTCCCCCAGCAAGTCCAAAAGCGCATACTGTCCTACTTTTCCCAAATCCCCAGTTATAATCTTATCATAATCCAACGGCTTTCTTCCGAAATCCTTCAAATGCTGATAAATTAAATCACAGGCGGCCGGCGCCATGCATGCCCCCATATTCATGGAATCTTTCAGCCCATAATCCATGATTTTCCCTATTGTCAGCCCGGTAATTTTCGCCCGGGATTTTTTCCCTTCCGTGCCGCTTAACACAAAAGCCCCGCTGCCCGTCACCGTCCAGGACGCGGACAGAGGACGCTGATTCCCATACCCCAACGGAAAGCGGAACTCCTTCTCCGCACTGGCGAAATGGCTGGAAGTCACGCATACCACATTTTCCGCATATCCCCCGTGCACTGTCATCGCCCCCAAGCTCAAGGACAGCCCGCAAGTGGAACAGGCCCCATACAGCCCTACTAACGGTATCTCATAGCCCGCCAGCCCGAAGCTGCTGGCAATGGACTGGCCCAGCAAATCCCCTGCAAAGAGGTAACGGATATCTTCCTTTTTTAACCCCGCTTTCCCTAAAACCAGATAAACCGCGTCCTTCTGCAGACTGCTCTCCGCCTCTTCCCAGGAAGCGCATCCGAACATATCGTCCTGCCCTATCATATCGAAAAGCTCCGCCAGCGGCCCCTGGCCTTCCTTCGTTCCCACCACGCTGGCGCTCTCCCTGATAAACACAGGATTTTTCAGTTCAATGCTTTGCTTCCCCAATGTACATGTTTCCCTCTTTTCCTGATTCATACGATACAAAGCTCCTTCCGCAATTTCTCATTTTGCTCATTATTAACCTCATTTCTGCTCGGCTTTTTGCGCGTGCCAAGTTTGTGGATGCCGCGCAGACACAAACTTGTAATTGAAAATTTCTATTTTCAATCTTTCTTCTCACGCTTTTGGGCCATGCTTGTTTCTGTTCACGCTTTGTATAGTATTTCCGTTTTTCTATCTCACAATTCCATGCTCCAGCAAAAACTGCTTCCAAATTTCATAATATTTCGCTTTTAAATGCACCTCATCAATGGTATATTCCGCATTCAGGTTGCCTTCCCCGTCACACACCACTTCATTCACATCGATATAAAAAACATCCCTGTTATCCGCCAGCTTTGCAATCGCCCGATTTTTATCTTCAATATTGGTATTGTTAAAAATATCATCTTCCCCATCTTTTTTTCCGGTCACTTTCATGATTCCCTGGACATAAATTATGGCATTCGGCTGCAATTCCCGTATTCTGGCCACCACTTTTTCATACTCCTCCATAAAAGTATCCGTAGTTCCCGTTCCCAACTCATTGATTCCCAGCATCAGATACACCTTTCCATACTCTTTCTGCATCAGCGCTTCTTCCACCGTTATTTTTTTCCCGGTCTCCTTATCTTTGGCCAGTTCCTCTGTCAGCGCGTCATATATGGTAAGGGAAATCTTAGCATAAAAATCCGCCCTCTCTTCTATTCCTCCGTATTCGAACAGACCTACCGTCCTGGAATCGCCGATAAAAACCGCATCATCGAAATAATCTTCTGTCACGGTCTGGAAACTGTAGGTTCTGTTATCCTCTGCCGTTTGTACGCCTGCGGTATCCTGCCCACCGGCCTCCCTTTGGCCGCCTGCTGTGCTCCGGCTTCCCGAGTTTCCCTCTGGCTCCTGCTTTCCTGACGCATCCTGGCTTCCCGCTGATTCCTGGCCTCCTGATGTGTCCGCGCCTTCTGACAGTTCCTGGCTTCCTGCCGATTTCCGGCCTCCTGATACATCCGGGTCTCCCACCGGCTCCTGGCCTCCTGCTCCCCCTTGGCCTCCCTGCCCGCTGGAGCTGCACGCCTCCTGGTTGTCCAAACCATTCCCGATTTCCGGCACTTTCCCATTTTCCAAATCGACCATGCTTCCATCCCCTGCATCGCTTTCCGCGGGGATTCCTGCCGCCTCTCCATCGGGCGATACGCCAATCGCCTGCCCTCTGCTCCCATTTCTCCACTCATAGAGCAGACTTCCAGGAAATTCATTTTCTCCCATGCCTATCGCATCCGCCGCTTCCCAGGGCATCGTACCCTTGCTTACCCCTTCTATCATCAGGGCGAGATACGGCCTTCTGGCCACATGAAATTCATATTCCTTATATACGGAAAAACTCCCGATTATCCCTATCAGCGAAAACAGCGCCCCGCTCACCGCCAATGTAAGAAAAACCGGACACTTTTTAATAAAATCCTTCATTATGCCCTTCACTTTCTAAGCCTGCTTAATTCTGCACCTATCTATGTTTACAAATAACTCTGCCCTAAAACTTCAAATAGGCAAAAGGATTGTTCTCCATACTCACCACACAATAAACGGACAGCCAGAAAACCAGCACTGTAAGCAGCACCACCGCCGGGTTTCTCCGATGCTTTTTCAAAAATTGGGATACCGCCGGAATACACCAGATAACACCGGCCAAAAGATAATACCAGTACATCCCCAGATATTTTATGATATCCCTGGGATTTACGGCAATCCCGCCTCCCGCAAAGGGAAACATGCGCCCCAGGTACATCCCCAGTTCCCTTAAATCCGTCACTGCGAAAATCACCCATGTGACCGGAATCACAAGCAGAACAAAAAAGCGGCCAACAAACGGAAATTTCCCGAACAGCTTTCCCAGCGCCAGTTTCTCTATGGCAATCAGGGCGAACAAGGACAACCCCCATAGAATAAAATTCAGGCTTCCGCCATGCCACAGCCCTGTCAGCAGCCATACTGCCAGGAGATTTCTCATTGTAACCGCCATACCTTCACGGCTGCCTCCCAGGGGAATATACACATAATCCCTGAAAAAACTCCCCAGCGTCATATGCCAGCGCCTCCAGAATTCGCTGACGCTCCGGGATGCATAAGGATGCCTGAAATTCTCTATAAAAGGATACCCCAGCATCACGCATATCCCCGATGCCATCAACGAATATCCCCAAAAGTCAAAATATAGTTCCATAGAATACCCTGCCGCCCCCAGCCATGCCAAAGGGGTGGATATGCTCTCATAGCCAATCATATGGATATCTTTCCACAAAATCGCCAGACGGTCCGCCAACAGCACCTTCGTTCCAAGCCCTGCCACAAAATACTGCAGCCCCTCTTCCAGTTTTTCCCAGGAATACTCCCTTTCTTCTTCCTGAAAGCCCCCTTCATGGAAACGCATGATAGGCCCGGAAACCAGTTGGGGAAACATCACAAAATAAACCGCAGTTTGCCGAAAACCCGGTTTCTGTACCATCTCCCCCCGGTAAGTATCAATCTGGAAGGATATCATTTTAAAAAGGAAAAAACTGAGGCCTAAAGGAAGAATTGCACTGCCTAAAAAAGCCCCCAGCAGCTTAAATGCCGCCAGCAGCCCAATATCCATCACAAGCGCCGCAACTACCCTGTCCTTCCTGCATTTCCGCCCTCTGCGCGTATCCCTGCAGGAGTAAATTTTTTTTGCAAAAAAATAATTCAGCCATACTGCCACCAGCAGCAGCAGGACATAATATGGCTCCCCCATGGCATAAAAAACAATACTTCCCAGAAGCAGCGCCCATTCCCTGTATTTCTTTGGTGTTATATAATAAACGGCTAAAAACGCCGGGAAAAACCGAAAAATAAATTCCAAACTGGAAAATATTACCATATCTACCAATCCTGTCTTTTGTATTCCTCTTTTGTACTCCTTTTTTGTACTTATTGTTCTATTTTACCATTCCGGTATTTTAATCTCAATAGGGAATTTTATCTTTCGTAACAGTTCAGCCTTTCGGCTTCCCTGTTACGGAATCCGGCCATTTTGAGTTTTACCTACGGCAAAAGGACCGAATTCTTTGCCGCATCCACACATTCGTACGGACTTTGCAGCAAGTGCAAAGTCCTGGGCTGGGCTGAACTGTTACTATCTTTACCCAGAAGCGCACTGCCTTTATTGACATGAAAAATGGCATTTGTTATAGTATAGAAGTCATCTGATATTATTGGCTGAATGTTACAGAGGAGTAAACCATGAAAATCCTGCCATCTTTAACCGACAGTTTTCCATCATCCAAAACCCCCGAAGAAATATGCGCTATTTTGCAATCAGTTACATCTTCGCCAAAACTACGTTTCTTCCAGTCCTGCAACGAAGAATTTATTGGGGAAGTAACCCCCTCGGATTTCCGGATTACAGGCAATATTTCCTACCGCAACTCCTTCCTCCCCCGCATCACCGGCACTATCAGCCCCGATGGATACGGCTCGCGGATTATGATAAAAATGCATCTCCACCCCTTTGTGTCCGTTTTCTGCTCCATATGGCTGGGATTCATGGCCCTTTCCTTTTTATTCGGCCTGTTAATTTCTTTCACGGACGGCTCTTCCCAGGCGTGGTTTTTGCCCGTTTCATCCGCCGGCATGTTCGCCTTTTCCCAGGTTCTTATAAGGCTCGGTTTTTTCCTCCCGGCCAGGAAAACGCAACGGAGAATCCGGGAATTAATTCAGTAAAAACCACATCATGGGATAAGGTCCAGCATTAGTCTTTACGAACCAAGCCTTACCTTACACCGCTTTTTATTGCAGGCGATTCCGTATTTTATCACAGTATCCATGCCATCCTGATAAAGCCTGGTTTCATATCCCATCCGCTCTATCTGTTCCAGGGCCTGCCTGCATCCAGCATCCCACAGCCCCTCCTCCGCATATTTCACCTCGATGACAATGCCTATGCCTTCCTCCTCCGCTTCCACAAGGATATCGCTGTAGCCATCCCCCGATTCCGCATTGGATATTACATCCCAGTCTTCCCTGTGGCTTAACAGCCCCAGCAAAATTCCATGATAAAAGTTTTCCTTTCTGCCATTTCGGGCATTGGTATCCCTTATGCTGATAGTTTTCCTTAAATATTCATTAAACTGCGCTTCCACAGCATCCTTGTCCGCCCTCAGGAATGCATCGCAGAAAGCATCCAGCTTTGGAGCATCCCTGCTCACTTCTTCTTCAAACCACGCTTGAATCTGTTCTATAAATATTTTTTTAATTTCCAGGTTAGGTATCGCCAGCTGGTATAACTCTCCGCCCGTTTCCCCCCGGCTTGTCAGGTAGCCTGTCATAAAAAGCACGCTCCAGAGATTGTCCATACGGCCATACAGCTCCCTGTAGGTCAGTTCCTGGTTTATTTTCTTGATAATTATTTCCCCATTTATCAGCTGTTCTATCTCCCTCCTTGTGCTCATCTTGGCCATCCCGATAAATCTGCGGATAATCTCATTCCCGCTTGTGTTTATCCAAAATGCCTTCGGAGAAGCCTCCGAATCAGCACATAATAAGTCCACATAGCTAATCACATCCCAAGGGCAATAAACATCCGTCTTGCCGAAACGGTAACCGTCATACCACTCCTTCACCGCATCAAATTTATGGCTAAGGCCGTAATACGCCAGCATGGCTTTCACTTCCTCATCCGTAAAGCCAAAGCGTTCATGAAAACGCACATCCGTTGCCGCAAAGGCCTTAAAATTATTTAGCCCTGTAAAAATACTTTCTTTCGCCATCTTCAGGCAGCCGGACATCACCGCAAAATACAGGCTGTCATTCCCTTTTAAGACTCTGCTGAACATACCTCTGATAAGGCCCAGCATTTCATCATAATAACCGGCCTGCTGCGCTTTATCTAGAGGCACGTCATATTCGTCTATGATTACAATGACATCCTTCCCATGGTGTTTTTGCAGTAAACCAGTCAGCGTAAACAGGCTGTCCACCAACACATCCCAGGACATGGCAAACCCCTTATCGCCCGTACCCATATTTATGATTTGACTGTACCTCGTTATTTCTATAGGGGAAAGCTTATCGCTTTCCAGCAAATACTGGAATTTCATCGCCGTATTCCCTATCACAGAACGCAACAGTTCCTGCGCCGTTTCATAATCCACCCCATTCACATCCTTAAGGCTGATGGCAATGACAGGGAATTTCCCCATATATTTCCGGCAAAGTTCTTCCTCCTTTGCTATTTCCAGACCCTCAAAAAGCCTTTCATCACAGCCATATCCGAAAAACTTTTCCAGCATGCTCATATTCAACGATTTGCCGAATCTCCTGGGGCGTGTAAAAAGATTCACCAGACCCCAATTATTCAGCAAATCCGCTATCATTCCCGTTTTATCCACATAATAAAAATCTTCTGTTCGTATTTTCTCAAAATTCTCAATGCCTATCGGCAGCCTTCTTATTTTTTTCAAACCTTTGCCCCCTTGTTCCAAATAGCAACAATACCGATGATGTTTTCATCTTATCATGGGCAAAGGACTTTCGCAATACTCTACAGGCACATGATCATATAAGCAGGGATATACACTGCATCTTCTTTTCTGCGGTAATTTTTCGTATCAATTACATATGCCTGCCCTATTCGCTCCCTAAACTTTTCTATAAATTTTCCTAAAGAATTAATACTATATCTCTCTGTGGATTTCACCTCAATTGGATATATCTTATATCTCGTTTTGCTCTTGTTGGAAATCAGGAAGTCAATCTCAATGTCATTCCGATGCTTCTTTGCATTATAATGTGCGTAGAAAAAAGGGGTATATCCGTTACACACCAATGCCTGCATAATGGCATTTTCAAATATCATTCCCTCATTGACAGACAAACGCCCCAAAATCAGCTGACGGTACAAATCCTCTGTATCAATCTCAGACTCTGTAAAAGCATGGCTTAGCAGAAGGCCGGTATCGCCCATATAACATTTCAGATAGGTTCTGTCCTCATTCAACGCCAATCCCACATTTGGGTCCGTACAATTAAAACATTCATTCGCTATCATGGAATTATCCAGCCAGAAAAAGGTATCATTGAATTTGGAGAACGAAGCCCCCACCTCAATATCTGACAGAATCACGCGTTTTTCATGCTGAGACAAAAATGCCGGAATCTGGTCAAAAATGCTCAGCACTTTGGACTGATATTTCGCTTCAATCTTCATAATATCGTCCCGGTACAGAGCCAAAATGTCCCTCTTTTCCTCATCTGCCTTCTGAAAGCTTCTTCCATTCCCCAGATAGGCTGCAATGCTCTGGGGCATCCCGCCTACCACGAGATATTGTCTGTATAAAAGCATGGCCTTGCGGTGGAACTGTTCTGTAAGAGGCTTCCCTTCCTCAAAGCATTTCCTGATATACTGCGACATGCCGTCCTCCTCCATCGCCCAACAGAATTCCTCAAAATCCATAGGGTACATCTTCACTTTCCGCTCTTCTGATGGAATCGTAATATCCTGTACGTTTTTCCGTATGGATATCAGAGAACCTGTTTCAATATAGTCAAACCGCCCATCTTTCACCAGTCTTTTGATAGACTGTCTGGCCTTCGGAAACTGTTGTATTTCCTCGGCGGATAGCTTGAACTGACTGTATTTCCCTCATTTTTCAAGCATTTATTATCCATATTCTTTAAAAAATTCTCTCGTTTTAATGACTGTCAAAATTTTTAGAGCCAAAATAGAGCCACTTAAATTATCCTTTTTCCTCTATTTCTACCACCCTACTATTTAGAAGACCATCATATTCTTCTTTAGTTTTTATAATTGAATTGGCTAGTCTCGTTCCTGCCGCAGTTAATTGAGCCAATACTTTTAATTGTTCCTTACAAGCTAAACTCTCACATGTATAAGGATAATTCAAACTATGGTCAATTTCTCCCCACACCTCCTCATATAAAGTTCGTACTTGTATCTCACATTTTATTTTGCTCTTTTTTTTAGGCATAACAACATAATGAACACTTGTGTAATAAGAAGGTTTTATGGAAGTATCCATTCCTAATTTTTCATAATATAATTTCAAATCTATATCCCAAGTATATGCTTTAGGTTTTTCATAAAAAACCAAATCTCCATTCTCCACCTCGTTCATAATAGCCTTATGTATAAAATGTATTTGTTCTGGGTATAAATGTAATACTCTTATCCCAGCCAAATCAGTAATTTCATCAAAAAAATTTCCTGCTACTATATTTCTTCCAATTGATATTTTTCGCTCCAATTTATCTCGTAAATGTCCCACACTCTTCATCCGATATTTTACAGAATGAACAATAGGCAAATTATCCTCATGTAAAGAAGGATTATCTTGAAAAAAGTTAACCATTCTTTTCATAAATTGTTCTATTTTAAATCGTTCCTCTTGATATAGAGCAATTAATTCCTCCATTATCCCTCCAATTTGTTTACCCGTTGAATAAACTCATTTGCAAATTTAATATACGCATCTCTTGTATCATAATACCGTTGCCTATTTCCTGTTATTGTTCCTCTATCCTCTTCGTCTAAATCACAATCCGGAATTTTCCATATAGGAGTTCTATATTTTTGTGCTGCAGATGGATATGTATTATGAGAGAACATTACCTCTGTTGCTCCGATTGGAGAATTCAGATCTTCATCAGATAATGTACTTCTTAATTCTTTAGATATGTGCTCAATAACCGCATTAGGTATCTTCATTGCATAGTTATAATGAGCTTGAGCTAATCCCCATGTATCAGCATTTTTTAATTTTCCTCTTTTCGCATTATAAATAGTATAACCTAAAAATTGAACAGGATTTTTAGGAAACAATTCCCTTTTTTCATCTGAAATCAAGGCAAATATTGTATCTAATTCTTTCTTCCATACCTTTAAGCTTTTTCCTATATTACGAATGCCATATAAAGAAAACATATCCGGTAGTGCAGGAATAATAAAACCATCTGCATTCATAATAATCGTCTTATTAAGTGCTCCCAAACTAGGTGATGTGTCTAGCAACACATAATCATATCCTTTTTTTTCAGCATATTGATTTGCAATCTGTCTAATTCGAATAATCGTTCTAATTGCTAAAACATCCCCAGCATAAACATCGTTCCATCTTGAAGCTATTTTATTTTCATATAAATATAATGTCAACCTACCAGGTATCAAATCAAGATTTTCTGCTAAATTAATAGGTTCTGACATTTCTTCGATATCACCTGTTCCATCCTCTGTCGGTTTTAACATAAAATGAATTGTATGAGGTTTTTTTATAAATTCACTGAATTTTTCTGAAGACATAGTTTTTCTTCCATACTCATACCCCTCGTCAAAAAATATGTCCTCACTTTTCCATATATCGTGTAATTTTTCTATATCAATTCCGTATAATGTCAAATTACACTGAGAATCTAAGTCAATCAACAATACCTTTTTCCCTAATTCTGCCAATGAACAAGCAAGATGATACAACAATGTAGTTTTACCAACCCCACCTTTATTATTAAATATTGTCAATAGTTTCATCTTAACCCTCCAACTAAATTTCTATCTGCATTACAATAAATTCATTAAAAAATGCCTATGCAAGTATTACCTGCCCCTATGCTTCTCTTTCCTTTTCTGCTGTTTCAATTCAAACTTCCGCTGTTGCTCTAATTCCCGTTGTTCCCGGCTCACTGTCTTACGTTCAGTTTTCAACTGCTCCTGCTGTAATTTCAAATCCTGTTGCGATTTTGTACCTATCCCGGTATTCTGTACCTGTTTCCGCACTTCACGTTGTACCCGTTTAGGATTGCGACCTGTTTCTTTTACATTAGTTACCACAGCCGGACTAAATCTTAACCGATAGTAATTTTTCAGAACAAAGTCATATACCTCATAGTCTTTGGGTTCTGCCCCAAACGTAACCTTACATACAGATAGCTTTCCATCTGACACACGTTCAAACACTCCCACCCAAAAGGGTTCTTCAAAAAATACTGTCAACTTTCCCGAAACTTTGTCCATGACAATTCCTCCTTAATATGATTGTAATGAACAAAGAACGGACGACCCTAAGGAGGGAGGGCTACTTACACCAAATCGGTGCGACTGGACTACCTACCAGTTCTGCAAGATTTCCTTGCGTTGTGTTTTTATCTTTGCTTCTTTATATTATCACATAAACGCCCATTTTTCCACAAAAATATGGCAATCCGCCTATAACTGCAAACTGCTATACTATCATTTTACTTATCTGCTCTAACTTACATGGTGCTAGCACCATGTATCAATCATCACCAAAAGGAACATTATCTTTGACACAGCTTACTTTTTATAACCATACTCCCCAATCCCCATAATTAAATGTTCCACTGCCATGATGAAGTTTTCCGTCTGCCTTGAGATTCCTAAACGCTTCCTGCATACGGATTAAGATTTCCGGCTTTATATCCAGTGAATGGTGTGCAGGAAATACTTTCTTTACAGGCAATGCCGCAACTTTTTCCAAAGAATCGAGGTATGCCTCCGGGTCAGTAGACGGATAATAAACAAACAGAATATCTTTATATACCAAATCACCTGTAAATAAATATCCCCTGCTTTTTTCCCAAAAGCACAAATGCCCCGGAGAGTGTCCGGGAGTATGCAGCACTTCAATTTCCCTATCACCAATATCAATGATGTCATGGTCTGTCAACACTTTTGTTGGCATACCCTGAAACAATTCATAATCGCTCATGCAAAACCCTTCGGGCAAATCACAGCGGTCTATGACCATCTCTCTTATCGTTTCGATTGATAAAGGGAATTTACCATTCAGCCAATCCAATTCATCAGCATGAGCATAAAAATCCGGGAAATACTTATGCCCACCAATATGGTCCCAGTGAATATGTGTAGCTACTGCCGTAATTGGCTTATCAGTAAGCTTCAGCACTTCCTCATAGATATTGGAAATGCCAAGCCCCGTATCAATAAGCAAGCTTCGAGTATTTCCATTCAACAGATAACAATGCGTTTCCTCCCAATGGCGGTATTCGCTGATAATATATGTATTTGCGTCAATTTTATCTATTGTAAACCAGTTATCCATTACTCCATACTCCTTAAAATCTCAATAAATTTATAGGTTCTCTAACTCTGCCAAAGAATTTTGAATATCCTTATAGACCAACGACTGCATACTGTCTGCATAAATAGATATATCCGCTTTTTGCAGTGCAGAAACAATATCACACTTTAATTCCGGCTTATTCTTTGCAATCATAGGCAGTAATTTTATACACTGTCTTGCCGTTATCGGCTTAACATCTTCTATATGCTTCAAATATTCGTCTACGATTTCATCAATTTTATTATCTTTATCCCATTTAGCGTTGTAAGCAATCAGCGTAAGCCCTCTTGTCCGAATGTAGGAATTATCATTGTCAATCATATCGGCTAACTTTTCCATATAACAATATACCCTGTCCGATTTCTCACATTCCTTTTGCAGTGCCTGTAATGCTTTATATGCCGTATTATTATTTTTATCAAATAACAGCGTAAAACTATCCTCAACATTTATTTCCATACCGTTTCATCTCCCATATCTTAAATCATGCTTTCGATTATAGCACTTTCTCTCTGTATCTACCACCATAAAATACAGGGCATAGCAACCGCCACACCCCATATCTTTTATCGTTCCAACGACTTCTCAATCTTTTGTTTCTGTCCTTTCAAGTCATTCTGCTTCTCATTCAGATTATTCCGTTCTTTGCAGAGTTCTTTCATACGCTCCAACTGCGCCCTCACTCCCTCCCAGCAATCCGGCTCTATCTTTTTATATTCCCCGGTCAGATTACGGATCACATTATTGTTTTCCTTTATCTGCTCCGACACACATATCCAGTCAATCCTCTCTTTCCTACCGGCTCACTTCAAAGGCACGTTTCGGGCGTTTATTTGCCCTCTCCGCCTGTTCTAACGCCTTTGACCGCTCTACTCTATCAACTGTACCTGTTCCCTTCCTAAATGATGCTCCAAACGCTCCAAATCAGACGCTTTTTCCTGCAATCGGTCTATGGTATCGTTCTGCTCCATGACCTTATCCGTCAAACGGCTAATCTGCTTCTGTTGCCCGTCCACTTTGGCGGTCAGCTTCCTACCCTGCTCCGTAAGCTGTACGCATTTGATGAAATAGGTCATGGCTAATTAGAGGTAATCAAAAGAGGAAAGGAAAAGCACAATCCAGACAGAACCGGCGATACCGTCAAGAAATATTTGTGAGTTAGCAAGAATCCTGATATAATGGGTATAAACGCCCATCCGGGGCAGAAAGGCAGGGAGAAAAATGCACATCAGCTACAAACCGCTCTGGCATACACTGATAGAGCGAAACATGAGGAAAGAGGATTTAAGGCTTGCCGCTGGCCTGACCACAAATATGATAGCCAACATGGGAAAAGAAGGGAAACATATCAGTATGGACACACTTGCCCGTATTTGCGAAACGCTGGATTGTGGCATTATGGATGTGATTGAGCTGGCTAGTGATGAGCCTTCCACCACAGGAGGGAACGATAATGGAAAAACTGAAAGAAAGAATCACAGAGAACGGCATTGATTATATTCTGGTAGGTGATTACTATATCCCGGACTTGAAGCTGCCGGAGGAGAACCGCCCCATCGGACGCTATGGGAGGCTGCACCGGGAATATCTAAAACAAGAGCATCCGGCACGGTACAGTTCCCTTATCCTGACAGGGAAATTATGGACGTATCTTGCCGACCTGAACGAGCAGGCGGAGGAACGGCTTGACATAATCATAGAGCAGATGAAAGCCGCCGAGGGAGTGACCGAGGAACTGAAAGCACGGAACCAGCTTGAATGGATAGGCCGGATGAACAATATCCGCAACCAGGCAGAGGAAATCATAAAAAGCGAATTGATTTATATTTGATTGGATATGCAAAGGCCAGCCGATTACCGGCTGGTCTTTCTAATCTTCCCTGCGCTCCAATACCGCCCGAATCATGGCAGCGGCGATTTCCTGCTGGCTGGGTGAAGTGCTTTCCCACAACGCTGCCAGTTCCCGTATTTCACTGACCTCATTATCTTCCAACGCATCCCGCAGCAGATAATCCGGGGAGATTTTCAGTGCGTTGCAGATATTGATGAATACAGGCAGGCTGGGAACCTTTGTCCCGCCTTCAATCTGCCGGAGATAGGTTGCGTTTATATTACATAATTCTGAAAGCCTGTCCGCCGTGAATCCCCGGTCTTTCCTCACCATGTTGATACGTTTGCCCAATCCTTTTGTTTCCATATTGCCCACCCATTTCATAAGCTATTAGCATTTATTTTGTTCACTTTTAGACTACATCACTCATAGGGATTGCAATAGCTTCTAAAAGACTATGTAATATTAGCTAATAGACTATAAATTATGAAAGGGGAACAACAGAATGGAACTGAACTATTTTAGGGACAAACTTTTTGATTTACTGAACGACAGTGAAGGGATGGGGATTGCCGACCTGAACGCAGACGAGCGGAACAGCCTGCTCACCGTCAGGACAGAGGACGGGGATGTGTTTGAAGTCGTATGCCGACAGGCTACGGGAAAGGAGGACGGATGGACGACCGCAAACTGACCGTTTATAACGGGCGAGGGGCTTTCAAAAAATCGCCGCCGCAGATTCTTTTACAAGGGAACTGGCTGGAAAAGGCTGGTTTTTCTGCCGGGGATAAAATCACCGTGAAGTGCCAACAAGGGCAGCTTACCATTACAAAAGACGAAATAAGGGCAGATTCAGGAAAATAATGTTTATCATAGTAAAATGAATTTTTTGTAAAATCTATTTCTTCTGGGAAATGATTGCGGTATAATGGAACCATTGACAAATCGGTATTTGATAAAGGAGCATGATAAATATGTTATGGTGTATTTGTGGAGGAATTATATTCTTTGCATTAGGTATTTTTATTTTTTTGAAGCCAGACTTGATATGGAAAATAACAGAAGAATGGAAATCTTATAGTGCAGATGAACCCTCTGATTTATATATAAAAAGCACAAAATTTGGAGGTGCTTTATTTACTGTATTTGGAATCATAATAGCAATACTCCCGTTTGTTTTAGAATAACAACTTCAAATTTGTAAAACTGAAAAAGGCGAAGCTTAGGAGGGAATATATATGCATATTTGGAAAATAGTATTTTCGATTTTGACAGTTGCTTTTGGTTCTATTGGATTGATGAAATTGCTACCTTACGATATAACGTTGCCTA
>JAETTM010000025.1 GCA_021769135.1 Lachnospiraceae bacterium | reverse complement strand
CATCTGGATGTCCTTTTACATGGTTAAATATCATAGCCGGCCCCTCTTTTGTCGGACGCATACAAGTTCCACCTGCACCGATATAACGATATACCCCAGCCAATTCCGCCATCGGCTCCACTTCTACATCCGTTTCTATAAGCTGCCCAGGGATGTTCTCCAATAATTCCAAAGCACTTCGTAAATCTCTTACCTTATGGTGCATAGTCCTTTCCTCCCTTACTTCATTTCATTTTATTTCATTATAAAAATATCCCTATATATGAGACAATTCGTTTTTCTTCTCTATTAAGTCATAACTGGAATTAATTTCTGTTTGCCAACTATAGCTCCCCTGCCCTATAAGCCAGGCTTAATCTTTATGGAAAATATATTATAAATTTTAGTACTTAGGTAATAATCATTTTCAAAAGAAAGAGCCGATAAGCACAATTTGAAACTTGTGCGCTATCGGCTCTACAACTGTGTATCTATCACTTTGATAATTGATACTTTTCACTTATGGCAACACTTTTTACTGTTGCCATCAACTCTTTTGATAACATTATGCAAACATAGCATCCTTAAGTATATCTTTTCCATATATTTCAATCTGGCTCAAAGCCGGGAACGGGGACGGGTCATCTGCCTTTATCAGTTTTTCCAGCCTTACCCATGTAACTCTTTTCGGCGGAAAAGTCAGCGTATGGGGCAATGTGCTCTTTTCCAGTTCCCATTCCAGACTGGTTCCGTCTGAAAAGGTAAGCGTCACCTGCCTCCACCAATTATCATGGGGGAAATCGGCTCTGGTATACAGCAGTATTTTGTCAATTTCTACTTCTCTCCCAAATTCTACCGTCATGTATGCATCGTCCTGCATATTGATGCCCCAGGACTCATATGGCCACTCGCCGTGGGAACGGTTTTCGCAGACCCCGTCAATGGCATTACGGGCAGCAAAAACAGATTCTCCCCTTGTTTCCACATTGGCCCAGGCATGAGGGTAGCAATGAGTGTCTCCATGCTGATCGCATACATTCAACGCAAGATTTCTGTATATGGATATTTCCTCTTTTCCTGCACATCTTGCATATAAATAGTGTCTGTTTCCATAAAATACTTTTGGAGAATAGGATATTCTTTTTTCTCCAAAAGGGATTTCATAGGAAAAGTTGTCTGTTAAATAGCACAAGGCTGCCCCCAGTGCATCGTCAACCTGAATCCAAGCAGCGGGGCATCAAGCTTGAAACGCCCCAAGGGGCGGGGTATTTGACCCTCGCGGCATTCGCCAAATATACGCACAAGCGCGTCTACTTGGCTCATTGCTCGCGGGAATAAACTGTCTTCCAAAAAGTTCTGCCCTTTCCAGATACTTTTTACTCCGCAGGGTATCTTCTTCCTTCAAAGGCATCCACTTCTTTCCTTGATGCCGGATTAAAATCCCTGGGAATCGTATGCTTTAAGGCAGGGGCCGCTACTCCTCCCCCGCCTTTCCAACCTGCTTTGCACATTTATTTTATATCTGCCTGCCCTGTTACTGAGGCTGTTTTCCAATATATGCCAGAATACCACCATCCACATAAAGCACATGCCCATTCACAAAATCGGATGCATCAGATGCCAGGAATACTGCCGGCCCCTGCAAATCTTCCGTCTCACCCCAGCGGGCTGCAGGAGTCTTGGCAATAATAAACTGATCGAAAGGATGTCTGGAGCCGTCCGGCTGAACCTCCCGAAGCGGCGCTGTCTGAGGCGTTGCAATATATCCTGGTCCGATGCCATTGCACTGAATATTATATTCGCCGTATTCTGATGCAATATTTCTTGTCAGCATCTTAAGGCCGCCTTTAGCCGCCGCATAGGCTGAAACTGTCTCCCGCCCCAGTTCACTCATCATCGAGCAAATATTGATAATCTTTCCATGCCCTTTTTTAATCATGCTGGGAATAACCGCCTTAGACACGATAAAGGGAGCATTCAAATCCACATCAATGACCTGGCGGAACTGTTCCGCCGTCATATCGCACATGGGAATCCGTTTGATAATGCCTGCATTATTTACAAGAATATCGATAACCCCTACTTCTTTCTCTATGGTTTCTACCATGCTCTGTACCTGTTCTTCGTTCGTCACATCGCACACATAGCCATGAGCCTTAATCCCCTGTTCTTCGTAAGCTGCCAGCCCCTTGTCCACCAGTTCCTGTTTGATATCGTTAAAGACGATTACTGCCCCAGCCTTGGCGTAAGCCGTTGCAATAGCAAACCCTATTCCATATGAAGCCCCTGTTATCAGCGCTACTTTTCCTTCCAGTGAAAACTTTCTCATAAAATCACTCATACTCTTTTCTCCTATTCCAGTTCCGCATATGCTGTTTTTTTATTCCAGTTCCGCATATGCCCTCCCAGTACCCCTTTTCTTTTTCTTTTGCAAATAATTTCCGGCCTCTTTGCGTCCGTAAATTATTTGGGGCACTGTCCGGGCATATGCTGTTTTTTTTATTCTTTACCTACTAAGGCCCGCTTCCTAAGCAGCCTATCATAAGCCCTTATCTCAAATCTTTCATTCCAACATTATCCATGTCATCAAAAGCCTGATTTTCTCCGGCCATCCCCCATATAAATGTGTATGCCCTGGTGCCGCAGCCTGCATGGATGGACCAGCTTGGGGAAATAACAGCCTCCTCATTTCTCATGACAATATGCCTGGTCTCGTTGGGTTCTCCCATATAATGCATTACAATGGCATCCTCCGGCATTTCAAAATAGAGATACACCTCCATACGTCTGTCATGGGTATGGCAGGGCATTGTGTTCCACACGCTCCCCGGTTTAAGTCCGGTCATCCCCATTACGAGCTGGCAGCTCTCCACCTGCCCCGGAAGAATATATTTGCAAATAACTCTGTGGTTTGCATCCTCAAGAGAGCCCAGCTCCACCTTATTCTCTTCTTTGACAATAACCACTCCTTCTTCGGGCGTTCCCTCAGGCTTAATCAAAACGGTAGGATATGTCTTATGGGCCGGCGTACTGTTGATATAGAATTTAGCAGGCTCCTTTTCATCCGCGCTGTAAAATACTATTTCCCGGGCTCCCATACCGATGTACATACCTTCCTTGTATCCTACTTCATATTTCTTTCCATCGACCATAATAGCCCCTTTACCGCCAATGTTGATAACCCCCATCTCTCTTCTTTGCAGAAAATACTCTGCACGGAGGTTCTCTCCTGCAGTAAGCGCAAGCGGCGCCATAGGAACTGCCGCACCTGTAATAATCCTGTCCACATGGCTGTATACCAGTTTGATTTCGCCAGGCTGAAACAAATTCTGAATCAAAAATTCCTCTCTCAGCCTCTCTGTTGTATAATGTTTCATATCCCTTGGCGAAGCTGCTGTTCTCAATTCCATTTTTCACCCATCCTTTCTTTTTTCAAACTATTCGCTTCTCTGTTATCCACTATTATACATATATAAATTATCTATGTCTTTTCAAATATTTCTATAAATATTGCATATCCTGAACTTTTCATTTATAATAAAAAATAGTTAAAGCGAACGGTATTTTCCCCATCATACATAAAAGGAAAGGACTCCTCCATGAACGAATTATATTCCTGCCAGCAATCTATTGAGCAATGCATTGCAACCCGAACTTTTTCTATTGCACATTTATATAAAGAAGAGAAAACAATGGATATGCATATCCATAACTGCTATGAAATCTATTATTCCATATCCGGCGGAAAGCAGTTTTTGATTGACAATAAGCTCTATACCATTGAACCCGGCGACCTGTTTATCATCAATCAATATGAAAGCCATAAGATTACACAGGCGGATAAAACGACCCATGAGCGCATCGTCATATCCATTCATCCTGAATATCCCCAACAGCTTTCCCTCAAAGAAACAAACCTTGATGCCTGCTTTTCACACAGGCCTGATTATTTTTCCCATAAAATTTCTCTTGCCAAAGAACAGCAAAGACGTTTTTTGTACTATATCAGTAAAATTACAGGGGCAAACGGCTATGGACACGATATTTATGAACAAACTGCCTTTATGGAACTGCTGGCCCTACTCAACGGGCTGGCTAAAACCAGCCATTTGCCTAAGCTGTCCGAAGACTGTGTTTACAACCACCAGGTAGATGATATCCTTAGCTATATCAATCAGAACATCTCCTTTCCCATCACATTAGCCCAACTTGCAGGAGAATTTTATTTAAGCGAGTCCTACATCTGCCGGATTTTCAAAGCAGCCACCGGAACCACCATCAATAAATATATTACCGCACGCAGAATCAGCATTGCCAAATCCCTGTTGAGCGAAGGCTTCAGCGTCATGGATGCCTATGAGAAAAGCGGTTTTACCGACTACAGCAATTTTTTCAAATCATTTACCAAAGCGGTGGGAATTTCCCCCAAAAAATATGCCAAATGCAGCATCAGTTAATCTTCTTATTTATACCTTTGTACGCAAAAGGGGCTACGCAAATTACTTTGCGTAGCCCCTCTTTATGTCGTTTGCTCGGATAGTCCTTATCCCTTCAATCCAGAAGTTGCAACCCCTTCCACGAAATATCTTTGCAGAAATACAAACAAGACAAATACCGGAGTCAACAACCCCGCTGCAAGCAACGGGGCATCAAATTTGCAGCGCTGCAGAGCAGTGGGGTATTGACCCTCGCGGCATTCGCCAAATGCTCGTGCAAGCACGGCACTTGGCTCATTGCTCGCGGGAATAAAGAACTGCCGCATAATACCGCCCCAAAAACCATTGATCCACCAATTAATTTCATCCGAAGAGGAACGGTCATCAAAAACACCATCCTTTGTCGTATACGGAATCTTATCTTTATTTCTTTCCGTTACCGCATACATCTTCCCCTTTATTTTTTCTATAGTCTGTTCAACCCATACTTTATCCTGTTCTGTCAGATTCCATTTACCACTTCCTGCTTACTGTTACCTGTCATCCAGATTTATTCTGATTTCTCCGCTTTCGCCCGTAACCACTACTTCCCGCTCCGCAATTTCCACTTTCGGCTTTTGCGCAAGCAGCTCTTCACCACTTTTATGGAAATCTGCCACAGCACTGGTTACAATCACATGTTTTCCCGGTTTTAAATGCGCCTGTACCGTAGGTATTACTGTCAGATTATAAAACAGATTCGTATTGGAAAACGGAATAACAAGTTCCACGTCCTGTCCAGTTTCACTTACGATAACACTGCTGCCCCATGGGAAATCTGCCATCAACGTATTTCCCCGCTTATGTACATCTTCTGGTTTAAACCGCCCGGTCTCCCGCCCCGGTGTCAGCTGATAACATCTTTCCTGAGGAATGGAAAAACCGCCGTCCGCAATTTCTATTGCTTCTTCATTTTCAATCGAGTGAATCCTCACATGCCAGTTCCGGTAAGGCACAATCATACTTTTTACCTTCACCCCATTCATCGGGCTATAGCTGACTGACAGACATTTCTCGTCAATATCGTATGCCGTAAATCCATTCCGCATACAGTAGCGGTCTTCCCCTTCCCAGGAAAAAGCAAGCACATTATCAAATGCCCCCTGCTGAAGCGTCGTACCTCTCGAAACACTGACTCCAAACTGATTGGAATATACAAATTTCTCATACTTCGGCAAATCCTGCCCGAGTTCTGCTGCACAGCGCTGCCCTGTCACATAAGCCAATACATGATTATTTTCATCATGGGTAACCAGCATCCTGGCATGCTTTAAGAGTTTCCGGCTTTCATATGGATATTCTTTTTCCTTCGCTGTCCAAAACGGATGATCCTCGTTCAATCCCAAAATCAAAAATACTTTATTGCACCAGTAAGGAGAACCGCATCCGTTATAGTTTTCACTCATGAAAATATTCGGATATCCATAACCAATGGACAATACACCTGAGTTATCAAAAATCGGCCTCTTCATCCAGCTTTCCAGATTCCGAAGCACAAGATTTTTCAGTACGCCATAATCCACATCAAGTTCCGCATAAGCCATAGCAGCAAAAGGACTGCTATGCGCATATCTGTAAGTCAGGCTTCTGCCAAACGGAATCTCTTCCCCATTATTAGCAAACCAATAAACAAAATCAGGAAAAAACAGTGTGCTGCGTTCTTTTAGTACCCGGCATTTTTCCGGATCTATTTCTTCCATCAGCTTTGCATAAATCAGTCCGTAATAATGAATCGCAAAAGCCACATAATAATCAATCTGGGTAGGCTGCCCGTCAAAATACCAGCCATATCCTATGTAAAAACTTTCAATCAGATCAAAGTCTTCTTTCATCCGCTCTTCATTCCATTGAAGCCCCAGCAGGCGGAATGTCATATTGGTAAGAATACGGAAATAGCGCCAGTTGTTCTTCGGCATATCATAATCATTGATCTGATTCAGCCAGCGATAAAGACGATCCCTTTCCGTATCGGAGAAATCTCTCCATAAAGACTGCTGATTGATGGCAATGGAAAATACGATAGCAGCTACTTCAACCATTTTCTGGTCATAATCAAAAATATCAGCCCAGTACTCTTCATCTTCCGGCGTTGTTCCATGAACAAGCCCATCCTTATACAAATCGAGCCATTCCCCGATTTCTTTTTGCAATTCATCGGGTAGTCCGGTATTATCTGCAGACCACAGCGGACCAAGCCCCCATAGAATTCTGGCAAAACCTTCCATCCTGGCCGATTTTTCCCCATAATGCACACCGCTGTTTCCTACATGCAAAAAAGCGTGATGCTTACTGTAAAATGGTTTCAAAGGCCGGATTGTATTTAGAAACAATTCCACCGCGTCACGTCTGCTTTTCAAAAATATTTTCATAAAACCCCCGTTTTTAACATCTTGTTATATTTATTATTTTCCTTGGTATATAGCAAGTATATGCTAATTAGTTAAATATGTCAACAAATCCTTCTATTCCAACTGTTTTCTTGTAACAGTTCAGTTTTCTGGATAAATGGAACAGAAGAGTCATTGTGAAAATGCTGAATTTTTTAGATTCTTTTTGTTAATTTTTCCACACATAGGATAATTTTTAAATTTTTTTTTGGGGGGGATTTTGAACACATGACTAATATATATGTGAATAATATTTGATATTTACATTGTATTACTGCTCTTATATACTAATGTAAAAAGGGCTTCGTTAATTCATACAGGAGGAAACGCTTATGTTTTTTGAAACCGCCACCGTCTATCAGTCTTCTTTCTTTCCTTTTTCCCTCTATCCTTCGAACAATGACAGAAAAGCGTGGGAAGCTTTGGACGAGGACTGGAAACGGGAAACAATAAAACTTGGTGAACGCTATCTGCACTTTTCTTATCCTTATCTGTCAGCTACAGATTATCAGGATTTTACAAGAACCGGAAACCGCGTCCGCTACGAGGACAAGTTATTCTCCAAACGCCAGGCGCTTGGTGCGCTTGTTCTTGCCGAATGTGTTGAAAACAAAGGTCGTTTTGTAGATGACATTGTCAACGGGATTTATGCTATCTGTGACGAAAGCGCCTGGCAGCTTCCCGCCCACAATTCTTATATCCGCGACACGCCCCAGCTTCCTCTTCCCGATACGGAAAATCCTATCCTGGATCTGTTTGCCTGTGAAACCGGTTCTGTTCTTAGCTGTACATATTACCTTTTAAAAAATGTGTTGGAACAGGTAAGCCCTTTTATCACAAAGCGTATTATGCAGGAACTTTCCACCAGAATCTTTACGCCGTACCAAAACCGCCATTTCTGGTGGATGGGCGGTAACGGGGAATCGACCAACAACTGGACGATCTGGTGTACCCAGAATATACTTCATGCCGCTTTCCTGACAGACACCGATGAAACACTCCGGCGCAATGTTTTCCTGAAAGCATGCCAGAGCGCCGATTATTTTCTGGAAGGCTATGGACATGACGGTTGCTGTGACGAAGGCGCTTCTTACTACCGCCATGCAGGACTATGTCTGTTTAACACTATAGAGATATTAAATAACGTATCTTCTGACGCTTTTTATCATTTATATCAGGAGGATAAAATCAAAAATATAGCCTCTTATATTCTGAATGTACATGTGGGGGATAAATACTATGTAAATTTTGCCGACTGCTCTCCCATTGCCGGGCGGGCCGGTGTCCGGGAATTTCTTTTTGCAAAAAGAACAGAAAACATGGATATGGCTTCGTTTGCTGCGGCTGATTATAAAGCCGGTATGCCGGATTCCCTTACGCTGCCGCATGAAAATAACCTCTATTACAGGCTTCAGAACGGTTTTGCTGCTAAAGATATCAAGGCGGCCTTCCCGGGCAAACCGGCCACAATCGCTTACCCCGATATGTATTATCCAAGCACCGGACTTTTTATTGCCAGAGACGGCCACCTTCTTCTCGCCGTAAAAGCCGGCGATAACGCAGACAGCCACAATCACAACGATACCGGCAGCTTTACAGTTTATAAAAACGGAAAGCCCCTTTTCATCGATGTCGGTGTGGAAAGTTATACGAAAAAAACCTTTTCTCCGGAGCGGTATGAGATTTGGACCATGCAGTCCGCTTACCATAATCTGCCCACCATTAATGGTTACATGCAGAAAGACGGGGCCACATATCATGCCAAAGATGTATGCTGCCAGTTTTCGGATACGGTCTGTGAGATCAGTATGGACATTGCCACGGCTTATCCGCCTGTGTGTGGGCTTTCCTGTTACAAGAGAACGGCTTCTTTGGTAAAAGGGAAGGGAATTCGCATCATGGACAGCTTTGCTTCCCAGGAAAATACCGTTGTTTTAAGCTTTATGACTTATGAAAAACCGGTTTGCACAGAGTCTTCTGACGAATTAGTTTTTTCCATAGGTTCTCTGGGAACGATGCGGCTTGCAGGCGGAAAACTACCCGTTATAGAAGAAATCCCCATTTCTGATGCCCGGCTGAAAACAGCCTGGGAGCATGAAATATACAGAATCCTGGTGACCGCTTCCAAGCCGGAAATAGTAATTCATATTTCATAATTTTATGGAAAAGGGCACAATCCAAATACCAACATCCTTTTCTTCCATTTCACCAGACGCAATCCCTGATGATTTCTTTTATATGGGAAAGGATAAAATAGATTAGGCATAATGGAACTTAGAAACGGCAGCAGATTATTTTAGGGAAATTAGTTATGAATGACAGGGATGACTTTACACAGCAAACAAAAAATATATTATGTAAGCGGGTAGGCGGAAAATGCTCCAATCCAAATTGCATGCGTGAAACGCAAGGGCCGCATAGCGATATGCATAAAGGAATATCCATAGGCCAGGCGGCACATATAACGGCAGCTTCCCAAGGAGGTCCGCGATATGACCCTGATTTAACATCAGAACAACGGAAAGATATAAGTAATGGTATCTGGCTATGTGAATCCTGTGCAAAAATGATAGATAATGATGAAAAACTATATCCTGTTGAGTTATTGAAAACATGGAAATATATGGCTGAATATAATCAACGCTGTATTATCAATCAAACGGATAATTTGTTGAAAACAGAAAACAAATCCGAAAGCAGAAAAAATATTGCATGTAGAGAAATAAAAAAGGCATTGGAAAATTTACATGTCATATTGCAATATGCTTATGAGTTATGGAGCCATAATTTTAAAGAAAGTTTTGATGGCTATGATTTAGCTGATGAGATAGATTCCCATTGGAACTTGTACGAGGATAATTTAAAATATATTTATAGCTATCATGACAAGCAGCTTATTTTATACAATATCATAGCTGAATACTCATTGGATTTGGGAGCAGAAGTGTGTGATGAAGTTGATAAGTATCTCCGTCTGCTTAATTTTTCATTTCAAAGCGATAATTGGGGCGGATATGATAACTATTGGCAATGCTTTTTTGATATGATTTCCACAAATATCGATTCATTGAATACTCATAAAAAGAATATAGATAATTTTTTACACAAAATATATACCGCATAAGAGATGACATTTCGAGAATGGCAGCCAATTCATCCGCTCCATCCCCCGGTGGGCAGCCTTTTTTTCGAGCAGCACCGGCTCCATAAATTTTATCCCTTCGGCATCTGCCCTATCTTCTTTTGCCCGCTGCCATCGGTCTTCATCCTGTAAAACGGATGGGGTTCATCTCCTATATACACCTCCGCGAAAATCTCATCCCCGCTGATTTCATAGATTAGAGACAAGAAGGGAAAGCTGCCTTTCACGATTTCCCCGGCATTTTCCTGATAACAGTATTCGAAAACTGTTTCTTTCCCGGTGCCGTCCAGATTCATTCTATTAAGCTTCACTCCAACAGTATCTTCTTCCGTTACCCGCTCTGTTCCATCCTGCGCCATGCTGTATGGCACCTTCTCCACGATATCGCTGGAATAATAGATTTTTCCTTTATAGAGCGTCGGATAATCGATTTCCGACTCTTCTTTTGCCAGTACGGATAATACCCTGTCCTGCCAGCAATACATAGCAAGGCAATAGGAGGCCTTATCGGAATCCGGGTTGGAATTGAACGTATAAAGTACACAATCTTCATCGCAGTAAGCCAGATATGCCTCATCCGGAAGCTTTACCATATTCTCCGAAAGCTCCACGCCCTTTGCATATTCAATTTTTTCCACTTCCCAATCCGTCACCCGCTCCGGCGCAAGCCACCAGCGTTTTCCCGCCTGCTCCAACGTCAGCGGCTCGTCCAAAGCCAGCTCGTATACCACATCATATTCATCGCCTTCCGGTTCCCAGTTTTCCTCCATATCGCTGAATTCAGAACTTCTCTCTTTCCTGATTCCCACGCCGCTTTCCCAGTCATCCTTACTATAGGATGTTGTATAATCGCCGTATCCATAAGTTTCCTCCGATGAGGCCAGCCACCAGGTACCCTCACGGTAGGCGTACGTATTGTCCTCCGACCATCTCCATGCGCTGCCCCCATAGGCATGCGTTGTAAAAGATGTTCCCTCCGCCGTCAGCGGCTCATAGGGGTCTCCAAAAACGCCGCCTTCATCCCTCGTTCGTATCAGATTGATATCCTGAAAATCCAGTAAGTATCCATCCCCGCCATCGCTGGCTATAGCAAAGAGAATCCGAGGATAATCCGGATACATCCGGTAGCCGTCCGCATCCATCAGGACTGCTTCCAATACGCCTACATAATCGGGGATTTTGTCCTGGTTAAAATCCAGCTCGATGCTATCCAGAATCTTCCAGCCCTCCGGCACGAAATCTTTCAGTTCCCTGCCTGTGGCGGGCAGATGAGGAGCCTCTTTGGGCCTTTCATCCGTTTCGGGTTCGGATTCTTCCTGCCCTTGTTCTTCTGTCCTATCTTGGGTTTCTGTCTCGCCTTGGCTTTCCGCCCCATCCTGGCTTTCCGTCTCATCCTGGCTTTTCGCCCCATCCTGGCTTTCCGTCTCATCCTGCTTTTCCGCCGATAACATGGCAGTACCTGCCTCCGTCTCTGGCATATCGCTTTCCGCACTCTCCATATCGGCTGCGGCGATGTTTCCTGTCAGATTTCCCGCAGGGTCGGATTCGCTTCCACAGCCTGCCAGATGTATCATGCTTATCCCAATTATGGCTGATAATAATATATGTTTTCTTCCTGACATGTATCCGCTCCCCTTCATTTATGCCACGATATTTCTCACCGCGCCTTATCGCATTATATGCGCATAGCCTGTATCCGGCGGCGGTGCAAAGCTTCCGGCTGAAATCTATTCAAGCAAAGATATTTTTTCCGTTAAATAGCTTTCAAATAGCCCGATATGAAATCCATCTATAAATCTATGATTTACCTCTAAAGACATATTAAGCTTCTTTCTGCCATTACAAGATACATATTTCCCCCAACTTATGCGGGGAACCGTGTCATCTGGGTTAAAATCCCTTTCATTTGTTATACAGGTAATATCCATCCATGGAATGCACGAAAAATAAATCCATGCCTCATTTTCCGGTTTATCTTTTGGGAAAAAAGATGTTTGCGAAAGACTTACCTCTTTTGCCTTTTTACAAAAGTCATCCATATCGTTTCCTAATAACATATTTACAATGTAAAAAGCTTCACTTCCTTTGCGAATATCGCAGAAGCTGGGACTTCTTCTGTCTAAAACAACTATTTCACTATCTATAAGTTCATTCAGGAATGCAGGCACTTCATTTATAGATTGAGTGGCCAAATAAACAAGGGCATAATAAAAGGATAGCTTTTTCTTATGAGTATATTCATAAAGATTGGTTACATCAATATTAAAGCATACTGTGTAAAATGGGTCGGAAAGAGCTGACATAAAATCAAATATTTCTTTGCGTTCCCACTTGTCTATCTCTAGTTTCCGCATAAGCCACTGCCCTCCTCTGCTAACCTGAATTTATATATTTAAGTATAAAATATCGGCATGCAACTTACAATGTATATTTATAAGCCTGTGCTTCAAAGGCACACCATTCCGAAAAGGGAGAATATAAATTACAAGATTTCAATATATGTTTTATAAAAGTCATAAAGCTTTCCGCCCTCCTGTGCACATAAAAGGAAACGGCTGATTATGTACCCTGTATGATATTCCGACTGCACCTTTTTTAAAAGCTGCGGAAGATTATTAGGAAATCCATCCGTAATTTCTTCTTTCAAAAGGCAGGCAACATATTGCGTTCCTGTCTTTTTCCACAAAATCTGCCCTTCCGGTATCGGGCATCCTTGATTCCGAAGTATTGCCAAACCGCGGTGTTCCTCGCTTATTTTATCAGAATGCTGCACGCGGGAATACAAGTATGGATTTTCAATATACTGTTTCAATTTATCAATTTCAATAAGCTCAAATGGTACAATATACTCCGTATCGATATCTGTAAGCTGGAACGGGTTTTCTTCAAATTCATGAAGCGTATCGATTGCGGATAAATGATACTGCAGCCGTTGAATCCTTTTATCTATTTCCGCTTTTTGATTCTCTAAATCAGCCCGCTTATTTTCCAGCAGTTGTTCATGATAGGAAACATCCGTCTGTTCCATTGATTTAATTTGTTTTAATGGGAGTCCGAGATTTTTATAAAACAGGATATCCGAAATTGTCATCAAATCGTCAATGGAATACTCCCGATAATCATTTTCCTTATTTTTGGCCGGTTTTACCAATCCTACTTCTTCCCAATAACGAAGTGTAGCAGTAGGTATTTGAAAAAAATCTGCAATTTTCCCGATATTAAATATCTGTTCCATCGCCCTCTCCTTTTTATTATTGTATCAAATTCCCCCTTGACCTTCAAGCAACTTGAAACTTTATAATGATTTTGCGTAGAGAATAACATAGAAATGGAGAAAAGAGTGAAAGTTTTTTCAAATCTTTCCTCTGCAAGTTTGTGTCTGCGCGGCATCCACAAACTTGACATGCGCAAAAGGCCGCGCAGAAATGAGGTAAATGATGGAAATCAAAACAATGTTTCAAAATATGGAAGAAATCAAGTTTCGCAGAGTTTTAAAGTTTATCATCCCTACTTATCTGACATCGCTGTTCAACACACTGTACACTATAATTGACGGCGCGTATGTGTCCCGTTATGTAAGTACGAATGCCCTGGCAGCCATCAACACAGTATATCCCCTGGTAAATATACTGACAGGCATCGCATTAGCTTTTGCAACGGGCGGAAGCGCCATTGCAGCCATTGACATTGGAGCCGGGAACACAAAAAAGGCCGGCCATTCCTTTTCAGCCAGCATGGTCAGTTCTATTTTTATGGGGTGCATATTCTCCATCCTTATCTTATGCAATTTTACGCCGGTTTTGACATTCCTGGGGGCTACTCCTATTACTATGCAAAATTGCAGAATATATGGTTTTCTGTGGCTTTTGGCATCTCCCGCAGCAATTGGGAAAGAATTGTTCACTTATTTTATACGGGTGGACGGTTCTCCAAAATGGAGTTTTGCCACGGCATTTTCCGGCGGGATTCTGAATATTTTGTTGGATCAGATTTTTGTCGCACATTTCCATATGGGAATATTAGGAGCCGGACTGGCCACCGTGCTTGGGCTGGCTTTGTCCTGTGCCATCGGCATCTTCTATTTTGCAGTATACCGTAAGAATCTTCGTTTTACGATAAATCATTTGCGCCTTTCGCTGGGACTGCGCTGTATGGTCAACGGGCTTTCGGAATGCATTGACCAATTGGCCGTTGCGGTTACCACTATTGTTTTCAACAGGACAGCCTTAACCCTTTCCGGGGAAAACGGCATTGCGGCAGTTTCTATCATTATGTACCTCCAATTTCTGTTTATCGGCGTCTATTTCGGATATTCCATGGGAATCTCGCCGCTGCTCAGTTATGCGCTGGGCAACGGCAAAAAAGAAATTTGCCATAAGCTGGAACAATATTCTTGCCGCTTCTTTGCCATAGCGCCTCTGGTTATTTATGGGTTAACTTATTTTTGTGCCCCATTTGCCATCACCTTTTTTGCCGAAAAAACCAGCATCGTTTTTAAACTATCGTTGTCCGGAATGCGTTTATACGGTATCAGTTTCTTATTTTCAGGCTTTAATATTTTCGCGGCAATCCGCCTTACGGCATATGGAAAAGGGCACTATTCAGGCATGATTACTTTTCTCCGCTCTTTTGCATTGCTATTGATATTTTTGCTCATCCTGCCGAAATTCTGGGGAATAGCCGGGATGTGGCTGGCGGTTCCCGCAGCGGAAGCGGCTATATTCTGGGTATCTTTATCCACATGCTTCCTTTTATCCGTACGGTGATTCCGCCGCAGCCTTTTATAAATGCTTATCATACTTCCCATAAATATGGTTCACGTCCTTAAAAACCATAAACGCCTCCAGCTTTTTTTCCGAAATCTCATGCTCCAGCGACCTGGCTTCCTGTTTTGACAGTGCGGAATATATTACATCCACGCTATCATGGGAATAGCTGCCTTCGCCCTTCATAACAGTGGCAGAACGGTTATATTTTTTAATAATCTCTTCAATTTCCTCTTTCGCTTTCGTTATAACCATAACCTCCACATTCACGTTCTGTAGATGCACCCGGTCTGTAACATAAGAAGAAACCGCAACATACACAAGAGAATATATTACTATTCTCAAATCATATAGCAAAGCGCAACCCATATATACGATGACATTAATTAAAAGGGCCAGCTTCCCCACGCTGAAAGAATTCTTTTTTTTCATCATGTACAGTCCCAGCACATCCTGCCCGCCGCCAGAGCCGCCCTCCCTTAGGGTAAGCCCCACGCCATATCCGCAGATTATCCCTCCGATTAATGCCGAAGCCAATGGCTCATCCCCGAGAATCTGGACACCTGTGGGAATAAAAGTCAAAAAAATTGTCTGCATGGTAACGCAGATAATCGTTACCGCAAAAAACTTTTTCCCCAATTCCCTCCATGCTATGAAAAATATAGGAACATTAATCATATAAAATACAATACCCGCAATATCAATCCCTTTCACCGGAAACCCCAATAAATCCACCAGCAAGGTTCGCACTAACTGCCCGATTCCCAGAAACCCACCGCTGTATAAGTTCGCCGAAACAATAAATAAATTCATGCCGCCTGCAAAGAATAAAGTTCCCAGCACTGCCAAAAATAATTTCCTGCATTCTTCCACTTTACGATTCACGTCAACCATACTCCTTTCAGCCGGGCATATCAATTCGCAGCGGGCTTTTATCATAGTTTACACTCTTTGCCGCCACTATTTCTTTCATTACAAGCTGGAGTGGGTGCTTTTCCCACCGGTGAAGCCGCTGCGTCACCTCATAGGAGACCATCTGGAAAAACGGAAGGAAACAGAGCGGCGTCAAATCTTCCTGCAGCTCAAATGGAACGCAAAAAACGCCTTCCCCTTCATATTTTTTCTTGTTCGTAATAAGCATCGCTCTATCCGTAACAATCTTCGTACAGTCAAAAATTTCATAAACCCGTTCCGACGCACACCCCCCGTCAATGAAAAAAACTGTATAGTTAGGGGTAAGCTGCAGGTTAGGTCCGTGTATGTATTCTTCCAATTCATAGCAGATTCCCGGTATCTGGACCGTTTCCCCAATTTTCAGCGCTCCTTCCATAGCCGTGCCAATATTCGCACCGCATGCGCATACATATGCAATCTGCATGGAAGTAAAGGCTTTTATATTTTTTTGAAAAAAGGGTAAAAAGGCTTCCCTGACCCGCTGATGGATTGCAGGAACTTTCTCCAATTCCTTCCGGAGATTTTCATATCCCTGCTTATCCAGAAAATGTTTTTCCCTTGCCGTTTCCAATGAAAAGAGCATTAAAAACAAAGCCAGCGCATTTACACCCTTCGTCACATACCCCACCGTTTCCACCCCTACGCCAAAATCTATCAGCAAATCCGCATCCTTCTTTATATCGCTTTTCAAATCCCCAGTCAAAGCGATTGCCTTACGCCCTATGGAACGGATGACCCGCAAGGCTTCCATGGTATTTTTACTGTATCCAGACTGCGATATGGCTATTACCATATCACAGTCCGGTACATCATGCTCAGCATGAACAAACTGAAAGGGAGTAATCAGTTTTACCTGGCATCCCAGGCAATGTTGAATAAATAGCTTTGCGCATGCTGCCCCGTTATGGGATGAGCCCGAAGCGACTATCCAGATATTCTTATAATCGCCATCTAAATATTCACTGGTCAATTCTGCCGTCAATTTCCTACTGTTCCCTATATTTTCCCGCATCATTGCGGCAGTCTCTGACACATAATCCAGCATTGTTTTTTTATCCATACCAAACCAGCCCTTCTATACTCCCAAAATTCCTGTCATGCTCCCGACAATCCCAATTACAAGAATCAGGAGCAACGCCGCTGTAGTCCTCATTTTCTTCTTCGTAACAAGCCAGTAAATAAAGCCGGTAAACAGCAGGGGGATAATCCCCGGAATAATCCCGTTTAAAATATCCCCGATGACAATTGCATTATCCCCGCTCCCATAGCTTAACGGTATGTTCACCGTAACCATAGTCGCTATCATCGCACCGATGGACATAAGCCCCACAATCGCCGCCCCGTATGTAACCTTATCCATGAGGCCGCCCTGCTGCATTTTTGTCAGGAAACCGGCACCCAGCTTATATCCTCCCATCATACAAATATAGCGAAGGATAATATGAGGGATGTTGAAAATCAAAAAAAATAAAATTGGCCCGAGCACATTTCCCTGTAATGCCAAAGAAGTTCCTATACCGGTAGCAATAATCCTAAGCGTTCCCCACAGCAGGGAATCGCCAATTCCTGCCAAAGGCCCCATAAGCCCTACCTTGACATTATTGATGGATGATGTATCGAAATCCTCCCGGGTAGAATTTTGCTCTTCCATTGCACTGCTTATTCCCAATATCAAAGTGGATACATGAGGCGTTGTATTGAAAAACTCCAAATGCCTCTGCAAAGCTTCCGCTTTCTCTTCCGGCTTGTCCTTATAAAGTTTTTCCAGAATAGGCACCATGGCAAAACCATATCCAAGATTTGCCTGCCTTTCATAATTCCAGGTCCACTCCATTGTAAAGGAGCGCCAAAATACTTTCATTAAATCTTTTTTTCCTAAAACTTTTGTCTCAGAAGTCATCATCTTCGTCACCTCCCGCCAATGCTGTGGACATTTGTGTTGGTTGAATCCCTACAATAATCAATGCGGTCACCACCCCTAACAGGGCAATTCCCGTAACCGGTATATTCAAATAAACTGCCAACAGGAATCCCAGGAATAAAAAAACTACATTTTTCTTATTCACAATCATGCTTGCCAATATTGCAAAACCAAGAGCAGGCATTAACCCCGTCGCAATGGTAAGGCCATTCTGAACAAAAGCAGGTATTGCGTTCAGCACCGTTGACATCACCGAGTTTCCAAGGTAGTAGGCTGTACCCACGAACAAGCCAAGGGGCAGATTAAAATAAAGCAGCCCTCCTAACATATGCATCCTGGACACACCTTTCCCATTTCCTTCCTTTGCGTATTGGTCCGCCCTATGCACAAAATAAGGCAAAATGAAAATCTTGCATGCATTTTTTAATACCAATGCTAACGATGCAATGGGAATGCCAATTGTCAAAGCCACTTCCGGCGAATTTCCCGATGCCAAAGTAAGCGCAGCACCTAAAATACCTCCCGAAATCATTTCCGGCGGAAGCGCACCGCCTACGGAAAACGCCCCTATAAAAGCGAGTTCCATCATTGCCCCAATAATTATCCCTGACTTTATATCTCCCATAACCAATCCTGTCAGCGTACACATGACAATCGGACGGTCCAGAAGACTGGTGCCTGTCAAAAATGTGGCATTTCCAATCATTGCCACCAATCCCAGCAAAACAGCCTGTAACATATTTTTTCCCTCCTATTCAGTTCCGCAAGTGCCCTAAATCAAATCTTTGGCCATGATTTTTGTATCGCTTGGCACTTGCCTGATTTCCACTTCTATCCCGGATGCAATCAATTCTTTCAGCATAGCCTTTTCTTCTTCTGTAACAAAAACTGCCTTTGAAACTTGAACTGTGTTCTCCCTTGACTTTACACCGCCCAATGTGATTTTTTTAATCATTCCCGTCTCCTTTGCCAATAAATATACGTCGGATACGGATTCCACAACAATAAACAGATGGTACTTATCCGTAACGCCCAATTTAAGCGCTTTTACGGAATCTTCCAAATTTTTGATAACCAGCTTGGTATTTTGGGGTTTTGCAAGCTTAATCCCTGCTTTCCTTACTTCATCCCCAGGTACGCTGTCATTTGCGATTAGAATACAGTCGCTTCCAAGCACTTGATTCCATGCCATTGCAACTTGCCCATGCAGTAAACGGTGGTCTACTCTTACATTAACAATCATTACCTTCTCCTTCCTAAAATTCCTCGTCTTCTCCCTGTTGGCTGTTCAATTCAATATCGCTGCAAAAATGCACCATATCCGAAACAGCTGCTTTTATTTCCTGTTCTACCTCCAAAGCGCTCTTGGCAGAATCCATCGCCGATGCCGCCGCAATGACCATCGGAAGGCTCATGCCGCTGACCAGCCGCATATTGGGCCTGTCCAGATACTTCATGAATTCATTATTGATGCTTCCCCCAAACAAATCCGTGCAGACAATCCAGCTTTCTTCCGGCCTCATTTTTTCCATGAAATCTTTTACTCTGGGAGCCACATCATCTTCCCCATCCACATAGGCACAGAGGATTCCCGTATGTTCCTGCTTCCCCAAAATCAATTCCAGGGAGGAAAGCATTCCGGAAGCAAGGTTCCCATGGGATGCCAATAACATTTTAACCATATTTACCCTCATTTCTGCACGGCTTTTCGTGTGCCATGGAGTTTATGGATGCCATGCGGACACAAACTCCGGATTGAAAATTATCAATTTTCAATCTTTCCTCCTTTCTTCCTTGAATAAATGTTTTACAGCTAATATAATGAAACTATATTTCAGGAGGCGCATTATGAATCAGAATCATTCTGCAAAATATATTTATGATATTATCCGCAGCAGTATCGAAAACGGAGTATATGCCTACGGTCAGCCAATTCCGCCTGAACGCACGCTGGCAGACCTTTATCTGGTCAGCCGCATGACCGTCCGGAAGGCAACGGACATACTCGTCAACGAAGGGCTCCTTTACCGGAGACAAGGGAAAGGAACTTTTGTTTCGCTCCCCAGGCTTCATGCGTCCAACGCAATTACATCCACCAGGAAATATCTGGAAGACAATGGGCTGCATCCTTCCACCAACGTTTTTTACACCGGAATACGAGAAGCGGGCTATAAGTACGGGAAAATATTCCATATCGACGAACATGCCCCGGTTTATCAGCTGTTTCGCCAACGTCTTGGGGACGATACCCCTTACACGATTGAGTACACCTATCTCCCCTTAAGCTATGTGCCAAACATTGCTGATTATGATTTTTCACAGGCTTCCCTCTACCGCTGCCTGAAAGACAACGAGATTACATTAAGTTACAGCCATCAAACATTGGATTTGGTATTGGTAAGCCAGCCCCAATCTACCCTCCTCGATATTCCGGAAGGCACAAGCGCTTTCATGCGCAAATCCACAATTTATGATATAAATGAACGCGCCATCGAATATACGCTGTCTTATTCCGTTGCCGAAAAATATGTATTTAAAATATCCTAAAGGAGCATATATGAATTCTTTCCTGCACCTTACTGCCGACTATGCCGCAGAAGAAATTGAAAATTATATCATCAAGAATCAACTATCTCCCCATGACCGCCTGCCTTCCGAACGTAAATTCTCCGAAATATTAGGCGTAAACCGCATCACCTTCCGCGAAGCCGTGAAAAGGCTGGAAAACGAGCATGTGCTCTATAGCTTAAAAGGCAGCGGAACATATGTTGCACCCCCAAAGTTACGGACCAATACAGGAGTCAATTTTTCGTTTCATTCTTACTGTACCACAAATGGTTATCGAAGTTCCAGTAGGGTCATAAATATGTACCGTACTGCCGGAACCCCCTATGTCTGCCAAAAGCTGAACATACCTGCGGGTTCTTCCATCTATATATTAAAGAGGCTTCGTTTTATAGATTCCAATCCGGCAATGCTGGAAACCACACACATTGCCGAATCACTCTGTCCCAAACTGGAACAATTCGACTTTGACAGGGAATATCCATCTTTATTTGAAGTATTGTCCGACCAATACCATATCCATCCCCAGCGAACCAGCTATTCCCTTGGTATGACCTATGCCGATTCCGATACTTCGCAGCATTTGGGTCTTGAAAAAGGCAGCCCACTTTTTTATTTCAATGTAATCACATCCACGGAAGACCATCAGGTTATCGAATACTGCCGTACCTTAAAGCGTATGGACTATTTCGGGGTAAATAGCTTGCTTCAAATTTAGTATTCGAACTGCCTATAGTAACGGCGGATGTCCAAATCATGCCCCGTATTTGCTTCAAAATGCTTTCCAAGCCTGCCGATTAACAATGCTGTGCTTATAATCGGCGCAACCATCGGCATGAACTTCTCATCCAACCCTGGGATCATATAATCCATAACATCAATTACAACCAAATCATCCGTATATGTTTCCAGGAACTTCTGCGCCCTTTCATCCAGCTTTCTGCATGGACCTGTTCCTTTTACCAGAAATACGCAGGTATTCTTTTCTACAAGTTCCAATGTTCCGTGGAAAAATTCTGCGCTTGTCACTGATTTCGTTTTCAGCCACTGCATCTCTTCCAGCACACACATAGAGAACAGATAGACTTCCCCCCAAAGTTCTCCGCCACCTACCCACATCATATAATCTCTGTTGTAGTATTTTTTCGCGATTTGGGATGCAATGACATCAAATTTGGTCTGCGCTTCCACAAGAGTATCCGGCAGCTTCTTCAGCTGTTCCATGAATTTATCATATTCGTCAAAATCACCATTGCATTTTAGCAAGCCGTAGAACAAGCCGAACATGGACAGATATTCATACTCCACACCCTTGAATACTACCAACGGCAAATAATAATCGCTTAATTTTCCCAAAGGGGATTCTTTGTCAATCACCATGGATGCAATCCTGATGCCCTGTTCCTTACACCATTTTGCAGCCGCAACCGTCTCCTTCGTGTCGCCCGATTTCGAACCCATAATTACCAGGGAATCCTTTGTCAGCTGGCTATGGCCCGTAAGTACCAATTCGCCTGCATGCTGTACATAAACCGGAATCTTCGTCTTCTGCTTCGCAATTTCCGCAAAGTGGAGCATCATCGCCATTGTTCCGCCCACCGCAACAAAGAATATATTGCTATACCCCTGCCTGGTAATTTCTTCCGCATACGCAGCTCCCTTTTCAATCAATGCAATCTGGTTTGTTAAATCATTCCTGTATGCCGCTTCATCAAATTTAATCATTTGGGAATCCTCCTCTAAATAAAATTGGTTTATTGGTTTTGTGTTCGAACACCTTAAATATATATGCATTTTCAACAATTGTCAATATGTTTTTTTCATTTAAATCAGCATTATAATTAGATATATCCCAATTATACTATACCAATTTTTGCTTTTTATTCTATTATACTATACCACTTATGTTTTTTCATTTATTTTGTCGATTTCTTCTCATATACCATTTAAGAAATGAAATTATACCATCTTATAAAAAATTTTTTAATATTTATTCCTATTCCACCGCGGCCCGGAGCCGTTTTTATGCATTCAAAAAGACGTCGGCCTTTTAGGCCGACGCCCCCAATATCCATTACAGAAATTCCCCTTTAAAATTTTGACTTTTCATAATTATAAGGAATGCTTGTTCCCACAACCACATCTTCGATTTTTTCCAGAATAAGCCAATCGTCCATATTTCCCTGATGTTCAAATGCAAGAGGGGCTATCCGTTCCACGTCGCAGAATTCCACCAGGCAAAGGCATTTTTTGTGCCACCGGATTTTTTGCTTGTCCGTCAGGCTTAATTTCCCCTGGTTGTCCTCCAGCACTTTGGAAATTTCCTCATCCGATAATTTCACATAATTATCCACATGCTTCACTTTTGCCCGTGCGGTAATTTCAGCGCTTCCCTTTTCCATAAAATATAATTCTTCGTTTTCAAAAACTCTGCTGTGGGGAATCTTCCGCCCCGCAGCCCCCCGAACTACCATCGTTTTTTCGCCGGCCAAAATTTTATCCAATACCTTTTCTCCCTTTTTCCCCACATTATCGCAATAAACTAAGTGTACCATTTTTACCCCCTTTTCTGCGCGGCTTTTGTGGTTCGGCTTTGCCGAAGCTTTTCGCATAGTCAAGTTTTCATTCTTCTATAACCGGTATCCATATCTGGCTCAAATACTGGCTGTCATATGCGTTTTGGCCGCTGTACCATTCTATTTCCGGACATTCCCCATGCCGGAACGGGTATTTGACCAGCCATTCTTCATGAAGGTACTGCCACCCCTTTTGTATTGCCCAGGGCACAGCCCCCCTGCAGTCGAAAACCGCCCATGTGGCCTCTGGAATATATATTTCGTTAAAGCCCTGGGGCAATTTTTCTTCCGATATCGCCATAATGGAATATTCCATTTCATTTAGCCGTTCATCATAATCCCCAAACAGGCCAAACAAGCCCCTGGGGGTTCCTGAATCCATGGAAACCAGCTTCGCATATATGCCATTGCGCTGGCATTCATCCCAGAATTCCGGTATCTTCCGAAAGTGCATATTATGCTCACAGGACACCGTAATGCTCTTTCCCACCAGCCGGAAGCCCTCTTTCTGCTCCAATCTCCATGAATACTTCTGCCGCTCCCTTATCTGCATTTTCGGAACTACTTTTAAAACCCCATCCCGGCTCCTCGCTTCTTTGGGAGATATCCCATGAAAAATCTGAAACGCCTTCGAAAAAGAGGTCGGGGAATCATAGCCATATTTATAGCTTATATCGACTACTTTTAAGTCAGTGCTTTTCAAATCATATCCCGCCAAGGTCAATTTCCGGGAGCGGACATATTCGGCAAAACTAATGCCGTTCATGTATGAAAACACTTTTTGGAAAAACCCGAAAGAGCATTCCGCGATTTTCGCCACTTCCTCTTTATCGATATCTTCTTCTTTCCGCTGCAAATGATTTTCCACGTAATCAATAATTGCCTGCAGCTTTTCATCCCATTCCATATTCTTCCCCTACTTCCCCGCCGGTTTGCCGTCTTTCCTCATTCTAACAAATATCCCCTGACCCTTCCACTCATTTTTGGTTCTGTATGGATAACCGTGGCCTTATGGGTATCACCGAATCCAGCTTTGTCTTAAGCTGTACCATTGTTCCGGTATACTTTTCATCCCGGATGCTGTAACGGTTCTCCGCCACTTCAAAGATACCGTTCGGCGCAATTTTTCTGCGCATCCCGTATGTCAACGGCATGCCGGACAGGTTTCTCATACTTTCATGAGTTTTCTCTGTTCCAGCATCCTCTTCATCCTCCTCTTCCAAAAGTGCTGACGGCGGGTAAATCAGCAGGTCCTTAGGAGTAGAACCATTTGCCAGCAGGCAGCTCTCTCTTAGTGTTATCTAATCCCTCTATTTCCTTGCCTGTCGCTGATTCAGAATGTTATCTTGTACCGACCTGTGGCTGCTAGTTTTAAGGCGTTTTAGATGTTCCTTTTAGCAGGCGATTAGCAAGGGAATTGAATTTAGAAAAATACTACGCTGTAAAACCTTTCCCGATTGATACCTGCATTTCACAACGAATCCCAAAATAGTTTAAGCTGTTTACATTTTTCTAAGGTCGCAAATTGTGACCTCAAAGAACTTCTTATTTCTCCGTTTCCAGTTCCAATCTTTGCAAGATGTCCTTGATGATGCCTACAGTTTCCGTTTGGTAATTTATCTGGCGAACCTCCATTGCATTTAACCGCTCATACAGCAAAGATGTATTTGCCATATATTTCCGCATTTCCACAAAAGTGTCCATAATTCTAATGCTTACTCGGATAGCAACATCACTACGCAAAACAGCAGAAAGCATTGCGATTCCTTGTTCTGTAAAAACAAATGGCAGTTTCCTACGCCCACCATATCCATTATCATCCTTCAAACTTGAAGTCGCAAATTGCGACTTCAAGTTTTCATATTCCTCTTTCGTCAGTTGAAATCGGAATCTTTCTGGAAATCTTGAGATATTACGTTTTGCCGCTTCATTTAATCGCTTTGTTTCTACTTGATACAGCATCGCTAAATCACTGTCTATCATGACCTGCTGGTTACGGATAACATATATCATGGTTTTTATATCGGTCTCTGCTGATTCAATGCTTATTTTGGGGGTATCATTATTCGCCTTTGTCAGGGCTGTTTGTTATGTATCAGCCATCTTTATCGTCCTTTCTATTTTGAAGTGCCAGATTGGAACCTCAAAACTAAGAGTAAATTCCAAATCGGAATACCAAATTTTATGTACGCTTATTGTCCGCTTTTACAGTATTCACACATTCCTCCATCAGATTTTAATTAATTTCAATCTTAGTGTAACATATATCAACAAATTTTTCCAGAAATGCAAGGAACATAACTACTTTCACCAGTAAAAAAGGGTTGAAAAAATCTCTTTCCAGAAAGATTGGTATTTGTAACCTTTTGTCTAAAGGAAAGACTTATTTTTTCAATTTGATTCGCTGAAAAATCAGTCAATAAAAGGCAACCTATAAAAAGATTGCCTTTCTAAGCCTTACAAATTTTTCGCTAATGTTTTCAACAACGCCGCCATCTCTGGATTGGCAAGCAGTTTCAGAAGCATTTCTTAGTCTGTCTGCGATGCCGTTTCAGCCTTTGTTTGTTCCTGCATTTCCTCCGAAGCGAGAACACTTTTGCTACACCACAGACATATGCTTCCACTTCCCCCTTTTATACCGGACCGTAAAGCAGATTCCCCGAAACAGCCAGTCCACCCCCATAGCTACCCATATCCCGAACACTCCCATATTCAAATGCACGGCAAATACCACGCTGCATCCGATGCGGAATATCCACATGGAGATAACCGAAAGAATCATCGTAAACTTTACGTCCGCGGCCGCCCTGAGGGTATTGGGCAGGAAGAAGGACGGCGGCCAGATAGTCACCACGCAGCCGCAGTAAAAAATCAGAATCCGGTAAGTATAGCCCCCAGCCTCTTCTGACAGCCCGTAAGCCCGGATGATAACGGGCAAAAGCAGCACCACTATCGCATTGGATATCAACAGGCAAATGTAAACCGCCTTCATAAGCTTCTTCGTATAATAGGAGACCAGGTCAAAATCCCCCGCCCCTACACACTGGGCGGCTACCGGAAGCATGGCAAACCCCATGGCCAGCCCCGGAAGGATGGCGAAGGAGGCGATATTATTGGCCACCGCATTGGCCGCAATGGATGCTGTTCCAAAGCTGGAAACCACGCTGAGCACTAGGATTTTCCCCAGCTGGAACATGCTGTTCTCCAATCCGTTAGGCACTCCCAGATACAGGATTTTTTTCAAAAGCATCCACTGGGTTTTCAAGGAAAAAGGATGGTAAATATGAATCCTGTTCCCCGGCCGGTCCAGATAAAAGAGAATCAGCCCGCAGGCCAGCCCCCTGGAAAGGACTGTGGGAATCGCCGCCCCTTCAATCCCCCTGTGGAGCCCATATATCAGCAGGGCATTCCCCCCTATATTCACCCCATTCATAAGCAGTGATATTTTCATTGCAAGGGCGGAATCCCCCATGGCGCGGTAAAGGGATGTGCCTGCATTATACAGGGCAATCATGGGAATCGATGCAAATACAATTATCATATAAACCTTACAGTTGTACATCACATCCTGCTCTATATTCCCGAAAATCGTCCTTATCATCAGGTTTCTCCCCAAATATGCCAGAACCGTCACTGTCAAGGATGCCTTTAAAATAAAACTCAGCAGCTCATTGGCCGCCTTGCAGGCCATTTCTTCGTTATTTTTTCCCAGATACTGGCCCGCAATCACCGCCCCGCCCGTAGCCACCGCCGAGAAAATGCTGATTACTAGAAACATCAGCGTATCCACCAGGGAGACGCCCGAAACGGCCGCCTCCCCCACACTGGCAATCATAACCGAGTCCGCAAGCCCTACCAACGCCTGCAGGAACTGATCCGCAATCAGCGGAAGAATCAACTTTACCAGGTCTTTGTTTGAGAAAAGATACTTTTTCGTACCTATTTCAGGTTCTTCTGTCATCCTGCAAACCTATCCTCCGCCTTAATTCTTATTTCTACAGGTTTCTTTCCGGTCAGGGAAACGCTCACCTCATCCGGCTGGCTTCCCCCCGCATACAGCACAGTATCCGTTTCCTCCCACTGCCTGTTCCCTTCCTGGTCCACCACCTGAAAGCAGCTCGTTTTCACCTCGAAACAAAGCTCTTTTGTCTCCCCCGCTTTCAAAGAAACCCTCTTGAACTGGGTCAGGCTGGCATTTGGAACGGCCAGTTCGCTGCCCGTCAGCTTTATGTAAATCTGTGCAATTTCATCGCAGTCATAGGAAGAAGTATTGGTCACCTGTACCGTTACTTTTATCCTGTCTTTCTTATCCCACGTTCCCGTCTCCGCTTTCAGGCGGCTGTATTCGAACGTTCCATAGCTTAACCCATATCCGAAGGGGTACTGCGCCCTGCTTTCCATATACCGGTACGTCCGGTTCTTCATGCTGTAGTCCTCAAAGTCGGGCAGTTCCTTTGCGGAATGATAAAAGGTCACCGGGAGCTTCCCTGAAGGCACCGCTTTCCCGAACAGCAGATTGGCCGCCGCAATACCGCCCATCTGGCCCGGATACCATGTTTGGAGTATGGCGCTTCCATGCTCCTTTGCATAGGATAAGTTCATGGCGCTTCCCGTGCTGATTAAAAATACCACCGGTTTTCCCGTATTGCATACTGCTTCCATCAGCCTCTTTTGCGAATCCGGGAATTCCAGGTCTATTTTGTCCGCTCCTGCATAGCTGTTATTGGCATCCCCTTCCTCGCCTTCCAGCCTGGCATCCAGCCCCAGGCACAGGAACACCACATCGCTGCGCTGGGCCATGGAAACCGCCTCCGAAATACGATCGTCCGCCTCTGCCAGAGCCTCCACGTTCTCCCTATACAGATGGCATCCTTCCGAATAATAAACCCTGACTGAATCTCCCACCTCTCTCCGGATTCCATCCAGAATCGTATAATGTTCCGTAGAAGTTCCGTTATAATTCCCTTTCAGGATTTCACGGCTGTCTCCATTGGGGCCTATCACCGCCACCGCCTTAAGTTTTTCCTTTTTAAGCGGCAAAATCCCGTCATTTTTCAGCAAAACCATGCTCTCTTCCGCCGCTTTTAACGCTGACATATGATGCTTCGGCGTATCGTTTTCTTCATAAGGAATGGAATCATATTCCGTCTCGGCATCGAACATTCCCAGGCGCATCCTTGTTGTCATCACATGTTTCACCGCTTTATCGATATCCTCTTCGCTCAAAAGGCCCCTCTCATAGGCCGACAGCACGTAAAGGTATACCGCCCCGCAGTTTAAATCACAGCCGCTTTTCAATGCCAAAGCCGCCGACTCTTCCTCATCCTTTGTAATCATATGGTTTTTGTGGAAATCCTTAATTGCGCCGCAGTCCGATACATAATATCCTTCAAACCCCCACTTATCCCTGAGGATTTCCTGAATAAGATGGTAGCTCCCGCAGGCCGGCTCCCCGTTAATACAGTTGTAGCCTCCCATCACGCCTTCCACCTTCGCCTCCCTGACACACGCCTCGAAGGCCGGAAAATAACTTTCCGCCAAATCCTTTTTGCTCACTATACTGTCAAAGGAATGGCGGCCCTTCTCCGGCCCGGAATGGGCTGCGAAATGCTTTACGCAGGCCGCCGATTTCAGCCTCTTTCCTTTTCCCTGCAGGCCTTTGATAAATGCCACCCCCATCCTGGATGTGAGGTAGGGGTCTTCCCCGTAGGTTTCATGCCCCCGCCCCCATCTGGGGTCTCTGAAAAGATTAATATTGGGCGACCAGAAGGTAAGGCCCTTGTACAGGCCCCTGTCTCCCTTCCTCACCTGCTCATTATATTTCGCCCTTCCTTCCGTCGCGATGACGCCTCCTATTTCTTCCAGGAATTCGTCATCAAAGGAAGCCGCCAGGCCAATGGGCTGGGGAAACACCGTAGCCGCCCCGGCCCTGGCCACTCCATGGAGGGCTTCGTTCCACCAGTTGTAATAGGGAATCCCCAGCCGTTTCACCGCCGGTGCGTTATGCTTTAGCTGGGAGGCCTTTTCCTCCAGGGTCATCCTCCCCACCAGGTCTTCCACTCTTTCCTCATCGCTAAGGCGCTCATCTCTAAATCTTTCTTCCACGTCAATGCCTTGCCTTTCTCTCTTACTAATCTTCTTTTAGTTCAAAAATTGCCTCCGTCTCCAGGGGAATCCCGCCCGGAAGCACATTTACGCCGATAGCCGAACGGCTGGGCACATTTTCAGCGCCGAACAAATCCGCTAAAAGCTGGGAGCCGCCGTTGGCCACATAGGGCTGCTCTTCAAAGCTGTTGTCGCTGGCTATAAATGTAAGAATCTTCACCGGCTGTTTTACTTTATTCAAATCGCCGATTTCCCTCTCTAACACGGCCAGCACGTTCAGCATGGCATTTCTGGCAATTTCCAGGCCTTCTTCCCTGTCATATTCCCGGCCTAATACGCCTTTGTACGGTTTATCGATAATCGGGCCGCAGCCTGAAATATACACCAGATTCTCCCCGAACCGTTTTGCCGGGCTGTAAAGCCCTCCTTTCGCCGGTGCCTCCGGCAATTTGATGTTTAACTCCTTCATAATTTCATATACGTCTCTCATAATTTTTACTCTCCTTCCATTTTCCTATCCGCTTCTTGCTACCGATGCAGCAATTCCGCTTTTATCCCCTCTTGCCTTTTATTATCCTTCATCGCTATCCGGCCGTCAACGAATACGTAGGACAGCCCTGCGCTTAACTGCCTGGAATTTTCATATACCGCATAGTCCTTGAACTCTTCCAGGGAAAAGATATTCAAATCTGCATAAAAGCCTTCTTTTATCAATCCCCTGCCCTCCAAGTTCAGCCGTTTCGCAGGCATGGAGGTCATCTTCCGCACCGCCTCTTCCAGGGTAAATATGCCCCGTTTTACCACATAATCCTGAAGGAATCTGGGGAAAGCCCCGTACAGTCTCGGATGGGGGCAATCGCTGACACCGTACAAAGCGTCCGAAATCACCATAGAATAAGGAAGCTTTGCCACCGTATCCACATCCTCCTGAGACATGCTAAGGAGGATAATCCCCACTTTTCCATCTTCCTCCGCCAACAGCTTCGCCATGAGATAAGCTGGCTCTTCACAGTTTCTTTTCTTCGCCGCTTCCAGGAAATTCAACCCTGTCAGCTCCATGTTTTCCTCCGATATAACGGAGCTAATCACAATCCGCTCCCAGCCTATAGCGGTGACCATATTATCCCAGCCCTTGTGCTCGCTGTAGATGGAGCGCCGCAGCTTTTCCTTCCCCTCCCGGGTTTCCATCTTACGGAAAGTAAGGTTCATGTCCTCTTCCACCATATCCGGCGGAATCAGGCTTACCAAAGTGGTGGAGCCGCCGCAGTAGGGATAGAAATCCACCGTCACATCCTGTCCTCTTCCCCGGGCCTTTTCAATAATTTCAATGGCCTGGTGAATATTCCTCCCCCAGTTCTTTATCCCGGTAGCTTTGAAATGGCTGATATTTAACGGGATTTGCGCCTCTTCGCAGATTCCTGTGATTTCTTCCACGGATGAGACCAGGTTATCCCCCTCCCCCCGGATATGGCTGGCTAAAGGACGCCCGTAAGGGGCCGCCGCTTTTAAAAGCTCCTTCATCTCATCTCTGGAAGTATAGCATTCGGGCTGATACATAATGCCTGTAGTAACCCCGATGCATCCCGCCTCCATAGCCTCTTTGATATAGCCTTTGGCCCTTTCCATCTCCATGGCCGTAAAGGGGCTTTTCCCATAGCCCTTCACCGCCGCTTTCACCGCGCCGATTCCCTGATAGCATCCCACATGAAGGGGCAGCTCTTTTCCTTTTAACAGCTCTATGTAACGGCTATAGCTCCCAACCTGCAAATCCTGAGGGGAAACCCCAAGGCAGGGCTCCACAAAATCGGCCATCTGTTTTCCGTATTCCGGCGTATAGGGGAATATCCCCAAACCGCAGTTTCCTCCGGCCACGCCGGTAAGCCCCTGGGCAAGTTCCAAAGTTCCGAAATCCTCATCACACAGCGCCGCCAAATCGCAATGCCGGTGCGTGTCGATAAAACCGGGCGTTACCGTCTTCCCTTCCGCCTCGATATGCATCCCGTCCAATTCCCTGCCAAGCCCTTCCGGCTTCCCGGTCCTGGGAACAATCTCCTTTATTTTTCCCTCTTCTATCAGAATATCTCCTAGGTAGGAAGCCTTTCCCGAGCCGTCGCAAATGTTTCCATTATGAATTATATATCTCATGGCCACCTCATTTCCACCCTTTTATACCAGCATTCCTCTTGCTTTTACCGTTTCCTTTTCCAGATAATCCCCATAGTCCACGTATACGGTATTCTGCATATTGATTGCCGTACATACATGGATGGGAACGAGGACCACTTTATCCCCTACTTTTAATCCGGTATCCCCTTTTTTGCTGGTAAGGATTCCATGTTCCTCGTTCATTCTCCTAAGCTGCAAGTCCTCGTTTCCCTCAACCAAAGCATAGCCCGGATAATGATAAGGCTCCGTATCCAGAAGAATATCCATGGGGAATGTTTTCGTTCCCCCGTCAATCACCGCATATTCCTTGCAGGGAACGCTGACAACCGTAGCATAATAGCGCACCGCAATCTCATCGAAAACGGCCGCCCCTTCCTTGCACAGCATATAATCCTTAAAAATATAGGTTCCCGGCCTGATTTCCGTCACTTTTCCTGTTTTCGCCACCTCGATGCCGGTAGGCGTGGAGCCCGCGCTGATATCCCTCAGCTCGATGCCTGCGGCCCGAATATCTCCGGCAACCTGCTCCATCAGTTCCCCTTCCTCTTTTCCCGCAATCACTTTATCCTGGGTGGGCTCATCCTTATAAACCAGGCTCTTAAAGGTATATATCCCCGTCAGGTTCAAGTTGGACAGCTTAGCCAGCTCCTTTGCCAGCCAGACAGCCTTTTCCCTGATCACCCCGGTCCTTTTTGCCCCGGTATCCACTTCCATGCGCACTTCCACACACAGGCCTGCTGCCTTGGCCGCCTCATTCAAAGGGAGGGCGCATTCCATGCTGTCCACCGCCAGAATCAGCCTTTTCACCTTCCTCGCTAAAGCCAGAGCCCTTTTAATCTTCACTTCCCCCACTTGCGGGTAAGCCAGGAAAATATCGTCCAGCCCGCCTTCCGCCATCACCTCCGCTTCCGAGATTTTAGCGCAAGTAATCCCCGATGCTCCCGCCGCTATCTGCATCCTGGCAAACATGGGCATCTTATGGGTCTTAATATGGGGCCTTAACCTGCATCCCCACCTTTCCGTCTCCTGCTGCATCTGTACAATATTCTCTTTCGCCTTCTCCATATCGATTACGATACATGGAGTTTCCAACTGTTCCATCCATTCCGTTTTCATACTACGCCCCCTTCCTTTACTTTAAAAGCTCTCCGCCACGCTCTTTATCCGTAATCCGGCAGCTATATCCTCCGCCGTCACAGAGCCGGAAAATTCTTCCTTCGGTATGGTAACGACGACGCCTTCCTCATCCGTAATATCAAAGAAATTGTCGCTGAATACGCAGTCTTCCTCTTCCAGATACAGCTCCACATAATTTGCGAAGGTATCCGCCTTTACGGAAATCGCAAAACAACTTTCTTCTTCCTCCACCTTTACCTCATAGGCAGGCAGCCGGTACTGGAAATATTTCGGCTTTACAAACATGGTCACGCCCGTGCTGACGCATATTCCCTTTTCCAGGAGACGGTATCTGGCAAATACTTTTTTCTTTTGCTCTTCGCCGTCTATCCATTCCCCAAAGTCCACTTCCCATACCCCTTTCATCTCGAAGGCTTCGGAGTGCACCGGCCTTTCCTCCCGGTACAGCGCGCCAAAATCCCTGTCCAGAAGGGCAATCTCCAGGACGGCATCCCTTTCCTGGAAGGATTCGTTTAATACATGGTAGGTCACTTTTGTACTGAATTCCTCTTCCTCGCAGGCGCTGGCAACATATCTGCCATAGAAGCGTTTCGCCCCGTAGTGAAGCGCCTTCCACCGGCCGTAATAATCAATGCTGGCCCAGGACGCTACCGGCCAGCAGTCATTTAACTGCCAGTAAATGGAGCCCATGCACCTTCCCCAGTTCCTTCTCCAATGTTCCACGCCGTACTGAATGGCCTTTAACTGGAGAATCTGGGAAATATAAGCGATATTCTCCAAATCCTTCGGATACTTATAATATGCCGAAATATAGGAAAAGATTTTCGTATTGGCCTGCCCGTTTTTCTGGTGGGATTCCATCACCTCGCTGAAAATATTCCTGTCTTCTTCAAGGCTGAAGCTTTCCAGTGTTTTTCTATGAGGGAAAGACTGGAAACCGAACTCGGAGCAGAAGCGGAAATGGAAAGCCCTGTATTCCGTGAACGGCTTGTTGGCGTGCCAAACATCCCAATAATGGTTATCCCCCCTGTTCCAATCGTTGGGGTTATCGAAGCTTCCCCCGGAAGAGGGAGAAGAGAGCCAGTAAAAGGTCTGGTCGTCATATTTCTTCACTTCCCTTGGCAGGAGCATCTCGAATATTTTAATATAATCCCCTTTATATCTGGGATGGTGCCCTTTCAGGCGGCCTCCCCCATCCCACAGCCACTCCATTTCATTATTGCCGCACCAGAGGGCCATGCAGGCATGATGGCGAAGCCGTTTTACGTTATCCCTTGTTTCCGCCAGAATATTTTCCTCGAACTCATCATCCAGTTCGTACACGTTGCAGGCGAACATCAAATCCTGCCATACAAGGATGCCGTATCTGTCACAGGCTTCGTACAGATAATCCTCCGGATAATAGCCGCCGCCCCAGATGCGGATGCAGTTAAAGTTCGCCGCCGCGCAATCCCTAATCAGGCGTTCGCTCCTCTCCTTCGACAGCCTGGGCAATATATTGTCCTCCGGAATATAGTTTGCCCCCATGGCAAAAATCTTCTGCCCGTTTACCACAAAGGCAAATTCATTCCCCCACTGGTCCTCCTTCGTGCTCACGGTGACGGTTCTAAGGCCAATCCGGTATTCTTCGCTTTCCAGAATACGGCCATCCATTTTCAGCAATACTTCCACCGTATACAGGGGCTGCTCCCCGTATCCGTTTGGCCACCACAGGGCGGGCTCTTCGATTTCCACAAATACCTTACTGTCATCCCTTCCCTGTACCGAACGTTCCTCCGCCTTTCCGTCAGGCGCTGTCACCCGTACCGTCACTTCCGCATCCCCTTTCCCGAAAATGCGGACCGGGCACTCCACTTCCAAGGCAACGGAACATCCTTTATGGTGCTGGCGAATATACACATCCTCCAGCTTGGCCCCTTTGGCATACTCCACATATACGTTCCTCCAGATTCCCGCATCCGGCAGCTGGGGACCCCAATCCCATCCGAACATGTAATGGGCTTTCCGCAGCGCCCCGTTTCCCAGCATGGAACCGGTGGACGAATAAGTGATATCGCTGCCTTCCTGTTTTTCCTCTATATATTGTATGGGGGCGTGCAGATAAACCTTCAGGTCATTTTTTTCCTGCGCCCGGCCTTTTAAATCGAACCGCCAGATCCTGTGCATATCCTTTGTCTTCCCCAACAGTTCCCCGTTCAAATAAATATCCCCTATGGTATCAATTCCCTCAAATACCAGGCAGAGCTCATCCGCTTCCAGGGCTTCCTTCGGAATCTCAAAGCTGCGTCTGTAGCTGTAATCCTCCCGGAACAGCTCCCTTACCTGATACTCGTTGGTGCGCCAGTAAGGGTCCTGCGCCATGCCGTTTTCCAGCATCTCCGCCAGGACGCTGCCCGGCACATGGGCTTTCACGGTCTTTTCCATGCCCGGGAAATCCAAATCCCATATTCCGTTTAAATCGATTCTGTTTTTCATGCTTTTAACCGTGCTCCTTTCAAAGTCCGGAGACCTTAGCGCATAGCGCAAATTTCCGCAATGCGCCAAACCTCAAATAGTTTTCAAGGCATTTTCCGCCGCGCGTTATGCCTTTAAGCCCGAAGTGGAAATTCCTTCCACAAAGTTTTTCTGGAAAATCAGGAAGAAAATAATAACCGGTATTACAAACAACGTCGCCGCCGCCATCAAATGGGTCCAGTCCGTGGAAAAGGTTCCCAGGAACTGCTGGAGCCCTAAGGACAACGTAAGCTTTTCCGTCTTGTTGATATAAATCAACGGTGCCAGATAGTCGGACCATGCGGCGATAAAGGATTGGATTCCTACCGTCGTAAGGGCCGGTTTGGACAGAGGCAGGGCGAGGCTGATATAACGCCTGAATTCGCTGGCCCCGTCGATTTTCGCCGCTTCCATCAGGGAATTCGGCAGCCCGGTAAAGAACTGGCGCATAATGATAATGTAAAACGGGCTTCCGCAGAACATAGGAATAATGAGAGGCAAATATGTATTGGTCAGCCCCAGATTATTCCATATCCGGTATAATGGAATCATCGTTACTGTGTACGGAATCATCATTGTTCCCATAATAAGGCTGGAAATCAACGTTGCGCCCCGCCATTTGATTTTTGCCAGGGAATAGGCAATCAAAGGAGTGGACAGAAGCTGCCCCGCCACGGAAAAGACGGTGATGATAATCGTATTCCTAAAATACAGCAGGAACGGTATCTGTTCCATCGCTTCCGGGTAATTGCTCCAAACTACCTTTCTCGGCCACAGTTTGACAGGCAGCTGAAATGCGTCTGCGTTCGTCTTTAAAGAAGTCGTCAGCATAACAAGAAACGGAGACAAAAAGATTACGCATAAGACGAGCATCAGGACTGTCACTGGAATTTTCTTTATATTCTTTTTATAGTATCCACTGGATTTTTTCATACTAAATACCATGCCCTTTCTATAATCTGCCATATTTCATGCATGCTCCCATACATGCTCCCATGTATTGCATTGCATTTCGCAGCTGCTACTCATCTCCTGCTCCATTTTCCGAAACCTTCCTCGTAACTTTAATCATAATGAAGGTCATAACGCTAATCACAACAAACAGAATCCATGCCATTGCGGAAGCCCTTCCCATCTTCATAAAGGAGAAAGCGGTATTAAACAAGTACAGGGGATACATCAAAATGGAGTTTGCCGGACCGCCCCCCGCATTGCTGGATCCTGCGCCGCTGCTGGCATTGATAATAACGTATACCTGGGTGAAATACTGGAAAGCGTTGATAATATTGAGAATCGCCTGATAAACGAGCACCGGCGCCACACAGGGAAGGGTAATCTTGAAAAACCTCTGCACCGTGCCTGCCCCGTCGATTTCCGCCGCCTCGTAATAGCTTTTGGGCACATCCTGCAAGGCGGCCAGGCAAATCAGCATAGTAGTTCCCGTACACCATGTTCCCATCAGCACCAGCGCCCATTTCGTATAAGCCGGATTCATCAGCCATGACGGGCCGGTAATGCCGAACATCCCCAATACCCTGTTGATATAACCATAAGTGGGGTCGAACATCCAAATCCATACCATGGTTGCGGCAATCATAGGAATGATGGACGGCATAAAGAAGATAGTCCTGGCCACGCCCCTTCCCTTAAAGCTCCTGTTAAGCAACGATGCCAACAGCAACGCGATAAAAAGGTTTACAGGCGTGGATACAAAAGCCATAAATAAAGTATTCCTTAAGCTCTTAAAAACAAGCGGATCCTTAAAAATATACTTGAAATTATCAAGCCCTACCCACACAGGATCTTTTACCGGGTTAAATTCCGTAAAGCTGTAATAGAAGGATGTGAGCAACGGAATAATGCTAAAGCATGTGAAACCGATAATCCAGGGCAGCGCAAACAGAAAACCGTTTATGTTATCCCGGCGGCTATATTGCTTCTTTTTTTGCCCTACTTTTTTATTCATCTAAAACCTCCTGACGTTAAAAAGAGTATATATTATGAGGCATTCAGTAACCTCATAATATATACTCCGCATAACAAGTTACCAATTACCGTAAGTATTTATACTAAGATTTCTGCACTTAAATCTTTCTTAACGCTCGCTTCTTATTATGTTTACTGAAGCATCTTTGCCTGCTCAGCCAGCTCGGCCATTGCTTCCTCCGGGGTCTTAATGCCGTTGTATACATAATCCAGATATTCTTCTATCAAAGATGTATATTTAGCGAAATCAGCAATCTTCGGATACTGAACGCCGTTTTCCGTCTTCAGGGCTTCTACGAACACTTCAAAGTTAGGCATGCCCAGAATGTCCGGATCGTCATAAAGGTCCAAAGTAGTAGGAAGGTTTCCGATTGCCATCAGAGTTTCCTTTGTCGCCTCGGAATTGGTAAAGAATTTTGCGAATTCCCATGCGCCTTCTTTATTGTTTGCCACTACCGGAATGCCAAGGCTGTTTGTCTCATAACGGCTGGAGCCGAGCAAATCAGGATTTGCTTCCGTACCCGGTATCAGCGCTACGCCGTAGTTTACATCCGGGCCCCAGTCAGCTGCCATAGTAGCCAGCCACGGTCCATCGAAACGGAACAGCTGTTTCCCTGCAAAGAACATATCGTTTTCCGTGTAACGGTTGGTATTTGCGGAAGCCACAAAGGCCTGTACCTTTTCCACGCCGTATTTCTCGCGGAATTTCATATTCATATTCAGGCTGTCCAGAATCAGCGGATCGTCCGGAGTCAATGTCTGTCCGTCTTCCGACCACCATCTTCCGCCGAATGCATAAATCAGTTCCTGCCTTGCGCTTGCCAGCGGGAACAGAGGATATCCGAGACGGGTAATGTTTCCGTCCGCATCCACTTCCGTAGCTTTTTCCGCCATTTCGTACAGCTCTTCCATGGTCTTAGGAGGTTCCGAATATCCGATTTCTTCCAAAATATCTTTGTTATAGAACATCTGGATAATCTGGGATGCAAACGGAACTCCGTATACCACATCTTCAAGAGTATTGGAATCCAGCGCCTGAGCCGAATAAATGCTGCCTAAGTCGTATCCGTCAGCCGCCGCCATATCGCTGATCGATTCTACCAGGCCCGAATTCGCATAAGAGATGATATCCTGGTTGGACACTTCCACCACATCAGGGGCCTCGCTCCCTGCCAATGCCACGATAATCTTCTGCTTATCCATAACGCTTAAGCCTTCCACTTCGTATTTGTCCTGGCTCTCGTTGAAAGCTTTAATCGTCTCTTCGAAGGCTTTCCCTTCTTCATTTGTATGGGAATACCAAAATACTACTTTTTCCCTTTCCCCGGAGCTGCTCTCCGCCTCTGCAGTATCCCCTGCGGTGTCCGCAGCTTCTTCCGTTCCGGCATCTGTGCTTTCATCAGCGGCTGCCGGAGCTGTCTCTCCGCCTGCGTTCCCGGAGCTGCCGCATCCTGTCAATGTGCCTAAAGTTAAAACTACTGCCAAAAGTCCTGCAACTAACTTTCTTTTCATCTTTCTCCTCCTTGTCTTACTTTTTGTCAGTTTTAATCTGTATTTCTTTCTTGTATTTGCAATATTATCATACTTTTTGTATGATTGCAACCCCTTTTATTAAAATAATCCCAAAAAAAATTTTGAACCGGTAAAATAGTTCCACACTTTTTATCTTTTCTTTCTATCTACGCACTTCTTTTTCGTTATTTTACTCTAATATTTCAACAATTCGGCGCAAATATCCATCATTTTTATAGTGCATGTTGTCCATACTTCCCTATGTGTGGCTTGGTTTCCAGCCGTCCAGTACGGAAAATCTTCATTTTTTTTAGTTTGAACCCCCACCGGAATCTGCCCTACGCATGTTCCCGGAAATACAGCGTAAAAAAAGTCATATCGCTTCCCATTGCCCGTCATCAGCGACTGCCCAAAAGGGTTTTTCCCGTTCAGCCAGTGAATCTGCTCCGCAGCCGCCCAGACCAGGGAAGGCCGTTCCAAATATTCCCCAATCCCCAGGGCCGCCTGGGTCATGGACAGCTGTACGCCGGTGTTGCCCCTGAAGGAGAACCAGACGGGAAATTGCCGCAGATACAAGTCTTCCCCCATCCTTCTCCCCTTTTCCACCTGTTCCAGATAGTCTCCCTTACATTGCCCGTAATCAGACAGCAAGTGCATACGTCCAAAAACTTCTTCCTGCTCCGCCTCTCTTTTGCTATATAACCCCGCAGGCATCATCCCGTAAGGGGAGGCATGCCCTATCAAGACGTCAAAATAGTCTCCGTACCGTTCCAGCCCCCGCAAAAAGGCGCTGCGCCCTTCTTCCTCCCCGCACAGGCGGCATGCCCCAATCAGGCTATCAGCAAAATACCCTTCCCTGGCCTGATGGTTAAAATGCACGATATGTTCCTTTGTTTCATCCCGGTAAAAAAATCCTCCCAACTGCCCTTCCGTCTCCTGGCATTCCAGAAGCTTCCTGGTCCATCGGCACAAATCCTCCCTGTACTTCTCTTCTTTCGTCGCTTCATACAGCAGGCCTGCGCATTTGCTTATGACGGCATAGCACAGGGAAGAGGAAGAACCATAGGTATGCTCCCACATAATGGGCATTTCAAACCCATATTCCAAAAACCTTTCCATCCCGAACCCATAGTCTTCCTTTGCAGCTTCCAGGGCCGCCCATCCGCTTTCCCTATCATATTCCCACAACGCATCGGCCGCCACGGCTTCCGCGCACGCGCAAATGAAATTGTCTATTCCATGGTTGAAAACCCGGACATTGGACGCATCGTCATGATTCCCCTCCTTCAAATCGGTCCACCGTATCAGCCCCAGGCTGGTGGCCCGGTAACCGTCTCCAAACCTCGTTCCCAGTAGGAAAGACAGGCCCCAGCATGCCTCTTCCATACACCTTTCATACAATGCCGTATTATCTTTATGGCTCCTTGCTATCCGGAACAAAGCTTCGGTAATTTCAGCGGTCTGCACCGTCTGCTGGGACATATCCCCGGCATCGTGCCATCCCCCGCCATAGGATACCCGCTCCCCTTCATGCACCCCATAACAATCCGTATGGCAGCGCCCATGCTTTCCGGGAACAGGATGCCCGCACCTTTGGCAGAACAGGAAATTTATCCCCTTCCAAATCATTTCCTCCGCCCAGTCTTTTCCAATCTGAAACTCCCCGGTCTCCTGATTATTTATCCTAAGCCGGTATCCCCCTTCCTTTTCCAGCGGTGAAAAATCCATGACTCCGAAAGCGGTTCCCGAGAACTCCGCCGTCTTGATTTCCCCCTCCATCACCGCCTTTCCTGTCTCCGCCTCCACCACGCAAAAGCTTCCTTCCGTCCTGTCCGTAACCGCCGTTTTTGGCTCTTTCGGGAAATATCCGCAAAAATCATGGCAAATAGCCCCCTTTTCCGGCTCCCAGCCCTGGCACTTCTCTTCTTCCGTCTTTTCCAAAACAATATTCCTGATTGCAAAAACAGCCTTTTCGCCAAACCCCGTATCGCTGCCGCTCATCCGATACCTGAATTCCAACTGGGATATACAGTCCCTTGCCATGGAAGAAAACTCCCATATACAGTCGTTCCATACGTCGTTTTCCAGATTCATCATATGCTGGCCCGTCCTGCCAAAAGCATCCGGCACCTTTTCGGCCCCTTCGTTTTTTACCCATGCGGACAGACTGACCGTATGAAGCCCTCTGCAGGCGGGGCGCACCTGGAAGCGGAGCCGGTTGTAGCCCGACCAGTCCTCTCCCTCCAGGCAAAGCACCGCCCTAAGGTTTCCGTAATAGGCGCAGTCCCCATCCTGAGGCATCCCTTCGGGCCAGTAATCCTTCCTTAATTCCCCTTCCATTTCCAGGTATTTCTCTTCTTTTGGGATGCCGTTCGCATAGCGCACGCGGGAAAGAGCCCGGCACTCCCCCTGTTCCGGGCATATAAAATCCCTTCCGGCCTCCCCCGGCCACACCGTTCTTCTGGCGGCCACCTTCCTGCCCTTTCTTTCCGCATCCATGCTGTCTTCCCATTTTACCGGAAGAGGACGGTGTATCCAGCCGCTTTTGACCAATTCTTCCCTGAACTCTTTTCTCATCCCATTCACCCAAACCCTTCCCCAATCAGAGCAGCGATGCCGCATCCGCGTCCAGCAGCACTTCGCAGTTAGGATGAAGCTGAAGGACCGAGGCCGGGATATCTTCCGTCACCGGCCCCTGTACCGCCTTTTTGATAATCTCCGCCTTTTGTTTTCCTTTTGCAATCAATACGATTTTCCTCGTATGCATAATGGTCTTAATCCCCAAAGTCAGGCCTCCCAGTTCGCAGGACTCGGGCACGTCCACTTCGCTCCTCACCTTCGCTTCAAACCGTTCGTCCATGGGGCACAGCTGGGTATCGCTGCCGAAAGGCGTTCCCGGCTGATTGATGCCGATATGCCCGTTCCACCCGATGCCAAGCATCTGCAGATCCGCTCCCCCTCTTTTCTTTATCTCTTCTTCAAACCAGGCGCACTCTTTCCCGTAATCGATGTCCATCGTCCTGGGCATGATAAAGCGCTCCTCCGGGATTTCCAGAGGAATACATATCTGCCGTTTAATCATGGCATAGCAGCTCCCTTCATAGCTTCTTGGAAGCCCTGCCAGTTCATCCACATTGAAAACCGTCACTTCCGACGTATCAAAGGGATGCAGCCTGTAAATCTCGCTGACGATGGCATGCATATTCCCCGTCGTCTGCCCTGTGGAAAACCCGATGACAGAGTTTGGTTTTTGCAGCATCTGCCCTATGATTCTCCATGCCGCAGCTTCGTCAAATTTTCTTTCATTTTCCATTACTGTTATTTTCATTCTTTCCCCATTTCCGCTCAGCTTTGCCAAGCCTTTGTGCGTTGTTAAAATTGCTCATCTTTGCGAATTCCCCATGCTTTCCCGGTGCAGCTTCCCTACCGCAGCCGCCCCTATCACTCCTGCCTGCCCCGGCTTCAGTTCCGAAAGCCGTATGCCGTTTTTTACCCCCCGTATCGTAACTGGGTGGAGCCTTTCTTTTACCTGTTGGAAAAACCATTCGTCCTGCATAATGCCGCCGCCAAGCACCGCCGTATCCGGGTCGGTAGTGCGCACCAGGTTCCCGATTACTTCCGCAAGCGCCGCTGCCGCCGTATCGGCCGCCTTTTTGCATAAAGCATCCCCTTTTCTCGCCAGGAGGAACACTTCCCTTGCATCCACGGGCTTATCTTCTTTTTCCAAAACCAGCTCCGTGGAATATCCGTCCATCCAATCTTTCACATTTCCGGAAATGCCCGAGCCGGAAGCGGACAGTTCCGCGCACCCATGCCTTCCGCACAGGCAAATTTTATCCCCGCTGCCCCGCACCGTGGTATGGCCGATTTCCCCTGCATTTTGGTTGGCCCCTCTTATGATCCTGCCGTCAACCACCATGCCTGCCGCCAGCCCGGTTCCCACGCTCAGATAGATAAAATCCCTGCTGTATTTGCCGCATCCCCACAAAAGTTCCGCCGCCGTCGCGCTCCTTACATCATTATCTACGGCCGCCGGAACGCCTAAAACTTCCGAGACCATGGAAGCTAACGGAATGTCTTCCCCAGGTTCGTGGTTCATGGAACGCCAGATTCCTTCCCTGTAATCGCTGATTCCTATAATCCCTACCCCGGCTCCCAGCACCCGGCCTTCAAAGGAAGTTTTTTCTTTATAGGCTTTCAGGCATTCCATCAGGTGTCCGGCAATTTCTCCCTGGTTTCTCTTTCCCGTCTCAAAACGCATGCTGGACAGAAGCCTTCCTTCCCCATCCACTTCCCCGATCAAAAGTTTCGTGCCGCCATAGTCGATACCGATATATGATTCCATTTTTAACCCCATTTCTGCGCGGCTTTTTGCGCTCAAATTCATTTGCGTTTGTCAAGTTTGTGGATGCCGCGCAGACACAAACTTGGGATTGAAAATTTTTAATTTTCAATCTTCTCCTTTTATCCGTACACCTTTATGAAAGCGCTTTCATAAATATGACATTATCACACTTTTATTTATATGTCAATCCAAAATATTTAATTTTTAAAACTTATATTTTGTTTTATTCGAAAATACAAAATTTATTTTTTTGCAAGCGTTTTCATTGCATTTTTATTTTTTTCATATTATAATGAAACAAACAGATATTTTTAAGGTGATTCCATGAAAGAGAATATAACGATTAAACAAATAGCCCAGGAAAGCAACGTATCCATGGCCACCGTCTCCCGTTACCTCAACGGCACCGTAACTGTCTCGGATGAAAAGAGGCAGCAAATCGAAGCGGTTATTGCCAAATATAATTTTACCCCTAACACCAATGCCAGAAGCTTAAGTTTAGGGCGGACCATGACTTTGGGAATCGTAATCCCCGATATTTCCAACCCCTATTTTTATTCCCTTTTCCTGGAAATCCAAAAGGAAGCCACCTTAAACGGCTATACCATACTTCTTTATAACACTTCCTTCCAGCAGAACCGGAAGGAGCCCGAAGAAGAGGAATATTTTCAGAAGCTGATACAATACAGGGTGGACGGGGTATTGGTTCTGGGCGGGCAGATAGACTTGGCGTCCCCCTCCCCTTCCTACCTCCAGGCGCTGAACCGGCTTGGCGACAGCCTGCCCGTAGTCGTTATGGGGCACCCCATACCGGAAAGCCCCTGCCACTTTCTAGATCCGGAAAACGGCTCCGGCGTGACCACCCTTTTCCACTACCTTTATTCCCTGGGGCACAGGAATATCGCCTTTATCGGGGGGAATGCCGGGGTGCGGATTACGGAAACGAGGCTGGCCGCATACAAAAAACTGCTAGATCTGCATCGGTTGGATTCCCAGCCGGATCTGGTCGTGCTTACCGATTATTATTCCCAGGACGGCTACCAGGCCGCCCTTTCCCTGATGGAAAAATCCTGCCCTTTCACCGCGGTTATAGCCGCCAATGACAACGTGGCCATAGGCGCCATCCGGGCTTTCGGGGACAAAGGTTTTTCCGTTCCCTATGATATTTCCATCGCCAGCTGCGACCATTTTTCCGCCGGGGAATATTCCATCCCGCGCGTTACGGGAATCGCCCGGGATACTTATCTCTTAGGGCGGCTTTTAATCGATACCCTTCTCCAAAATATAAGGGGAACCTCCGAGGATATTTCCATCGATTTTTCCTCCAGCCTTTGGGAGGGGGAAAGCTGCCGGACGCTCGGCAAATAGGGAAAAGCTGATTATATTGACAGAGGAATATTTTTCCATTAAATATTGTTTTATATAATTTCAAATGATATAATAAAATGCATTGTTACCAAAGCAATAAGGAGGTTTATTTATGAAGTCTATCCAAGACGAATTGCCGTTACTGCAGCAGATTCTAACCTTAATTTCCAATCATTTCGGGGCAAAATGCGAAGTTGTCCTCCATGACCTTACCAAGGATTACAACAGTACGATTGTGGATATCCGCAACGGCGAAATTACCAACCGGAAAATTGGCGGCTGCGGCAGCAATCTTGGCCTTGAAGTCCTTCGGGGCTCCGTTGTGGACGGGGACCGCTATAATTATGTAACTACGCTGAACAACGGGAAAATCCTTCGCTCTTCTTCCATTTACCTGAAGGACGATGACGGAAACATTATCGGCTCCATCTGCGTAAATTACGATATTACGGAGACTTTGCAGTTCGAAGGGTTTCTCAGACAGTTTAACCATTTTTCCCCCGTGCAGGATGAAGAAGTTTTTGCTTCCGATGTCAATTCTTTGTTGAAACACTTAATTTCAGAGGCCCAGAAGCAAGTCGGCAAGCCCGTTTCCGAAATGAACAAAGAGGAAAAAATAAATTTCATCCAATACCTCGACGAAAAAGGAGCTTTTTTGATTACAAAATCGGGAGAACATATTTGCGAACTGCTGGGAATCAGCAAATTTACATTTTATAATTATCTTGAAATCAGCCGTACGGCAAAAGAATAGCATTGAAACGCTATTCTTTTGCCGTACGGCGGGCAGTAACAGAAAGCAGGGCAAAAAATCTTCCCTATTCGATTGTAATTTCGATTTCAAACATCCGGTTCCAGGGCATGCGCAAATCAAAATTCCAGGTTTCCTTCGGAAAATAATGCCTTTGGAATTCCTCCAGCTTTTCCTTCACTATTTTCCTTACTTCCGGTTCCTTATCGCCCAAATTGAGGGCATGGATATGCGGATCGATTTCCGACAGCCTTTCGGTCACCTTTCTTCTCACTTCCCCCATATAACCCCAGTCCTCCAGATACCGGAAAAACAGGAATTCTTTGGACACGGGAGATTTTTCTCCTCCCTTTACGGAATGGCAGGCGCTAAGATGTGCGATTACGGTTCCAAGGGTATTGGATGAAGTATTCCACCCCGCATATGCGTCGATTTTGTCCAGCAAATCCTGCTCATACAAAAACTGCATCAATGCCCGGTCCGCCATGTTGGGAATCGCGCAGTCCGCCACCGCGCAAATCTGCCCCCTGCTTATATATTTGCGCATCCTTTCCACCAGGGCATGGAAATTCCTCTCGCTCTCCAGGAAAATCTCATCGGTAACCAGCTCTTTTTCCAATCGCAGGCTGAATGCAGTAGGCGGGTTTACCACCAGCACCGCGTCAGCCTCCGCCGAAGTCTCCGCAATCCCGCATCCGGCTGCCAGCAGCTGATACTGTACCGTTTCCCCGATGCTTCTGTCCTCATAAGACGGAATCTGGTACTTTCCCCTTATGGAAGAATAATCCACATATACCGACGGCGCCTTCGGCCCTGTTCCGTTCACCGCCCTCGCCAAGAGGGTACATCCCGTTTCGTCCGCCCCAGGATAGAAGTAAACTTTAGAAAACAGCTCCTTGCTCCTGGCATAGGATGCCAACATCCTCCGCTCCGCCGGCGCATATCCGTTTTCTCTGCAATCGTCCAACGGAATAATCAGGAAATCCAGAACCCCTTCCGCCAGCAGGTCGATAGAATGCTTATTGTTATTGAAATTCACCTTTCTCCGGTTCAAAAAATCATCCAGCGCCTCTTTCGGCACCTCTTTCTCAATTCTTGCCTTTTCGGCCCGTTCCTCTTCCGATATCAGCAGCAGATTTTCTTTATCGCGAAGTACGCCGTACCTGAAAATCCGATATCCGTAATTCTCATAATAGTCGGGCTCTTCCCCGCTTCCATCCCTTGCAGGAGCCCTTGTGATGAGCTGAAAAGCGTAAATCTTTAGGCTGGGGTTCTTTTCTTTCAAAAGCTTTAAGCGCTCCATCCTTTCCACACATTCCTCCTCCGAAAAATGATGCAGCCTGGATGGTACGATTCCGCCATATAAAAATAAATCCATGGAAACAATCAGCACGGATGCATCCTCGGCTTCTTTTTGGGTCCATTCCCAAATCCCTTCGATGTCCGCCGGGCGCTTGAAATCCCCCATCAGGTTTCTGGGAACCAGGACCACATGGCTGCCGCTGATTTTTCCGATATACTCAGGGTACAGATAATTGCATGGGCGCTCATCCAATGGGAGAAAAACTATTTTGTTCATATTTGCCTCCTTTTCATACTTTTTGTTTGATTTTAAATTATTATATTACCATCTGTTTCTTCCGTCAATAGGGAACTGGATGGGCTTCTGATGCGATACGTTGAGGAAGGCTTGAATGAGGAATTTACTTTAACTTGTTCTCTGGTTATTGTTTTATTTTGGGCTTTGTGGTATTATGTAACATAACTAATTGTTAGTTTTTCTGTATTTTTCAAACTTATTATTTTGTATGTGGAAGTAGGTCGAAAATCTCGCCGCAAGCAACAGGATATCAAATGGTCTTGGCAGTGGCCTGGCTCGTTGCTCGCGGGAATATGAGGTGAGTTGTTGGAGGTTTTGCCGGGGACGGCGGGCGAAACCGATGGATTAGAGTTCCGTATTAGAAATTTGTATAAGGGATTTCGATACGGAATATCAGATTGCCGTCCAGAAAAGAGGAATGTTATGTATAAGTTTTATCCTGAACCTGTCAGCGTTCAAATTCATGAGGGGATTCTGAATCCTGTATCTTCGTTTGATACGGTCATTGAGGATTCTATTCTTTCCCAGTGCCAGCAAGCCGGTTTTTCCATCACTTCTTCCATAGAAGGCTTGTGTACCGGCGGTGATGGTTTTGGAGATGTATGCCGTTTCTATGTCAATAAAAAAGGCGATATCCATAAAGAAGGCTACCGGCTTGTTGTGGGCAGCTCCGGCATCACTATGGATGTGGCAGACGGCGCTGGGCTTTATTATGGGCTGCAGACTTTACAGCAGCTTTGGAACCAATGCGGAGGGCGTCTTCCTTTTCTGGAAATTGATGATTATCCTGCGTTGGAATTGCGAGGGATTATGCTGGATATCGGACGCAATAAAATCCCTTCTATGGAAACGATGTATGCCCTTCTGGATAAGCTGTCAGCTATGAGAATTAATCATGTCCAGTTTTATATGGAGGGCTATTGCTACCAATATAAAAAATATCCCTACCTTTTCACCAATGACACTCCTGTAAACGGGGAAGAATTCCGGGCTTTGGATCAATATGCCAAAAGCCGTTTCATCGACCTCGTGCCGAACCAGAATGTTTTAGGGCATATGGACCAGTGGCTGGCTACTCCCCAGCTCAATCCGCTGGCGGAATGCGAGGATGGTTTTATTTTTGAAAATCTGTTCTGGCGTCCTCCCATGACGCTGGATGTGAATGACCCGAAAAGTCTGGCTTTTGTTACGGATATGCTGGATGACCTTCTGGAAAATTTCACCTCCCCTTTATTGAATGTGAATATGGATGAGCCTTTCGAGCTGGGCCAGGGGAAAAACCAGAAAGAGGCGCAGGAATCCGGCAAGGCTTCCCTCTATCTGGGTTATGCCCGCAAAATTAACGATTATTGTAAATCCAAAAACCGGCGTATGATGATGTGGGGGGACCAGGTTCTGGAAAACCCGGCCAGTGTGGAGGCCCTGCCGAAGGATATTATTCTTCTGGACTGGATATATGAAGGGGATGCACATTTTGAAACCCACGCCCAGCTGATGCAGCGCACCGGACTGGATTATTGCCTCTGTCCGGGAAGCAGCAGCTGGGGCTCCATCACCGGACGCTCCGATAACATGAGGAAAAATATCAAAGATGCGGCGGATTGCGCAGTACGGTACGGCGGAAAAGGCATCATCACTACCGACTGGGGAGACTTGGGGCACTGGCAGTATATTTCCTGCAGCTATCCCGCCTTTAGCCTGACAGGCCTTTATGGATGGAGCGGAAGCGGCGCCGATGAAGGAACCGCCCTTTGGTATTGCAACCAATATTTGTATAAGGATGAAAGCGGCTCCGCTTATCAGACGGCCTATGACCTGGGGAATTATTATCATTATGAGAATGCTCCGCTTTATAATACCACTTTGAGCTTTGCCGTTATGTCCAGCAAATACACTTTTGATTCCCTGGACGAATTTGACAGCAAAATACAGCGGCTTCTCACACTGTCCGCCAATATCGCCCGGACAAACCATATTCCTCCCAAAGAACCGGTTATCGCGCCGGATTATCAGGGGCTTTGGGGCTATCTGGACGATTTGGAAAAGCGTATTGACTCCCTTCGGCCTCACTGTGAGGACGGCCCGCTCATTAAAGATGAGATGCGAAACGGAATACGCATGATACGCCACGGCTCCATGCTCTACTATTCATTGACCGAGCACAGGCAGGAAAAAGAGCTTCTCAAAGAAGACCTTATGAATCTTTATGAACAATTGGATTCCCTTCTTGAAGAGCACTACCGGCTGTGGATGGCCCGCAACCGCCGGGGCGGTTTTGATAAAAGCTCCGCGCATATGCTCCATCTCCTCCGGTTCTATCAAAAGATGTTAAAGGAGCTGTCATAATTTGCGAAATTACAGCGATGTACTTCGCGATGTATCTGTTGGCTCTCCCGTCTTTCTTACTAAAAACGGACGTGGACGCTATGCACTTATTGATATACATGACTATGAAAAAACATGGGCAACCTTGGAACTTATGGATGAACTTGCAAAAGGGAAAAAAACAGGAGAGGAAAAGGGATGGCTTTCGTCCTCGGATGTAAGAGCACATTTTAGGGCAAAAGCCTGAAAGATTTTTCGGAAATTGGCATTCCACTATCCTCGTTAACGGATGTGGAATGCGATTACCGTTTTTTGTCCAGTGGTAACAGAATGCCTTCCCCCTTCACACACTCCTGCTCCAGCTTCACATCATGCTCCAGCATATAATCAACCACTTCTCCAACATCCTTCCAGCTGCGCATCCCCTGCAGCCGTTTTCTGTCATTCTCCGTTAATGGCCTGCCATAGCCTTCATATAACTGCAGCGTTTTCAAGTCCATGCGGTACATTTGAAACGGAATCCCCGTCTTCCCGCATAAATCCCGGTAAATCTCAAAGCCGCCGGCATCAATATCCCCGAAATGATAATACTCCGCCTCCGGATAGTGGGAATAAATCTCCTGCAGCAGAAGGCGACGAATCCCATTGTGATATCCCCCCAGATAAATGAGCAGAGCATCCTCTTCCTGCCAGCGGAAATAAGTAGTCAGATTTTCAATCGTCATCACCTTCTTAATCCCTGCCGTACCGCAAAACCGGATTCTGCCAATATCCTCCCCGGAAATCCCCAGCCCCTGCTTCAATACAGACAAATTTATCTTTTCATCTCCTACCGAAATAATTATCTTCCCTTTTATATAGACATAATTTGGCGTCCGATAAATGCCGTACTCGGCCAAAATTTCATCCAATGCCGCCCCTTCGCAATTTTCCTTGAATTTCCGAAATACGTGGGCAATTTTGCCCTCCATTTTCTCAAAAGCCTTAGAATCCTGAAAATGAAGTATGGAAAACTCCCTGATATATAATTGCTCCCCGTTCCTTTCAATGGCTTCCACCGCGTCCAACAGCCGTTTTGTGGAAGCCGCATCCTCTAACTGCACAAACTCCTTTACCGATTTATGTTCTCCAAGCCGCTGTAACAAATATTCTGCAAAAGCCCGGCATACCGGGGTGGCACTCTGTCCAATATAATCCGCTAACAACTGTTTGTGGCAAGATGTCATATCCCTTTTAGGCACGCGGTGCACATATGCATACGCCTCTTCCAACTTTTCCGGATTCAGCCGCACCTTTGCTATAATATGCCCTTCCTTCTTCCCCTTCCAGCAAATACGAATTAACTCCTTTTCTTCCAACCCTTCCATAAAAAAATGGATTTTTTCATATTCGGATGAGCTCTCATCAAAATAAGCCGGTATTGCCGATTTGGTGAAACGGAACTCTATATGGACAGCCCTTCTGTTTTCCCCCGCAAACAGCAGGCTGGATTCATAGGTATCCAGCAGCCGGTTTAATATCTCCCTATCATATTGCGCCATTGTAATACCTCTCCGCAAAACTTACTTTTTCATCGGTCATAATTAAAAGCGTTTCCTCCACAAAAGGGCTGATATATTGAATCTTGTCCGGCGGCGCCGCAATCAATATCTGCAAAGGCAGCCTCCGCAAAAACTCCAACACGCCGCCTATGCGCTCATCGTCCATATTGTTAAAAGCCTCATCAAACATAACCAGGCCCACGGCCTCGCCGCCGATACCGTTTCTATACAGCTGTACAAAAGAAGCTGCAACGGTCACATAAAAGGGAGTCTGCGTCTCGCCGCCGCTTTTTTCTTCACAGACCTTGGAATATAGCGAATAATTATTATCGTTATGGAGTATCCGAATGTCATAATCCATATAGGTTCTGTAATCCGTAAATTCATCCAACGCTTTTGCGCTGTTTTCATTGTCCAACGCCAACCGCTCAAACAATTCATCGATTACCTCTTTATGGTTTTCATGGAATAGGCCGCTGAAAATGGACTCCCCCTGCACCGCGTTAAAATCGTCCATAATCATCTCGTAATAATGGCGATACCTTTTACTGGGCATAAAAAGGAATTCATATTTTTCATTGCTGAAACGGATGTCCTTTAACGCCTTGTTCAGTTCTTTAAATTCCGTCTGGGCATTTTTCATATTTTCCTGTAGTTTGGATAAAAACTGTTCCCTGAATTCTTCTTCCGCCGCCTGCCTTGCCCTTTCTACTTTTTCCTCATAACTCAGAAGTTCCGAATTTTTCAGTTTAATATATTCCGCCTCAAAATCCGGGTAGCCTTCTAAAGTAGCCGCCGCACCGAAATCATGGGCAGTTTTATATTCCACCATACTGTTTGTCATCCATTCCGTATATTTTGCTACCGTTGTCTGGTTCGCCTTTCTTCTGCGGGCAAAATTATCCTTAAACTGTTCGTAGCTCTTATCCTTGAGCTGTTTCTCATAATCAGTATTCCATAGCACCACATCTTTTTCATGTTCCGCTGCGAAATTTGCAGCGAGGGCTTTCTGCCCAAACAATGCGGTATTCTTCTCCTTCAATCTTTCTTCCGTATTCCTGATGCTTTCCTCAGTCTGCCCTATCTTGCGGTCCAACTGTGAAATCTTCTTTTCCAGTTCCCTGATGATTTTTTCCAGTTCAGACAGCTGAATCTGTTTTAGTATCATTCCCGAATTTTTTTCCAGAGTGGCGATATTATCCTTGCAATTCTTGATTTCCTGTGCCGCACTTTTCAGTTCTGTCAGCACATCTGCCCGATATTTAATATCCGTGTCCGTATCCGTGGAAAGCGGCTTGCTCAGTTCTTCCAGGTTTTTCAGAATATTTTGCTTTTCCAAAAGCCTGCCCATGATTTCTTCCCTCTTTGCCTTTGCCTGCTCCAACTGAACGCGAATTGCATTTTTCCCAATATAGGGAGTTTCATAGATAGACGGCCTTATAGCGCTGGCCACATGGTTCTGATAGCGCATACATTCCTTTGTAATCGCTGTCCTGTATTTCTTTAATTGGCTATAATGGCCGCACATCGTCACCTTGCCAAGCACCATGTTGATATACCGTTTCGCATATTTATTTCCGGAAGTGACTACCGTAGCGAGTGAGCCTTCCGGCGCAGTATCGTATTGCTCCAGATTCTGCGTATTAATCAAACCTACGCCATAAGTCCGCCGTTCCCTGCGCAGCCTGTCATAAGTACCCAGGGCAATATCAAAATTATCCGGCTCCACTAAAATATAAAACCTCTGGGTATTCAAATAGCCTTCTACCGCATTCCTCCATGATTCATCCGTTATTTCCAGCATTTCACATAAAATCCTGGGTTCCGGCCTCCTGCCAATCCGGGCGAATTCCTCCCGGATAGCCCCAATGACCCCTGTGACTTCTTCCGGATAGGACAGCTTCTTTTTCATCAGGTTCTCAATCTTTATATCCCATTCTTTTTTCTCCCCGGTAAGTTCCCGCAGCGATATGTCCAGCTCCGCCCGTCTTTTATAGACTTTACCGCTCATATGATTTTTGTAGGCGATAACTTTCTGTAACGTATCTTTTAGTTCATGGATTGGCACGGATTTTTCCAGTTCTTCCAACTGCACAGCATACTTTCTGATGCATCCGTCCACATCCGGCACCTTCAAAAGCCGGTTGACCTCCGTCTTGGCCCTGTCCACGCTTTCCATCAGCAAAGCCTTTTCCTGCTGTAAATACTTCTGTCTCTCTTCCAGCATTTGCAGCTTTTTCTTTTGTTCATCCCTGGCGATAAAATCCTTGTCGCTGGCCAGTTCCGTATACAGGCCGTCCCTGATTTCCTGCCGTTCCTCCTTCTCTTTCTTTGACGCCGTTATTTCTTTATTCCAGCTCTCCAGCCTGTAATTTTCATAGGCAATCTTTTCTTCCAGCCCTTTGATTTCCTCTGCCAGGATATCCGCCTCGATACGGTCGAGAAAATACTCATACATCTTATCCTTCTGCGTTCCGTCCTTTATCTGCCTGTAAAACCCTTCGATTTTTTCCAGCCTTCCCATCCGCAGTTTTATTTTTTCCAAAGTATATTGCAATTCCTGATAGGTTCTCACGTTCTCCCGCAGGATATCGATATTTACTTCCTTCTCATCCAGCACATAGGAATAAACGAAATCTTTTATATCATCAATAGGACGGAACGCCATGGCTTTGGGAATCAATTTGAAAAACTTATCTTCCAGCCTGCCGAAGCGGTTTTTCACCATCTGCCTGGCATCCTTCTCCGTAGTGCACCATGTTTTAATTTTCTTCCCATTGCCAGTGCGGAACTGGGAAATGGATTTGGGGATTTTCCCCTGGAAAAACAATTCCTCCGACAGCCGCTCCCCGTCCATCAAATACCGGATTGTCTTCTCCTGCCCTTCCGATGCGGAATCAACTACCGCCCCCACAATAAAATATTTCTGCCTCTTCTCTTCATAGAATTCCAAAGCTATATGGGCGCTGATTTCCCCTGTCCGCTCATAGGGCCTGTTTTCCTTCCCCGTTTTGCAGCGGATATAGCCGGTCAGCTTTCTTTTCCCGTTCTCATGGGCTGCTTTATTAAAATAGTTGGCGGAACAGGTCACCACAAACTGAATAGCATCCAGGAATGTGGATTTGCCCGCGCCGTTTTCGCCTGAAATAAGGACAGAATTTTCCAAATCTATCGTTGCGTTGGCAAATCTGTGCCAGTTAATCAATTTCACCCTCGTCAGCTTCTTCATTCTGCTTTCCGCCCTTTCGATAATTTTCTAACTTCTCATAGGCCTGCTTAATATCCTCCACACGGACGGCCATCAATATGGAATCATAGATAATCAAACGGGAATCCTCATTTGACAATTCCTTATCCAAAACTTCTACCAGCTGGAATCTGCGCATGGTGCCAAT
>JAETTM010000115.1 GCA_021769135.1 Lachnospiraceae bacterium | reverse complement strand
GAATTGATGCCGGAAAGCTGACCGAGCGTTTCCTGTGATATGCCACGCAAATTCCGAAAGTGTTTAATCTTTTCCCCGGTAGTCATGCCAATACCTCCAATTTATGTGATTTTCGTTAGTGCTTAGTTCAATTCTATCATATCAGGACACATTTGTGTATAAAAATTTAAAATAAATACTTGACGTTCACAAAAGGGTACCGTATAATAAAAACACAAAGGTCACATATGTGTACCTAAAACAAAAAAGAAAGGATAAGACTATATGGAGAATGGAAAGAAAATGTATGTAACGGCAGAGGAAGCGGCTGAAATGCTTGGTGTATCAACGGGTTATGCCTACAAGATTATCCGGGGGCTGAATGAGGAACTGAAAGCAAAGGGCTATCGGACAATCTGCGGCAAAGTCCCGACAAAATATTTTGAAGAAAAATTTTACGGTCTGACCGTAGCCATGTAGGAAAGGAGAGATTTTATGTCAGCGACAAGGAACGGAAAGATGTGGCGTTGCCAGTTCTATTATAAGGACTGGCAGGGCGTAAGCCACAAGAAGAACAAGAGGGGATTTAAGACAAAAGCGGAAGCGGAGCAGTGGGAACGTGACTTCCTGCAACAGCAGCAGAGGAATTTAGACATCAATTTTGAAAACTTCGTACAAATCTATTATGAGGATATGGAACACCGTCTGCGTGAAAATACCATGCGTACAAAGAAATTCATTATTGACTTGAAAATCATTCCGTATTTCAAGAAAAAGAATATGAATGAGATTAAGGCTTCCGACATTCGGGCATGGCAAAATGCACTGATGAAAAAGGGATATTCAGAAACATATCTGAAAACGGTCAATAATCAGTTGTCGGCTATCTTCAATTATGCGGCTCGGTATTATGACTTGAAAGACAATCCGTGCAGGAAAGCCGGGAGTATCGGAAAGAGCCATGGAGGAAGTAATCTATGGCCTCTTAAAGAGGTGGAAATTTGAGCAGGGAAACATACAGGCAGGATAGCATTGGCGGAGCCAATTTATTCCGGCGGGGGAAAACAGAATATTGTTTCACATAAGAGCAGAGGAACAAATTTGGACCTCTGTTTTTATGTTGGGAAACCATAAAAAGATTTGCGAGAAATGGAGGAATGAAAGGTGCAGGGAATCCGGTTTGATTATTTCCATGGAATGGAAGCGGAGCAGTACAGCTTTTACCGCATACCGAAAATGCTGTTTACAGCGGAATGCTTCAGGAGCCTATCCTGTGAAGCGAAGGTCTTATACGGGCTGATGCTGGACCGTATGGGTCTTAGCATCAAGAACAGATGGATTGACGAAGAGGACAGGGTCTACATTGTCTTTACGGTGGAAGAGACAGCGGAGCTGATGAACTGCGGTACGCAGAAAGCGGTAAAGCTGATGAAGGAACTGGACACAGACAAGGGCATCGGGCTGATAGAGAAAAAGCGTCTGGGGATGGGGAAGCCTAACGTGATCTATGTAAAGAATTTCATGGAAAAAGAAAATCCGCCCCTGCCGGACAGGGAGGAGGATCCTGCTGAAAATGAAACAGCAGTCAGGATAGAAAACAGGGCAGACGATAATCACAATTCAGGAGTTGTGGAAATCACAAATCAGGAATTATTAAAATCACAATTCAAGAATGGTGAAAATCACAATTCTGGAATGATGAAAACCACAATTCAAGAATTTCCAAAATCACAATCTAATAATACTGAATTTAATAATACTGAATTTAATAATACTGATTTTAATGAGACTGATCCTATCAATCCTAATCCATCCGATGTGATAGGACAGATGGGCAGATACCGTGATGCCATACAGAAAAATATTTCGTATGAGTGTTTTTTGAGCCGCAGGGACTGTCAGAAGGAGGAACTGGACGAACTGGTGGAGCTTATGGTGGATGTGATGATGATGCCAGATCATGCCTCTTTACGTATAGCGGGAGTAGAGAGACCGGCAGTAATGGTGCGGGAACGGTTCTCAAAGCTGGAATACTCACACATTGCCTATGTGCTTGGCTGCCTGCAGGAGAATACCAGCAAAGTGGGGAATATCAGGTCATACCTGCTGACATCGCTCTATAATGCCGCATTGACCATAGACAATTATTACCGGGCGGAGGTAAACCACGATCTGTATGGGAGCGGATAGCGTAGACAGCCGAGTACATACCTGGATTGTTTTTTGCTGCCAAAATCGGGAATAGAAATCTGCATGGAAAGGGGATACCGCGTTGGGCAGACGTGCAGGGGCGCAGGAACTGGTCATGCTTGGGGAGCGCATACGGAGCCGGAGGACAAAACTGTGCCTGTCACAGGAAGCACTTGCAGAGAAAGCGGGGATCAGCGCCAACACGGTAAGCCGGATTGAGGGAGGGCAGATGTCCATGAGTATCGTGACTTTTATAAAACTGGTACAGGCAATGGATGCGGACGCAAATGACCTGCTGGGAATCGCCCCTGGGCTGGAAAAAAAGCAGTATCAGGATATACTCCACCGCATTATCCATTTAAGGGCAGAGGAGCAGGAGATTGTGCTGCGGACGGTTGAAACGCTGGCAGAGAGCCTGCGGCAGGGCAGGTGAAAGTATTCTACGGATATGGTGGGGAAATAAAAAAATTTCTACCTGTCCGGTGAGGAAAGCCGCCGCCGGTTCCGTTAAAATATACCCATAAGATCAAAGGACAGGCAGTAAAAAGTTTCCAGACCCGTCAAAAAAAACGGGTGAGCCGGAAGCCGTTTTTTACTGCCTGTGCTGCAGGCAGGAGCAATTCAGGGCAGCCCGTGTCTAAGAGCAGATAAACATGCTCCGGACAGAAAGGCGGTCGGAATTGACATTACATGAACTAAAAGAGACCATTGAAATCCCGGAGCAAGGGATAAAAATTCCCACTGCAAAATATTTAAGGGAAACAGGAAGGGCAGTGGCAGAAAAACAGCTTGAAAATAATACATGGATTGCAGCTTATCAGAAGGGTTATGCACTGTACCATGCCTGCGGTCATTCCACCGTATTCCCGGTCCATACATGCGGAGCCTACCTGTATGCGTCCAACGGCGTAAGCAGCTACTTACCGGAACATTTTTTTGAGAAAGAGCCATGGTATGTCCGGCTGGTGCTTGAGGGTGAGGACAGGCTGGAACACAACCAGAGGGTAAAAGAGCAGGAGAGGACTGTTTCCTACAGTGCCATATCGGAAGAATGGCAGGTTATGGAAAATTTGGAGGAAAACCCGCTGAAATATTTTGTGGAAAGGGAGAACATGGAGAAAATGCTGCATTGTCTGACAGACCGGCAGAGAATGGCTGTAAATCTTTGCTTTTTTCAGCAGAAAATCCGAAAGGAAGTAGCAAGGGAACTTGGAATCACCAGCCCGGCAGTATCCGCCATACTCTCACAGGCAGTCCGAAGACTGCGGAAAAAATATCCGCTCAAAAGTCAGGCAGAAAAGGCGGTGGCGGCTGTATGAGGGGAAAGAAACCAAAGGAACGGGAAAAATATCTTATCCGGCTGGGTGACGGTACGCTGGTGGAAGTGAACCGGGAAATTTATCTTGAATGGTACCAGTCAGAACGGAGAGAACGGTATCAGAGGGAACGTGACCGTAAATATGGCGTGTGCAGCATAGAAAAACTGCATGAAAAAGGATATTTCCCTGAACAATCTGTTTATGCCAGAGATACGACACAGGAAGCGGCTTTAAGAAATGAATGCCAGGACAGGCTGGAAAATGCCTTTAAAAATTTGCAGGAGCAGGACGCCAATCTGCTAAAATTATTATATTTTGAGGAAATCACTGTAAAGAAAGCGGCAGATATTTTTAACTGTAGCAGAAAAACAATCTAGAGAGAAATACAGCGTTTAAATCTGGAACGGAGCGGAACCGTTGTCAAGAGGACCGTGGAATACCGGAGCGCAAAGCGCGAGGATATGCCGCGAAAGCCTCTTGACATAAGGTTCACGGATTATCCTGTTTGACAGAAAAGGGGCTGCTGCTCCTTTTCCTGCTTCCGGCGAGGATGGGTCCGGGCAAAGCCCGGCAAAAGGGTCAAGGGACAAGTCCCTTGCGGGTTCTTAGGGCAGCGCCCTGAGCCCCCGGAGGGCCTGCAACGCTGCCATCAATATAGATTTTAACCGTGCTTTAATGTCATTTAAAATCATCAATAACCATACATTTTAATTCATCAAACTGACGCAGCTGCTTATCATTTGTGAGGAACAGGTCACATTGCTGTACACAGGCAGTGGCAAGCTGTAGACAGTCCATGGTCTTAAAATCCTTATATCTGGCGCGTATCTGTGCTGCTTTTTTAGCTATGCTGATATCAATCGGTTGTATCTGTACATTGCAGTCTGTCAGAAATTCAAAGAAAACATTTATTTTTTCCGTGTTTCCTGTCCTGTATGGATAAGTCAGATATTTTGTGCAGGTGATTGTTGATGTTGCCATGGAGCATTTCTCTTCTATAAATCTTTCAAATATCTGTTCTACTTTTTCAGCAAAATTTATATCTGCATCAAGGAAATAAATAATAGGAGTGGTGTCTAAAAAAATTTTCTTATATTCTGTCACTGTCCCGCATCTCCTTTATATAATCCTGTGCATCGGCATGGAACATTTTTTCACCCCTGCCCATGTACTTTTTCAGGTCTATTTTTTTTTCAGGCGTGCTTTGCGTGTCCAGAATGGTCACAATAACTTCCTGCCCGGTACTCAAACTTATATCTTCATTTATTACGATATGACTGCCGTTATAATATCCCTTTACTGCCGCTAACATAATAAACCGCTCCTTTCTTCTATGTATTTTATTCTGTCAGGTTATATTATATCCAAAATCATGCTGTTTGTATAGTGGACCGGCCTTTGCCAGTCTATATAAGTGGTTCCTGACAAAGGTATTTAATTCAGACCTTCAAAAATCTGATTGAATATATCCCCTTCTGTGGGAATAACCTCTATTTCTATGGATTCTTCTACGATATCCCCATTTGGGGCAATTGCGGTGGCCACAACTCTGTAAATGCCCGTTTCTGTAAAAGTAACTTTTTTATGCCATTTAGTACCGTTTTCCTGTATCATTTCTAAAGTATCACCGTTTTTAATGGAATTTAAATACGCAGTAATACTGATTGAACTGGCATCAAAGTTCAGTGTCGCAATGATATCAGTTTCCGCTTTGACATTGAGCTTTGTATATTCTGAACTTAAATAAAGCTCATATTGTGGAGCTTTTTCTGACAATTTTTCTATGATCCCCCAGACAGATACTCCGCTGGCCGTAACGATCAATGCAATGATGGATATGATAATGGGAAGTTTAGATTTACTGTTCTTTACCAGTTCTGCCGTATTCCTGTTTGTTTCATCGGTATTTTTGGCAATGGTTTCTATGTTTTTGTCTATCCGGCTCATTGCATTAGCGGTATCTGAGTTTCGTTTTCTCCTTTTGCCCATAAAAGTACTCCTTCTTTATGAGAGATATTTTTTCCTGCATTCATAGTAAATTTATTATATCAGATTTGACGCAAAAAGTCGTTTCAATATATTTGCAAAATTAAATTCTAAAATTTTTATAAACTGTTTAATTTTCACCCCTTCCCGCCTGCTATTAGTGAAGGGGCAAATAAATCTCATTTTCAACTCATCAAATTCCCTTTCACCGGACCTTGACAACTTCATAGCCTGCCCAGATTGATACCCGGCAGATGAGTGTGCATCCTGCATGCCCTGCCGGAGGGAACGCTGCGGAAAGTAGGTCCGGGGCTGGAACGGGTCTGGGAGGGACACAGGCAGAACGCTCAATATAAAAATTTTGAAGAAAGGAAAAGAGTATGGGAAGAAAAGGAATCAGATCAAAACTTCTTACGTGCCTTGTGGCGGCATCCGCGGTCGTGACAGGGATATTGGGAAGTGTCCCCCTGCCTGCAAGGGCAGCCGAAGAGGGGAATTATACAGTCACGTTTGAAGCCGGGGAAGGAACCTGTGAGACGGAAAGTATTTCTGTACAAAAAGGGGAAAGCCTGACACTGCCGGAAGCGGCTTTTGAGGGGTACTACCTTGAAAGCTGGGTGGACATAACTGAAAATGACGGTGTGACAAAATTTACAGCGGTTGGAAGGGCGGGCGATACTTACACTCCGGAACGTGACCTGTGGCTTTATGCCAACTGGAAACCGGACCAGGATCAGGAACCGGAGCCGGATATTACCGTTACTTATGAAGCACGGATCGGGGATACCAGGTATGAGGAGCTGGAAGAGGCTTTTGCCAATGCACAGGCAGGCCCCATGTGGACGGTGGGGATTTGGTCAAGCCCTTGTCGGGCATAGGAGCGCAGGTCAAGCCGTTCCGGGCGGCTGTTGGCTTCCAGATAGCGGTTGGCCGTGTCTGCCCATCCCTGCCGCCAGATTTCGGCGTACTTCCGGTCGTTCCAGTCTACCGTGTTCTCCTTGTGGCTTTTCCATCTGCCGGATGCAAGCCGGATGCGCTCCCCGTTCTTGTCAAGGTCGTACACTTTGCGACTCTTGGGGAGCCATCTGCCTTTTTCGTCCATCGCCCACATGGTGAGCAGGATATGGGCGTGGGGGTTGCCGTCCCCCTTGTCATGGATGGCAAAGTCGGCTATCATGCCTTTGGAAACAAAAAACTCCCGGCAGTAGTCACGGATAAGGTCGGCATACTGTTCCGTTGGGATTTCCCTTGGGATGGCAAGCACGAACCTCCGGGCAAGCTGGGAGTTCCATTGTTTTTCCTGCGCTTCGGCGGAATTCCATAAGGTATTGCGGTCTGCAAACTCCGGCGGCACATGGGGTGGGAGCAGGATTTCTTTGTGGGTGACTTCGTTCTTGTAGGGATAATATTTCTGCTCTTGGTCATATTCAGAGAACAGCTTCTCGCCGCTCTGGTAGGCAGCGGCGGAAACAGCGGATTCGTTATTACTCCGTTTGATGATAGTGATTTTACAGTGTGGGCATGGCAAGTGTACGCCCTCCTTTCTCCCGGATTCCGGGCATGAAAAAAGCAGGATAACTTTTTCCGTTTCCTGCTTGGGTGTGCCACTGATGGACAGAGAGTTATTTATTTGATAAGCTGTCAGTTCGACACACTGGAAGTAGTATTAATCCAAGTGATTTCGTATCGTGTCTAAGCATTCACTAAAAGCCTTTTCCCCATTATCTGTAAAAATTACTGTTGCCAAACCGTCCACACTTTCATCCCATTCCTCATACTCTACATTTAGCACTTTATTCCAAGTAGGAAGATTATGACCAACTATATCTGATTTTCGTTGTTCTATTCGTTTCTTATGTAGCAACAGATTATTTGTTTTTAATTCAAACTGCAAGAGATTTGCATTAGACTCTTTAGCTAAATCTCGAAATAATTTTCTGGTCAAATGTAATGGATTGACTGTATCAACAATTACACCTAACCCCAAATTAAGATTTTCTCTTGCAAGATTTACTATTGCATCATACCCTTCTCCTTTTGAACCTGAAGTTGCATTATATCTATAAAATGGTACCTCTATACAATCTAAACGAAGATATACCAGAGATAATTTTTTGGCCAATGATTTTGCCAAGGTGGTTTTACCTGTTCCCGGCAATCCTGCTAATGTTATAAATAAGGGTTTGCGATTTTGGTAATCTAATTGTAAATCCATTAATATCTCATCTCCAAATTCCAGTTTTTCTATTTCTTTCTTAGCTAAACAAACTGAGAGTTAGGTGTTTATCAACTCCTGCAATTCATTTACGAAACGACAAACATGAAATCCATCGCAAACAGAATGATGGACCTGGATTGCCAAAGGGAGAATAATTCGTCCATTCTCTTGATAATATTTCCCCATTGTAAAAATAGGTTTTAGATAATCATACCCATTTTGCAAATTTAGGTTAAACCCTTCAAATGTTGCCCATGGTATCATAGATACCGTAAAAATATTTTGTGGAACATTTGGCTTGGCTGTCATCTCTTTTTGATTTCCATACTGTAGTATATCATTCTCATAGGCAGTACAAAATTTTTCAAAATCGGGCGTGTATTCCGTCCAAATGTCAGAAAATGTTTCGGTATCTTTATGAAAAACTGTATAACAAGGTATCATTTCACTGTAAACGCCTAATTCATGGTTTTCGTTAAAAGCGACTCTAAACTCAGAATGGCGATTTATGACGGTTGTAAGGCAGTAAAGCATAGTCGGATATAGTTTACTTTGTTTTTCTCTTATCCGTGTAATGTCTAATTTAACTGTCATACTGTAAGTGCAGGGATTATTAAAAAAATAGTGGTCAAAATACTCTTTTCGTTCCCATATTTCTCTATCAATTTTTTGAAATATCATTTGGCACACCTCTCCAATCCCGATTTGTCGTTGGCTTCATTATACGCTATTCTATCAAAAAAGTATAGCTGGATTCTGGAAAACTTGTTAGGCGGGAGCGGCTTGCACCGCAAGATGATTCCGCCCGGCAAGTCCACAAAGGGGTAGCTGGCGGTAGCCAGCGCAGGGGAAGGGGCGCTTCCCCTGTGATGATTGGAGCAGAGCAGAAATCATCTGCCGTCCGCAGGACGCTCCCGGCAGGGCGCAATGCACCACTTCCCGAAGTGGTGTATAATTGCGCCCTCTTCCAGAGGGAAGTTCTTCGGGTTTCCGCTTTTCTGCCCTTTTTCACCGTTCCTGCTGTCTGGGCTTTTTGTCGGGATAGAGTTTCCCGGCAGCAACGGCGGCATGGCTTTTTATTTTGATTTCCCCCTCCTGTTCGCTGTGTTTTGCGTTCCGGTAGCCCTCATCGGAGAGGTAGAAACGGAACCGCTCCCCCTTAAAGCCGACAAAGCAATCCTTCTGTACTTCCAGTGTAATCATGTGGCGGGTTTCCGGCCGGAACCGTTCTTTTCCTGACAGGTCATGCCCCTG
>JAETTM010000024.1 GCA_021769135.1 Lachnospiraceae bacterium | reverse complement strand
ATTTCGCCCAATCCCCTCTGGGCTGCCTTGCTGAAATTAACGTCCGTGCCAATGCGCTGCTTTGCAGAGTCCGCCACATTTTCCGCATGGTCGCCGATGCGTTCGATATCGTTTACGACATGGAACAGGGCGCCGATGCTTTTCAAGTCCTCAATGGGCAGCGTCGCCTGGTTGATTTTCACCAGATAATTGGTAATGGCATGGTTCAGGAAATTGATGTTCTTTTCCACTTCATATACATCTTCAATATCTTCATTGTCCAGCGTAATGAGGGCGTTCATCGCCCGGTTCAGGTTTTCCGTAGCCAAGGATGCCATCCTTTCTATTTCCTTCATCACTTCCACAACGGCCGTTGCCGGATTAAAGACTACTTTTTCACCGATATACTTCAACTGGAAGCTATCCCTGTAGCCAATCTTCTTATCATCCCCAGGTACAATCACATAGGTAAGCTTTACTATCAAATTGGAAAACGGGAACAGGACAATTACCTGGAAAATCTTGATAATCGTATGGGCATTTGCCACAAAACGTCCTGCATTCCCACCTGAAATGGACATAATGCCGTTTATTACATACTCCATGCCCACAGCAAGAATAATATAGAGCAAAATAGTACCGATTACGTTGAAAAGAAAATGAATCATAGCCGCACGCTTTGCATCCTTTTTCCCCGTCATGGATGCTAAAAGCGCCGAAGCGCACGCCCCGATGTTGCAGCCCAAAATGATAAACAGGCTTATGGGCAGCCCCAGCAGCCCTTCATTTGCCATAAGCAACACAATGCTTACCGTTACCGATGAGCTTTGGATGATTGCAGTCAGCACAGTGCCCATTAAAACCGCCAGTATCGGGCTATGTAAGGAACTTAGCAGATGCATCACCCCTGGGCTGTCCTTCATCCCCTCCATGGCTCCCGACATACCGCTTAGCCCCATAAAAAGAATGCCAAAGCCTACGATTACTTCCCCAATTTTTTCCGCGTTCTGCTTTCCCTTGCCCAGCATCATCGTCAGCACGCCGGCCAGCAATATAATCGGGGCCGCCTCCGACAGGTTGAAAGCAACCAGCTGGGAGGTAATCGTCGTACCGATATTCGCCCCGTAAATCACTCCGGCCGCCTGATATAAGGACATCAGCCCGGAGTTTACGAAACTGACCACCATCACCGTACAGGCCGAAGATGATTGGATAATACCGGTAAATATAATACCTACAATCAGCCCTGTAAACCGGTTTGTAGTAAACATTTCCAAAATTGAACGAAGCTTTGCCCCCGCTACCTTTTCAATGCTTTCGCTCATAACCGTCATACCAAACAGAAATAGCCCAAGCCCGCCTGCCATAGATAAAATAATTTCAAAACTCATAATCTTCTTTGCCCCTTCATTTGTGTACTTATAGGAATAAGCATATGTTCCCTCCAAAACGTTACGTTCCGGAACACCTTTCCCGATGAAAAACCTTTCCTTCTTCCACGTCTTTCATCATCTGTTCCCTCAACTCTTCTTTTCCTTTAAAACGCCGTTCCGGGCGTTTGAACTTTAAAAGCCTTACCGTAATCTCCCTGCCGTATATTTCCTCGTCAAATCCGTAAATATAAGTTTCCACCCCCATCTGCTTTGCTTCGCTCACAGTGGGCTTATACCCGATATTAGTTATCCCTTTATAATATCCATTGTCCATCAGCACATCGGAATAATATACCCCGTTGGGGGGAAGAAGCTTATTCCCCGGCGGCAAAAGGTTTACCGTAGGCATCCCTATAGTCCTCCCAAACCGCCTGCCATGCATCACTATACCGCTTATAGCATAAGGAACGCCCAGCAATACCTTTACTTCCTCCATATTCCCTTTTCCTACTTCTTCCCTTACATAGGAAGAACTGATTTCCCTCCCGTTATAGCAGACCTTATCCACTAATTGCAGCTCATATCCTCCAAAAGATGCCATGGAGCGTAAAAGCATATAGTTTCCGGCCCCTTTTGCCCCAAAGGACACATCGGTTCCGGCAGCGATATAAGATGCCCTCAGCCGACGGACTAAAACTTCTTCAATAAAATCCTGGGGCTCCATTGCCGCAGTCTCAAAGGTCAGCGGGAATTCAATCAGAACATCGATCCCCATTTTCCAAAAGGCGGCCCGCTTTTCCTCCCTAGTCATAAGTTCCCTGCCTGATGCAGTTTTGAACAAAACGGCCGGCGGCGGTTCAAAAGTAAAAACCACCGATTTAAGCCCATGGGCACCCTGCTCCAAAATATAGTCCAGCAGTTTTTGGTGCCCTTGATGGATGCCGTCAAACTTTCCTATGGCAACCGCGCTTTTTCCTTCTATCTTAAAATCTGTAGTATCGTGAATGATTTGCATCTATTGTCCGTTCTCCATAAACATTTTCACCGGGCAAAACCGCCCTTCCTCCCGGCAGAACTTATAAATACCGTAAAACCTGCCTTCTTCATTATATACCCTGACATTTTCCTCGGGTATGCATGTTTTGCTTTCTTTTATCATATCAGGATAAAAAGCATTCCCATTATCGATTAGCTTTTGGAACCGGTATTCTACCGTTACCGCCTCATAGTCCGCCAACATGGCATCCACCGGCACGATTCTCTCCTCCAACCGGCCTTCCTCCTGCAATTTTTCTATATCTTCCAAAGTCAAGGCATCCTCTGCCAAAAATCCTCCCGCTTTTGTCCTTTCCAATGACTCCATGATTCCTCCGCACCCAAGCTTCCGGCCGATGTCATGGCACAAAGTCCGGATATAAGTGCCTTTGGAACACCCCACCCGGATGATAATCCGGGGAAGCGCCATATTTTCTATCTCTAAGGAATAGATTCGTACCTTCCTGGGCTTGCGCTCTATTTCCTTTCCCTCCCTGGCCAGCTGATACAGTTTTTTCCCGTTTATTTTGATTGCAGAATACATGGGCGGTATCTGTTCGTAATCCCCCAGAAAAGCCATAACCGCTTCAGCGGCCTCCCTCTCGGATACTTTCACTTCACATTCCTTAAGCAGCTTTCCCGAACCATCCTGTGTGTCGGTCTCTTTCCCTAAAAGCAGCACCGCCCGGTATTCCTTTCCTGCATCCGTCAGCATACCGCACAGCTTCGTTCCGCTTCCCAGGCAGACGGGCAGCACACCCACCGCGTCTGGATCCAACGTTCCCGTATGCCCTATCTTCTTCTGCTTCAGAATTCCCCTCAGCTTAGCCACCACATCGTGGGATGTAAATCCCGCTTCTTTATATACGTTTAAAATTCCATTGTACATCCGCGTTTCCCCGCTGCCGATTACGCAATCCCCTCATCCTGGCTATTATCTGCCATCTTTAGCTGTCTCTCAATATGTAAGGTGAGGTTGTTTACCACATCATAGAACGTTCCGTTCATCGTACATCCTGCGGCACGCACATGGCCTCCTCCATCAAAATACTGGGCAACCTGCGCCACATCCACCTTCCCTTTCGAACGCAGGCTCACCTTGTACTCCTGTACCCCTGTCTGGTACATGAAAATCGTGCATTCTGTTCCTTCCGTCTGATTAAGCTGGCTGACCACGCCTTCCAAATCTTTAGGGCTGGCTTGGTAGAAATCCAATGTCCGCTTTCCGATTGCGCTGACAATACATTTCCCGTCCATAATAAGAATGCTTTCCAGAAGGGCGCGGCCAAGCAAAAGATTCTGCACATAAGTTTTTTCATAAAAAGTTTTTTCAATGAGATCCGAATGGTCGAACCCGAAACTTAACAGCTTTGCCCCAATCGCCATCGTCTTCGGGGAAGTGTTGGAATACCGGAACACCCCCGTATCGTGCACTATCCCTATATAAATCGCCTTTGCGATTTCCACGTCTATTTCATCTTCTTCCATCACATCAAAAACCAGTTCGCTGGTAGAGCTTGCCTGGGTATCGATATAATTTACCATCCCGCTTCCCGGGTTGCTCACATGATGGTCGATATTTATCGTTTTCCCGGCCCTGTCAAACAGCGCTTCCGCAGCGCCCATACGTTCTTTTGCCGTATCCAGCGCAATAAAAACATCGAAATCCCCTTCCTTCTCCGCACCTTCCTCTAAATCCGTACGAATCTGGTCGATATCCTTGATACAGCGGAATACCTCAGATGGCTGCTCCAAAAACAACTCCACTTCCTTTTCTGGATAAACCTTCTTTAAATACAGATATAAGGCCATACATGCGCCTACACAGTCCCCATCCGGCCTAATATGTCCGCTGATACCTATCGTTTTCGCATCCTTTACCTCTGTTGCTATCTTCATATTTACCTCATTTCTGCGCTTCCTATCGCTGCCCGCTTTCCTTGCTTTCCTTACTATCCTTATTCACTTCGTCAATCAGCTTCGACATTTTTACCCCGTAAGCAATTGACTGCTCCACAATAAAAGTAATGTCCGGCGTGTGCCTCAGGTTCACTTCCTTTGCCAACTGATTTCTTATATAGCCTGCCGCACTTTTCAAGCCTTCCATAGTGCTCTTTTCCATATCCTCATCGCCTAAAACGCTGATCCACGCCTTGCATGTTTTCAAATCCGGCGACACCTCCACGGATACTACGGAAGTCAGCGGGCTGATTCGCGGGTCCTTTATCCCCCCGCGTATGATTTCAGCCAACGCCCTCTGCACTTCACCATTAATCCTTATATTTTTAATACTGTTTTTCCTCATGTCCATGCTCCTTTACTCCCGCCAGCCTTGCTACGGGGCATTTGACTCATCCCATATACTATCGGGGTACTTCTACCATGACATAGGCTTCTACAATATCCAATTCCTGCATCTGGTCAAAACCTTCGAATACAAGGCCGCATTCGAAACCAGCCTTCACTTCCTTCACGTCATCCTTGAACCTCTTTAAGGAAGCGAGGGCGCCTTCGTAAATCTGTTCCCCTTCCCTTGTAATGCGTATCTTGCAGTCTCTCTTGAAAATACCGTCCAATATATAGGAACCGGCAATATTCCCCACTGCGGAAGCCTTGAATATCTGGCGTACTTCCGCATGGCCGATAACCTTTTCCTCGAAGATAGGATCCAGCATTCCTTTCATCGCGGCCTCTACATCCTCAATTGCCTGATAAATCACTTTATACAGCCTGATATCCACGCCTTCCCTTTCCGCAACCGCCTTAGCCATGGCATCCGGCCTTACATTGAAGCCAATAATAATCGCGGACGATGCCGATGCCAAAGAAACGTCGGATTCCGTAATCGCACCTACGCCGCCATGGATACATTTTACCACCACTTCTTCGTTGGACAGCTTAAGCAGGCTCTGCTTTACGGCTTCCACGCTGCCCTGGACGTCTGCCTTAATAATCAGGTTAAGCTCCTTCAAATTGCCCGCCTGAATCTGTGTAAACAAATCGTCCAATGACATCTTCGACTTGGTTTCTTCCAGCATCTTCTCTTTATTCTGCGCCAGATAAGTTTCCGCATAAGATTTTGCCGTTTTATCATTTTCATGTGCAAGGAATACTTCCCCTGCGCTGGGCACATCGGAAAGGCCTAAGATTTCCACCGGGGTGGAGGGAAGCGCTTCTTTAACCCTTCTGCCCTTATCGTCAATCATTGCCCTTACTTTGCCATGGCTGGAACCTGCGGATATGAAGTCTCCCACATGCAAAGTTCCTTTCTGCACAAGCACGGTTGCCACCGGCCCTCTTCCTTTATCCAATTCCGCTTCGATGACGAGCCCTCTCGCCTGTCTCTTCGTATTCGCCTTAAGCTCCAGTATCTCTGACGTTAAAAGAATCGTTTCCAACAAAACGTCAATGCCCTCGCCGGTTTTTGCGGATACCGGCACATATTCCGTGCTTCCGCCCCAGTCCACCGGAATCAGTTCATATTCCGTCAGTTCCTGTTTTACCCTGTCCACATTGGCATTCGGTTTATCAATTTTATTTACTGCCACTATAATTTCTATCCCGGCCGCCTTAGCATGATTAATAGCTTCTACCGTCTGGGGCATCACTCCGTCATCCGCCGCAACTACCAGAATCGCGATATCGGTGGAATTCGCCCCCCTCATACGCATCGCCGTGAACGCTTCATGGCCCGGCGTATCCAGGAAAGTAATTTTCTCTTCCCCTACCTTTACGGTATAAGCTCCTATATGCTGAGTAATGCCGCCCGCTTCCTTATCCGTTACATTTGTTTTACGGATGGCATCCAGCAGGGAGGTTTTCCCATGGTCAACATGGCCCATGACGCAGATAACCGGAGGCCTTTTTGTCATATCTTCTTCTTTTTCTTCCTCTTCCTTTAAGAGTTCCTCGATGACATCCACTTTTACTTCTTTTTCGCAGATAATATCGTACTCAATGGCAATATTTTCCGCATCTTCAAAAGAAAGCTCCGAATTCACGGTCACAATCTGCCCCTGCAGGAACAGCTTTTTGATAATGGCAGAAGGCTGCATCTTCATCTTATCGGCCAAATCTTTAATGGTCAGGGATTCCGGCAGTACAATTACCTTAATTTGTTCTTCCTTGACCTCTTCGACTTTTTTCTCCGGTTTGATAAACTTCCCGGCCTTGTTCCTGCCGGCTGCTTTCCTGTCATCCTCTTCGTAAATCAAGTCCTTCTTAGAGCGTTTATCCCTTTCCTGGTTAATTCTGCGCTTCTCTTCATCCCTATGCTTCTCCTGATCCTTAGCCGGGCTCTCCGGTATGAATCCTTTAGCGGACGCAGGCTTTCTGAATTTATTGTCCTGCCCTCCATTTCCTCTGACAGGGCGGTCGTTATTTGCCCCAAACCTATTATAATTTTGCCCGCCAGAAGCATTGCGCCTATCGCCTTGGCCGCTTTCAAAAGGCCTGCGGTTCTGGCCTTCCATTCTCCGCCCATCATTTCTATTATTGCTTCTATTTTCATTTCTATTCTCATTCCTGCCATCCGGCCTTCTCTGATTTTCGCCGCCTCTTTGCCTGCTATCCGTCTTGCCGGGCCTATCGCCCTTCTCTTGGCGCTCCGCCCTGTCGCCCCGGCCGGGCCGCTCGATTTTCTCCTGGCGTTCTGCCCTGTCATTCCAATTGGGCCGTTCTGCCCTATCGCTTCGTTCTATCCGTTCCGGCCTGATGTTTTCCGCTTTTTTCATCTGCACCGGTTCTTGGCTTATAGCAGGGGACGCCACTGTCTTTTCCTGGTTCGCCGCATTCATTTCCGCCGCTGCATCCGGTTTTTTATTCTCATTCTTCGGCCTGGAATCCCGCTTCGGCATATTGTTGTTCGACGGTATCATAGTAACCGGCGGCGTAGGGGAAGGAGGTGTCAGCGGTTTTACGGGCCGATAAGGCGCCGGTTTTTCCACTTTATTCGGCCTGTTAAAGCCTCCCTGCCTCTGGTTGTTTGCAGGCTGAGGCTTCTTCTCCCCTGCAGGCCTTTGTTTCGGCCCTGCCATTTTACTATTATGAGGGTTGCTCACAAAAATTATTTTCTTCTTCTTCTTTGGTGCTTCGCCAGCATTTTCTCCCTCTTTTGTCATAGATTTCTCCTCTTTCATATCCGTTTTCTTCGTTCTATCTTTTTTCGTCTGCACTTCCGGGCCAGCCGTCCCCTCTTTCGCCGGCTCCATGCCCCCTTTTACGGATTCTGTATTTTTCTTTACGGTTTCGCCGCTTCCTTTTGCATCTTCCGTATTGGTTTTTACAGTTTCCATACTCCCTCTAGACGTTTCCATGCTTTCCTGCTTATCTTTTTTAAAATGCTTTCTTACCAGCGCTATGGCATCATCTTCGATAGAACTTTGCGCCACTTTCGCATCAATCCCATTTTCCTGTAAAAAAGCAATCAGTTCTTTGCTTTGTCTATCTAATTCCTTCGCAAGTTCATGTACTTTCATTTTCGCCATGCTTACTACCTCCGTCTTCCTGTTCAATTGCCTCCAAATGCTTTCTTATCGTTCTCGCAAATCCTTCGTCCGTAAGAGCCAATGCAGTACGCATATCTTTTCCCAAAGCGTGGCCCAGTTCTTCTTTTTGACCATACCGGAACAGGGGCACGTGATAAAAATCACACATATTACGAAACATTTTTTCAGTATTCTTCGAAGCATCTTGGCTGACAATTACCATTACCGCCTTGCCGCTTTTTACCGCTTTCTCCGTGGCAAAACTCCCGCTCACCAAATTTCTGGACCGCATTGCCAATCCCAGCAATGAATAAATTTTATCCATTTTTATACCCCGTGTCCGCCTCAGCGGACTTAACATCAATAGTTGAAAGCGTTTTTCTTTCAACTTCCTCAAACTCCTTCTCCAGATTTTCGTACACTTCATCCGGAATACTCATTTTCAAGGAACGCTCCAGCCCTTTGTTCTTCCTCGCCCGTTTCAGGCATTCGCTTGTCATGCACAAATACGCCCCCCGTCCGTTTTTCCTTCCTGTCTTATCCAGGATAATGCTGTTCTCCGCTGTTTTTAACACACGTATCATTTCTTTCTTGCTTTTCATTTCCAAACATCCGACACATTGTCTCAAAGGGATTTTTTTTGCCATATGCTCTCCTCCCTCCAAAAATTATTCTTCCGTCCAATCTTCCTCCGCCTTTTCTTTCCAGCCGTCCTCTTCGTCCGCAGCCTCTTCCCAGCTGCTGTCCTCCCCGTCAAACTCTTCTTCCGGGGCCTCTTCCCAGCTTTCGCCTTCTTCCCAGTTTTCATCCTCTACCAACGAATCAGCGGATTCCTCCTCATATTCCCCTTCGTATTCGTCCTCGTCATACTCTTCATAATCGTCGATATAGTCTTCATAGCGGAAGCCCGGCGCATCCTTGGCCTGGGTTTCGTTTTTAATGTCTATTTTATATCCGGTAAGCCTTGCCGCCAGCCTAGCATTCTGCCCTTCCTTGCCAATGGCCAATGACAGCTGGTAATCCGGCACCACAACCTTTGCCGTCTTTTCATCCGGGTCGGCAAATACCGCAACAATTTTTGCCGGGGATAATGCATTCTGAATCATATTGCCCGGATTCTCATCCCAATTGATAATATCTATCTTTTCTCCCCTCAGTTCTTCTACAATTGTATTTACTCTTGAACCATTTATTCCTACACATGCGCCTACCGCGTCTACGTTGGGGTTATTCGACCATACTGCCATTTTCGTCCTGCTCCCCGCCTCCCTGGCGATGCTCTTGATTTCTACCGTGCCGTCCTTGATTTCCGTCACCTCGGATTCGAAAAGCCGTTTTACCAGTTCCGGATGTGTACGGCTCACTAAAATGCGGGGTCCCTTCGGCGTATTTTTCACTTCCAATATATATACCTTGATTCTCTCGGTAGGTTTAAACATCTCGCCCTTTACCTGCTCGCTCTCATTTAAAATGCCGTCCGCTTTTCCCAGGTTGATGCTGATATTCCTTCCTACATAGCGCTGTACAATACCGGTTACTACATCTTTTTCCTTCTCAAAATATTGGTTGTAGATAACGCTTCTTTCTTCTTCCCTTATTTTCTGCAGAATTACGTTTTTTGCATTCTGGGTTGCAATACGTCCAAATTCCTTTGATTTGATTTCCACATGTACAATATCGCCCAACTGCGCCCGTTTGGAAATCTTAAGCGCATCCTCCAAATCTATCTGAGTGCATTCATCTTCTACCTCTTCCACCACTTCTTTTTCCGCATAGCATAAAAAGTCGCAGGTCTCTTTATCGATTTCCACCTTGATATTATCCGACTTTCCGAAATGGTTTTTGCAGGCCGTTATCAATGAGTTTTCAATCGCATCAAATAATGTCTCTTTGCTTATTTCCTTTTCTTTCTCCAAAATATCCAACGCTTCCATTAATTCCTTGTTCATTTTATCCTCATTTCCTTTCTTGGTTAAAAATCAATTGCCAATCTTATGACCGCAATATCCGTTTTCTCAAAAACCAGTTCTTCGCCTTCCGTCTCTATAATTATGGAATTTTCATTATATGACTTCAAAGTACCTTTAAATTCCTTGCATTTTCCAACAGGCTTATACGTTTTTATCTCCACTTCTTCCCCAAGGCTCTTTTCCAGATGCTTATCCTTTTTTAATGTCCTGCCAAGCCCGGGGCTGCTCACCTCCAAAATATATGCATCCGGGATAAAATCTTCTTCATCCAGCGCATCCGATAACGCCCGGCTCACACGCTCGCAATCATTGATATCCACTCCGCCCGGTTTATCGATATAAGCCCTTAAATAAAACTCGCTTCCTTCCTTCACATACTCCACATCGTAAATTTCCACCCCTGCCTTTTCCGCTATCGGCAAAAGAAGCTTCTCCGTGTTGTTTTCATACGTTTCTCTTTTAGACATCCTTTCGTTTATTCCTTTCCCCACCATTTTCTATTCTCGCAAAAAGAGTGGACTCGCAAGTCCACTCTAATTAACGGTAACATATTATCTTCTTATTACTATAGCACTGGCAATTGGAAAATGCAAGGGAAAATTTACGGAATTTTCCTTGGCTTTAAGGGTGCCCCGTCGGAATTTTTACATATTTTTACACATAATTAAAAAAATATGAAAAAAACACTTGCATAATTTAATATTTTATAATAGAATAATCAAGTCGGCAGATGAATTACGGAAAAATCATTGCCAATGGATATGGCTCGTTGGTCAAGCGGTCAAGACGCCGCCCTCTCACGGCGGAAACAGGGGTTCGATTCCCCTACGAGCTGTTGACTGTTTATTTATTTAATGAACAGCCCAACCCGGGAAAGTTCTCTTAGCATCGCATTTATGCGGGCTTTGAGAATTTTTTTCTTTGCTGGAATGGGTATTGCCCTGGCCTTGCATTTTTGAGGTAGTCAAAAAGGTAGTCAAACGGTTTTGCTATAATGCCGTAACCTTATCCAATTCGCTCATAATCTGGTCTGCATTCCTGCGGTTTCTGTAATAATGCTCCTTTGTGGTCTTGATATTGGTATGTCCCATTTGGCTTACAATCAGCGATTCTGCCAATCCATCGTCTAACAATATGCTTCCGTATCCATGTGATTTTCCGTCAGACATCCAGCATCTGCATCCCATAAAATCAGACTGCGCCCATAGCACGTGCATCTACGAACAGGATGATTCTTTTTGTTTGATTGCAGCCATCGGCTGCGGTATGCTATAAAAGGCATTAAGGAAAAGCGCATTACCATCTACTACAAATTTGTCGGGGCTATCCAATAATGTAAAAACGGCATCCCCTATGGATGCCGCAAAAATCACTTGGCTTTACGTCTATTTGTTATATCATCATCTTATAATCATCAAGCGTAACAGTCAGGAGATTTTTATTGTAGTCAAAGGTAGTCCGTTCAAATTCCCCGCGTTTTGTAAACCACTCCTTTGCATAGGATTTCATGCGCTTACTTAAACATCCCTTTCAAAGCCCCAGCCGCTTTAGATACGCTTTCTACAGTCAGTTTTGCTTTTACGCCATCAATGATTTTATTGACAACATCATCCGGTAAATCAATCCCAATTACCTTTTCTATTGCTTTTACCGGCTCCTTTTCAAACTCCTCCTTAATATGAGGATTCCTGGAAACCTCCTCTACAATTTTATTAATCTGACCTTTAATATCCATCGCCTGTTCCTCCGAAATCTATAATTTTCTGATATATATAAATTTTACCATGCTTATTGTATAATACATTTCAGCATAATTCAAGAAACAAACTTTCAATTGATATTATGATACAAAATCAAACAAACTAATCTGGTTGGATTCCGGCAGATTTCCAAGCAGGTTCAATTCTCCCATCAAATCCACAATCGTCTTGGAAACTTTAGCCCTTTGACGGAAATCGTCTTTGGACAAAAACGGCCCGTCCTTGGCCGCTTCCACAATGGAATCCGCCGCTTTCTCCCCCAGGCCGTCAATGCTGCTCAAAGACGGCATCAGCTTTCCGTCCACAATCTGAAAATTCCTGGAATGGGCGGAAAAAATATCGATAGGCACGAATTCAAAGCCCCTGGCATACATTTCCTGAACCAGCTTCATATCTCGGTAAGAATCCTGCTCCTTCTTGGATAAAGTATCCATCCGCTGTTTATAATCCGCCATCACCTTCTCCAGATGTTCCTTCCCCTGGCACATCAGTTCATAGGAAAATGCTGATGCCCTGATGCTGAAAAATGCAGCGTAAAAAGCCAAAGGATAATTGATTTTACAATATGCAATACGCCAGGCCATCATCACATAAGCCGCCGCATGGGCCTTCGGGAACATATACTTTATCTTCTTGCAGGACCAAATATACCAATCCGGTACATTGGCCTCCAGCATGGCCTTCTCCATCTCCGGCTTTAAGCCCTTCCCCTTCCGCACGCTTTCCATAATCGTAAAAGCAAGGGAACTTTCCACTCCCATCCCTATTAAATACACCATGATATCATCCCTGGTGCAGATTGCCGTGGAAATTGTCGCTTTTCCTTCCTGAATCAACGTCTGGGCATTCCCCAGCCACACATCCGTGCCATGGGCAAGCCCTGCAATACGCACCAAATCCGAAAAAGCCTGGGGTTTGGTGTCGATTAGCATCTGCATGGCAAATTCCGTGCCGAATTCCGGGATTCCCAAAGCGCCCAGCTTGCAGCCCCCGATTTGCTCCGGCTCAATCCCCAAAGCTTCCGTATTTTTAAACAGCGACATCACCTGTACGTCATCCAACGGAATCTTTACCGGGTCAATGCCGGTAAGGTCCTGCAGCATACGTATCATCGTAGGATCATCATGCCCCAGGATATCCAGCTTCAGCAGATTGTGGTCGATGGAATGGTAATCAAAATGAGTTGTAACGATATCCGTCGTCGTGTCATTCGCCGGATGCTGCACCGGCGTAAAGGAATTGATATCTTCCCCCAACGGCAAGACGATAATCCCTCCCGGATGCTGCCCCGTGCTCCGACGGATGCCCGTACATCCGGTCACAATCCTGTTAATTTCACACGTCCGCTTACGCGTTCCCCTTTCTTCAAAATAATTTTTTACATAGCCGAACGCCGTCTTATCCGCCAGCGTGCCGATTGTTCCCGCCCGGTATGTCTGTCCGGCCCCGAAAATCACCTCCGTATACTTGTGGGCCTTGCTTTGGTACTCGCCGGAAAAATTAAGGTCAATATCCGGCTCTTTATCCCCTTTAAATCCCAGGAACGTTTCAAAAGGAATATCAAATCCATCCTTTTTCAAAGCAGCCCCACAGACCGGGCATTCCTTGTCCGGCATATCGCAGCCTGCTTTCCCTGCGAAAGCTTTTACATCCTCCGAATCGAAATCGCTGTAATGGCACTTTTCGCAATAATAATGGGGGCTTAACGGGTTTACCTCGGTAATACCCGCCATCGTAGCCACAAAAGAAGAGCCTACGGACCCCCTGGAACCTACCAGGTAGCCATCTTCCACCGATTTCCATACCAGCTTTTGGGCGATAATATACATTACCGCAAACCCGTTAGAAATAATGGAATTCAATTCCCTTTTCAAGCGTTGTTCCACAATTTCCGGCAATACTTCGCCATAGATTTCATGTGCCTTATTATAGCAGATATCCGTCAGCGTCTTATCGCTGTCCTCAATCACAGGCGCGCACTTATCCGGGCGAACAGGCGCCATTGTCTCCACCATATCCGCAATCCGGTTGGTATTGGTAATCACTACTTTTTCCGCCACATCGCTTCCCAGATAGGCGAATTCCTCCAGCATTTCCTCCGTTGTCCTAAAATATAAGGGCGCCTGTTCATCGGAGTCCGCAAACCCCTTCCCAGCCATAATGATACGGCGGTAAATCTCATCCTCCGGATCCAGGAAATGCACATCGCAGGTAGCCGCCACCGGCTTATTGAACTGCTCCCCCAGCTCCACAATCTTCCTGTTGATATTTTCAATATCCTCGATGGAATTTACATTCCTCACCCTCTCGGAAGCAATCATGAATTTATTGTTCCCCGTAGGCTGTATTTCCAGATAATCGTAAAAATTTACCAGCCTGGCAATCTCCGCATCGGACTTTTCATCCAGCAATGCCCGGTAAAGCTCCCCGGCTTCGCAGGCGCTGCCCAAAATCAGCCCCTCCCTGTACTTCATCAAAAGGCTCTTGGGAATCCTGGGCCTTTTGCTATAGTAAATCAGATGGGATTCGGAAACAAGCCGGTACAGGTTGACCCTCCCCGTATCGTTTTTTGCCAGGATAATGGCATGGTAGGAGGGCAGTTTTTTGACGATGTCCGGGCTGGAAGCCCCCATCTCGTTTACCGCCTTAAGGTCATGAGCTCCGGCTTCCCGCAGCATGGGAATAAATTTCACAAAAATTTCCGCCGTCGCCTCCGCATCGTCCACCGCCCGGTGATGGTTTTCCAGGGAAATGCCCAAAGTCTTAGCCACCGCATCCAGAGTATGCTTGGCCTGGTGGGGAAGGAGCATCCTTGCAATCCCCACCGTATCCACATAGGTATATTCCCTGGGAAGCCCCAGCCTGCCCGCATTTTCTATAATGAAGCTCATATCGAAATTAGCGTTATGGGCTACCAGCACCGCATCCTTGCAAAAATCAAGGAACCGGGGAAGTACCTGATCGATCATCGGGGAATCCATCACCATCTCATCCTGAATCCCTGTCAGCTTTTCGATTTCAAAGGGTATGGGCGTATCCGGGTTTACGAAGCTGGAAAATCTTTCCGTGATTTTCCCGTTTTCCACCTTTACCGCGCCAATTTCAATAATTCTGTTCTGAATAGGGGAAAAACCCGTTGTTTCTATATCGAAAACTACAAAAGTGCTGTCCAGGTCCTGTCCTTTATCCCCCGTCACGATTTCTTTCAAATCGTCCACCAGATATGCTTCCATCCCATAGATTACTTTAAAGAAATCCTGCTTGTCCGGATTAACATCCCCCGCCTCTTTCCGTTTCGCCTTTTCCCCTTTCCACAAGTCCTCCCATACATGATTGGCATCCGGAAAAGCCTGCACAACCCCATGGTCAGTGATGGCAATGGCAGGATGTCCCCACTGATAAGCCCGTTTCACGATATCCTTTGCTTCCGAAACCCCGTCCATATCGCTCATTTTCGTATGGCAGTGCAGTTCCACCCTCTTGCGGATACTGCGATCCGACCGGCCCGATGTGAAATCCGGTATCTTTTTGATACCGCTGATTGAGCCAATCGTCAGCTCATTATCGAATTTATCAATCATGGCCATTCCCTTTATCTTCACAAAAGAGCCTTCCTTAACGCCATCTTTCATTTCCCCTACCTGGTCATTGCCAACGAAGATTTTAAAAGTAAGGGTATCCGTGAAATCCGTAATATCATAAAATAATATTGTTTTTTCGTTTTTTATCTCCCTTTTATCCGTCTTGATAATCTTGCCCCGAATAACCACCTGGCCCATTTCGCCGATAATATCCTCGATATTTATTGCGGCCTCGTCGAAATCCTTCCCGTATATCACATCGGGATTGTCCGAACGCTTCAATCCCTTCTTAAAATCTCCCCTGTCGGACTCTTTTTTAGCCCGGAAATTATTCCTGCTTCCTCCCTCTCTCTGCTTTAGCATGCCTCCACGTTCATGCCCTGGCAGAACGCCTTCCACTTTCGGCAATTTCCCGCCTTTATCTCCTCCGGCATTCAAGCCGTCTTCCATTCCGACACCGGACGCTGTCTTCCCGGCATCCGCTTCCAATCCCTGGCCTATGGACATCGCCCCATCCGCAATTCCCGCAGCGCGTGCGCTGATTTCCGCCACCTGCCTTGCAATTTTCAGTTCATCCTCTTCCTTGTTCTTCTCTCCTTTTCCTTCCTTGTATGCCACCTCAATATCCACTTGCAGCCCGCATCTTTCATTATATATTTTTTCCAAAACGCGGACCAGTTCGCCGCTGCGGCTTCTGGCCGGAACGGATTCCTCTATTGTCAATACCATCTTATCTTCCTGGGGATAAGAGATGTCACCGTTTTTAAAAAGATTATATTCCACCGGACTGTACTCTTTCAATTCCAACAAAATACTGTTCCTGTATACTTCCATCAGCTTTTCAGGATTATACTGGGATGAAAGATGATACTTTTCATAGATTTTTACCTTTACCTGAAAAGACGGCAGCATTTTTTCAATGCCCCGCTCCGCTTTCCATATATATTCCTTTTCAATCAACCGGTCGCTGACCATATATATCCGGAGGAAATCCTTCTTTTTTGTGGCGGAAATCCTTTCCACCATAGCTTCCTCCAAAAACTGCCTTACCTTGTCTTCCACCTTCAAAGCCGGAAATACGTCAAAAAATTTCTTCACAAGCCACCTGTCCTATCCGTTTTCGGAAGCATACATCATACGTATGCTTCCGCCTTCCATCATTTTCCCTGCCAAATTCCCCTTTTCATGACCGCCTGCGCCGCCACGGCAATTGCCCCATTGCACCCAAAAACATTCCCGCGGCCTAGCGTTTTGCCATTGCCTAATGCCTTCACAGCAGAAAGGAAAGCAGTTCCTCCCTCAATGCAGAAAGCAGCTGATCCTCCGGCACTTTTTTTATAATTTCCCCTTTTTTGATAAGCAGGCCTTCTCCTATCCCCCCTGCAATACCGATGTCAGCTTCCTTTGCTTCCCCCGGGCCATTCACTGCGCATCCCATAACGGCCACTTTAAGATCCAATGGAATGTCCGCCACCATCCGTTCCACTTGATTGGCCAACCCGATTAAATCGATTTTCGTCCTTCCGCAGGTAGGACAGGAAACCACTTCAATGCCGCCCTTTCTAAGCCCCAGCGTACGCAAAATCAGTTTCGCCGACTTTACTTCCTCCACCGGATCTCCGGTCAGCGATACCCGTATGGTATCCCCGATACCTTGGTAGAGGATTACCCCCAGCCCTATTCCCGATTTAATATTGCCGCTAAGAAGCGTACCTGACTCTGTAATTCCCACATGAAGGGGGTAATTCGTTTGCCCTGCCAATATTTCATGCGCCTTGATGCACATCATTACGTCGGAAGATTTGATGCTAATCACCAAATTATCATAGCCCAGTTCTTCAATCATCCTCACCTTATCCAAAGCGCTTTCCACGATGCCTTCTGCAGTAACGCCCCCGTATTTTTCAACCAGTTCTTTCTCTAAGGAACCGCTGTTGACCCCTACGCGTATGGGAATATTCCTCTCCCTTGCCGCCTTTACCACTGCCGCGACCTTATCCTTGCCGCCGATGTTCCCAGGGTTGATCCTTATTTTATCCGCCCCGTTTTCTATAGCAGCCACCGCCATTTTATAATCAAAGTGAATATCCGCCACCAATGGTATGGATATCTGCTTTTTAATCTCTCCCAGCGCCAATGCCGCTTCCATTGTGGGCACTGTGCAGCGTATAATTTCGCAGCCGGCTTTTTCCAGCCTGTGAATCTGTTCCACCGTAGCAGCCACATCTTCGGTTCTCGTATTGGTCATGGATTGTATCAGGACAGGATTCCCTCCCCCAATCGCCTTCCCCCCAATATGTACCACTTTTGTTCTCGTTCTATGTTCCTGCATTCCGCCCTGCTGCATCTCCTATCTGCCTCCTGTTCTTCCAAAGCCCTGCCTTTTCTCATTTTCCTATTGCCCCTGGACTGAACCAGTGTCATTAAGTTAACACCTAAACCAGCTGGAAGAATGATAAAATCCTTAAGGAGCCCTTTGAAAAACACCGGCACTTAGGCGCTGTATTCTAGCGCCTTATGTGTCCGCTGCGTTTTTCACAGAGCGAGAGCGTGGCGACGAAGGATTTTATCATTCTCCCAGCGTCCGATGCCATTCACTTAATGACATTTCCCATCCTTCTTATTATCATACCCCATCTGCCCCTTAAGGTTCAACCCCTTTTAAATAGAATATTCTGCTGCTTTTTTCATCCGTTCCGCAATTGGTGCATTCCAGGCGCAGCCGATAAACCTCCCCTTCTTCAAAATTGCTCAGCGGGAGCTCCAGCTTAAGGCTTTCTGTCATCTGGTACACCGCATCATACTGAATCAGCAGTTTCTGTCCACGCTCATTTTTTACTTCTACCCAGAGCAACTTCCCATTTTCCTCCCACGCTTCTTCTTCCGCTTCCGTTTCTTCTTCCGCTTTTTTTTCCGCTTCCGTATCTCCTTCCCCTTCCGGCTTTTCTCCCTCAGCCAAATTCCCTTCCATCCCCTCCCCCCATGCTATAGCGTCTCTTTTCCCAGCCGCCGACGCATATATGCCGCCTGAAAGGGCGAGTAATGAAAAGGCAGCTAATACGGACAATATCAGCCCTCTTCCCTTCTTTTCCGTCAAAAGGATATTACGTTCCTGCCGCATACCCTTTCTCCCCCGCCCTTGCCACGCGCAAAGAGCGGATTTTCCCAGGCACAAAACCAAAATAAGCATTGCCGTAATCAATGTTTCCTTCTTATGCGTCATCTGCCCGCTCAATCTGGCAAACGCTGTCCCAAGCCCCAATATGCTTATGTAATACGACAATTCCGCAGCTTTCCTCAAACGCCCCTTCACCCGTTCGCCCTTTCCATAGTTTGCCAGCGCCCACCGGAACTGCCGCATGGTCTGATACCTTTTCTCCTGCTCTTCCTCCACCGCCTTTTTCACCACTCTTTCCAGCTCGGCTGACAGACGCCCATCAAAAAAACGGATGGGCTGCATAAAATAAGGGGGCTTGGACGGGTTATCCCCCGTGAGCATATGATATAAAGTGGCCCCCAGGCCGTATATATCGCTTCTTTCATCCCCACCTCCCCAGCCTCCTGACATCTGCTCCGGTGCGGCATATCCATAGGTTCCCGCCCCTTTGCATTCCTGCCCCTCCCGATAAGGGAGCCACGCCGTTCCAAAATCCACCAGATGAATCTTTCCATCTCCGTCCACAATAATATTGGAGGGTTTCATATCCCGGTAAATAATTGGGTTTTTCCTTTCATGAAAATAAATTAGCACATCCGCCAATTCCAACGCCCAGCACACTGCCTGTTCCTGCTCCACATGTCCTTTCTCCTTAATATATTCCTCCAAATTCTGCCCCTGGATATACTCCATCACCAGATATTTATCCTCCCCCTCATCTATGAAATCGGTAATCACTGGCAGCAAAGGATGACGCAGCCCTTTCATCACCTCCCATTCTTTCCTCCATACCGCTTCTTCGGCGCTGAATTTTTTCACCGCCCTATCACATTTTAGATGCATATCATAGGCCCGGTACACCGTTCCGCTGCCCCCGCTCCCCAACTGTTCGCATAAAATATATTTGTCCATCCCACCCTCCGTTTCTTCATTTACGTATTGCAATTGCTGAAATATTATCCTTTTCCCCCTGTTTTTTCACATATTCCCCTATCTCCCGCAGCCTTTTGGCAATCTGCCCCCGGGTAAAAAGCTGCTCCGGCAGCAGGGCCTCTTTAATTCTTTCTTCCTCAATTCTATTTCTAAAGCCATCCGAGCAGAGCAGGAATACTCCCTTTCCAAACGTATATCCGCTCTTTACATCCGGCTTTTTCCATTCAAAACTGCCAATGCAGCGCATTAAGATGCCGTTTTCCAGCACATGGTCTCTGGTCAGCTTCCTTATCTTCCTTCCCATCCATCCCCCTTTTATCCAATAGGCCCTTCCGTCCCCGCTATGCCACAGAAAATACTGCCTGCCCTTTAAAAGCAGAGCAACCGCAGTGGTTCCAAATTTTATATTTTTCTCTTTCCCTAAACGGGCCATTTCCTCATTGCAGCGGTACAGGGCGCGCAGGCCCGATTTTTCTATTTTTTTCTTCCCCTTATGTCTTTTCATCATCATGAGAGCCTCTTTATAGAACCATTCCGTCATCCTTTCCGCCACGAAACCGCTGGCCGCTTCCCCGTTTTCCAATCCTCCAATACCGTCACAAATAAGGGCAAACACCGCTTTCTCCCCCCTTATCCTCACTTCCTGCAGGGAAAGCGAATCTTCATTTAAGGTCCGCCCTCCCCTGTCCCAATATACTTCCGAAATAAATTTCATCTGTCCTCCCTTCCAAAACATTGTCAAACATACCCTGGCATATATTGATATATTGCCATACCTTAAAATAGGAAATATGTTACAGAACTGTAACTGTTTGCGAAAAATACTGAAATAGAATTGTATGTTGCCTAAATATTATTATATAAAGAAATAATAGAATAAGCAAGAAATATTTTAGTAAAAACGGCATCTTTCGCTCAAAGATTTTCACATGAAGCAAAAGATGCCGCCAAAATTTGTAACCATATCAGGAAAAAATCCGCGAAATATCATTAAAGAGCACCAGCACCATCAGCACCATCAAAGCCGCCATCCCCGCCAGATGGACCATACCTTCTTTCTCCGGCGGAACAGGTTTGCCGCGTATCGCTTCGATAATAAGAAATACCAATCTTCCCCCATCAAGGGCCGGAACCGGCAAGAGATTCAGTATCCCTAAATTGACTGACAAAAGGACAGCTATATTCATCATGGAAAGAATTACGCTGCTTATCCCATAGGGTTTTGCCGTTTCATAAGTATCCCCTACCAGCTGGGCAATCCCCACCGGGCCCGCTACATCATCCTTGGTTACCCTTCCGGAAAAAAGCATGCCCAGGCTTTTGAACGTAGCGTTGACGCAATATTCCAGTTCGTAGAACCCATAACGGAATACCTCCAGCCCTTTGCATCGGAAAGGCTCCATTACCCCTGCAAACCCGATATAATACCTGCCAGCCTCACTATCATAAACCGGCGTCAGAATAACGTTTTCCTTTTTTCCATCCCTGACATATTCAATTGCCAGTTCCTCCCCTTGGTTCAGCTGGGAAATGAGCATGACCTGCATACCCAGATGTATTTTTTCCTTATTAATCTTTGTAATCACATCCCCGCTTTGCAGCCCCGCTTCTTCTGCCGCGCTTCCTGGCACAATGTTCTGCACCACAGGACGATTAGAGCCGGAAAATGCCACCAGAATCAACGTAAGCACATAAGCCAGAATCAAATTGAACAAAGGCCCCGCCACCACGGCGGAAATCCTTGCCCAGACGCTGGCGGAAAGGAATGAGCCTTCCGACGGCACACCCTCTTCCTTCTCCGCCAGACCGTCCTCCCCTTCAAACATACACGCTCCGCCAATGGGCAACGCTTTTAAGCTGTATACCGTATCCCCTTTCTGGAAGTGGAAAAGCGTAGGCCCCATGCCCACCGCGAATTCCACCACATGGATCCCGTTAAGCTTAGCCAGCAAAAAATGCCCAAACTCATGAGAAATTACAATCAACCCAAATATTAATATAAAAAGCACAATCGTTACAATCAATTTATTGCCCTCTCTATGAATTCATACGTTTCCTTCTCTGTCCGGAGAATCTCATCCACCGACGGGTCAGCCACTCTTCTATGGTTTTCCATGGCCATTCCTATCAGTTCCGGTATCTGCATGAATCCTATCTTCCTTTCCAAGAATAAGCTCACTGCCCTCTCATTGGCCGCATTGTATACCGTTGGCATACTGCCGCCCTGCTCCGCCGCTTTAAAAGCCAGCTTTAACCCGGTAAATGTCTCTAAATCCGGTTTTTCAAACGTTAATGTTCCCAGCTTGAAAAAGTCCACTTTCTCCCCATCCATCGGCCTTCTGTCCGGATAGAACAAGGCATAGGCAATAGGCAGCTTCATGTCCGGCATTCCCAGCTGTGCCATCACTGCCCCATCCACATATTCTACCATGGAATGGATAATGCTTTGCGGATGGACCACCACTTCGATTCTGTCCAAATCCACCCCAAAAAGCCATTTCGCCTCCATTACTTCCAGCCCTTTGTTAACCATCGTTGCGGAATCTATGGTTATTTTCCTCCCCATGGCCCAATTGGGATGCTTCAGCGCATCTTCCACTTTCATATCTTTCAGTTCATTGGCCGTCTTTCCACGGAACGGGCCGCCCGAAGCGGTCAACAGTATTTTACGCACTCTCCCTGCCGGTTCCCCGTTCATAGACTGGAATATGGCGCTATGCTCGCTGTCCACCGGCAAAATCGGCACTTTTTTCTTCTCCGCCAAAGGCATAATGATATGCCCCGCTGTCACAAGCGTCTCTTTATTTGCCAAGGCAATGGTCTTTCCGTTTTCTATAGCCGCGATAGTCGGTCTAATCCCAATCATTCCCACAATTGCCGTTACCAATACTTCCATTTCTTCCATAGCGGCAATTTCCAAAAGCCCCTCCATTCCGCAGCCTATTTTCACTTCCGTATCCGCCACCCTCGCCCGTAAATCCTCACAGGCTTTTTCGCTCCACATAACCGCCATGCGGGGAGAAAATTCGCGGATCTGCTTCTCCATCAGTTCCACGTTGCTGCCCGCCGCAAGGGCAACCACTTTCAAATCTTCATTTATCCTTACAATATCCAGAGTCTGCGTTCCTATAGAACCGGTAGAGCCTAAAACCGCTATTTTTTTCATCGTATCTCCATTCCCCGCACCAACCCTATGGTGTGCCCGAGTTCATCAGCAAAAGGGCCAGGCCGTAAATCATCGGCGCCGTAAAAATCACGCTGTCAAACCGGTCCATGATACCACCGTGGCCCGGTATCAAATGTCCATAATCCTTAATCTCATAATTCCTCTTAATCGCGGATGCCGCCAAATCCCCAATCTGGGAAATCACTGCCCCGATACCTCCGATAAAAGCCAAGCCCCATGTAATCTGCTGCTCCGCCACTACGCTTTCCACAATAAAATATCCATAAAGGGCCCCTGCCAGCGCAGAACCAACCACTCCGCCAATCGCCCCCTCCACAGACTTTTTCGGGCTTAGTTTCGGCGTCATCTTATGCTTTCCAATCAACATGCCCGTAAGGTAAGCGCAGCTGTCGCAAATCCACGAACTGACAAAAATCATCCACACGAGGTAAATGCCGTGTTTCAGCCCCCTGGTCTGATAAATAAAGGAAAACATGACCGGCGCATAGACGAAACTAAAAAAAGCGGACATCACCTGGTTTGCATGATAGTGAGGAAAAGTAAACACATAAACAAACATGAAGGCAATCATAATCAACAGGATAATGAGCATCTGCAACGCATGGGAATCCGCAAATACCACCATACCATAATAAATAAAAATCCCCGCGATGCCAGCCGCCTCCAAAGCATTTACCGCTTTGCCCTCCGTATGGATACCGCATGCCTTGCACAGTTCGTTATATGCAATCAGCGATATGGCCAAAAGCACAATGGCCAGTAAATATCCTCCCTGTAACAGCGTAACAAGAGCAATAATTACTAATATCACGCTGCTGAATAAACGAGTCCAAAACATACCTAACCTCCATTCCGGTTCGCCAATCTATTGATTTTTTATCAGGCCAAATTTTCTGTCTCTCCCATTATATGCTTCCACAGCTTTTACCAATTCTTCTTTTGAAAAATCCGGCCAGGCAACAGGCGTGAAGTACAATTCCGTATAAGCCAACTGCCACAGCAGGAAATTGGATACCCTCTGCTCGTTGCATGTGCGGATAAGCAAATCCGGCTCTGGCAGCCCGCGGGTATCCAGCATAGCGCCCATCAATTCTTCCGTGATATCTTCTTCTTTCATCTTTCCCTGCGACACATCCGCAGCTATTTTCTTCACCGCCCGGACAATTTCGTCCCTTCCCCCATAATTCAAGGCAATCTGGAAATGCAGGCCGTCATTATTTTCCGTTGCCGCCTCCAGCTCGTCAATCCTGGCTCTGATATCGGCATCCAAACCCGTTTTGTCTCCCAGGATGCGCACGCACATCCTGTTCTTCTCCGCTGTCTTCAAGCATGTTTTCAAGTAATTGCGCAGCAGCTTCATCAAAGCATCCACTTCATCTTTCGGGCGGTTCCAGTTCTCCGTAGAAAAGGCATAGACCGTCAGATACTGTATTCCCATTTTATATGCTTCCTCGCAAATCGTTTCTACCGTTTTTGCCCCCTGCACATGCCCATAATTCCTCGGCATCCCTTTGGCCTTTGCCCATCTGCCGTTCCCGTCCAGAATAATCGCCACATGATTTGGAACGCTTCCATTTTTCTGCATATTTTTCCATGCCCTTTCTTAGAATTCATATACTGCCAAAAGGGACAATACGATTGCTTCCTATCGACTGTCCCTCGCTTCTTGACTTGTCCCCCAACATTAAACTTTAAGGATTTCCGTTGATTTTTCATCAACTAATTTATCAATTTCCTTGATAAATTTATCCGTCATCTTCTGCAGTTCATCCCCCAGCTGTTTTATCTGGTCTTCGGAAACGTCTTCCTTCGCAAGCTTTTTGAAAGCGTCATTCCCATCCCTGCGGATATTGCGTACAGCAACTTTACTTTCCTCCCCCTTCTTCTTTACCTCCTTTACCAAATCCTTCCTTCGTTCCTCGGTAAGTTCCGGGAATACCAGGCGGATAATGGAACCGTCATTGGAAGGGGTAATGCCTACGTCGGACGCCATAATCGCTTTCTCGATTTCCTTTATCAGCGTCTTCTCCCAAGGGGCTATCTGAATCATCCTGGCCTCCGGAACCGTTATATTCCCAACCTGCTGAATCGGGGTAGGCGTTCCGTAATAATTCACCTTAATCTTATCCAGCACATGGGGATTTGCCCTTCCAGCACGGATTGTAGAATAGTCAGAAGACAAATACTCCACTGTCTTTCTCATTTTTTCATCATATACCTTTAATCTCTCATCCATTTCCAATTCCTCCAGTATTATTTTTCAATCAAACCGTAACTTTTGTCCCGGTGAACTTTCCTTTTACTGCATTCACAATGCTGTTTTCCTCGTTCAACCCAAATACCCGCATCGGCATTTTATTATCCCTGGCCAAAATAGAGGCCGTCATATCCACTACCTGCAGATTCTTGGCAATTACCTCTTCAATGGAAACCTGTTCATATTTTTTCGCTTCCGGATTGCTCTTGGGATCGTCGTCATAAACCCCGTCCACAGCCTTCGCCAACAGTATCACATCGGCTTCCACTTCCACGGCACGCAGCACCACTCCCGTATCCGTAGAAAAATAAGGATGCCCTGTTCCCCCTGCGAAAAAAACCACCTTTCCCTGTCCAAAATATTTATTCGCCTTATCCTTAGAAAATAGTTTGGTAAAAGAACCGCAGATAAACGGTGTAAGTATCTCTGTATCCATCCCTACGGAACGGAAAATCTCGGATACGTAAATGCAGTTCATAATCGTTGCCAGCATGCCTATCTGATCCGCTTTCGTCCGGTCTATGCTCTCGCTGGAACGCCCCCGCCAGAAGTTTCCGCCGCCGATGACAATCCCCACCTGGATATCCCCCGCCAGTTCCTTCACCTGCAAGGCCACACCCCGCACCGTTTCCTCATCAAATCCAGTCTTCTTGCTGCCGGCCAGTGCTTCCCCGCTTAGCTTTAGCAAAATCCTCTTCATAACAATCCCCATTTCTTTCTCCCGGCTTGCCAGCTTCGGGCCTTAAACTTCCTTTACAGTTCATTAATTGTCTTAATCGCGTTTTCGTATTTGCTTTTGAATTCATCCAAAGCTTCCGGAACCCCTTCCATACTATTGGCACGCAGTTTTTCTACCATCGGTTCCAATACCTTCAAAACGCTGTCCACGCCTAAATTGGACAATACCCCCTTCAATGTGTGCCCGCTGCGAAAAGCCGTTTCGCAATCCCCGCTTTGTATTGATTCCACAAAGCTTACGAAGTTCTGGTCTGCTGGAAGCTTCTTCAAAAATTTGAAATACAGATTTTCATTGTTCATGAAACGCTGCAATGTCACATCCACATCAAACCCATTCGCCATCAATTTGTCTTTCAGTTCCTTATCCATAACCCATTTCCTTTCCTGTTTCTATGAATATCCCTTCCCTTTAGGGCAATGCACCATAGCCTATCTCATTTGACTCACTATATGCCATATTCAAACCTTAACTATGTACTACTATAACATAAACCGCATGACTTTTCAATCAATACGTTATGCAATCGAATAGGATGCAAAAAAAGGTAAAAAAAGAGGACAGCTTTCGCCATCCTCTTCTTCTCATTCCATTATTCAGCGATGTCCGCATACATGAAATACCAATATCCGTAAGGTGAATGCCAGGAACCGGTAATCTTGTCGCTCTGCAGCCAGAAGTCATTGTAGTAAGCAACCGGGATACAAGCCGTTTCGCTCATCAGGATGTCTTCCGCTTGATGCAGCGCTTCGGAACGCTCTGCCGCATCCAATGTAGTCCTGGACACATCCAAAGCAGCATCATAATCGGCATTATTGAATTTGCCATCGTTGTTGCCGTTTGAGGAATATAACAAATCCAACATATTGGAAGGATCGCTGTAATCGCCAACCCATCCGTTACGTGCTACGTCATATTCGCCGTTGCGGCGCATAGGTGTGAAGCTGGACCATTCTACAATATTTACCTGGAGGTCAATGCCCAGTTCTGCCCATGCCTGCTGTAAGTACTCAGCCAATACTCTGTGGTATCCGGCATCGTTGGTCGTGTAAGAAATTGCCGGGAAGCCTTCGCCGTTAGGATATCCGGCTTCTTCCATCAAAGCTTTTGCTTCTTCCAGGTTAGCATCAAAATTCGCGGTATCGATATAAGGGCTTCCGCCGTTTGCCTTGTCGATAAACGGAGAACCATCGGTATCAATCCAGCCGGGGCCCATGAAGTTGCCGGCTGCTGTATATGTGCCCTGCATCAAAGTGGATGCCACATATTCGCGGTCAATAGCAAGGCTTAAAGCACGGCGTACTTTTGCATCTTTAAACGCTTCATTGTTCAGGTTCAGGCTGATATAGTAAGTACCGATAATCGGATCCACAAAGAAATCAGAGTTTCCTTCCAGGCTGGGAATTTCTTCCGTAGGAACGTCCTTGATGAAAAGGACTTCGCCTGTCTGGTAAGCGCTGTAAGCAGCATTGGAATCTTCAATCAAAGCGAACTGAATGCCGTCCAGTTTGATTGCATCCGCATTCCAGTAGTACGGGTTCTTGCTGAACAGGATGTGGGAGCCTTCCACCCATTCCGTCATATAGAAAGGTCCGTTGGAAACATAGGTTTCCGGGGCAATTGCCCATCCATCGCCGTTAGCTTCTACAGTGGCCTGCTGTACCGGGCTCAAGGTCGCAAATGCTGCAAGGCTTCCGAAATAGGAGCAGGGAGCATTTAATGTAACGACCAGTGTCCTGTCGTCTTCCGCCACTACCTGAAGCGCATCCAGGTTACCGGCAATCGCGTCTTCATAACCTTCTACCATGCTGAGCACTGTCTCTGCATAAGGAGCAGCTACATTAGGGTCGCATACGCGTTTCCAGCTGTAAACGAAATCATTTGCTGTCAAATCGCTTCCGTCGGACCATTTCAGCCCTTCCCTCAAATGGAATGTCCATGTAAGGCCATCTTCGGAAGTTTCCCAGGATTCTGCCTGTCCGGGAGCCAATTGTCCATCCTGGTCTACGATAAGCAGACATTCAAATGCGTGAAGCAGCATATTGCCGCCGTCTACCGCGCTGTTGAGCGCAGGATCAATTGTTTCAGGGTCAGGTCCAACCTGTACCTTTAAAATCTTGTTGCCATCGGATGCAGCCGGTGCTTCCGCTTCCGCTTCTGCGCTGTCTGCCGGCGCTTCCGCTTCTGCGCCGTCATCTGCAGCCGGTGCTTCAGCTGCCGGTTCTGTCGTCTGGCTTGCGTCATTTCCTGAACCGCCGCAGGCTGTCAGGCCAGCAACCATAACAGCTGCCATCAAGAGTGCTACAACTCTCTTTTTCATAGTTTTTCCTCCTCTTTAAATTGGAATGTTAAATAGTATATAAACATTACTCCTACCAAAATAATGCCGGTATTTGTAATTGTCTATCGAAGTAATTAATAGATAAAGAAAAATCATTGGCATTTTTCATAATGGTGGCATGCCACATAATGGCCGGAGGATACTTCCCTCCATTCCGGCACTTCCGCCGCACATCTCTCGTCGGCATAGGGGCACCTCGTCCGGAAACGGCATCCTGAAGGCGGATTCAGAGGGCTGGGTACATCCCCCTCCAAAACAATGCGGCTGCTTTCCTTCGCCACTTTGGGATCCGCAATAGGGATTGCCGAAATAAGGCTCTTTGTATAGGGATGCAAACTGCGGGTCGTCAGTTCATAGCTGTCCGCCAGTTCCACCATCCTCCCCAAATACATTACACCTATCCGGTTGGATATATGCTTCACCACCGATAAATCATGGGCTATGAACAAATAAGTCAATCCCATGTCCGCCTGCAAATCTTCAAACATATTGATTACCTGGGCCTGGATGGATACATCCAATGCGGAAATGGGCTCATCGCATACGATGAATTCCGGATTTACCGCCAATGCCCTGGCGATACCTACCCTCTGCCTCTGCCCGCCCGAAAATTCATGGGGGTATCTGTTGGCATGTTCGGAATTAAGCCCCACTCTCCGAAGCATCTCTATAATAATATCATACCGCTCCTGTTTATTAGCTGCCAATTTGTGGACATCGATGGCCTCCCCCACGATATCCCCTACCGTCATGCGCGGATCCAGGCTGGCATATGGATCCTGAAATACAATCTGCATTTTCTTCCGATAAGGCAGCATATCTACTGCAACCTTATTTTCCACATCAAAAATCACAGTTCCATCATAGGTGAATTTCCCGCCGGTAGGCTCGTACAGCCGCAGCAGCGTACGCCCTGTAGTCGTTTTCCCACAACCTGATTCCCCTACAAGGCCAAGGGTTTCCCCCCTGTCGATGTAGAAAGAAACATCATCTACCGCCTGTACATATTTCTTCTTTTTGCCAAAACCGCCGGCCGGGAAGTACTGGCGTAAATGTTCCACTTGAACTAACCTGTCACTCATTTGCCGCTCCTCCTTCCATCTCTTCCTTCTGGTTCAGCCAGCATTGCGTATAATGGGTTTCGCTGAAAGTCGTCACAGGAGGCATTTCCTTCAGGCAAATTTTCATGCATTTTTCACAACGGGGCGCAAAAGGGCATCCCTTCGGAGGATTCAACATATCCACCGGTGTCCCTTCAATCGGAACAAGCCTTTCGTGCTCCTTCGTATCCAGCCTTGGAATACTACGGATAAGCCCTTTCGTATACTGATGTTTCGGACGGTAAAAAATATCTTCCGCCGTGCCGTATTCCACGATTCTCCCCGCATACATAACCGCTATCTTTTCACACATACTGGCCACAACGCCAAGGTCATGGGTAATCATGATAATCGCCATGCCCAGCTTTTCCTTCAGTTCCATCATAAGCTCCAGTATCTGTGCCTGGATAGTCACATCCAAAGCCGTCGTAGGCTCGTCTGCAATCAACAGCTTCGGCTCGCATGCCAACGCAATAGCAATCATTACGCGCTGGCGCATACCGCCCGACAATTCATGGGGATACTGCTTCAACCTTTTTTCCGGCTCGTTAATGCCCACCAGCTCCAACAGCTCCTTCGCCCTCTCGTGGGCCTCTTTCTTCTTTTTATCCGTATGAAGCAAAACCACTTCTTCTATTTGATTTCCTATCGTATAAACCGGATTCAGACTGGTCATAGGATCCTGGAAAATAATGGAGATTTCATTTCCACGGATTTTTCTCATTTCCTTTTCCGTCATCGTCTCAATTTCATGCCCGTTGAACCAAAGGGTGCCGTCCAAAAGCTTGCCGGGATGGGCGGTAAGCCCCATCAGGCTATATGCCGTTACCGATTTCCCGGAACCGCTTTCCCCTACAATCCCCAACACTTCCCCCTCTTCCAGCATAATGGAAACATCATTCAATGCCTTAACTTCGCCGGCCGGAGTAAAGAAAGAGAGCCTTTCATTTTTTATATCTACCAGTTTTCTCACGTTTTGTTCTTCCGCCATTTTTATACGCTGCCTTTCCTAATTTTTTAATTTAGGGTCAAATGCATCCCGAAGACCGTCTCCCAACAAGTTAAAGCTCAAAATAATCAAGCTGATCAGCGCTGCCGGAATGAACAGCAAATGGGGATATGTATTCAATCCGTTAATCGCTTCGCTGGCCAGGCTCCCAAGGGAAGGGAGCGGAACCGCAACTCCAAGCCCCAAAAAGCTTAGAAAGCTTTCTGTAAAAATGGAAGAAGGTATCTGAAGGGTAGTGGTGACAATCAATGTGCCAATGCAATTGGTCAGCAAATGCTTTTTAATAATTTTCCCGTTGCTTACGCCCAGCGCCCTGGCCGCCGTTACATATTCGCTTTCTTTCAGCATCAGCACCTGGCTTCTTACCATTCTGGCCATGCCTACCCAATACAGCAATGCGAACACAATGAAAATACTGATCAGGTTTTCCCCTACCGTCCTTACCCAGCCAAACCCCTGAATGCCCATCAATCCAGCTAACGGCGCTTTCAAGGCAAAGGACAAAAGTACAATCAGCAAAACATCCGGTATGGTATATATCATATCCACGATACGCATCATAATCAAATCCACCCAGCCTCCGAAGAAAGCTGCAATTGAGCCATAGGCCGAACCAATGACCAAAATAATGGCTGTAGCAATCAGCCCTACCAACAGGGAAATCCTGCTCCCCATCATCACGCGGATGGCATAGTCCCTGCCTAATTTATCGGTTCCGAAAATATGCGGAAATACCTTTTCCCCGGCCGCCTTTGCTTCCAGTTCCTGCTCGGAATACTGCATTGGCTTTAAATTGTTTGCCCCTTTCGCCTGTTCCTTATAGGAATACGGATAAAAAGAAGGAACGATAAACGAAAATACCATAACGATAAGAATCACTACAATGCTTACCATGGCTACTTTATTTTTGACAAGGCGTCGGAAGCCATCCTTCCAGAAGCTTACGCTCTCCCGCATAATGACAAGGCTTTCCTTTTCTTCTTCCGTGGCCGGAAGAAAATCTTCAGGATTAAGTTTTAGCTGAAAACTTATTGGATTCTGTTTCATTCTCTTTTTCCCTCTCCCTTACTTTAATTTGATTCTGGGGTCTACAATTTTATAAACAATATCAACAACCACATTCATAATCGTAATCAGAGTGGCGAGGAAAATGGTTGTCCCCATGATTACCGTATAATCACGGCTGGTAATGGAACCAATGAATTCTCCCCCCAGCCCCGGGATTGTAAATATTTTCTCCACTACAAAGCTTCCCGACAATGTATAAGCCAACATGGGGCCCACATATGTGATAACCGGTAAAATGGCATTCCTCAATGCATGCTTAAACAGGCTAATGACTTGCGACAGCCCTTTTGCCCTTGCCGTGCGCATATAATCCTGCCCAAGCACGTCCAGCATGGAAGAGCGCGTCAGCCTCATGATATATGCCGTAGGATAGAAAGCAAGCGCAATCACAGGCATAATGTAATGTTTCCAGGAAGTAAGCCCTAATGTAGGAAGAATTTTCAATTTCACGCCGAAGAAATACATGAGTACCGTACAGATAACAAAACTGGGCACCGCAATCCCGCAGGTAGCCACAACGCTGATAAAGCTGTCCACAAATTTTCCCCTTCTGATAGCCGCCACGCAGCCTAAGGGAACGCCTACGCACAATGCAACCAGGACCGCCATCCCGCCTACCCGGGCAGAAACAGGGAACTTTTTCGTTATGATGGACATTACCGTACGGCCCCTTTGCTTCAGGCTGTCGCCGAAATCCCCATGCAGCGCATCTTTCATATATGTAATATACTGCTCAAACAACGGTTTATCCAAACCATACTTTGCTTCCAGCGCCGCCTGTGCCTGCGGGCTAATCGCCTTTTCCGACAGGAACGGGCCTCCCGGCACCATATTCATTAAAAAGAAAGTAATGGTAGCAACTGCCCATATCGTTACGATTGCCAGGCCAATACGTTTTGCAATATACTTTAACATATTTTCAGCTCCTCTTATACTTTTATTATTATAAAACAACGAATGCCAGGCTTCTTCGCCAGCCATCCTTATGTTAACCGAAGCTATAGCGCTCCTATCTGCAGCCCAACGCGCTACGCGGACATATATGCTCACCCCGCGGACACTATGGAGAACAAAAGGTATAAAACCCATATAAAAAACAGGTTCCAACCAGCTTCTATCGCTCCTTATCACACGTTCCATATTTTATCAAATAGTGTATCCCTTTGTCAATCGAATTTTATGCGCCGCTGCCCGGTAAATGATTCATTTTCTTACAATATTATGCACTTTATTGCATGAATATTCTTTAACTCTTTACTTTGATAAAATATTTTTATAATTATGCATATATTTAGGAATTTTATTCATTTTATTTTATTTAAAATTATTTTATATATTCCTAAGAATTGAAAAAAACCCTTGCAAATGACATTTCTATGCCACTTGCAAGGGTTCTCATTCCCATCTCCATTTGCCTGATTCCGGCAAATTTCTACTGTCCCATCTGCTTTGCCACTTCTTCCGCAAAGTTCTCTTCCTTCTTCTCCAAGCCTTCCCCTGTTTCAAAGCGTACGAACTTCTTAATGGAAAGCTCCGCTGCATTTTCCTTCGCAACCTGGGCAATATACTGCGCTACCGTCTGCTTCCCGTCTTCCGCCTTTACATAGGTCTGCTCCATCAGGCATACTTCTTTCAGTTCCTTGTTCAGACGGCCTGTTACTGCGCCTTCTATTACTTTCTCGGGCTTTCCGGCCATCTTTGGATCCTGAGCAATCTGTGCCATAAGGATTTCTTTTTCATGTGCCTTATATTCCTCGGAAACATCCGCCGTGGAAACGTATTTTGGGGAAAGAGCCGCTACCTGCATTGCAATATTGGTAAGGGCTTCCTTAACGGCATCGTTTACTATGTCGGTAGCCGCTTCTACAATAACGCCGATTCTGCCGCCGCCATGCACATAGGATACTACACAGCCTTCTTCAGCCACCACTTTTTCAAACCTTCTGATATTCAAATTTTCACCGATAACGGAAATTTTTTCTACCAAAGCATCCTTTACGGTCTTAGAGGAATCTTCCCTCCAGCTTTCTGCCATAAATGCATCCATATCTGCCGCATCGGAGTTTACAGCCTGTGCCGCTACCGCCTCCACGAAGTTCTGGAAGTCTGCATTCTTCGCCACAAAGTCGGTTTCGGAATTCACTTCAACCACCGCCGCGCACTTGTCTCCATCCATTGCCACACGGCAAAGGCCTTCCGCCGCAATCCTGCCCGCTTTCTTCTCTGCCTTTGCCTGGCCATTTTTCCGTAAAAATTCTACCGCTGCATCCATATCCCCGTTGGTCTCTGTGAGCGCTTTCTTGCAGTCCATCATGCCTGCGCCAGTCATTTCCCTTAACTCTTTTACCATTCCTGCTGTAATAGCCATTTATATCAATCCTCCATTTCAATTGCCGTTATTATTCTTCCGCTGCAGCCACTTCTTCAATATCGGTTGCTTCCACATCGGCAGCAGCCTCCGCCATCTGGGCAGCCGCGTCATCCACCATTTCTTCGCCCTGATTTGCTTCGATTACGGCATCTGCCATCTTAGACACAATCAGTTTTACCGCCCTGATTGCATCGTCATTTCCAGGAATAATGTAATCCAGCTCTTCCGGATCGCTATTCGTATCGCCGATACCGATTAATGTAATACCGAGCACATGGGCTTCCTGTACGCAGATTCTTTCCTTCTTGGGATCCACCACAAAAATAGCGTCGGGAATTCTTGTCATTTCCTTAATGCCGCCCAGGTTCCTCTCTAATTTATCCCATTCTTTCCTAAGGGCGATTACCTCTTTCTTCGGAAGTACATCAAAGGTTCCGTCCTGGGACATAATCTCTATCTGTTTCAATCTCTCAACCCTGCTGCGGATTGTCTTGAAGTTAGTAAGCATACCGCCCAGCCATCTTTCGTTCACATAGAACATGCCGCAGCGTTCCGCTTCTGTCCTTACCGCGTCCTGTGCCTGTTTCTTCGTACCTACAAAAAGGATTGTTCCCCCCTGGGATGCGATGTCGAATACCGCTTTGTAAGCCTCATCCACTTTGCCTACGGATTTCTGCAGGTCGATGATGTGAATACCGTTTCTCTCCGTAAAAATATAAGGAGCCATCTTAGGATTCCATCTTCTTGTCTGATGTCCGAAATGGACACCCGCTTCCAACAGCTGTTTCATTGAAATTACACTCATGTTTTTACCTCCATTTGGTTCATTTTCTTCCGTATGCCGTATACTCCACTGCCTACCCTCCTATCTTCAAGAAAGCACCGACAATGAATGAACATACGTGTTTTTTCACAACAAACGTATTGTATCATAATAACCCCTCGGTGGCAAGGGGTTATATTTTAATTCGGAAAAATCTGTTTTGTAATTATTTTTGCGATAGTTTCCATATCCGCATCTGCAGGAATCACATATTCCGCGGCCACCACTTTCGTATCAAATCCATGGTCCACCAAATACCTGTCAAACCCTGCATCTTTTGGAAGCAGCCCTTCTTCCTCCATCCGTTTCCCGATGCTGTAAGGGCTCTCTCCCTTTTTCACGATAAAAACCGTCTGTTTTTCCTCATCTGCTTCGTTCCCCTCGCTTCCGTCTTCTTTCTCCGACGTCTCCTCCTGTTCGGATTCCCCAGCCTGTCCGTCTTCTTTCTCCGGCGTCTCCTCCTGTTCGGATCCCCCAGCCTGTCCGGCTTCTTTCTCCGGCGTCTCCTCCTGTTCGGATTCCCCGGCCTGTCCGGCTTCCATTCCCTGCCGCCCTTCACCGTCCTGCGCATCCAGCCCGGAATCTCCGGCCTCCATTGATGAGCTTTTCTCATGGGCTGCACTATATTCCGCCATAGCTTCTTCCTTCACCCTTTGCTCCGTTTCCGCCCTGGCATCCTCCAGCTGTTTCTTCAATTCCTCTTCTTCTACCATGCCAAGATCCTTTGCCTTGGCTACGATTTCTTCCTTAGTAAGCGCCGCCTTTTTTCCCGATGCCGTTATCCCCAGGACAATGGCGGCCATAACGATGCCCAGACCCAGTCCTCTTAAATAATATTTTAAATTCATAACTGCTCCTATTAAGGCTGTTCATACAGGCCGATTACCAGTTTCACTTCTCCCACTCCAAGCCCCAGTTCCCTGGCAATCGCCTTATTTGACATTCCCAATTTATGCATACGCAATATTTTCTCATTATTGTTATAGCTCTGATTTCCTTTATGGGAAGCCTCTTCCTTTTGAAACATGCCGTTTTCATCTTTCGGCATTTCCTCCGCCTCCTGAAGGACCCTGTCCAAAGCTTCCGCCTTTTTGGGCGCAATCGGTACGAACTCCGGTTCTTCGCTGCCGCCCGATACATGCATTGCCTCTAATTCCCCTAGTTCCTCCGGTTCTCTCTTTTCTACTTCTTCCCTTATGGTCTCGGGAGGAATGGCCGCGGACTCTTTCACCGCTATCCTTATATCCTCTACCTCCTGCCGGATTTCCTTCATCTTCTTTGTGGCATCGCTTACCGTTCCAACAAAATTATCATGCTTGTCATTGAGCATGTCATATAAAAAAATAACCTCCTGATGGGTTTTATGGATACTTTCCAGCACCTGGTCGGAATATTCGTTAATCGCCATAATTTTTTCATTGGTAAGGCGCTCCATCGCCCTTTCCGCTTTTTCCATGGAATAGGTAAGGGTCTCATCCACCATATCGTTGATATGCTTCTTTTCCTCCCTTACCGCTTTTTCCACCAGGCTTTTTATCAACTCTTCATCTATTTTAATCCCGGCTTCCCCCCGGCCCCCGCCCTTTGCAGGCAGCAAATAGCTAAGGACCAAAAGAATGATGCCCAATATAATAAGAACAACTTCTGCCAAACTCATAAAACATATTCTCCTAGATTTTCATATCAAATCTTCCGATACCCTTCAGTATCACTTTCCCATCCACTTCATCGCTATCCTGGCCTTTTTTCCTGCGCTTGCCGCCATCGCCGGAATATTGCCCCTTCCCCTTTTCCTTCGCATCGTACTTTGTATTCCCTTTTTCCGTGTCATCCCCTTGATGTACCTGGTTTGCCTTGTTTTCTACTGCTTTATGGAACTGCGTCTGAAAGTTGGACTGGTCAACCATTCCCTTGTTGTCCTCATTATGCTTAATCGCAGTATAATCCTGTGCCCTTGTTATCGTTCCCTGTAATTCAATACGGCTAATCGACATAGCTATGGCCTCCTCTCACCCACTGCGGGTTCACCCTTTCTAAATAGCGGTTAGTTTCACATCCCCGTCTTCTTTTATAAACTTGCAGTATTTTGCTTCCCTGTGTATTACCATGGATACATCCCCAATACATATCTTTGTTCCGGGGAAAACCACCCCTGTCACTATTATCTTCGCATTGCAGTAAGTGCCGATGGACTCCTGCAGCTTTTCCATCTCTTCCGCCTTATCATTGATTTCCTTTTCCTTCACTTTATGTAAGGCAATCAATGATTTTGTATATTGCAGCTGTTCCGGCGTCAATTTTATCCCTTTCGCCTTTTTCTGTCTCGCCGCATCGATTAGGGGTTGCACCGATTTGATAACCCTTGACGCATTGGCGATGTCCCATTGCAGGTTCTGAATGCGCACCTTAATCGTGGGGTCAGCGCCCACTTCTACCAAAGTATCCGCCCCCATAGACGAGCCCAGCGTTTTCACATTGATGGCATTGGTAGCGCATACCCGCCCCCCGGTTATGAACCCTCTCTTCCCAGTTACCATAATTTCATCCCCTGCATAAACCGTGCTGTGAAGAATGGACTCCGCCGATACATATCCTAAAGCTGTCGCCGTCGTGTTTTCCAGGAACTTGGCCACAATATTTCCGTTGGCATTTAAAGTTCCTTTCCCCATGCCGTTCATCCCCTTGGCGATAATAATATCCCCTCCGGCTTCCATCTGCGCACCTTCCACTACGCCGTTCACTTCTATATTCCCCCGGGCTTTCACGGAAAAATTGGCGCATACGGTTCCGTTTACCTGCACATTCCCGTCGTATTCGATATTTCCCGTGGAACTGTCCACATTTTCTACCGTCAGCACATCGGAAACGAATACTTTTCCCTCCACCAGGCTGACATGTCCATCCACATCCGAAATCAGGGAAAGCTTATCTTCGGAAAGCGTAATATTCCTTCCGAATTTCAACTTGCATTTTTTTACATCCCTCGGCTTTACCTTTTCCCCTTCCACATTATATCCCACATCGCCTAAATCTTCCGGGAACAACTTTGCCAGCACATCTCCCTGACGGCAATGGCTTATTGTATTCAAATTGAAGAAATCCACGCTCCCGTCTTCCTTGAGCGTAGGCCTTGCGCTTAAATCCGTATTAAAATAATATTCAATATATGCATCCGTTCCGTGCCTGGGGGGAGTTCCCTCTGCTACGACATAATCCTCACAATATATTCTTTCGTCAAAAAAACGCTCAATTTCTTCTTCATTAATCCCATATTTTACCTTTTTGAACTTCAGGTCATCGATAAATTCCCCGCTGCTCATCTTCTCGCCCTTTAAGGAAGGAGGATAAAACCTTGCAATCACCTTCATTTTATCGGGGCTTACAATTAACTTATAGCCTTCCCGTACTTCGCTGCACTTGATTCTATTTATTTCCACTTCCTGGCGCCCATTCCCCGCAATTTCTACAAGCGCCGAACGGTCGTAGGAAATTCCCCGATTGCTCAGGTACTCCCCGATTTCAACGACGGACACCGCCTTATCTTCTGCCGTTGCCGGAAAAATGCGTATACTGGTTCTGTCCTTATCACATACTAACTGAAAATATCCATTCATATAAATACCTGTGCCCTTTCCTTCTACTGGGTCAATATTCCTATATAACCTCCCATTTTCGATTTCATTTTTTGTAAAGCCCTTGTATGCAGCTGGGATATCCTGGATTCGGATACCTCCAATATGCTGCTGATCTCCTTCAACGTCAGTTCCTCATAATAGTATAATTCTATGACCCTTCGCTCTTTCTCTGTCAATAATTCCAATGCTTCTGTCAAGATTTTTTTCAGTTCTTCCTTTTCTATAACTTCCTCAGGGCTGTCAAAATGGGCATTTTTATTATTTTCAGCCGGTATCTCGCTTCCCTGCTCCATAAACTCGTTTAAAGATACCACATTGGTGATTTTCATCTGAGACTGCCACTCCCCAAGCTCCTCCTCAGAAATCCCCAGCGACTCCGCAATTTCTATATCCGTTGCATTCCTTCCTTTTTCCGCTTCAATCTCTTTGATGGCCAGGTCTATCTTCTTCTGCCTCTGTCGAATTGTTCTCGGAATCCAGTCCATTTTGCGTATCTGGTCTAAAATAGCGCCTCTTATACGCAGGCTCGCATATGTTTCGAATTTAACCGATTTCAAGCTGTCAAATTTATCGATTGCATCGATCAGCCCGAAAATACCATAGCCTACCAAATCATCATACTCCACATTATAGCCCAGATACATGCTGAGCCTTCCCGCAACCAACTTTACAAGCGGAGCATATTCCAGAATCAGCTTCTCACGTATTTCCGGCGTCTTCGCCTTCCCATACTCCTCCCACAATTTCTTTTTGCCTGTTTCGTCCATACCAGCCTCCAGCCACCTTTATATTTTCCTATACTACCCTTCCGTTTTCACCTGTCCTTCTTCCATATCGGCCTCTTCCCCTCCCAAGCCTGTTTTAACCTCTTCTTCCGGCTCTGCCGGCTGGTTCTGCCTGTCAAATAAGTTAAGCATGAACTCAAAAAGGCTACCTACAATATAAAATGCAATCAATAGCCCTAAAAGCACCGCAAGCATCTCGTTTGTTTTATAATGATTGATTCGCATGACAATACTGCTTATCAGGCCTACGGATAACATCAGAAAAGCCGGTATTAATCTTCTTTTCATTATTTTTTTTCTGGTTTTTCCTTTATTCATATCGTTTTCTGCGCCTTCCCGACTGCTTTAATTACAAAATCTCCCGTTTCCGGATAGAAAATAACGGTTCTCCCATAATTGTTCCCAGTGTCCTGTGCCAAAATCGGTATCCTAAGTTCCGCCAGCTTTTTCTTCGTCGCCGCCACATTCCGTTCCCCTACGCGGCTTAACTCCGATTTATTCTGAAAAGAAAACATCTGGGCTCCCCCTGCAATTTTAGCCACCATACGGCTCTGTTTCGCCCCTTTTGCCACCATCTGTTTTACCAGCTCCGCAATGCCGGTATCCGCGAACTTTGGTATATTGCTGTTATTGCTTATTTGTGTGCTGTCCGGAAGCATAATATGTGCCAGCCCTCCAATTTTGGTAACAGGATCCCGAATCGCAATCCCAACACAGGACCCAAGCCCCAAAGTCGTCACAGCATTAGGACTGATACATACTTGTAAATCTGCCATTCCAACTTTAATTGTTTCACTCATATCCTTCCCAAGTCTCCCTTTTTCCTTTGAAATCTCCCTTATATTATATTTTAACGCTAAACGGAAATGCCCAGCGATTTTAACATCTTTCCGAACGATTCCAAATCCGGAATAAGTATAAAAAAGCCTTCCAACTGGACTTCATCAAAAAACTGCGTCTGAATCAGCAAAATGCTGTCCCCCATCGTTCCGAATTCAATGGCGGGAACGCTTAAAATAGCCCCGGCCATATCCACTGCCAATGCAGGGATTGTGGGATATATTTTAAGATTTGTCATGGCCGACAGGGAATTCAGATAGGAACCGGTAATAATGTTTCCCACTTCCTGTAAAGCGGACTGCTCGATTTCCGAGAAATCTTCACCCTCCATCTCCATCCCCATCATTTTCCCTACCAGATGCTTGGCGGAATCTTTCTGCAGGAGGAACATAATGCTTCCCGCAATATCCCCCTCCACCCCAAGGTAAATACCGGCCATCAGCTGCTCTTCCCCTCCCATAATAGTCGCCACATCCTTAAATTCCAGCAATTTCACTTGCGGCACCGACATATCCACCTTACACTGGAGCATCTGGGCCAAAGCTGTAGTTGCATTCCCCGCCCCGATATTTCCTAATTCTTTCAGTATATCATAGTATTCCTGAGACATTGTCTCCAAACTCAACTCAGCCATTGTCAACCCTCCTATATACTCTCTTTTTTCCATTATACCACAGAGCGGTCTTCCCATGAGCGAAAATTGACAATTATTTTAATTTATTTTTCTCCTGATTTTCCGCTCCGTTTCAAAAATAAACCGGATAATTTCTTCCCTGGCCTCATCATAGATGTTTACAAACTGAACCCTGTGCTCAAATATGTCATCCCTGTTTTGGGAAGGCTTCACCCCTAATATATTTCCCAGCACCTCATACTCCTTTGCGCTTTCTCCCGGCTCCAGCTTATACCGGCACAGGATTGTGCTTCCTTCTTTTACGATATGATCCGCCGCAAAGCGCAGTCCGCCGCCGCTGATATCCACAATGATACCTTTTTTCATCGGTTTTTCTTCTATGGCCGGATCGTCCAGGAAATCGCTGTCTTCAAACGTCTTCACTTCATCTTCGCTAAGAACCCTGAATTTCATCTCCAACGCACAGTTAAAGCGGTAAAACTCCCGCCTTTGATCCTTATGTAAATCGGTCGTAAGCTCCATCTGGAGCAAAAACTTATTATCCCTTTTGCCTCTCCCTACCACCTTTGCCCTACAGTGGTAGACCCCATTATAGGAATAAAAACTCAAATCATACTCTACCCCTGTTAAGAGCATAACGATTTTATTCTGTTCCATGGGCATTGTTATTTCTATCCGGTCTTCCGACAGGATACTGTGCAGTTGGCTATGGTATATCTTAATCTGAGTTTTTCTTATACTGCCGTTCCTCTTAATATCTACTTTGCTTCCTTCGGTTATATATTTTGCTAACTTCTCTTCCATAATCAAACTCTACCTTTTCCCGCTAAAAATATTTGAAAAAAATGCTGCCATTCCTCTCCTATTAACCTTTTCCGCGACTTCCTTATTTGCCAGCTTTGCCGCAATCTGCTTATAGGCCAATGCAGACTTCGCATAAGGATCCGCCATTGATACCGGCTTCTGCTGCATCACCGCTTTTACCAGGTACGAATCATCCGGTACTTCCCCCAAATATTCCATGGGCGTTTTCAAATACTTCTCCACCACCACCTTCAGTTTTCTATACAGTTCTTTTCCTTCCCCGTTTTCATGTACCTTGTTCGCAATCATTTTAATCTTTGTCTCTTCCTTCACATACCTGGGATGCATGCTTAAGGTTTTCAGCAAAGAATATGAATCCGTAATTGATGTAGGTTCCGGCGTCGTCACGAGAAGTATTTCCTCGCTGGCCACCAGAAATTCCATTACCGCATCGGATATACCGGCCCCCGTATCCACTATAATCGTATCCGCAAAAGAATCCAGCATGGACAGCCCCTGCACAATACTGTGTATATGGTCTTGGGTCAGATTAGACAGGCTGCAAATCCCTGAACCCCCAGAAATAAAGTTTATCCCCATAGGGCCCTTCGTGATGATTTCCTCAATGCTTTTTCCTTCGTAAATAAAATCGGACAGATTATACTTTGGTACGGAACCGAACATGATTTCTATATTGGCAAGCCCGAAATCCGCATCCAGAATCACAACCTTTTGCCCCATTTTCCGGAACTGTATGGCCAGGTTGATAGATGTATTTGACTTCCCCACCCCTCCTTTTCCGCTGGTCACTGTCAGAATTCTTGCCAAAGGCTTCTGTGGATTATTGCTGGCTTTTATAATATTCCGTAACTGTTCAGCCTGATCCATATCTCGCAACTTCCTCCTGGTTTTCTCCCCTTCGTTTCTCCCCTAATTTTTTCCTCCCAGCAATTGCTTTACCGCATCTTGTGGGCTGAATATCCTTAAATCATCAGGAACATTCTGCCCGCAGGTGATATAGGACAATGTTTTTCCGGTATGGAGCTTTATATTCATAAGGTTCCCCAAAGCATCCGTCTCGTCCAATTTGGTAAATATTAATTTATAATCCGTAATTTCCGAATAAGTATCCGAAATCTTCAGCAAATCCCTGTATTTTGTCGTGGCGCTCAGAACAAGGTATACTTCCTTTTCCGCCTCCCCGTCCACCGAATGGACAATCTGCGCCATATTCTGTTTCTGTTCTTCATTCTGGTAGGAATGCCCCGAGGTATCCACAAAAATATAATCGCATCCCTCGAAAGTTTTCAGACATTGCATAATCTCTTCCGGCGAATATACCACCCTGAAAGGCGCTTCCAGAATACCGGCATAGGTCCTCAGTTGTTCCGCTGCCGCGATGCGGTAGGTATCCGCCGTTATCATGGCCACTTTTTTCTTTTCATCCACAATATAGTAAGAAGCCAGCTTAGCGATGGTCGTCGTTTTCCCCACACCGGTAGGGCCGATAAAAAAGATTACCTTCGTACCTTCCCCCGGCGGCAGGATCCCTTCCGGTTTACCGAATTTCAGCACCATTTTCTGATACACATTGGTAAGGGCGTATTCGAAAGGAACATTTGGCTTGGTGCTTTTCTCCATCTCATCCAAAATCTGGTTGGCATACTTTTCATCCAGCTCGTTATCCACCATCCTGTTATATAAAAGCTTCATCAGCCGGTCCAATTCGCTTAAGGGCTCTTCCGCCGCTTCCTCTTCTTCATTTTCTTCTTCCGGCTTCTGCAGCTGCTGCTCCAGCAAAGACTGCAGGCTGTCCAGCTTTTCTTCCAGTACTGCGTTCCCCCTTCTTTCTTCCTGCATATTCAGAACCGGCCTGCTTATCGGGGAAGGCTGGGGGATTTCCTTCTTTTCTTCCTTTTTCACCGGGGAGTATTTTTCATTTTCCTCTTCCAAAGCCACCGTAACCTCTACCAGATCTTTTAGGAAAAAACGCAAAATCCCTTTCCTTTTTACGTTCCTCACATTCATCGTTACAATGTTATTGCCCAGTTCCCTTTTGGCCGCCTCTGTGGCTTCCAATTCCGACTTACCCTGAAATTTTTTTATTATCATGCTATTGTCACCATCCCTACCGATTGCAATTCAACATTCGATTCAATCTCATTATACGAAACAACAATCAAGTCCTTATAATAGTCTTCCGTCAGACGTTTAAAATACATGCGCACAATAGGCGATGTTATAATAATGGGGTTTTTCCCCAAATTTTCCAGTTTCTGCACTTCCTCCCCCACCGATGCGATGACCGCCTTTGTCTTCTCCGGATCCAAAGTCAGATATGCCCCCTGCTCCGTCTGTTTCACGCTGTTCATGATTTCCTGCTCCATCTTTGGGTCTAATGTTACCACACTTGTAGTCTCGTTTGCAGGGAAATATTTTCCTGAAATAGCTCTCTTTAGGCTTTGGCGCACATATTCCGTCAAAATATCGATATCTCTCGTGGTAGGGGCATAATCCGCCAGGGTCTCAAAAATCGTAAGCAAATCCCTGATAGATATTCCTTCTTTCAGCAAATTCTGCAAAACCTTCTGTATCTCGCCGATGCCTAACAGCTTGGGCACCAGTTCTTCCACAAGGGTCGGGTTGGTTTCTTTCATATTGTCGATAAGGCCGGCCACATCCTGCCTGGTAAGCAGTTCTGCGATATGCTGCCTGATAATTTCCGTCAGATGGGTCGCTATAATCGAAGGAGGGTCTACTACCGTATAGCCCAGGCTTTCCGCCCGCTCCCTCTGCCCTTCCGTAATCCAGATGGCCGGGAGGTGGAAGGACGGCTCAAAGGTAGGGATACCTGTAATCTCTTCCTCCACATACCCCGGATTCATGGCCATATAATGATCAAAAAGGATTTCCCCTTCGCTTACCTGCACCCCTTTTATCTTAATAATATATTGGTTCGGATTCAGCTGAATATTATCCCTTAAACGGATAATCGGCACGACAGTACCCAGTTCCAGCGCGATTTGCCTACGTATCATAACTACGCGGTCCAAAAGGTCTCCGCCCTGGTTCACATCCGCCAGGGGAATAATCCCATAGCCGAATTCCAGTTCGATAGGGTCTACCTGCAAAAGGCTGGTAACATTTTCCGGCTGGCGTATTTCCTCCGCCGCCGCTTCGTCCATATCCACTTCCGACTCAATCAGCGAAGTTTCTATAGTTCCCGCCATCATCCTTCCGCATACGATAAAGATAAGGCCCAACGTTATAAATATCAAAGTATCCAAAGGGGTAACAATGCCCAAACCAATTAATATGCCCCCCACCAGATACATCGCCTTTGGAACGCCGAACAGCTGGCTCACCAGCACCGTGCCGAAATCGGCATCCTTGGATCCCTTGGTCACCAAAATACCTGTGGACAAAGAAATCAACAGGGAAGGAATCTGGCTCACCAGTCCGTCGCCGATGGTAAGGATTACGTATTTATTGGCAGCCGCCCCAAAGTCCATATTCTGGCGAAGGACCCCCATGGCAATACCGCCCACCACGTTGACTGCCGTAATAATCAAACCGGCAATGGCATCCCCCTTTACGTACTTTACCGCACCATCCATAGAGCCGAAGAAGCTGGACTCTTCCTGTATCTTTTCACGGCGCTTCTTCGCTTCCGCGTCCGTTATCGCGCCGGTATTCAAGTCCGCGTCAATCGCCATCTGTTTACCGGGCATGGCATCCAGGGTAAAACGGGCCGTTACTTCCGCTACCCTTTCAGAACCTTTATTAATCACCAGGAACTGGATAATAATCAAAATGATGAATATAATAATACCGATAATGATATCTCCGCCGCCTACATAATTGCCGAAGGTGGCTACCACGTTTCCAGGATCCCCCGTAGTCAGTATAAGCCTAGTAGAAGAAACGTTCAGCGATATCCTGAAAATCGTCGTGAACAGCAAAATAGTCGGGAAAAAAGATAAGTCCAATACTTCCTTTGCAAACATACAGCCGAACATAACCGTAAAAGCCACGGCCATATTGCAGGCAAGCAAAATGTCCAGCATCCACTTCGGCACAGGAATAATCAACATAACAAATGCCGCCAATATATATAAAGCTACCCCTATATCCGCTTTTTTCACGCTCTACTTCTCCTCTCTTTCTGTACCGCATTTTGCCTTCCGGCTTTCTGCGGAGCACTTTTACACGGCCCGCGCAATCCTTTTCCCGGCCCTTCCAAGCGCCTATACCTTGCCCTGCAAATGATACACAAATGCAAGGACTTCCGCCACTGCCTGATACAGTTCCGGCGGCACCAGTTCCCCTACTTCCACATTGGCATAAAGCATACGGGCAAGAGGCTTGTTTTCCACAATTTCTATATGATGTTCTTTGGCTGCATCCTTAATCTTCTGTGCCAGATAATTCTCCCCTTTTGCCAATACTACCGGCGCCTCATACTCTTCCGGATCGTATTTAATAGCCACCGCATAATGGGTGGGGTTGGTAATAACCACATCCGCCTCGGGAAGCTTCTGCATCATGCGCCTCTGGGATGCTTCCCTCATTCTCTGCTTCTGCTTTGACTTTATCTGGGGATCGCCTTCCTGGTCTTTATATTCGTCCTTGACTTCCTGCTTGGTCATCTTCATATCTTCTTTGAATTTTATCTTCTGGTAAGCATAATCCGCAAACCCGATGAACAGATAAATGGCCGATATGCGTATGCCTAAGTCCGTCACCAGCTGCCCGATCAGGCCTATCGCCTGATTCAGGGAAATATCATACAGCAGGAAAATCATATAGCTCTTATCTTTTAGATAAGAATAAACCACATAGGCGATAAGGCCTATCTTCAAAATGGATTTAAACAGCTCTACCAGCGCATCCTTGGAAATAATCTTTTTAAACCCTTTCAAGGGATTCAGCTTGCTTAATTTAGGCATTAAAGGTTTTCCCGTAGGACGCCATTTCACCTGTACCAAATCGCATACAAAGGCGACCAGCAGCCCCACCAGCAGAATGGGCCCCATAATCAATATCATGTCCAAAACCATATTGCGGAATACAATATGGATGCTCGTCACCGGAATCTGCCCATCGTACATCTTGACAAGCTCCGGTATCTGGGAATAAATGCTGTAAAAGCCCCCCATAAACCGGGTTCCCATATATCCTACATAAAACTTCAGAACTAAAAACAATGCAAGAAGACCAAATGCATTCCCTATTTCCTTACTTTTGGCCACCTGTCCTTCTTTTCTCGCATCACTTAGTTTTTTACTCGTTGCGGGCTCTGTTTTTTCCCCACCCGGCCCTTCTTTGGCAAAAAACTGAAGATTATATACTAACATTACATCATTCCTTCCACAAATGATACCACAATTTTCTTCATCTGTGTAAAAATAAAATCGCTGGCCCCAGGCAGCATCCCTACGGTAAAAAACAAAATGGTCAGCCCGGTAAGCACTTTCAGCTGGATACCTACCGCAAACATATTCATCTGGGGGGCGACTTTAGCCAGAATGCCCAAAACCGCATTCAACAATATCATGGTGGCAAATACCGGAAGGCAGATGCGGAATCCGATAATAATATACTCGCTAAGGAAGCGTACCATGGAATTCATCAGGGAATCCATATGGAAAACAGCCCCGTTTACCGGTATCAGGATAAAAGTTTCCGCCAGGGCTTTCAAAAGATATTCGTGCATTCCGCTGACAATCAGCATTAACATCACCATGTACTGATAAAACACTCCGGAAATAGTGGACGATTCCCTTGTGGTAGGATCCATAAGCGTTACCATGGACAATCCAACCTCCATATCGATAACATGGCCTGCAAAATTTACAATAGAACTGCACAAAGTAGCCCCAAACCCTATAATAAAACCAGCCACCGCCTCTTTCATGACGATAATGGTATACTCCAGAACCGTTCCGTATTCTATTGCTTCGTAAGGCCTTACGCTGTTAAACAAAATAAGCGAAACAAAAAACCCCAGCCCTATCTTCACCCTTTTCGGCGTATTATTCATTCCGAAAAAGGGAGCGATAAAAATAAAACAGGTGACCCTTGTAAATATCAGCAAAAAATATTCAAGCTCCGCATACGTAATAGTACTGTCAATCATTGGCTGTCCGCCCTACCTTATATATATACTGAAATCAGACCAGAGCCTTGTCATAAACTCCGTCATCCCATTCATCATCCAATGCCCCAAAAGTATCAGGGATAAAAAGACGCAGATTATTTTAGGCACAAAAGTCAGCGTCTGCTCCTGAATCGAAGTAACCGTCTGGAAAATACTGATAATCAGACCGACTACCAGGGATACAAGCAACACTGGAGCCGATGTTTTGATAATTAAATAAAGGGCCTCCCCTGCGACCGCAGTCACATCATCAATTGTCATATCCTGCTATTCTCCTTACTAATAAAATGTTTTCACAACGCTTCCGATAATCAGGTTCCATCCATCCGCCAGCACAAACAACAGTATTTTAAAAGGCATGGAAATGGTCGTGGGCGGGAGCATCATCATACCCATGCTCATCAAAGTAGAAGCAACCACCATATCGATTACGATAAACGGAATATAAATATAAAACCCGATAATAAACGCTTTCCTCAATTCGCTGATAATAAAGCTGGGAATCAACACGCTGGTGGGTATGCCATCCAAATCGCCGTTCCACTCCGTATCGCTGATTTCCAGAAACAGGCGCACATCCCTCTCCTGAGTCTGTCCATACATAAACTGCCGGAAAGGCTTAAGCCCTTCCTCCAGCGCCTCCTGCTGGTTCAGTTCCCCCGCCTCGAAGGGAACGACCGCATTGTCGTATACCGCCTGGAAAGTTGGCTGCATAATGAAAAAGGTTAAAAACAAAGCTAACCCAATCAGTACCTGATTAGGAGGTGCTGTTTGGGTATTTAAAGCCGCCCTGGTAAAATGCAGCACAATAATTATTCTGGTAAACGATGTGAGCATAAGAATCAAAATCGGCGCCAAAGCAATCAGCGTCAATGTAATCAAAATCCTCAGCGAACCGTTTAACTGCCCATTCCCATCATTATACGTTATTGTAAAAGTGTTCCCTATATTCAGTTCCTGTAATTCTTCCTGCGATTCCGATTCCCCCGGTTCACGCCTGTTTGTCCTTTCATCCGTCGTTCCCGTCAGATGAGTTTCGCTCTCCGAAGCTAAAACGGGTACAGGACAGTACATATACAACAATATGCCTACCGAAAACAGCAGGCATATCATCCTCATCACTTTTTTTCCGGAAAAATACTTTTTCATATCTCTTGCCTATTCTTCATGTTCTTGGTTTTTGTCCATCCTTTTAGCTTTTTCGAAAATCTTTTTAAAATCGGGCATAGACTCCACCGGTCTGTCCGGCAAATGAATCTGTTCAGCGGGAACTTCCGTAAGCATTGTCACTGTATCCTTACATATGGCTACCGCAAGATATTTCTCTCCGGTCCTTATTATTTGAATATACTTATTCACAGTCAAACGGTATGTCTCCACCACTTCTATATTCGCCCCGGCTGCCCTTCCATGCTGGAAATTCGCAATCCATCTGGTTGCCGCCCATGTAATGAACAATACGAGGATAAATAGGAAGAGCACCGTGCAAAACTGCAAAAACGAATTCATACTATTGGATACGGCAAGCAGCATATTATCCGACTACCTTCTTCACCGCTTCCAAAACGCGGTCAGCCTGGAAAGGCTTAACAATGAAGTCCTTTGCACCCGACTGAATCGCCTCGATAACCATGGCCTGCTGGCCCATGGCGGAACACATAATGACCATTGCGGAAGGGTCTCCTTCTTTAATCTTCTTCAAAGCCTGGATTCCATCCATCTCGGGCATCGTAATATCCATAAGTACAAGATCCGGATGCAGTTCGTTATATTTTTCCACTGCCCTTGCTCCGTTCTCCGCCTCGCCGGCAACATTATACCCGTTTTTCGTAAGGATGTCCTTAATCATCATTCGCATAAATGCTGCATCATCGCAAATTAAAATATTTTTTGCCATTTTTCTTTCTCCTATTTCTTCTCTTATTTGATTATTTCAGTTACACGGATACCGAAACTTTCTTCAATAACAACGACTTCACCTTTGGCTACAAATTTACCATTCACAAGAACATCTATCGGCTCGCCGGCAATCTTATCCAATTCTATAATCGTACCCGGAGCAAAATCCAAAATCTCGGCAATCGATTTGCTCGTCCTGCCCAGTTCAACGGTTACCTCCAGCGGAACATCCATAATAAGGCCGATGTTTTCGCTGCTTTGTATCCCGCTGTAATCCGCCGAAAAGTTCTGGAACTGCGCAGGCTGGATATTCATATTCTGCATATTCATTTGGGGCATCCCCATCTGAGGCATTCCCATTTGCTGCATCCCCATCTGGGGCATTCCCATTTGAGGCATCCCCATCTGAGGCATCCCCATCTGGGGCATTCCCATTTGAGGCATTCCCATCTGGGGCATCGCCCCCATGCCCATCTGACTCATATCCATCTGCTGGGGGGCCGCCTGCTGCATCGTAGGCTGTTCCTGAACAGGAGGAACATTCTGTGCCGGTGCCGGAGCCGGAGCCGATTCGGGCTGGCTGGCTGACGCATTCAACGATCCAATCCCCAACTGGTTATTCATAAACGCATCATACAAGCCTTTGGCAAAATCAAGGGGATATATCTGCATAATGGAACTGTCTACCAAATCGCCAATCTGCATCCGGAAAGATATCTTTACAAAAGTCCCTTTCAAAAAAGAAGCAATATCCTCGCCTGACTCAAAATCGTTCAAATCGATCAGGCTGGCATCTGGGGGGCTGATATCTATCATTTTGCCTAGCATTGTAGATAAGGATGTGGCCGCAGAGCCCATCATCTGATTCATCGCTTCTGAAATAGCGCTCAAATGGAGTTCTGTAACTTCCCCCTCAGTATTAGTGCCATCCCCTCCCATCATAAGGTCGGTAATTATCTTTACGTCATGTTCCTTTAAAACCAGTATATTTGAACCTTCCAGGCCTGCAGTATACTTAATCTGGATAAATACGCAGGGCCTTTCATAGGAATTCATAATATCCTTCCAATTTGTCAGGTTGACTGTGGGCGTTGTGATATTAACCTTCTGGTTAACAAGGGAAAACAGGGTCGTCGCCGAAGAGCCCATGCTTATATTGGCAACCTCCCCGATGGCATCCTTCTCCACATCGGAAAGGAGACTTTGGTCTATCTCTTCCGTTTCGCTGTCAGAGGATAAGTCCATATCATCGCCACCCTCATCGGATAAATCCATTCCGTTCAATAGCGCATTTATTTCATCTTGTGATAACATTCCGTCCATTATCCTACTCCCCCTCTCTTATTACCGAAGTGACCCTAACAGCATATTTATCTTTGCTCGAACCCGGTAACGCGGTGAATTTCTTTAAATTTCCGACATAAATGTTCAGTTCGCTGTCTACATTTTTGTCCAGCCGTATGATATCACCCGGCTGCAGATTGACAAAATCATTTACCAAAATCTTGCTCTTCCCCAACACTGCTTTTACAGGAATATTAACCCTTCGAATCAGCGATTCAATATAAATCTCATAATCTTCCGTGTTCTTTTCCTGCATTGTCGAATACCAGAATTTCGTATTCAACTTATCTATAATATCTTCCAAAGTAAAGAAGGGAAGACATATATTCATAAGACCTTCCACGTCACCTATCTTAATATTCAAGGTAACAATCGCCACCATATCGCTGGGGGCAATCATCTGTGCAAACTGGGAATTGGTTTCTATCCTTTCCATAACAGGTGAAATGTCAACCACCGTTTTCCATGGTTCCCTCATCATCTGCATACAGATGACCATCAGCTTCTCTATAATGGACATTTCTATTTCCGAAAACTCCCTGTTCTTCTCCAAAGGAGTTCCCTGTCCGCCAAGCATCCTGTCTATCATCGCAAAGCCCAGATTGCAGGACAAATCAATGATAATATTTCCAGGCAGCGGATTAAAATTTATAATCCCCAAAATTACCGGGTTAGACAACGCATTGGAAAATTCCGAAAAAGTAAATGTTTCAGAACTCGCCACGCTAATCTGTATATTTTTTCTCAGATAAACTGCCAGATTAGTGGAAACCAGCCTGCCATAATGTTCATATATAATTTCAAGCGTACGCAGATGTTCTTTTGAAAACTTTGCAGGACGTTTAAAATCATAATTTTTGACCTGTTTTTCTTTGCTATCTGGTGTCTCATCCACTTCCAGCTCGCCTGCACTTAGCTGCGCGAGCAGGCTGTCTATTTCACTTTGTGACAGTACCTCACCCACTCAAGTCACCTCCTGCCTTATCGCCTTTTAAGGAGATTATTGGTATTTAATGTCACTAAAGGAAACCTTGTATATAAACTGGGAATCATACATGGACTGGACGCGTCTCAATATCTCAGCTTTCGCTTCTTCCTCGCCATTTCCACCCTTTAAGTCTTCCATTTTATAACTGCCGATAACATCGAAGATTGCCTCTGTTATCAACGATTTCCTGGCCTCCATATTTTCTGCGGAACCATAAGACTTATAGCCCTTATCCTTCGTATTCATGGAAAGCGCTACCGAAAGCAGACACCAATGCTCCGTTCCGTCATCGCTTTTCTGCAGGCTGATGGTCATTTCCGGAATATCATACACTTCTGTCTGATCCATAGGCACCTGCTGGATAACCGCTCCGTCTCCGCCTCTCAGCTCCAGCTTAAGCACTGACGCGATATCCGTTACAAGCTGCGTCGTTTTCTTTGATGCGCCGACTACGCTGAACATCATAATGGATGTCAATACGATATTTACAATCAGCAATGCAAGTATCAATATAGACAATAGGTTTTTTTTCATTTGAAATATCCTCCCTCTCTTTTAATAGGAACTCAACGAATTAAAAATACGAATCTCTACCCTTCTGTTCATCGCCCTGCCTTCCGGCGTGGAATTATCTGCAATCGGCATATATTCCCCTCGCCCGGAATGCTTTACCATGGCCGGGTCTAAATTGGTTACTTCCATTAAATAATTAAACACTGAAAGGGAGCGTCCTCCGCTAAGCTCATCGTTATTAGAATACTTGGAACCCGACATGGGTACATTATCCGTATGTCCTTCTATCTCAATCGTACTTTCTGAATATCGTTCCAACATGATGCCGATTTTATCCAAGACCGGCAATGATTCATCCTTCAAAACGACGCTTCCTGAATCGAATAACAAAGAGCCCTGCAGCGTCAGCTGCACATACTGGGATGTAATATCTATATCAATAATTCCTTCCAGCTGCTCTTCCTTAACAGACTCTTCTACTTTTTCCGCCAGTTCCTCTGACGCTTCCAGCTTAGCCTGCTCAACCTGTTCCTCAGCCGTCTTCAAATCCTCAGGTACATCTTCCTCTCCCTCTTGGGATTTACCCATGCTGCTGATATAATCGTCCAGTTCATTCAGCTGGCTTACCCCGTTGCTAATCAGAATCCCATCGCCGATTGCCGTAGCCCCCGCCTTAAATATGCTGAAGCTCTGGGCAAAGGATGCCGCTACCTGTTCGAATTTCTGAGCATCTACCGTTGACATGGAAAACAGCAAAACGAAAAAGCATAGCAGAAGGTTCATCAAGTCGGCGAAGGTATTCATCCACGCTGCCGCTGGCTTTGGAGGATCTTCCTTCTTCTTTCTAGCCATCCATTTCACCTCCGTCATTGCCGACGCCCAAATCCCTTTCGCTCGGCGCTAAGAACGATTTCAGTTTTTCTTCTATTACCCGGGGATTTTCCCCCGCCTGTATGGAAAGGAGGCCTTCTATCATGATTTCCTTCACCATGATTTCCGCTCCGTTATTTTCTTTTAACTTGCTGGCCACCGGCGCACATATCCAGTTAGCCAAAAGGGAACCGTACAAAGTGGTAAGCAAAGCCGTCGCCATATTCGGCCCAATAGCGGAAGGGTCGCTCATGTTCTGAAGCATGTTTACCAAGCCGACCAGCGTACCAATCATACCCCAGGCAGGCCCCATGGCCCCTAAATTGTCCCAGAATCCTACTTTTGCCTTATGCCGCCCTTCAATGCTAATCAGTTCCGTCTCCATAATGGCGCGTACCAATTCCGGATCCGTACCGTCAACAATAAGCAAAATACCCTTTTTCAAAAAATCGTCATCCAAATCCGCCGCCGCTTCCTCCAGGGAAAGAAGCCCTTCCTTACGGGCCACATTGGATAATTCGATAACCTTCGTAATCATTTGCGGCGTATCTATTTCCGGAGTCTTAAAAATCAGCCCGAAGCTTTTAAAACCCGCTATCAAATCCCGCATAGAGTAGGATGCCATAACACAAAAGAAGGAACCTCCCAAAGTTATAAAAATTGAGGCAGGGTCCACAAAGTTACCAATAGCTGAAATACCGCCGCTGGAAATAATACCAAACATAACTATGATAAAACATAACACTAAACCTAAAACTGATGCTATATCCACGAATCTTCACCCACATTTCTGCGTCAATCCGCAAAAATATCCTTTCTATACGATTTTACTAGATTTTTCACTTCTTGTCTACTTTCTTTTACAATTATTTTGCGCCCAGTAGTGAATGAGATGACCGTGTCAGGAGTTTCCTCCACCAATTCCATTAAGTCCGGGTTAATAAGTACCTTTACCCCGTTAATCTTTGTTACCTCAATCATTTTACCCCTCCATGCTGCCATTCACCCGTATATTCAGGCATCAGCACAAGCACTCGATAAAGCGTGCTTTTCCCATTCTTCCTATGTAACGAACGCCGCCACGCTCCGCGAGCCAGCTTATCGTAACAAGTTGAATGGGAAACCTTTTCGCCAGTTCCCCATTCAATTGTATTCCTTTCACGTTTACCTTTTACATTATATTACTAACGTTTCAGGTTTGTCAATTCCTCCAGCATCGTGTCGGAAACCGTAATAATACGGCTGTTTGCCTGGAAACCTCTCTGTGTGGTAATCATTTCCGTAAATTCCTGGGACAAATCCACGTTGCTCATTTCCAGCACGCCGGACTGCATCTTGCCGCCGCC
>JAETTM010000023.1 GCA_021769135.1 Lachnospiraceae bacterium | reverse complement strand
TCTTCTGAATTTCCTCTCGCCTTTTCCAGGCTTCCCACCGGGTTCTCCCCTGTGGGGCTTCTTCTCTTCAAGGATTTTCAGGGTTGCATTGCTGTTCATTTGCCAAGGTTCGTTGTTGCCGTTTATCATATCTTTGCTTATCACAAAATAAATAGAAATGATAATGATAAAACGGAACGGAGAAGGAGGGATTTGAACCCTCGCGCCGCTATTAACGACCTGCACCCTTTCCAGGGGTGTCCCTTCAGCCATCTTGGGTACTTCTCCAAATAATAACCGATATTACATACAACATATATAATTATAACTTCCCGGAGAAGGTATCTCCAGCGGAGAGGGTGGGATTCGAACCCACGCGCCCTTGCGGACAAACGGTTTTCAAGACCGCCTCGTTATGACCACTTCGATACCCCTCCATGTCGGTGCACTGCCGCCTATGGATAATTAGCACTTATAAAGTGCTGTTTTCCTGATTAATTCATACAATCATATATCAAAAATGCTTTCCGAGAGTGCATGCTTTCCAGCAGCGCAAAAATTATTCTAGCAAAAAATATGTAAGGTGTCAACCACTTTTTTCATTTTTTTCTAATCTCCTATTTCCTCTCCTATTTTCCATCTTCCTGCAACAGCACGCCGGCTATCTGCAAATCTTCCGGTGTAGTAATTTTAATGTTACTATAGTTTCCTTCTATCAGCTTTACTTGCTGCCCTAAAAAAGTTTCCACTACCATGGCATCATCAGTAATTTTTATAGATTTTTCCAACAATTCCTGCTCTTTTCTTATTAATAAGGAATATGCTTTCCTAATCAACTCATAAGAAAACACTTGCGGTGTCTGTATGGTCCAAACCGCATCACGGTTTGGGGTAGATGCCGCAAAGCCTTTAGAATCCGCAATCTTCACCGTGTCTTTCGCCGGCATTCCTATGACACATGCGTCATATTGAGCGACACATATGTAGGCACGTTCTAACATCTCCACTGTCACAAAAGGGCGCGCCCCATCATGGATAAAAATATAATCGCAATTTACCGCTTTTATCCCTTCGTAAACGGAATGGTATCTTTCCTTCCCCCCCGCCACGATATTAGACACTTTGCTGAAATTATACTTCTCCACCACATTCTTCCTGCAATATTCCATATCATCCTTTGCAGTCACCAGAATGATTTCCTGGATAAAACTGTCCTGGAAGGTCTTTAAAGCATAGTAAATAACCGGTTTATCCCCTATCAACAAATATTGCTTCGGAATCTGGCTTTGCATCCTCTTTCCCTGTCCGGCGGCCAGGACTATTGCAGCACAGCGCTTTTCCCCTTTTGGGCTTTCTTCCATAATATAATAACCGTATCCTTTCTCAAACTGATTCTCCAAGCTTTAAATTAGGCACCGCGTTTAAATCCAATCCATGGCGGATTCCTTTCCTGTATTCGTAGTATCCTGCAGTTCCTATCATCGCCGCATTATCCGTGCACAGCAACGGGGATGGATGGTAAAAATGTATCCCATTTTCCCTGCATTCCTTTTCAAAAGCTTTCCGCAGCGAAGAATTGGATGCCACGCCCCCTGCAATGGCAAATTTGTCAAAACCAAATTCCTTCACTCCATGGATAGAATGCTCTACCAGTACATCGATAACCGCCTTTTGGAAAGAAGCGGCCACATCTGCCTGGTTCACCTTTTCCCCCTTCATTTCACAGGAATTTAAATAATTCAAAACTGCTGATTTCAAACCGCTGAAGCTGAAATCATATTCCGCCCCCACCACTTTCGCCCTGGGAAAACGTATCGCATCCGGATTTCCTTTCGTGGAAATATTATCTATTTTAGGGCCTCCCGGATATCCAAGCCCAATCGCCCTGGCCACTTTATCGAAAGCCTCCCCGGCCGCATCGTCCCTGGTTCTTCCGATAATTTCGTATTCTCCATAATCTTTCACCACCACAAGGTGGGAATGTCCTCCGGATACCACAAGGCATATGAAAGGGGGTTCCAGACTCTTATTTTCAATATAATTGGCACTGATATGTCCTTCTATATGATGTACACCGATTAAAGGGATTCCCGATGCAAAACTTATTGCCTTTGCCGCTGAAACGCCCACTAGCAACGCCCCCACCAGCCCCGGTCCATATGTCACCGCAACAGCGCTCATATCCTGTAGCTTTTTCCCCGATTCTGTGAGCGCCTGCCGTATCACCTGATTAATTTTTTCAATATGCTTCCTGGACGCAATTTCCGGCACAACCCCGCCATACACCGTATGGAGCGCAATCTGTGAGTATATCACATTGGATAGAATTTCCCGCCCGTTCCTTACCACGGCAGCGGCAGTCTCATCGCATGAACTTTCTATCGCCAATATCAATACATCGTCTTTCTTATCCAACATGTTCCTATTCCTTACTCTTCCATCAGTTTCCAGCCATAAATTTTCCATCGGCCGTCTTCATCTTTTCTCAAAAGGAACTGCTCCACCGTATTGATGATATCCGTTCCCTTCCTGATGTTAAAATTACAGTACAGTCTCGCCCAATCATAGCCATCTTGGCTAAAGTAATCCACATCGGTACTGCTGGGCAGGCTATAGCTCGATATTACATTTTCACTCATGGCAAGGATATCCAATTTCAGATTTTCCAAATACTCATCTTCCGTCTGGTTCTCCACCAGCTCAGTATCATAAAGCTTCTGTATCTGCCTGCCGAGCTGTTCGACTTCCTCTTCCGTATGTTCTTCATTATAAAAACATTGGGTGATATCGCAATAATATTTCATTACTTCTTTGGGCGACGGGGGATAATTGCTCTCCAGGTTCCTCATCAACACCTGCTGCGATTTAGTAATCTTTGTGTTGTCTTCGTTCCCCCCATTGTTTTTATGGGCAAGATAATAGTAAAATCCTACCAGCATAACCGCCAGTATACAAACCGCAACAACAACTCTTATGGTTCCGTTCCCTCTTTTTTGTCCGCTTTTCGCCATAACCCTACTCCTCTTCGAACATAAGTTCTACGCTCTTGCCGTCCTTTCCCGCTTCCGACCGGGGGAATATTTTTTTCACGTCCTTCATAAATTCTTCCGGCCTGGTAAGGGAGGGGCTGTAATGCGTCAGCCACATTTTCTCCACATCCGCTCTTTTGGCTAACTCTGCCGCTTCACAGAACATCATATGCTTATATTCTTTCGCCTTTTCCTTCTTTTCCGGCTCCCCGTACATTCCTTCGCAAATAAAAAGATCCGCCCCCGCCGCATTTCTCACGATGCTTTCCGTAGGCCTGGTATCTGTGCAGTAGGTCACCTTTAATCCCTTTCTCGCCTCCCCCAGGACCATATCCGGGGTATAAATTTTCCCCTCCAGCTCCACATTTTCCCCTTTCTGGAGAAGATTCCAATATCTGCGGTCTATTCCAAGCTGCATCGCTTTGTCCACCTGGAATTTTCCAATACGGTCAACCACTATATTATATCCATAGCATATCACATTATGGTTCACACGAAAAGCTTCTATCCTGAAATCGTTGAATTCAAAACGTTGTTCCGTTTCCTCGATTTCCCGGCACTCTATTTCAAACGGAAGTTCCGGCGCAATCACCCGCAAAGCAGCCACCACTCTTGTCAGCCCTTTTGGTCCTACTAAAAGAAGCGGCTTGGTCCGTTCCGCATTCCCCATGGTGAGAAGCATTCCGGGCAGTCCGCTGATATGGTCCGCATGATAATGTGTAAAACAGATAATGTCAATCGGCTTCGGGCTCCACCCCTTTTCCTTCATGGCAATCTGTGTGCCTTCGCCGCAATCAATCAATATACTTTGCCCCTGAATCCTGGCCATCAGGGATGTCAGCCAACGGTATGGCAGCGGCATCATCCCCCCTGTGCCAAGCAAACAAATATCCAGCATACTTATCCTCCATATCCTTTCCTTTATCAGGCCGGTACTTTAATCAGATTGCGCAGAATAGATTCTCATCCCGCAATGCGGATAAATGGAACGATGCCGGAAACACTTTTATAAAAGTTCACTTGCCTCCCGCTTTTGTGCAGGTATCCTGAATCTGGCAATCATTTTATCATAACACTCTTCGCATAAATCAAAACTGTGAATCTGTCCGTCCTTTTTACTGAAATATCCAAAAACTGCATCGGCTTCGAAACAGCCTTCCTTTAAAATTCCGTTTTCTACCAACAAATTTTTTCCGCATTCATTACAAACAACGGAAGCGAGTTCATTGCTGTTTTCTTCCAGATATTTACGCATAGTCTCATCCTCCCAAGATGTACTAAAGTCAATCGCTATATCTGTTATTATACATGCTCATCGGCAGGAAAAACAGTGGTAATTGTTCCATCCATTGCCTGCCTTTTCCACATAATCAGGGCATCTTCCCGTTCCCCGCTTTCTTTAAGTTTGTCATAGAAGCCCTTACGGACCCCCTCCCCCTGAAAGCCAAATTTCTCATATAGCCCTATTGCAGGATAATTGCTGCAGCGCACTTCCAAAGTAAAATCCCGGATGCCCAGTTTTCCCCCCTCCTTAAGGGTATGTTCCAGCAAAGCCGATGCCACCCCTTTTTGCCGATAACGCGCATCCACCGACACATTTGTAATTTCACCCTCGCCGGCTATGTTCCGAAGCCCGCAAACTCCTACCAAACGCCCGTCTTCTTCTGCCCCGTAATAATAAGCGTAATCCAAACGGAGCGTTTCCGCAAAAGCGCTTTCCGACCATCCGTCCGGGAAATTATCCGCCTCCAGCGCCGACGCCCGGCTTGCATCCGCTTCCGTCATTCTCCGTATTACTGCCATCGGCCCCATGTTCCTCCCTTTCATGCCCATTTCCCGCTTTATACTTTATTCCATTTCCTTTTTCCCTTGTTTTTCTTCCCTTTCTTTCCTCTCCCTTTCTGCCTGGGAGGGCCGCAGATAAATAGGCACATGCTCTTCGGCGGAAACTTCTTTCCCCAAACGGTAATATACGCCGCCCAATGCAGCAATGGACGCCGCCCTTTGCCGATTCATATGGGCCGGCGCAAAACTGTACCCTACTTCCATCAGTTCCCCCAGCCTATCCTGAAATACGGGCACCCCATCTCCTAAAAATATGACTTCATGCCCCATTTCATTCAAAATACACGCTATTTCCTCTATAGATAACGCGCACTGGCCTTTCACCGTTTCCATTTTATAGCCGGCCCGGCTTTCCTTTTTCGCAAACTTATAAATCCCCGTATATACCTGCCCTCTCCGCGCATCCATCATTGGGCATACATACTCCCCAAACCCATACATGTTATAGGCAAGCCCTTCCAGGGTAGGCACTTCTATCAGAGGAATATCCAGCGCCAGCCCTAAGCCCTTCGCCGTAGCAGAGCCTATCCGCAAGCCTGTAAAGGATCCCGGGCCTGCCGCCAAGGCCACCGCATCCAAAGAAGACAAATCCAACTCCGTCATTTTTCTTATCTCATCCATCATCGGGAGCAAAGTCTGGGAATGGGTTTTCTTATATTGAATATTATATTCCGCCGTCAAAATGTCATCTTCCATCACCGCCACGGAAGCCACCAGCCCGGAGCTGTCCAACGCCAATATTTTCATGTCAATAACCATGCCCTTTCCGCAAGCCGACCCACTATTCCTTTGCTGTTATTCCTCTGCCGTCCGGCTCCTTGCTGATTGTTATTTTCCGATAATCCGGCCCTTTGGCCAAATCCTTGCTAATCGTTATTTTACTGCAATTCTTTGGAAGTATCTCTTCAATCAAATTGGCCCATTCGATAAGGCACACTCCGTTTCCGTAAAAATAATCTTCATAGCCGATTTCATCCATCTCTTCCACGCATCCGATTCGGTAAACGTCGAAATGATAAAAAGGAAGACGCCCTCCCTCATAAATCTGCAATATGGTAAAAGTAGGGCTGTTTACTGCATCCTCTATCCCCAATCCCTTAGCGATGCCCTGGGTAAAAACGGTTTTCCCCGCCCCCAAATCGCCCACTAATGTATAAATTTCCCCTGGAACCGCTTTTTCACCTATCCGCTGCCCAAGGTCAAAAGTGTCTTCCGCGCTGAAAGAATCCGCTGTCATTTAATTCCCCACCCCCTGATGCTTACTTTTGACGGAGGCATATGCGTTGAAATCATTTCAATTACCCCCGGAACCAATTCCCCCAAATCCTGCTTAGGGAAAATGGACGCATTGACCCTGGAAGTATAAACGATTAAGCTTTTCGGGGTAGAAACAGCTTTATACATATCCGCCCACTTCTGCGTCTGTACTTCCTCGCCTTGGGAAACTTCTATCCCTTCTTCCGTCAGCTTATAATGAAGAGGCTCTTTGAATGCCGGGGTATTCAGCATTTGCCGCCTTGACTTTATAAAAAGCGTCCAAGGCAGGTAGGCCAATATTACCAAACCAGCGATGAGGAAAATAATTCCTCCTTTATTAAAAAAATATACAATCATAAGCGCCCCTACTATAGTTCCAATTAGGCCGGAGGCGCTGTAGTAGGTGTGCCTCAGCATATAATCGTATAATACGTTTGCCGTGATTTCAACATCAAATTCCAATTCCATGGCGCTGCTCCTTTACTTTTATGACGGAAGTCCTGCCGTTTCCTTATTATTATACCGAAAATCTTTAAAAGTGCAAGGGGAATGTGTGAGGAATGAGAGAGGGGGAGGACGAAATGAAAGGGCAGGGGCGGTGCGGGGGCGGCATCCACCGGTGGGCAGGGTCCGTTTTGCGGCTAAGCGAAAAAGAAGATTTCACTAATGAAATGGATTATGGAATTGGAACGCGGACGGGCCAGAAGCAACGGGCATCCATGCCCATGCTTCTTAAAACCGCCATCCATGGCGGTTTTGCCCTGGATATGAAATCAAGACCATAAAAGCAGAAGAATCTATCTCCAATATCATTAAGTCAACACCTACGCCAGCTGCGAGAATGATAAAATCCTCAAGGAGCCCTTTGAAAAACGCCAGCACTTAGGCGCTGTATTTCAGCGCCTTATGTGTCCGCTGCGTTTTTCCCAGAGCGAGAGCGTGGCGACGGAGGATTTTATCATTCTCGCAGCGTCCGTCTCCATCAACTTAATGACATTAAACCAATATCCAAGTATTTTACTGGGCTTGCCGGAACACCCGCCATATCCTACTCGTGCCGCAGCGCCTCAATAGGGCTAAGCCGTGCCGCTTTCCTCGCCGGGTAAATACCAAAGAACAACCCTACCGCCGATGAGAATACGGTGGCGCCGATTACCGTGGACATTTGCGTCTTCGTGGCTATATTGGCTATGCTGCCTATCGCATTGCCGCCCAAAATGCCCAGCACAATGCCGATGAGCCCTCCCAGCAAGGTAATGATAGCCGCTTCCGCCAGGAACTGCAAAAGTATGGAGCCCGTCCTGGCGCCTAAAGATTTACGGATGCCGATTTCCCTCGTCCTTTCCGTCACGGATACGAGCATGATGTTCATAACGCCGATGCCGCCAACCAACAGCGAAATAGCGGCCACAAAGGATACAAAGGTGGTGATGATGCTCAATATGCTGTCATACTGGGCCGACATGTCCGCCATGTTCTGTACCTGAATCTGCCCTTCCCCCCGTACGTTATACTTATTTTCCAACAGGTTTATCGCATTTTGCCCCACTTCCGTACAATATGCGGTTGATTCCGCAAAAACTAAAATATCGTTAAATTCATCCGTATAGAAGTAGAAGTCGTTCGCCATCATCGCCAAGGGCACTTCCAGGTCGACGCGCGTGCTGGTGCCCATCAGCATGCTCGCGCTGTCCTCCCGGATTCCCACAACAGTAACTTCCTGGGAAATCCCATACAGGGTCAATTCGAAGCTCATGCCGATTACGTCCGTCGTTCCAAACAAAAGGATAGCGCTGTTTTCCGAAATAACGCAGACCCTGTTTCCGCTTTCCGCATCTTCCTTTGAAAAATATTTCCCCTTAATAATCGGGCCGCCATTGGCGGAATAGTATTGCAGGCTTTCCGTACCGGCCATGGCCCTTGCCTCAAAGTTTCCCTTTGGGCCATCGGCATTACCCCAGCCGCCCAATACCGGGGTAACCCCTTTTACATGGTCGATATTGTCCATAATCAAATCAAAATCATCTTCGCTGAACCGCATGGTTACATCTTCCAACGTGGTATCCAGGTAAAGCTCAATCAGCCCGCTCCCCATGCTTTCCAGTTCATCGTTAATCTGCCCCCTCACTCCGTTTCCGATTGCCATTACCATAATAACCGAAGCGATACCGATAATAATCCCCAGCATGGTAAGGACGGAGCGGCCCTTATTGCTCTTGATATTCATCAGGGCAATTTTTATATATTCCCATATCTGCGCCATATCCAGCCTCCCATTACTGTTGCGGTACTGCCATTACTTCCATGCCCTCGGTGATGCTCGCATTGACTTCCGTCAATATCTGGTCATTCTCGCTTAGGCCATCTGTTATCTCGATGTTCATGTCGGATGAAATCCCTGTCTGCACCGGTTTTTTCACGACAATACCGTTTTCCACAGCATATACGAAATTGCCGTCGATATCCGCATTCACTGCGCTGAACGGCACTAAAAGCGCCCCTTCGGATTTAGCCGTGCTGATGGATACTTTCGCCTCCACGCCCAGGAAAATATTCTCGTCCGGGTTCAATATCTTGATATCAGTGCCTACAACCGATACCCCGCTGGAATTTTTGGTCGCCATTTTATCTATTTTGCTCACTTCGCCCTCATAAGTCATACCGCCGATGGTCACAGTGGCCTTCTGCCCTGTCTTTAGCTTTTCCAAATCATATTTCGATACGGAAATGCTTACCTTCACATCCTCTGTACTTTCCAGTTTAAAAAGCTGGTCTCCGACTACCGGGGTCTTGCCCTCTACCACATTCATTTCGGTCACTACGCCGTCGAACTCGGCAATAATACCGCTCTCCGTTGCCAAAATGGCATCCAGGGTTTCCTGGGAAGCGATGTTTTCCAGTTCGTTTTTTGCCTCCAGCTCTTCCTTTGCCCCTTCGTTCAGCTTGCTGCCCTCCGCCGAGTTTTTCTGAGCTTTCATCTCTGATTTATACTCTTTGCAGTTGTTCAGCATCTCCGTATACGTTTTAATTTCTTCTTCCCATGCGCGTATCTGTTCATTGTTGGTCTGTTCATAGGCATTCATCTGTATCAGCTTCTGCAGGTTTTCATATTCTTCGGAATCCGGTTCATCCGCCCAGTCAATCAGCGATATCTGAAGCAAAGCCCCTTCATGGGCCAAAGCCGCTTTCTTTTCTTCCACTTGCCTTTCCAAATCTTTCACATAATTATCGATATCGGTAATCTGCTGTTCCAGTACGTCCAGGTTCACATTGGCTTCCCCCAGGTCACCCAGGCTTTCGTTATTCTTCTGGATGGAGCTTTTATAGCCGCCTTCATTCACCTGCAGCTGCAATTCCGCAGTCCTCTTTTCATTCGCCAAATCCGTTTCGTCATATGTAAGAACCGGTTTGCCCTTGGCAACCGTCTCCCCGGCGTTGACGTTAATCTTGCCGATTTTGATGCTTACCGGGGCAAAATATGTCATAGTTTCCCCGGATGTAACGGAACCGCTTGTATTAATCGTCTGTTCGATATCCCCTTTCGTCACCGGATAGGTAAAAACGGTAGGCTTCGCATTTGCATTGGCAATGTTGGAAACTATGATAAATAGCACAAAAATCCCTGCCACCGAGCCTAAAATGCTTCTCTTGATGATTTTCTTCTTCCTGGCAGGATCCATTGGCGTTTTCCCTGCCGCTTTCCTGCTCTTCTTTTCTTCTTTTGCCAGCCTTTTCTGCTCCTTTTTCTCTTCCTTTTCTTTCCTCTTCTGTTCTTTCTTCCCTTCCTTGGTCATCTCCATGCCGATGTCCTCTTTCTGCAAATTATTGTCACTCATGGTTCTGCTCTCCTCTCATAACAGCTTCTTCAACTTTTTCTTCTTCTTTGGCCGAATCGCTTACAATCCTGCCGTCCATTATTTTAATTACCCGTTTTGCCTGCGCCGCTATCTCGTTATCATGGGTAATCAGGATAACTGTACGCCCTTCTTCGTGCAGCCCTTTTAGGATTCCCATGATTTCTTTCGTAGAACCGGAATCCAGGTTTCCGGTAGGTTCGTCGGCCAAAATAATCGGCGGCGCCTGTGCGATTGCCCTGGCAATTGCCACCCTCTGCTGCTGCCCTCCGGACATTTCCGACGGTTTATGGCTCTTACGCTTGCCCAGGCCCACCTTTTCCAACGCCGTTTCCGAAAGCCTCATCCTCTCTTTCCTAGCAACCCCTCTATATATCAATGGCAACTCCACATTTTCCAGTGCGGTCAGATTGGCAATCAGATTAAATCCCTGAAAGATAAACCCGATTTCCTTATTCCTGATATCGGACAATTCGTTATCGCTCATATGGGATACATCTTTATCATGAAGCATATAAGTGCCGCTGGTAGGCACGTCGAGGCATCCCAGCATATTCATCAACGTAGATTTCCCGGAACCGGACTGTCCGATAATAGCCACGAATTCATTCTCATGAATTTGCAAATCTACATGGTCCAGCGCCCTTACTTCATTTTCTCCAGGATTGTATACCTTGCAGATATCCCGGATATCAACTAATGCACTCATTTTTCTCCTCCAATCTTCCCGGCTGTCCCATCCCTGCTGCATCAGCCGGCTTTACGTTCATTGCCACTTCGCAATAGCCATTCCGCTGTCCTACTGTATTACTTATCTAATACAATAATCACTTTTGTATATTTTGTCAACCGTTTGTCAAGACTTTTTTTGTCCGGCGTAATAATCCAGCACATTTCATGAGAATGCGAAGCGTTCTTTTTCCCAAATTATATTCAAACATACAATTATTACAGGATTGTTACGGTACATAAATCCTCAATTTATACTACTTGTTCCATTATATTGAAAATTCCTAACAATACCATGAGAATTACCTTAAAAATTTCTAAAAAAAATTTAAGAAAGGCATGTCGTCCATAGTTTAAAACGGAACAACATGCCTTTTATCTTCAACTTTTATTCCCGCGAGCAACGAGCCAAGTGGCTGCTTGCAGACATTTGGCGACTGCCGCGAGGGTCAAATACCCCGCTGCTCTGCAGCGTTGGATTGATGCCCCGTTGCTTGCAGCGGGGTATTTGACTTTAATTTTTCAACCGCCCGTTGCCGCTATGGTACATTCCTCCGCCCAAAGGCTGCAACCCCTTTTCGGATTATTCCGATAAGGATGTCTTTATTGCCATCTTCCTGTGGCCTTCCTTCAAAATCGGGCTAAGTTTCTTATATGCCAGCATTGTAACAATCGATACGCTTCCGCCCTTCAAAATATTTAAAGGCGCCACCGCAAAGATAACCAGTGTGGATACGCTGTTGATAGCTGGGTTGATGGCCGTACCCAACGCTATGATTTCTTCCAGGGGCATGCCGAAAAGCTGGGCAAATTTAGGCAGTAGATAAACCGCATTAAAAGCCGTGCCGAAAACCGTCATACATAAAGTGCCTGTTGCAGACCCGATGATAGCCATATTTTTTGTCTTCTTATTGAAATAGAGTATGGAAGCGGGAAGCAAAAAGCTGCATCCGATTACAAAGTTAGCCAAATCCCCCACGAACGCCGTAGTTGTTCCTTTGAACACAAGCTTTAACAATATTTTACAGAATTCTATCATCACCCCCGCCACCGGGCCATAAGCAAACGCCCCGATAAGGGCCGGTATTTCGCTGAAGTCCAGTTCATAAAAAAATGGGGCAAAAGGCACCGGAAACTCCAGCAGCATAAGCATAAAGGCAATCGCCGAAAATACGCCGATGACCGCTATTTTTCTCGTGGAAAGCACCCGCTCCCCATCACCGTTCCTTTTCTTCGCCGCCTTTTCCGCTCCGTAGGCCACCGCAAACATCAAGATGACAATGCCTAAAAACTCTAAGACAAAAATAAGATTCTCGGTTACCGACTGCATTAAATTATTCATATTCATTTCCTCCTAAAATAATAATGTTGAAAAATTATATTTGGAGAAAATCCTTCCTTTGCGGGGCACTGCTCGAGCCTGTAATCGAGTAGGGGAGGCTTTTTCCCCCTACTCGCCGCGCGGCCCGCATGCTGCCTTGGCAGCAAACTTCCTTATGCGGGCCTGTGCACAAAAACCCCGGACACTTTAAAATGTCCGGGGTCATTTTCCGCAATTATGCCGTTTCATTGGAGTACAGGCTTCCTTTCTCCCCTTTCTCCCAATCAAACAAACACTTTCTTTTCCTTCTCTCATCCAGACTTTACTGTCGGTTCTGGAATTCCACCAAATCAGCCGCCGGAAAGCTTAACGCTTTTCCCGGACGGGTCGCGGACTGTCACCGCCGGTAGGGAATGACGAATCATCGTTTCACCCAACCCCGAAGAATTTTCTCAGTTATTTAATTCCTATTCAGCATATAACGCCCTCTCCGTTTTGTCAAGATGTTTTTCTTGAAAAATATCAGCCCTGCTCCCCTTACCCTTTCCCAAGCTTCATCGTCAGCGCAATCCTCTTTTTTGCCGTATCCACAGAAATGACCTGTACATCCACGATATCCCCCACGCTCACCGCTTCCAGGGGATGTTTGATAAACCTGTCCGTCATCTGGGAAATGTGGACCAGTCCGTCCTGATGTACGCCGATATCTACGAAAGCCCCGAAATCAATCACATTGCGGACCGTTCCTTTCAGCACCATTCCCGGCTTCAAATCCTTCATTTCCAACACGTCGCTGCGCAAAATAGGCGCGGGCATATCTTCCCTGGGATCCCTGGCCGGTTTTTCCAATTCTTTCAGGATATCCGTCAAAGTGATTTCACCAATCCCCAGCTCCTGGGCCATCTTCTTTTTATCTTTAATTCTTCTTTCCAGGGTGCTGACAGTTGCCGTTCCTTTTTCATTCCTGCCGGCCGAATCAGGAGCCGTATCCTGCCCTTCCAGCGCAACTGCGCCCATCGCCGCCGCTAAAGCCTTCCCCATAGCGGTTCCGGTATTGCGGATGACTACTTTATTTTGTTTTTTCTCCTGTTTCTGAGCAGGTTTTTTTGCTTTTCCTTTCTCCTGCGCCGCTTTTTTCTGGGCTTCCTTTACATCCTCCATGGTCAGGCCCATTTTATCCAATAATTTCAACGTAGCCTCATAGGATTCCGGATGCACGCTGGTGGCATCCAACGGATTTTCACCGTCCAAAATGCGCAGAAAGCCAGCACATTGCTCAAAGGCTTTCGGCCCTAATTTAGCCACTTTTAGCAGCTGCTTCCTCGTTGTAAAACGACCGTTGTTTTCCCTGTAATCCACGATATTCTTTGCTATTGTTTTTGTGATTCCCGATATATATTCAAGGAGGGAAGCCGATGCCGTATTCAAATCCACCCCTACCTTGTTTACACAGTCTTCCACTACGCCGCCTAAAGTTTCGCTTAACTTTTTCTGGTTCATATCGTGCTGGTACTGCCCTACGCCGATGGATTTAGGGTCTATCTTCACCAGTTCCGCCAGAGGATCCTGGAGCCTCCTTGCGATGGATGCCGCGCTCCGCTGGCCCACGTCAAAATTAGGGAATTCCTCTGTGGCCAGCTTGCTGGCGGAATAAACCGAAGCGCCCGCTTCGTTGACGATTACATATTGTACCGGAGTGTCCAATTCTTTAATCAAATCCACGATTACCTGCTCCGATTCCCGGGATGCCGTGCCGTTTCCTACGGAAATCAAGGAAATCCCATATTTTTTTATTAGTTTTTTCAGTTCCGCCTTGGCTTCCGACACCTTGTTCTGAGGAGCCGTGGGGAAAATCACTTTGGTATCCAATACCTTGCCCGTAGCGTCCACCACCGCCAGCTTGCAGCCCGTCCGGAATGCAGGATCCCAGCCCAGCACCACTTTGCCCGCAATAGGCGGCTGCATCAAAAGCTGCTCCAGATTTTTGCCAAAAACGGAAATCGCGCCGTCTTCCGCTTTCTCCGTAAGTTCATTACGTATTTCCCTTTCGATGGCCGGGCCGATTAAACGATGATAGCTGTCATCAATGACCTCTTCCAGCACAGGGGAAGTTACCCCGTTATCGGAAGTAATCACTTTCTTTTCCAGATACCGCAAAATACGCTCTTCCGGCGCGACGATTTTTACCGTGAGCACCTTCTCGCCTTCCCCCCGGTTCAGCGCCAAAATACGGTGTCCGGCCGCTTTTTTCACCGGTTCTTCATAATTGTAATACATCTCGTATACGCTTTCGGCCTTTTCGTCCTTCGCCGTACTGGCGATGGTCCCTTCCTCCATCGTAATGTTCCTGATATAGATGCGGTAATCCGCCTCGTCGGAAATGCTCTCCGCAATAATGTCCTTGGCCCCCTGTATGGCTTCCGCCGCTGTTTTTACCTCTTTTTCCTCATCCACATACTTTTCCGCTTCCTCTTCCAGCGAATGGGCGCCTTCCTGGGCCAAAATCCATTGTGCCAGGCCGTCCAACCCTTTTTCCTTCGCCACGCTGGCCCTTGTCTTCCTCTTAGGCCGGTATGGGCGGTATAAATCCTCTACCACCACAAGGGTTTCCGCCGCTAAGATTTTTTCCTTCAATTCCTCGGTCAGCTTTCCCTGTTCCTCTATACTTCCGATGACCTGTTCCTTCTTCTCTTCCAAATTGCGCAGATACGTCAGCCTTTCATAAAGATTGCGGAGCACCTCATCATTCAAAGAACCTGTAACCTCTTTCCTATATCTGGAAATAAAGGGGATAGTGTTCCCTTCGTCAATGAGGTTCACGGCAGCCTCGACCTGCCATTTCTGTACTGCCAGTTCCTCGCTCAACTTCAAAATAATATCCATAAGTAATAACCATAACCTTTCTTATCTATCTTCTTTCTTCACGCTAACGCTATGACGCCGCTTTGCAGCCTAAGTGAAATTTCATTTCTTTCACACTAATATCCTATACGAAAACTATCCAATTTTCAAGATTGTATTATTACTTATTAAGTGATACAATAAGTAATATATATTCAAGGAACGGCCTTGGATTTGCAATTATCTCTTAAATTTAACATACGAACGGGAGAATACAACTTTGTGCCTGCAGCCCAAAGTTTGCAGGTTGTAGAAAGGGCATGGTTATTTTTATGGATTTTAACAACTATGAAAATGGGAATAATAACTTGAATTATAGCCAGAACCACTCCGGCAATTCGCCTTATGGATATCCCCCTTATCCCCCATCCTATCAGATGCCGGGAAAGGGCCTGGCTACCGCGGCTATGATATTAGGCATTATTTCCATTTTATCCACTTTTTTAATGACCCTCTATATACCTATGATTTTGGGGAGCATTGCTATCGTGCTGGCTATCCTGTCTAAAGGCACTAAGAAAAATATGCCGGGGCAGGCAACCGCAGGGCTTGTCTGCGGTGCGGGCGGCTTGGTAGTGAATGTGGGGATATTTACGGCTGCCATGGTATTTATTTTTACCCACCCCGAAATCCTGCAGGATATGGCGCGTACCTATGATGCCCAAATCGAACAGATTTACGGCGAATCCACCGAAGATATGCTGGGGCAGTCTTTGGAAGATATGATTAATGAAACCTTTGGTTGGGATTGAAAAAGTTTTTCAGAAAGGAGAATGTTATGAGTACGATTAGCCCGATTAGCAATTCCGCCGGGTATGGCGGATATGGGGTTTATAATGATTCCGGGGCCGCCGGGGAAAGTTCTGAAGTTTTGCGCAATCCAGGGGAATCTACCGTGAAATCCCCGGGAAGGAAGTCCTCACCTGCGGAGTGCCAGACATGCAAAAACCGGAAATACCAGGACGGCTCGGACGAAATGGTGTCCTTTAAGTCGGCTACCCATATTTCCCCTCAGGCCGCCGCTTCCGCCGTACGTTCCCATGAGCAGGAGCATGTGTCCAATGCTTATAAAAAGGCATCGCAAAATAACGGGAAAGTGGTGGCGGCCAATGTCTCCATCCATACTTCCATATGCCCGGAATGCGGCAGGAGTTATGTATCCGGCGGAACCACTTCCACCCAGATTAAATATTACAATGAAGATAACCCTTACCAGAAGGATTTAAAGGCTACGGATTCCTTAAAATATCAAGGGATGAACCTTGATATGGCCGTATAAACAGTCATTTTGACTGCAAACAGTCATTCTGGCTGTAAGAGATTTTTTTGAATCGGAGATTTTGACATATGAATAAATACAAATCCTCCGCCCAGTTAAAAGGCGTTGCAAAAGACCAGCTTTTCGGTCATTATGGCACAACCATCGGCGCTTTGCTTCTGGTCGGCATTATTACCTTAATTATTTCCAGTATGCCTAATTGGTTCGTTTCGGCCAACAGTATTCCGGAACTTATAATCTATTACCTGATTAGTTTTATTATCAGCCTGTTTATCGGTATTTTTTCTTCCGGCGAAGCTTTTCTTTATCTGAAGCTCACCTGCGGGCAGAATGTTTCCGTAAAGGACGTCTTTACCGGTTTTCGCGTTTATCCGGATAAGGCCATTATGATACAGTTGGTTTTTTCCCTGCTGACTTATATATGCCGGGCGCCTATGATGATTTTTTATTATCTCTTTTTGACCACCGGAACCGTCAATTACATGCTGTTTCTGTCCATTTTCTGCGTGGTCGGTTCAGCCGTTTCCATCGTTGTGGGGCTTATGTTTTCACAGGCTTTTTATCTTCTGCAGGATTTCCCGCAGTATTCCGCGAAGGATATCCTGAAAATGAGCCGGCAGATTATGAAGGGGCATAAAGGACGTTTGTTTTATATCTCCTTGAGTTTTCTGCCTTTATATTTGCTGGGGATTTTCTCATTCTTCATCGTATACCTTTGGCTAATGCCGTATACCAATGCGGTGATGGCTAACTTTTATATGGATTTGATGAAAAACAGAAGCCAGGTGTCTCCTCAGCAGTAAATTTAAAAGTGTGCAAATCGAGTAGGGGGATGTCCTTCTCCCCTACTCGCCGCGCGGGGCGCGTGCTGCCCTGGCAGCAAACTTCCTTACGCGCCCCTGCGCATTAAAAATAGGGCTCGCTGCACGTTCGCAGCGGCCCTGATTTTTTATCTTTTTTGTCCCTGCGGTTATCCTTCCGCCGCTTTTCCTCCGACGCTCATCCATTTCAGATAAGCGTTGATAAACGGATCCAAGCCGCCGTCCAATACGGCATCCGCATTGCCGGATTCTTCGCCCGTCCTGTGGTCTTTCACCATAGTATAAGGCTGCAGCACATAAGAACGTATCTGATTGCCCCATCCGATTTCTTTTACTTCTCCCCTGATATCGGAAAGTTTCCCCGCATTTTCTTCCTTTTTCAGCATATAAAGCTTTGCTTTCAGCATCTGCATAGCCTTATCCTTATTCTGGAACTGGGAGCGCTCGTTCTGGCACTGGACCACAATCCCTGTAGGAAGATGGGTTATTCTGATGGCCGAGGATGTTTTATTGATATGCTGCCCGCCGGCGCCGCTGCTCCGGTAAGTGTCGATGCGCAAATCATCATCGTTAATATCCACATCCATATCTTCCTCAATATCCGGCATCACGTCCAGGGATACGAAGGATGTCTGCCTTTTCCCCTGGGCATTGAAAGGGGAAATGCGTACAAGGCGGTGTACTCCTTTTTCCGATTTCAAATAACCGTAGGCATTCTCCCCGTTTACCTGAAAGGTTACCGATTTGATGCCCGCCTCATCGCCGTCCAGATAATCCAGCACTTCCACGGAAAAGCCCTTGCGCTCCGCCCACCTCGTGTACATGCGGTAAAGCATGCTGCACCAGTCGCAGCTTTCCGTTCCTCCTGCCCCTGCATTCAGTTTCAGTATAGCATTGTCCTTATCATATTCCCCGGACAACAGGGTGCTGATACGGATTTCCTCAAAGGAAGCGATAAAGGAATCCAGCTCGGAACGTATCTCCGCCACCATTTCCTCATCCTCTTCCTCATTGCCCATCTCAATGAGATCCTCAATATCTTCGTACTGATGCCCCAGCCCATTTATAGTATCCACCGTATCTTTCAGGTTTTTCAATTCCTTCATCTTGCGGTTGGATATTTCAGGGTCATCCCAAAAGTTGGGGGCTTCCATTTCCCTTTCCAGTTCTTCCACGCGCCTTGACTTATTAGCTAAGTCAAAGTGAATCCCTCACTTCCGCAAGCGGACTTTCATATGTCTGCAATTCTGTTTTCATTCCATCCAATTCTACCACTTTACGTTCACCACACTTTCTTATTCTTATTTTTTTATTTCTATTTTCTTCCACAACACTGCTTATATTTCTTCCCGCTTCCGCAAGGGCAGGGGGCATTGGGGTAAATCTTCACAGACTCCCTTTTTACCGGCGCCTTCTGGAGGGAATCATCCTTATTGGTTCCCGTCACCTTGGCCACCTGCTCCCTTTCCACCTTCTGTTCAATGCGCACATGGAACAGAAGACGCACAGTCTCTTCCTTGATATTCTGGGTCATTTCATCGAACATCTCATAGCCGTTCAGCTTATATTCCACCAATGGATCCCTCTGCCCGTAAGCCTGCAATCCCACTCCCTGGCGGAGCTGCTCCATATCGTCGATATGATCCATCCATTTTCTATCGATTACTTTAAGCAGGATAACCCTCTCGATTTCGCGCATCGCCTCCGGGTTGGGGAATTCCGCCTCTTTTGTTTCATACAGCTTCACCGCTTCTTCCTTCAGCTGCTGTTTTAAGCTGTTTTTCTTTGGCTTAAGCACCCTTCCCGTATTCACCGGGCGCAGGGGAATAGTAGGCAAAAGCAAGGTATTCAATTCCCCAAAATCCCAATCATCGATATCCGCCTCGTCGCTGATGCTGATATCCACCGCATTTTCCGCAATATCCGTAATCATTTTGAAGATGGAATCCCGCATGCTTTCGCCGCTTAATACTTGTCTTCTTTCCTCGTAAATGATTTCCCTCTGCTCATTCATCACCTGGTCATATTCCAGCAGATTTTTACGGATACCGAAGTTATTGTTTTCTATCTTTTTCTGGGCGGACTCAATCGCCTTGGTCAGCGACTTGTGCTCGATTTCCTGGTTCTCAGGGATACCCAGCGCATTGAACATGCTAATCAGCCGCTCTGAGCCGAACAGCCTCATCAAATCATCCTCCAGGGAAATATAGAACTTGGATTCCCCCGGGTCACCCTGACGGCCGCTTCGCCCACGGAGCTGGTTATCGATACGCCTGGATTCGTGGCGCTCCGTGCCGATAATTTTCAGCCCTCCCGCTGCCCTCGCTTCATCGTCCAGCTTAATATCCGTACCGCGCCCGGCCATATTGGTGGCAATGGTAACGGCTCCATGGATACCCGCATCGGCCACAATTTCAGCCTCCAGTTCATGGAATTTAGCATTCAGCACCTTATGCTGGATGCCGTTCCTCGTAAGCATCCTGCTCAACTCCTCCGATGCCTCAATAGTAATCGTTCCTACCAAAACCGGCTGCCCTTTCCCATGGGCTTCCTTCACCGCTTCCACAATCGCGTTCAGCTTTTCCTTCCTGGTCTTATATACCGCATCCTGCAAATCCTTTCGAATGACCGGCATATTTGTTGGGATTTCGATAACGTCCATACCGTAAATATCCCGGAATTCCTTTTCCTCTGTAAGCGCCGTACCGGTCATACCCGCTTTCTTATAAAATTTATTAAAGAAATTCTGGAAAGTAATCGTCGCCAACGTCTTGCTTTCCCTCTTTACCTTCACATGCTCCTTCGCCTCAATCGCCTGATGCAGGCCGTCCGAATAACGGCGCCCCGGCATGATACGCCCGGTAAACTCGTCCACAATCAGAACCTGCTCGTCCTTCACTACGTAATCCTGGTCTCTGAACATCAGGTTGTGGGCCCGCAGCGCCAGATTAATATTGTGCTGTATTTCCAGATTTTCCGGATCCGCCAGGTTTTCAATATGGAAGAAACGCTCCACTTTGGATACGCCTTCCTCTGTCAGGTTAACGATTTTATCCTTCTCATTGACAATAAAATCCCCGGTCTCTTCTCTTTCTACGCCCATAATGGCATCCATTTTGGTCAAAGCCTCCATGTCTGCTCCGCGTTTTAACTGTCTCGCCAGCATATCGCAGGCTTCATACAGCTTTGTGGATTTCCCGCTCTGCCCGGATATAATCAGGGGCGTCCTGGCTTCGTCCACCAGCACCGAGTCCACCTCGTCGATAATGGCATAATGCAATTCCCGAAGCACAAGCTGCTCCTTATAAATCACCATGTTATCCCGCAGGTAATCAAATCCCAGTTCATTGTTCGTCACATAAGTAATATCGCAGTTATACTGCTCCCTGCGCTCATCGGATTTCATGCTGTTAAGCACCACCCCTACTTTCAGCCCAAGGAATTCATGTACCTGGCCCATCCATTCCGCATCGCGATTCGCCAGATAGTCATTGACCGTTACTACATGTACCCCTTTTCCTTCCAAGGCATTCAGATAAGCCGGCAATGTGGACACCAGGGTTTTTCCTTCCCCCGTCTTCATCTCCGCAATACGGCCCTGATGGAGGATAATGCCGCCAATCAGCTGCACGCGGTAATGCTCCATATTCAGCACACGCCTGGCCGCTTCCCTCACCGTAGCATAGGCCTCCGGCAGCAGGTCATCCAACGTTTCTCCGTCCTGCAGCCGTTTTTTGTACTCCTTTGTCTTATCCTTCAGCTGCTCGTCCGTCAGCTGAAGCATGGCCGGCCTTAAAGATTCGATTTTATCAACAGTACTTTCTATCCTCTTTAACTCCCTCTCGCTATGAGTTCCAAAAAGCTTATTTACAATATTCATCGTCAAACTCCTATGTTATCCATTGGCTTATATGATTGGGCGGCCGCATCCGCGCTGCAAATGATGCAAGTGCGCCCCTGCTTTTTCCCAAAATCTAAAAATCCACTGTCTATTGTAGCAGATTTGAAAATGATATTCAACTGTATTATAAATTATACTCTTTTAAAAGACGTTTTTGGAGCCCGGCATCCTGAAAGGACTGGATTAAATCATCCATCCGCCCCTCCTGGCTTAACCTAAGATTCAAAGAATTGATTCTTTTTAAATATCGACTGCCTTCTTTCAGGCCGGCTTTCCTGCCTTCCTCTTTTCCATCTTCTATCATTTCCTTTAACGCTTTGCACATATCCACTTTTCCTTTCTTTATATAGTTCCGCTTAACGTCCACGAGTTCCTCTGCATCCGTATATGCCGCTATCATGTCATAGGCATCCTCATCTATCGCCTGATAGGCGATATCCGCCTTTACCAGTTTTTCCAGCTTCTCCTTATCCTCCGAGTAACGGATAAAGTCAAAAACCTGCTTTAAGTCCGTCCGGAATACATCCGTATTTTCCAACCTTTTTACATCCACTAAGTGCATGGAATAATTGTTTATCAGTTCCTTTAACGCGTCAGGGATATCCGTAAAATTTATGATGCCATGCAAATCATGGCTCCCATCCCAATCCCCGCCAAAATACAATACAAGGGTGATGCAGGGGTATAAACGGCTGTTCCTTAGAAAACCTGACAGAAATTCGGCGTTGCTGATTTTCTTCATTTCACGAACCTCTTTCCTGACGAGGGCGGCCTGGCGCTCGTATTCCGCGGCTTCATAGCCCATTACCCGCAAGGGCATCAGATAATGCACATCTTCTTGGTGTTCGATTCCTAATACCGCAAAGTTGACTCCTACAGCGGCTTTTCTCAGCAGGTCGCGGCTGCTGTTCTTTTTACGCTTGATTTTTCTGGATGGCTGGTCTGCTTTCCGGCTTTCAACATCTTCTCCGCCTCTCCATATCCCGGACTGGGAATCCAGGTCTGTCAGGGTATCCGAAGAAATAGCCTGCTGCCCATGAAATACAAAACCGTTAATCAAATCCGTATAACGTCTGTTATCGGACAGATATCGTCTGTTAATCGTATCTTTGTCCATTTTCTCTCTCCTCCTTTTGCAGGAGATACTCTGGAAATCTCCTGCTTATATTGTTGTCTTGGGTGATAAAGCATTGATTTCCTTGAATGTTCAAAGAACATTAGAATTTGATAGAATTGTTTAGAAATATGCTTTACATGGAGTATAGCATAATAGGATTGGGGTGGCAATATATAAATCAATTTTCATGGGCGGCGCAACGGACCGCACGGGTAAATGGCTCGCAATTAGTAAATTTTACATTACCAAAACAAAGGACAGCGATTCTGTCCATCATATCCGAATTTCAAAATAAATTTCCACTAAATTTTTTAGCAGTTATTCCTATAACGTCATTGCTGATTGCCGGAAGGGTTATCCCTCTTTTCCTCCTTTTGGGGCACGCTCACCGTATTCCGGTATTCATTGGCCGATATCCCTTCCTGCTTTTTGAATACCCTGGAAAAATGCGCCATGTCCAGGAAGCCCACCGCCTCCGCAATATCTCCAATCCGCAGGGACGGGTCCCCCAAAAGCTGCTTTGCCTGTTCCATCCGTACATGGTTCAGTATTTCCGAAAAGGTCTGCCCGGTGTATTTGTTTAACAGTTTGCTCAAATGCCATTGGCTCACATAAACGTTATCCGCCACATCCGCCAGTTTCAGCCTTTCCTTATAGTTGGCCTCCATATAGGCAAGCGCGTTTTTTACGATAAAGCTTCCTGCCGCGTCCTCTGTTGCAAGCTCCTCCGCCCCTTTTCTTTCCCCGTCCTTATCCGTTCTGTTTTCGCCTTTCCTTAGCACAGTCCTTCCTTTCAGTTTCTCCGTCATCGCCTCAATGGCTTCGTTCAGTTCATCCATTTTGGAAGGCTTTAAAAGGAAACGGCACACCCCCAGCCGGATGGCTTCCTGGGCATAGTCAAAATCCCGGTATCCGGTAAGGATGGCAATTTCCATATCGGGGAATTCCGATTTCAGCGCCGCAATCATGCTCAAGCCGTCCATCTTAGGCATGCATATATCCGAAATCAGTATGTCCGGTTGTTCCCTGCGTATCAGTTCCATGCCTTCCATTCCATTAAAAGCGGTTCCCGCCACCGTGCACTCCCACTTTTCCCACTGTACCGTTTTTTCCAATCCCCTGACAATAATCGGTTCGTCATCAATAATTACTACTTTATACATAACCGGCGGAAACAAGCCCTTTTAACAGTTCCACAATACGCTGCCTGCATTTTTCCGGGTTGGAATGGGGAATCGTCATGGCATCCTGAGCCGTATCCCGGTATCCCAGTCCGACCCTTCCGCCCACTTCTATGAAGGAAGCAAAGCGGGAAAACATCACATTGATTTCGGATTGGTACAACGTCCATATGTTAATCAATGTGTTCATCCCCTCATTCGGCGTCTGTATCTGCAATTTTTCCAGCTTTTTGTTCCAAAACCGGCGCAAATCTTCGTAGGCCCTGTCCGCGGCCTCCCCGCACTTATATTTTTCCCTCATCCGCCTTCCTTCTTCCCTGTTCCCCTCTCCCAGCAGAAAAAGTATGCGGGCTTCCTCCCCGGGCATCAGACGGATATTTTTCTGCAAAGAGCCGCAGTGGTTATTCCCCAATTCATAAGAGCCGCCGCACTGCCCCTTTTCCACGGCAACAGGATTGTCTTCCGTCCTGTAGCTGCCGATAAATTTATCCCTCAGGCAGTCGAACCCATCCGGCATTTCACTGCATGTGAAATATTGATACCCGAATTCTTCATAAAACAAGTCATACTCGATAATCCCATCCTCATAGGAAGAACCGGCACAGTACAGGCTCATCTGGAAATTCTGGTTATCGATGTTAATATGATGAAACGAAAATTCACAATAGGAAAAAAGGCTTAAGTCTCTCGGTTTGGTATCCTCATTTTTTATGGTTACATCCCACAATTCCACGTTGTCTCCCCGGGGCACCGACAATGTCTGCTTCGCTTTGATGCCGCTGTAATTGCATTCATACACGGAATAGGACAGGCCATGGCGGCAGATGTATTCCGCTTTATCCAAAGGCTTCCCTACCGGCTGCCAGGATATGCTCCAGTAGTCTTCCGTTTCGTTATCCCTGATATATACATAATGGCCCGGCCGGTCCATGGGAACGGTATTGCCATGGAACCTGGTGACCCTGTGGTATTCCGGCGTTTTATGGAACATATATCCGCCTGCCGTATGATTGACTACCGCGCAGGTATCCTCTACCCCCAGGTAATTCGTCCACGAGACCGGCAAATCGACCCTGTCGATAACGTATTCTCTTTTTTCGTTGTCAAAATGACCATATTTCATTCCTGTCCTCCTATCCGGCAGCCCGTATACTGATGCGCCAAAAACTCTGCCATGCTTTACAATGTATTTCATGAGATAATTATAATTATTATAACGCCTGCCGCTATGGACGGGATATGGATAAATATGTGAATATTTGTCTTTTCTTGTGGTGGGGCGTTTGAAAACCGAACCCGCGCCAGGGCGGCCGCCCGGCGCTATGGGCTGAACCGTTGTTATTTCCGGAAAAGATAGCACCCAAACCTTGACCTCATAAATAAGAAGTGTTATTATTTTAACGATTAGAGAAATACTCCCCTAATTATCATAGGATATACAAAAAATAATCAAGTAAGAGGTGCAGACAAATGAGCAAAACTTTTGAAGATTTAATTTCCAAGGTAAAGGAAATCCCTATGAAAAAGGTTTCCGTTGCCGTAGCGCAGGATTCTGCCGTTTTAGAGGCAGTAAGGGCCGCTAAGGACAGAAAAATTGCGGACGCTATCCTTGTAGGCAATGAAGCGAAAATCAAAGCGATTGCATCGGATATCCAGGTGGATATCAGCGACTTTGAAATCGTCAATGTGGAAGACGATATCGAGGCTTCCCTTGCGGCGGTCAAGCTGGTTCATGAAGGCAAAGCGGATATGTACATGAAAGGCCTAATCGACACGAAGCATTTCTTAAAGAGCGTCCTGGATAAGGAAGTAGGCTTAAGGACGGGCAAACCTTTATCCCATGTTTGCGTTTTCGATGTGGAAGGCATTGACCATCTGCTGTTTTTAACGGACGTTGCCTTTATTCCCTACCCTACTTTGGAGGATAAAGTACATATCATCAACAATACATTGGAAATCACAAAAGCATGCGGCATTGACTGCCCGAAAGTAGCTCCTTTGGCTGCCGTAGAGGTGGTAAATCCTAAGATGCCCGCCACTGTGGACGCTGCAGAACTGACACGTATGAACAAAGACGGGGAAATTACCGGCTGCATCGTAGACGGCCCTCTTTCCCTGGACCTGGCTATCGATGCGGAAGCCGCTAAACACAAGGGCGCTACGGACAGGCCGATTCAGGGGGATGCGGATATCCTTCTTTTCCCCGATATCCACGCAGGCAACCTGGTATACAAGGCCATGGTGCATACGGCAAAATTAAAGAACGGCAACATTCTCACAGGCACAAAAGCGCCGGTTATACTGACCTCCCGTTCCGATTCCATGGAAGTGAAGGTAAATTCCCTGGCTCTGGGCGCCGTTGTTGCGGAATATTTGAAATAAAATCTATATGAAGGAGAAATGAGGACAGTTATGGCAATCAAAAGTTTAATTATCAATCCCGGTTCCACCTCCACGAAAATCGGTGTTTTTGAGGATGAAACCTTATTATTTGAAGAAACATTAAGACATTCTACGGAAGAAATCGCGCAGTATGCTTCTATTGTAGACCAGAAGGATTTCCGTAAAGATATTATCCTTGATTTGATGAAGAAAAAGGATTTCGACATGAAATCCCTGGATGTTATCGTTGGGCGCGGCGGCATGTTAAAGCCTATCCCCGGCGGAACCTATGCGGTTACGGATAGTTTGCTGGAGGACTTAAAAGTGGGCGTGCAGGGGCAGCATGCTTCTAACCTGGGCGGCATCCTGGCTAGGGAGATTGCCGACACCATCGGCGCGCCTTCCTATATCGTTGACCCGGTGGTGGTTGACGAACTTATGCCTATCGCCAGGTATTCCGGCGTGCCGGAGCTTCCCCGCATTAGCATTTTCCATGCGCTGAACCAAAAGGCCGTTGCCAAACGTTATGCCAATGAAAAAGGTGTTGCTTATGATTCCCTTCGTTTGATTGTCGTACATATGGGCGGCGGCGTTTCCGTAGGCGCCCATGAAAACGGCAAAGTAGTGGATGTATTCAATGCCCTTGACGGCGACGGCGCATTCTCTCCCGAAAGGTCGGGCGCTGTACCTCCCGGAGCCTTGGTTAAAATGTGCTTCTCCGGCAAATATACGGAAAAGGAAGTTTACAAGAAGCTGGTCGGAAACGGCGGCTTTAACGCTTACCTGAATACCAATGACATGAGGGATGTGGATAAGATGGTCGATGAGGGCAACGAAGAAGCCCGCGAAATCCGCGACGCCTTTATTTTCCAGGTGGCCAAAAATATCGGCTCTATGGCCTGCGTGCTGCAAGGCAAGGTTGACCAGATTATTTTAACGGGCGGCATCGCCTATGACAAAGCCGTGACGGACGGTTTGAAAGAAAGGGCAGGCTTTATCGCCCCGATTACCGTATATCCCGGGGAAGATGAGCTTCTCGCCCTTGCCCAGGGCGCAATCCGCGTTATGACCGGCACGGAAAAAGTAATGGAATACTAAGCAAATATTGATTTATGTTTTATTTTCTGTCGGCTGCCCGCCTGCAAAATGGCACTGTTACGATACTACAGTTCCTTTTGCGGAGGGGCAGCTGTTAATTTAGACCTACATAACTTCCGGCAAAGCCCCTGCGAGGCGGCAAAGCATGCCACAAGAAAGTACAAAATCATGAAAAAATATATCTACACCCTACTGGCCCTCCTCAGTTTCCTTTACTACCTATGGCTGGGCTTCCACAACAGTTTCCGTATGTCAGTACTCCCATTCTGGATTATTTTGTCCGCCCTTTTCCTTTTATTGGGGTACCTCCATCGCCTTACCCTCTACCACAAAATTCCGGCTTTTATGAAACGGGTTCTAAAAATTTGCTTCTGTGCCTGCCTGATATTCTTTCTTTTCATAGAATCCTGCATTGTCTGGGGCATCAGCCGGGATACCGGCGAAAATCTGGATTATATCCTTGTGCTGGGCGCAGGGTTAAACGGGGATAAGCCTTCGGCAGTTCTGGAGATGCGGCTGGAAAAAGCACGCCTTTATTTGCAGGAACACCCCCAGGCCATGGTTATCGTTTCCGGCGGCCAGGGTCCTACCGAGCCTGTCAGCGAAGCCGAAAGCATGAAAAACTGGCTCGTGGAAAAGGGAATACCCGATTCCCGCATCATTATGGAAGATAAATCAACCACCACTGCCGAAAATATCCGCTACAGCTTCACACTGATGGATATGGAAGCCAGCGTCCAAAAGCCTTTAAATATCGGCATTGCCACCAGCAATTTCCATGTTTTCCGTTCCCTGTGCATTGCTCGCCACATCGGCAAGGAAAGCTTTCCTTCCGGGCAGAGCTACCGGATATACGGCCTTCCCGCCTCTTTCCCTCCGCTCCTGCTTCCCCATTATATGGTTCGGGAATTCTTCACCATATGCGTGGATGCCCTGCTGGGAAATCTGGGATGAGTCGGCATCTTTTTTTATAAAAATTCAAAAAACACTTCATTTTTATACCATTTAGTGGTAAAATCCATTTGTATTATACATATTTATACTTTTTGCCCGCGTCGGTGGACACACGGCAGCACAGGCGGTCAAACGCAGTGCAGAAATGGAGAAAAAAATGAAAAGACAAAAGAAAAGGTTATTTTACGGCACAGGCATATGGATGCTCTGCATGGCTCTTATGCCGCTTACCGTATTGGCGGCAGACGGGGCAGCCGAATATACCCCTGCTATGTATGCCACATTTTGGGCGTTGGTTCCGCCCATTGTAGCCATTGTATTGGCATTGATTACAAAGGAGGTCTACAGTTCTCTGTTTATCGGCATCCTGGTAGGCGGGCTCTTCTATTCCGGCTTTTCCTTTGAAACCACGCTCATCCACATCTTCAATGACGGATTCGTAGCCGTGCTGTCCGACAGCTACAATGTGGGTATCCTGATTTTCCTTGTGATTCTTGGCGCTATGGTGAGCCTGATGAACCGGGCGGGAGGCTCCGCCGCTTTCGGCCGCTTCGCCAAGCAGAAAATCAAATCCAGGGCCGGCGCACAGCTCGCTACCGTTGCTCTGGGCGTCCTGATTTTCATCGATGACTATTTTAACTGCCTCACTGTCGGAAGCGTTATGAAACCGGTGACGGACGAACATAAAGTATCCCGGGCAAAGCTGGCCTACTTAATTGATGCCACGGCCGCCCCTGTCTGCATTATCGCACCTATTTCCTCCTGGGCCGCAGCCGTATCCGGATTCGTGGAAGGGGAAGACGGTTTCTCCATCTTTATCCGCGCAATCCCCTATAACTTCTATGCCATCCTGACCATCGTCATGATGATATCCCTCGTGCTCATGAACGTGGATTTCGGCCCGATGAAAACTCATGAAGCCAACGCGTTGAAAGGGGATTTATTCTCCATGGGAGAGAAAAATAAGGGGCAGGATGCGCCTCCCGCCGTCAATCCGAAGGGAACCATTGCCGACCTCCTTATCCCTATCGTTACATTGATTATCTGCTGCGTCATCGGCATGATTTATACGGGCGGTTTTTTTGAAGGGGCCGGCTTTGTTGCCGCCTTTTCCAACTCGGATGCTTCCGTGGGCCTTGCGCTGGGCAGTATCTGCGCTATCATTATTACGATTATTATTTACCTCATACGCAGGGTTTTAAGCTTTACCGAATGTATGGAATGTTTCCCTGACGGGTTCAAGGCTATGGTTCCCGCCATATTGATTCTTACTTTCGCCTGGACGCTGAAAGCGATGACGGACAGCCTGGGGGCTGCGGAATTTGTGGCGGAAGCCATGAAACAAAGCGCAGGCTCCCTGATGAATTTCCTGCCCGCGATAATTTTCCTTGTGGGCTGCTTCCTGGCATTTTCCACAGGCACCTCCTGGGGAACCTTTGGCATCCTGATTCCCATTGTAGTGGCCGTATTTGCAGATTCCAACCCGCAGCTGATGATTATCTCCATCTCCGCCTGCATGGCCGGGGCTGTTTGCGGCGACCACTGCTCGCCGATTTCCGACACCACGATTATGGCTTCCGCAGGGGCACAGTGCAACCATGTCAACCATGTGTCCACCCAGCTGCCCTATGCCATTTTAGCTGCCGGTATTTCCTTCGTTACCTATATCATTGCCGGGTTTTCGCAAAGCGCCTTGATTTCCCTGCCCACAGGGATTATCCTTATGCTCCTTGCCCTTTATGTAATCCGGCGGATGAACAAAACGAATAGGGCAAAAAATTAACTGTAAATAACGGGTACCAAAAGCTGCCGGCTTTTAGTACCCGTTATACATGTCCATAGAACAATAAGAGCGGTTCCCAAACGCGGAAATTATATTCTGCCGTCAATCCCTGGCCCTGCGGTCTATGCCCATCTGTTCGTAGTAATTGCGTTTTGCACCGTACATCAGACGTTCCGCCTCACGTATCAAATCATCCATGGAAGTTAGCTCCTGTACCCATTGTACGCCTACCGAAATATGATACCCATGCGTTTCCAGTTCTTTGTCTACTGCCTTTATTTTATCCAAAGTCTCTTCTTTCGGCCTGTCCAAATCAAAAGCCACAAATTCATCCCCGCCGATACGGTATGTGTCCGCTACGCCGAAATTATCCTGCAAAAGCCCGGCTACACACTGGAGCATCCTGTCTCCGGCTTCATGGCCCTGATTGTTATTCAGTTCATGCAATCCATTGGCATCCGCATAAATGCAGGCAATAGATTTCTTATATTGTTTCGGATATTCCAGCAATCTTTTCTGGTAGCTGTTCCTGTTTAAGAGGCCTGTCAAAAGGTCATTTTCCCCCATTTCCTTAATGATTTTAAACGAACGCAGATTATTATAGAACATGGAAAAACTCAGTATGACATTTTCCAGCAGCACCGGGTTCTTCCAATATTCCTTCATATTTACCGCACCCAATACGCCGATTAGCTTGCCGCTCACATCTTCCATTTTAGTTGCCATTACCCCTGACAGCAAGGCTGTCTGCCCAGCCTGCACTGCTTTCTTATCATCCGTTTTCCTGTCTTTTGCCTCATACCAAATCAAGCTTTTGCTTTCTTCCGGGAAGTTATTCTTAAAATATCCGTTTTCCTCCAAAACCTCTTCCAGCTGCTTCCTTTTCTCATCTTTCCGGCACCATAAATACAGCCTTCCGTCATCCTGCAAATCGAATATTTTCAGGAATACGGCCTCGGCGGTGGTCATTTCCCCTATCCGTTCCAGCGCACGCACCGCATAGTCCTCTGTCCGGTATGCGGAAAAGAGCGTCTTTTCCACATCATATATATAATTCACCATTTCCAGTCTCTGCTTTTCCTCATCGGTCTCATTCCTGCGGTACCAGAGCAGTCCGATGAAATATATCACAAAGCAGACGACAACAAATCCGCCGTACAGATACAGCATGGATTTCGTTTCCGCCGCATTTTGGAAAACTGCCGTCTCCTGGATGGAAATCGCCAGCATCCACTGATTGACCTTCAAAGGCGCATAGTAAAAATGCATATTCTCTTTATTTGATGCGGAAGTCAGTACCGAATAGCCTTCTTTCCCTTCTATCATTCCCTTCCACAGCTTCTCCTCATTATACCCCTCTCCCAGTTCCTGATAATCCTTCTCGAATATATTCCCCAGCTCGTTGTGCCAGGTATCCATGAGGAAATCCCCCGTTTCCCGTTCCACAAGGTATATCGACATTTTCCCGCCAAATGCATTCGCGGACCAGAATTCCGGCAGCCGCTCCAGTTCCATTACGCCATAAAGAATCCCCACCGTCTCTCCGTCTTTGACAATGGGCACAAAATGGCGCAGCACTTCCTTCCCTTCCAAAAGGTCAATCTCTTTCCCCGACATATGTACGCCGTGGGATGTTTCCACCTCAAAAGAGAGCGAACCGTCCACATCCACGTTGCTTCCATCTTTAAGCATCACCGTATTGTCCGGAAGCAGTATATAAATGCGCGATATTACGCTTCGCGTTTCATAGGATTTCAAAATATTTTTTACTTCTTCGCAGTCCAGGTTCTCATAGCCTGATAAAATATCCGCAACTACCTCCAGCTGTTCCCTGTCGGACGCGATATGCTTCTCAATATCTTCGGATAAGTTCCTTACCTCCTGCTGCAAAGTTTCCTGGCAGTCGCTTTCCGCCATATCATTCACTTTCCACACCATACCCGCAAATGCGACTCCTATAGCTGCAAGAAATACAGCTGTTATTGCCAAATATTTATTCCAATTCATGCATTTTATCCCTCCATGGCAACCCCCAGATTTCAAATATCTTTTATTACACGACTATTATCTTCTATTATATATCAAATGACAAATTTTCCAACCTTTTTTCAAAAAATATGTTACTCTAAAAATGATACTGCATTTTAATTTCCTATAATATTCAAGTGGGGGATGCCCTGCGCATAAAAATACCGCCGGGGGATTTCCCTCGGCGATATGATTGTATTAAGTTTTAATTCTTGTTTTTTTGCTTTTCTTCCTTCTTTTTGAAAATCTCCCGGAAAGCGGTCTCATAAGGAGCTCTGGCAATACCATACTCCGTAATAATCGCGGTAATCAATTCGTTGTCCGTCACATCGAAAGCGGGATTATATACTTTTACCCCTTCCGGCGCCATTCTTTCCTCATACCACATTTGGGTTACTTCTTCTTCCGGACGCTGCTCAATCTGTATTCCCGCCCCTGTTTTCGTATTCAAATCGATGGTCGATGTGGGGGCGCACACATAAAAAGGAATATGATACTGCTTGGCAGCCACGGCCACAAGGGAAGTCCCTATCTTATTAGCCGTATCCCCATTCGCCGCCACTCTGTCACAGCCCACAAATACCGCGTTCACCCAGCCGTTTTTCATCACCATAGCGGACATGTTATCGCAAATCAATGTCACATCCACGCCGGAAGCATGCAGCTCATAAGCCGTCAGCCGTGCCCCCTGCAGCAACGGCCTGGTCTCGTCCGCAAATACCCGGAAATGATAACCCTTTTCCTCCCCGAGATAAATAGGCGCCGTAGCTGTTCCATATTTGCTGGTTGCAAGCTGGCCCGCATTGCAATGGGTCAGTATCCCATCTCCCGGTTTCAAAAGGCTCAGCCCATATTCCCCTATCGTACGGCATACCCACATATCCTCTTCCTTTATGGCTACCGCTTCTTTTTTCAGTTCTTCTTTTATCGCCTTTACGCCTTTCTCCCGATTCGCACTGCAAACCCCTTCCATTCTTTTCAAGGCCCAAGGCAGATTCACTGCCGTAGGCCTGGCTGAATTCAGGAAATCCTTCTGCTTCATGAATTCGCGGTAAAAAGTATCATAATCATCCGTATCTATTTGCTTTGCCAATAAATAAATGCCAAACGCCGCCGTCACCCCAATAGCCGGTGCCCCCCGTACTTTCAGCAAATATATCGCATCCCATATTTCTTGCGCCGTCCTTAATTCCACCAGCTTCGTGGTAGCCGGCAAAAGGGTCTGGTCTATAATCACCAGGCAATTTCTTTCATCATCCAAGTCTACCGTTTCGTATTCCATAATATTACGCTTCATATATCTTCTTTCCTTTCCCTGGCGATGTTTTGTCCGTTTTTTTCATTATAACATTTCCGGCTGGTTTTCGATATTATTTTTTTACATTTAATATAAAAAATTTCGCCGCCAAATAGCCAATTCCTCCGCAACAGGGAAAAGTAATGACCCAGGCCAATATCATTTCCTTCATAATTGATTTATTTACCGACTCCCCATCGGATGCAATCCCCACCCCCATAATCGCCGTTGTTTTTACATGGGTGGTGGATACGGGGATTCCTGTCAAGCTGGACAGGAGAAGGCAAGCGGCAGCGGCCACATCGGATACCGCCCCCTGGGCTTTATGCAGCCTTACCATATCGACGCCCACAGTTTTTATAATGCGTTCCCCGCCGATTGCGGTGCCTGCCGCAATCCCTATGCTGCACAGCGCTGTCATCCAGAAAGGAATGCGGAAGTTTCCGGCGGGCATTATCCCCATGGAAAGGAAAATTCCTAAAAGGAACACTCCCATAAATTTCTGCCCGTCCTGTGCCCCATGCATAAATGCCATCGCCGCCGCACCGGCAATCTGCGCCTGCCGTACCTTTTTCCTTCCCGGCCTGTGCCCCTTTGAAAACGGAAGGAGGAAGGAACCAGCTTTACTTTCTATCGCTTCTTTCCATAGCAGCCCTTTGCCGCCCAGCCATCCTAAGGAAAACCCTAAAATACTTGATGCTGCCAAACCGTATAGCACTTTTAGCCACTCCATGCCGTTAATCCCCGACAGGCCGTTATGTATCGCGATTGCAGCCCCGGTCAGCCCGGCAATCAAGGCATGGCTTTCACTGGTGGGAATGCCAAATCGCCAAGCGGCAGCCGACCATAAAATAATGGATGTGAGCGCCGCGCATAATGCCGCCAGCGCTTTTCCGGCCGAATCCCCAAAATCCACCATATGGCAAATGGTATAAGCCACATTGGCATTGCACATGGTCATCAGGGCCAGCCCGGCAAAGTTGAAGAGCGCTGCCATGCGCACGGCCGGTTTTAGCTTCATCTCTCCGGAGGCCACTAGCGAAGCGATAGCGTTAGGGGCATCCGTCGCACCGTTAACAAGGATGACACCGAAAATGAGTATTGTGGTTATTTGCAGCGGGGGATTTTTTACGAAGGCGGCTATGAAACCGCATAATGATATTGTCATGCAATCCTTTTGGATTCTGCCGTTTTACGGCAAAATACTGATATTTGGTCTTACCTAAAGTATAACATGCGTGGGGCAAGATTATGACTCATGGACAACGGCAATATAATCGCATGCTGCTGTAGACAGGGCTTCGGGCACCCTACCCCTATAAAATAAGAAAAAAAAGCTGGCATCCATCCTGCCCTAAAAGGCATTTGCGGATACCAGCTATTTTAATTCAATCTATATTAGTTCTTGTTTGCCAACTCTGCCTTCAGCCTCTCCGTCAAAGCCGGAACTACCTTATTCAGGTCGCCAACTATGCCGTAATCAGCTACATCGAAGATGGGCGCTGTATCGTCTTTGTTAATAGCGATGATGATATCGGATTCTTCCATACCTGCCAAGTGCTGAATCGCGCCGGAGATACCGATTGCAAAATATACGTTAGGACGTACGGTCTTACCGGTCTGCCCTACCTGCAAATCCTTCGGTTTCCAGCCTGCATCGACCACTGCACGGGAGCAGCTTACGGTTGCGCCGAGCACTTCCGCAAGGTCATCCAAAATCTTGAAGTTTTCCGGGCTTCCTACGCCGCGGCCGCCGGATACGAGGATTTTTGCATCCATAATATCTACCGTATCCACAACGGATTTTACTACTTCCAGGATTTCTACATACTTGTTATCCGGCGTAAACCCAGGGTTGAATTCTTCCACTACTGCTTTAGCGCCTTCCACTTTAGGTGCTTTCTGCATAACGCCGGGGCGTACCGTAGCCATCTGTGGACGGAACTGAGGGCATGCGATAGTCGCAATCGTATTGCCGCCAAATGCCGGACGGGTCATTAACAGCTGATTATGAAGCTGCTCTTTGCCCGGAACCGGGTTAATCGGGAAGTCTCCGATATCCAGCTGTGTACAGTCTGCGGTAAGTCCTGTATGAATCCTTGCGGATACGCGAGGGCCCAAATCGCGGCCGATAGCGGTAGCGCCTACCAGGAAGATTTCCGGTTTATATTTTTCGATGACAGATGCCAAAGCATGCGCATAGGGCTCTGTCCTGTATTCTTTCAACTCAGGGTCATCTACAAGGATAACTTTATCCGCACCGTAAGCAGCCAGCTCGTCCGCCAGGTCTTTTACCCCATAGCCTACTAATACTGCGGTTACTTCCGTGTTTAAATCTTTTGCCAGATCCTTGCCTTTGCCAACCAGTTCCAAAGCGATGCCGCTGAGTTTGTTATCTACCTGCTGTGCAAAGACAAATACTCCTTTATACTCTGCTATATTCATTTTATAATTATGCTCCTTTCAAAGTTTTGCAAAATTGCATCCCCAGTATAACGATTTGCAGTTAACCGGACTTTATACTCGCACAAATTTTATATTACGTGTTTTACTTTCAGTTTGTCGATAATGTAATCAACCGCTTCTGCCGGATCCAGGGTAACTTTCTCCCCTGCGCCCTTCCTTACTTTGTCAGAAGCCTTGGCAATCTGTGTCGGAGAACCTTTCAAGCCCAGGTTAGAGTCTTCTACGTCAACCAGGTTAGCCCTTCCCCATACGGTGATGTCCGCCTGATAAGCATCAAAGATTCCGCCCGGCGTCATGTAGCGGGGCTCGTTTAACTCTGCAAGTGCTGTAATTAAGCAGGGCATTTTTGCTTTCAATACATGATATCTGTCGTCGAACTGACGCTCAACGATTACGCTGTCGCCATCAATTTTAATATTCTGGGCATAGGAGATAACCGGGATTCCCAAATGTTCGGAAATCTGAGGGCCAACCTGTGCCGTATCGCCGTCAATTGCCTGGCGGCCTGTGATAATCAAATCATACTCCAAGTTGCGGATAGCGCCTGCCAGCGTCTGGGAAGTTGCCCATGTGTCTGCGCCGCCCAATACCCTGTCTGTTACCAGGATGCCTTTATCCGCGCCCATAGCCATAGCTTCACGGAGAACTTCTTCCGCCTTCGGAAGTCCCATCGTAATAACGGTTACTTCTGCGCCATACTCGTCCTTTAATCTGAGCGCTGCTTCCAGCCCTGCTTTATCATCCGGGTTCATGATGGTAAGCATCGCGCCCCTGTCAAGTGTACCGTCAGGATTGAACTTAACGCCGCCCTTTGTATCGGGTACCTGTTTAATACAAACAACAATTTTCATTGTATTTCCACTCCTTATATTCGTTAGATTTTCATTTTTATGTTTATGCGCTACTTCAGCAATGCGCCAGAAATTACCATGCGCTGCACTTCGCGAGCGACGTGCTACTTCAACAATGCGCCCGAGATTACCATACGCTGCACTTCGCTTGTACCCTCGTAGATTTCCGTAATTTTTGCATCGCGCATCATACGTTCAACATCGTATTCCCTCGTGTAGCCGTAACCGCCGTGAAGCTGTACTGCCTTTGTGGTAACTTCCATGGCAACCTCTGCAGCGTACAATTTAGCTTTTGCAGCTTCCACGGAATATACCTTCTGGGTATTCTTTGCAATTGCAGCTTTATATACGAGCAGCTGTGCAGCTTCTACTTTCGTAGCCATGTCAGCCAGCTGGAACTGCGTATTCTGGAACTGTCCGATAGCCCTGCCGAACTGTTTCCTTTCTTTTACGTATTCCACTGTCCTTTCCAGAGCGCCTTCCGCCAAGCCGAGAGCCTGGGAAGCGATACCGATACGTCCGCCGTCCAGGGTATGCATAGCGATGCCGAAGCCTTTGCCCTGCTGTCCAAGGATATTCTCCTTCGGAATCCTGCAGTCCGTGAAAATCAATTCATATGTAGAAGAACCGCGGATACCCATTTTCTTTTCTTTCGTGCCGAAAGTAAAGCCCGGCGTTCCTTTTTCTACGATAAACGCAGTAATTTCTTTGGACATTCTGCCGCGTTTTTCAACCATTCCCGTTACGGCGAAGATAACATATACGTCCGCTTCTTTACCATTGGTAATAAAAATCTTGGAGCCGTTGAGCACCCATTCGTCGCCATCCAGCACCGCTTTTGTCTGCTGGCCCTGTGCGTCCGTTCCTGCGCCGGGCTCTGTCAGGCCGAATGCGCCGATTTTTCTGCCGCTCGCCAGGTCGGGCAGATATTTCTGTTTCTGCTCTTCCGTGCCGTATGTTAAAATCGGGTCGCAGCAAAGGGATGTATGTGCGGATACGATAACGCCTGTAGTCCCACAGACTTTGGAAAGTTCTTCCACGCACATAGCATATGTCAAAATATCACAGCCCTGTCCGCCATATTCCTTCGGAACCGGAATCCCCATAAACCCTGCTTTTGCCATTTTTTCAACAGTTCCTCTAGGGAAAACCTCTGTTTCATCCACTTCCTGTGCCAGAGGCTTTACTTCCTTTTCAGCAAATTCCCTGAAAAGAGTTCTTGCCATTTCATGTTGTTTCGTTAACATAAAATCCATGATTTTGTTTCCTCCATATCTTTGTTTATATAATGGTTAGATTAGGTAAAACCGAAGCTCCTATTTTGAATAGTCATAAAAACCTTTGCCTGTCTTCTGGCCCAGCTGGCCGCCGCGTACCATTTTCTTAAGAAGCGGATGAGGACGGTATTTCGGGTCTCCGGTTTCAGCCTGAAGCACTTCCATAATAGCCAGTACGATATCCAGCCCAACCAAATCGCCAAGGGCAAGAGGGCCCATAGGATGGTTTGCGCCCAGCTTCATCGCATTGTCGATGCCTTCTACGGAAGCAACGCCGTCCGCATAGATGCCAATCGCTTCGTTAATCATCGGGATAAGGATTCTGTTAACGACAAAGCCTGCGGCTTCATTTACCTGTACCGGAGTCTTTCCGATTTCTTCGGAAATAGTTTTAATCTTTTCTACTACTTCATCGGGGGTATTCAAGCCTGCAATAACTTCCACCAGCTTCATAACCGGAGCGGGATTAAAGAAATGCATGCCGATTACCGGCCTGTCAAGTCCAGCGCCGATTTCCGTAATCGAAAGGGAGGAAGTATTGGTAGCGAAAATACAATCTTTTTTGCAGATATCCTGCAGTTCTTTGAATGTCTGTTTCTTAATGTCCATTACTTCAAGCGCTGCTTCCACTATCAAATCGCAGTCTGTGCAAATGGTCTTTACGCCTGTGGTAATTTTTGCAAGGATTGCATCCGCCTTATCCTGGTCCATTTTCCCTTTTGCAATACGTTTCTCAAAGCCTTTTGCAATTTTCTTCTTGCCGTTTGCAGCAAACTCTTCGTTGATGTCGCAAAGGAATACTTCATATCCTTCTGTCTGGGCAAAAGCCTGCGCAATACCGGAACCCATTGTACCGGCACCAATAATACCTACTTTCATATTCGTTCCTCCTAGAATGTATTAATTTATTTCAAATCGTCCATGTTACAGGGCCGTTTGCCTGTTGGTGCGGCAGCCTGCCTTTCTGTTTGGGGCGATTTTCCTAACTCGTTTCCCCACTGCCTTCTGTTTTGGGCTATTTATTTGTTCAGGAATTTCTCCACTTTCCTTTTCTCAAGGAATGCGGCCATGCCTTCCTTCTGGTCATAGGATTCGAAGCAGTCGCCGAACAATTTTTCTTCTATCACGATTGCCGCATCCATATCCGCATCCAGGCCTTCGTTAATAGCCTTTTTGCAGTTGCGCACTGCGATGGGGGCATTCTTTGCGATGCCTGCCGCCATTTTCTCAGCCGCCGGCATTAATTCTTCCTGGGTATACACCGCGTTCACAAGGCCGATGCGAAGCGCCTCGTCGGCTTTGATATTCCTTGCGGTATAAATCATCTGTTTTGCCATGCCTGCACCTACAAGGCGCGCCAGCCTCTGGGTGCCGCCGAATCCAGGGGTGATGCCGAGGCCAACTTCGGGCTGCCCAAATACCGCATTGTCCGAACAAATCCTGATATCGCAGCTCATGGAAATCTCGCAGCCGCCGCCCAAGGCAAAGCCGTTTACCGCAGCGATGACCGGAATCGGGAACGTCTCCAGTTTGCGGAACACATCATTTCCTTTCTTGCCAAAAGCTTCCCCCTCCGCTTTGGTTAGGGAGCTCATTTCGCCGATATCCGCCCCGGCCACAAAGGACTTTTGCCCTGCCCCGGTGAGGATCAGGCACCTTACTTCCTCCAGATTCACCTCATCCAACGTTTTATCCAACTCTTCCAGCACCGTTGAATTTAACGCGTTCAATGCCTTTTCACGGCTGATAGTAATTATGCCGTAATTGCCTTTCTGTTCATAAACAATAAATTCCATTTCCTATCAGACTCCTTTCTTTTTAATCTGCAGAACCACATCTCTTTTACTTTTAGCCAACTGCCGCAGAATGAATTTTCAGCCTTCCATGCGAAGATGACATACAGTCGGATAAGCAGACCTGTAAAAGCCTGCTTATCTCATTCTATTTCTGCAGCTTATTCTCTTGTAACAATCGTTGCGCATCCCATGCCGCCGCCGATGCAAAGCGTAGCAAGTCCAATCTTGGCATCCTTTGCTTCCATTTCATGAAGCAGCGTTACGAGGATACGGCATCCTGAAGCGCCTACCGGATGCCCGAGGGCAATAGCGCCTCCGTTAGGATTCAGTTGTTTGTCCACATCAATGCCCAACTCTTTTCCTACGGCTACGGACTGCGCGGCGAAGGCTTCATTAGCTTCAATAATTTCAAAATCCTCAATCTTCATGCCGGTCTTTGCCATTACTTTCTTCGTTGCAGCAACAGGGCCGATACCCATAATTTCGGGCCTTACGCCTGCCAATGCACCCGCTACATATGTAGCCATAGGCTTAACGCCTAATTCTTTCGCTTTCTCTTCACTCATCACAACAATTGCCGCTGCCCCGTCATTGATACCGGAGGCATTTCCCGCCGTTACGAAACCATTGGGGTTAATCGGGCGAAGCTTTGCAAGCCCCTCCATAGTGGAACCCGGACGCGGACCTTCATCTACCTTAAATTCAATCATTTCTTTCTTCTTCTTTACCATAACCGGTACGATTTCTTTGTCAAATGCGCCGGATTTCTGAGCCGCTTCCGTCTTCTTCTGGCTCTTCAATGCGAACTCATCCAGTTCTTCCCTTGTCAATCCCCATTCTTCGCAGATATTGTCCGCAGTTTTAATCATGTGATATTGGTTGAAAGCATCCCAAAGGGCATCGTTTACCATTGTATCTACCAATGTACCGTTGTTCATCCTATAACCGAAACGTGCATTGGGTACTGCATAAGGAGCCATGGACATATTTTCCATACCGCCTGCAACAACAACGTCGGCATCTCCTGCTATTATCATCTGTGCCGCCTGGTTCACACAGTTCAGGCCGGAACCGCATACAACGTTCATCGTAACCGCCGGAACCTCAATGGGAAGCCCTGCTTTAATCGATGCCTGACGCGCTACGTTCTGTCCAAGGCCTGCCTGAATAACACATCCCATATATACCTGATCTACTTGTTCAGGGGCAACCCCTGCCCTGTTTAAAGCTTCTTTAATTACAATCGCGCCCAACTCTGCTGCCGGTGTTGTGCTTAAAGAACCGCCCATTGTACCAATCGCCGTACGGCAAGCGCCTGCCAAAACTACTTTTTTTGCCATTGTTTTCTCCTCCATCCATATGCTTTACGGTTAAGTGCAATGATTGTTAATTTTTTATCATTGCCCATTGCCATTATTATATCATAGGGCAAATATTTTTGCAATGATTATGGATGGGGATTCACGGAAATCTGATTTATTCCCGCGAGCAATGGGCCAAGTAGACGCGCTTGCGCATATATTTGACGAATGCCGCGGGGCTTATCTGCTCTTCATAGAAGATGAGATAAGCCCCGGCGAGAGGTCGAATAGCGCCCCTTGGAACGATTCAAGCTTGATGCCCCGCTGCTTGCGGCGGAGCCTTTGACTCCTGAATTTCTCCTGCCCATTTGAAAGCGAATTTTGCAATGATAACAGCAATAATCTCATTAATTATGGCAGCGGCGACAATCGTTCCCGATACAATCGGCGCAAGAGACGGATCCACTACTGATAAAGTTGACACGGCAATACCGGTAAATACCAAGGACACGCCGGAATGGGGCAATAATGTAAACCCTAAATATTTTGTAACGGAAGGTTCCGCTTTCGTTATTTTCCCTCCCCAATATGCGCCGCCTATTTTCCCTATCGCCCTCGAAAGAATGTAAATCGCCGTAAATAAACCAGCCCCCGCAATCAAGCGGTAGTCCAACGGCATTCCAAGATTTACTATGACAATAACTAATGACAGATTTAAAATAGGAGTATATAAATCCAACACGCCGGAAAGCTCATCTTCCGGTATTTTGTTTGCAATTGTTCCGCTAAATGCCATGCCAATCAGCAAATAATTCAGGCTGAAAGAATGAAATATATACTTATCTATCATCAAACCGCTTAACGCCGATATACAAAGAAACGCCAGCAGCAGCAACAGCCTTGAGACATTATTTTTGAACCGCTTCATCAAAAATGCAGCGCATCCCCCTGCCAATATCCCTATAACAAACGGAAGCAAAATCATTCCCGCAATCGAAAGAGGCGATGCGGCAAGACCTCCACCCATCCCGTTTATAATCGAAATTATTGTAAAGAATACAATAACGCCGATAATATCGTCTATTGCAGCAAGCGGAATTAACGTCTTTGTAACGGGCCCATTTGTATGGTATTCGTTCACAATGGACAATGCCGGCGCCGGTGCGGTAGCAAGCGCAATGCCGCCAAATATAAACGCCAGATAGACCGGGATATCTTCAATTAAAAAAACTATGCCAAATACGGCGGATACAAATAAAAATGTTCCAATGGACTGCACAAAAGTAATCCCGATAATCTGCCTGCCCGAACTGGCAATCTTTTTAAAAACGATTTCCCGCCCTATCATGACGCCAGCAAAACATTCGAAAAATTTAATAGCTATTTTATACCATAGCGAATTTGTAATATCCAAAGTCACAACCCCGGCAAGATAAGGGCCAAAAACAATACCGGCAATCAACCAGCCCAGAATAGCCGGCAGTTTTATTTTCGCCACCAGCTTTCCGCAAACGAATGCGGAACATACTATTGCAAAAATATGAAGCAATCCAATTACCATAAGAAATCCGCCAACCTTTCTATCACGCCTTCCAGTACGGAGCAATCACTACAAAGCTTTTCAAACGAACCATCAACAATGACCCGAAGCGCCTGTTTGTCCGTTTCGGACAATTCCCCCGAAAACGATGAGGCAATAATTCCCCAAAGGGAATCCGCCTTTTCCTTCGTATAAGCGCAAATTGTTTGATTCAGCTTATACTTATTGAAAATATCACTACGCGTCATCCTTTTTGAATCGAAATAGAGATAAAGCAATTCTTTATAGGACACTCTCGTTTTTTCGTTAATAAGCCCCTCCATCCGCTTCGCAGCATCTGAATAGTATGTCTCATATAGGGCTATGGCAAGCGTCTCTTTGTCAGGGAAAAATTTATAAACGGTTTTCTTTGAGATTTTTAACTTATTGGCCAAGAGATCGACTGAGAATTTTAGCCCTTCACTTCTCAGCCCTTCAATAGAAGCCTGAATAATTTTATCTTTCATACCGGAAACAAAATCTCCTTTTTTTGTTTCCAATATACTTTTCATTCTAATTTTTGTCAATAAAATAAGTGTAAACTTTCTATGAAAAACGCGTTAGGCATATCGCATATCTATATGGGCCATTCCATAGAAATATCTCCAGAAACGACTGCCATTTGCCTATATTGGCGCACATATCAGCGGCAGGCTCTCATTTGACGTGCATCTGCTCCTTAATTTATCTATATAAGGCAGGATTTGCATGCAGCCCTATCCGGAATGCTGGCTACAATTCCCCATTCTCACGCAAATACTTTAGCAGTGCCTGGCATCCCTCTAAAATATCGCGGTACGCAATGTCAAATCTGGACGTGTACCAGGGGTCCGCAATATTATCCTTTTTCCCGGCGAATTCCAGAAGCATATGAATCTTTCCGCCCTTATGGCCGGTCATCCTTTCTATATTCCTGATATTCATGGCATCCATGCCTATCAGGTAGTCATAATAATCGTAGTCCGACTTTTTCAGCTGGACGGCCCGCTTCCCTTCGCTGCTGATTCCATGCTTTTCCAGTTCTTTCCTGGCCGGCGGATAAACGGGATTGCCTATCCCGTTCCAAATTTCTTCCGTGCTGGTAGCTGCGGATGCGATTTCAAATTGGTCCTCGATGCCCGCTTTTTTTACCATGTCCTTTAGGACAAATTCGGCAATGGGGCTTCGGCAGATGTTGCCGTGGCAGATAAAAAGCACTTTTATCATAATCTCTATATTCCTCCAGAAGTCTTCAAGCCCTTGATTTTACTGGGCTTTTCGGACTTTCGGTTTTTCTTCAATCTTTCATAAGTCTCTATAAATCTATGTAACTACACCACTTGGTGGTGTAGTAAATGGTGTAGTAAGCTTAAGATACTACCGCCATATTTGCTGCTTATCCAACAGCAAAATCCCTGTCTTTTTTCATTTCAGGGGACTGGCGAAACTGTGAAATTTTCGCCATCTGCTCCGCAGCGTGTGCGTAGCTTGCATGGGTGTAAACATTGAGTGTCACGCCAGCATCAGAGTGACCCATCAGGTACTGAAGGTTCTTAATGTCCATACCATTGTTTGCATAGTTCGTGCAGAAGGTGTGCCGGAACACATGAGGGGTAATGTGCGGCAGAGGGCTGTCGGGATGAAGTTTCTTGTACTTCTTCATAGCCCAGCGCATCTCGTTCTCGATGTGAAGTGCGACCTTGGGATTGCCATTCTTGTCCAACATGATAAATCCGCTGTAGCCATCTACCATAGGCTCTGTCTTGACCTTCGGACGGCGTTCCAACATCTTTTTCAAAGAGTCATAAATCGCATCGGTCATCGGCAGAAAACGACAACCACTGCTGGTCTTGGTTTCCTCAACGTAGTATTTACCACCACGCTCACGAACCAACTGGTGATCCACACGGATTCTCCGATTCTTGAAGTCCAGATCCTTTCGGGTCAGACCGCAGAACTCGCTGACTCTCATGCCGGTTTCCAGAAGTACTACAAACTCATCATAGTATTTGTGGTAAGTATTGTCTCCCTCAATGAACTTCATCCAGATCGCCAACTGCTCTTCGGTAAGTGCAGCTCTCGCCACCGTATCGTTCACCACAACATCTGTCAGCTTGAAGATGAATGGATTCTTCCTGACCGCATCCTCATCGCAAGCCATCTGGAAGGCGGGCTTCACCACGCCTCGTACACTGGTAATGGTACTGTAACCTCTGCCGTCCTTTTGCAGCTTTGCAAACCACTGTTTGGCATCGGATACCTTGACGGTGCTGATTTTGCGATAGCCAAAATCCTCTTTCTTGACCAGATTCAAAACAAAATTATAACCAACCTGTGTGTTGTAGCGCACGCCCTTCTTCAGGCTGATGTACTTCTCCAACAGCTCAATTACCGTAATCTGTCCTGCTTCATAGTCAATGCCATCATCAATCTGCTTCTGAATTTCTTTTTCTTTCTGGCGAAGCTCCTGCAAAGTGGATGCGTAAACGCATTGTCTTTTGCCACGGAAATCAGTGTACCTGTACTGATAGATCAGATCCTTTCTCTGACTTTCTCCTGTTTTCAGGATACGGCCTTTGTTATCTTTTCTTTTTTCGCTCAATTTCGATCTCCTTTCGTTCAAAAGGAGTCTCGATGTGACATCCACATTGTATCACATCAGGACGACTTTTTCTATGATGAATCTACAGCAATTAGATCGAAAATACCTGCTCGATGAATTTATCAAATAAGTGTTTCTTAATCAGACGCTTATTTCCAACCCAGAGAACAAAATTGCAGTTCTTGTCATTGGTAATTTCACGCAGCTTTCCGGTTCCAATGCCAGAGTACGCTGCCGCTTCTTCTAATGTTAGATTTGCCTTTTCCCAGATAGGAACTTCTTTCATGCAATACCTCCAATCGTTGTATCCAAGTGGCAAAGTGGCAATCTACGGTATCTATAAAACCTTTGCCACTTCACAGAAATTGCCGTTTCACGGTTCATTACTTGAACCAGATCCACCAGTCTTTTCCCTGTCGCTCACTTGCAATTTTATCTCCCATAGAATTTCTCGCCAGACGTACTGTACGCTCAGAAATTCCTCGTTCTGTTGCTTCTTTGTTTATCTCTGCGATTGAGACTTTTCTGCCCGCAGACAAGAACTCCTCTATCAGCTTCACTGCCTGTTCTTGCTTCAGTTCCGCTTTACTGCCCTCGCCACCGGCAAGCAGATCTTCTGCGCTGATGTCATAGGCACCAATCCAACGGAACCCCTTTTCGTCACCCAAATAGAAGGCCAGAGACTGTCCCGGTGGTGCCAGGGAGCTTTTCTCGTGGACAATCACTCGTGTGGTCGGGTCTGACCTCACCTTGCCAATAAACAGCAGACTTCTCACAACAGCAGTGATGTCGATAGAACCAAGACCACGGTAAGTGCTTTGGCTGCCGGGGTGTCCAATCATCACAATGGCACAATTCGTAGCCTGTGCCACCTCTGCAAGCCTGCGGAAGATAGGGCGAACCTCATTGGCTCGGTTTATATCTACATTGGCTCCAAGGAATGCCTGCAGCGGGTCGATAATAACCAACCTTGCATTGTTTTCTCTGATCGCATTTTCGATGCGCTCATCTGCTAATGTCAATGGATTGTCTGTATCATCAATAACCAGAACTCGTTCCAAATCGGCTTCTGCGGAAAGCAATCTCGGTTTCACCGTATCGCCCAGACCATCCTCGGCAGTCTGAAAAATCATATTGAACGGTTCAAAGGGTTCCATCTGCGGCAGAAATTTTCGGTTGGTACAAGCCGCCGCAAGCTGCATGGCAAAGAATGTTTTGCCCTCGCCGGGGTTGCCCTGAATAATTGACAGTTTTCCAAATGGAATATATGGATACCAGAGCCAGTCCACTTCTGTTTGCTGAACCTCGCTCATGCGAATCATAGGCACGGCTTTCTTTTGCGATTTCTCTCGCAGTGTGACAGTTTTATAAATATATTTGCTATGAGTAAGATCATCCTTGTGCATCAAAACTTCGTTCCAGTCTTTATCGCAAGGAATCAGGCGAATAACTGTCATGTGTTCGGGAATACTTTCTAACAGACGATTTACTGCATCATTACCGGCTTTGTCGGAATCGGTGCAGATATAAATGGTTTCCATATTCTTGCGTTCAGAAAGAAAACCATCCAACGCTTTCGCTCCCACACCGCCCAAGGATAGATAATTTCGGGTTTTCCAGTCCTTCGGGTACAGAGCGATGAAGGACATCAGATCAATAGGGGCTTCAAATACGAACAGGCTTTTCCCATCGCTACGGTAAGCAAAATTGTGGGACTTGTCCGAACCAAGCACATCCATACGAAACGAATCGTTTGTTCCTTTGCAGTGAGCATATCGAGGAATCCCATTTTCATCCTTGCCCACAAATACAATATTGTTCCTCTGGGCATCCTGATAAATCAGACCTTCTTTATAGAACTCCTGAATCAGTTCGTCCGGAATTTTTCTTTGGCTGAGATATGAAGTCATTTTCTCGGCATATCGGTTCCTCGGCGGGAGTTTAAAATCTGCTGAAGGTGCAGCTACTATGCTATTGTTTGCCGGAGCTTCCCCAATCAGCAGAAACACCGCTTCCGGGAAAGTTTTGCCAAAGAACTCCATCACAAATTCAACCGGATAACCACCTTTGCTCTGACTATGGCGGAACCATTTGTTTCCCTTAACGGTCAGGCTATCATGCCTTTTCCATCGGTACTCGCTTCCGCTCTTTATTACCTGCTCACCTTGTGAATGTAAAAATTGTTCTAAGTTGACCTGATTGGCACGGTCAATCTGTTCTTGCGTATAACCCATATTCCACCTCCTGATTACAATGTAGTTTCTGTTTCTTTGGCTTTATCGGGACGCAGCATTTCGGGATGAGTTTCACGCATTACGTTATCTACATCGCCCTTGATCTGATACAGGATCGTCAAATCCTTCTGCATGAGCTTGTATTCCTGATATTCGGCTTCTCGCTGTGCCGATAGTTCAGAAAATTCTCTCTGCCATGCTTTCAGAGGAAAAGGTTCTTTTTCAAAACCTTTCTCCTTCAGTTTACGTTTTATCATGTAGAACCGGCGGAGGTCACTTTCGTGTTCTGCCTTATACTTCTCCTTGGCTTTAGTAAAACGATATTTTTCCTTTTTCAATTCATCAAAGACCGGCTTCAATTCTGTGTAGCTCTTTGCGTCCTCCATCAGCTGCTGAATCTCCTTCAATCGTGTCTGTTTCTGATTCATGGAGGATTTGCTGGCTTCCACTTTTTCGACAACAGAGGAAAGGTGATTTTCAAAATCGCTGAGTGTCAGCACCCCTCGCTGTTTCAGGTAATTACACTCATCCATGAAACGCTTCAGGTTATTTTTCTTGGCTTTTGTTTTTCCTCTGGCATGTATTTGAACTTCTTCGCTTTTTTCTTCTTGATATTATCCTCAACCTCTTCCGGTGTCATATAAGTATTCCAGTGACGGGTTTTGGGAATAGAGTAAGGATAGTAATAGTGTACGTTCTTAAACGGCTCCGGAGCCAAACCTAATTTCTCGTATTTCGCAAAAGTATCCTTTTTTGCTGCTTCCGGGTTTCGTTCATCTGCAAAGTCATTGATCTGGTCAATGGCAAGTAAATCCTTTCCTTTAACATTGAACAGGACAAAGGCTACGCTGTCCTCTTCTTCATTCTTCGGATCTTTCTTCATATAGCTATCCTGGATTGCTTTAAGCAAAAACATAGCATAAGAAGTTTTAGAAGCAAGACCAGAGATACCAGAAATATTCAGGTGAGCACCTTCCGGGCCAATAATAAATTTCGAGTTTAGATTAACAGGAAGTGTTACCTTCTCACAATCCTTGGTTCCCTCATACATTTCGAGATACCCACATACCAGAGGATTGCGAATATCGTTCAGTCCAAGAGCGTAGTTTATCTCTTCGGCGGTTGCCAGCATTACCTTTGCATTGTTCTGCAAAGGTATGTAAATATTTTCTGTGTTGCAAACGACCTTTGCTGTAACATAGTTCATTCCGACACGGAGCGTATTTTCTTCAGCATCGACATCACCAAAATCACTGGAAATGAAATTCGTTAAGAAGCTGGCAGCATCCGTAATATGGGCAATATCTTCAATTACACCATAAGAAAACGAACCGTTGACGTGCTGCACCTTAACAATATCAAAGGGGTTCAAAATAAGTTGAGGATCAGTCCAAAACGTAAAATCATCAATTGTTGTTGGTTTCTTTTCTGTCGCCAATACACGACCTATAACATTATTTGCCATATTCTTTATCCTCCTAAAACAGGTGCAGGAACATTTCTGTACTTATGTATTTGCTTTTGACATAGGATTCCGTCAAAAATACGGGATACAAATGGTTCGCCCATCTACGGTCTGTACCATAGCAAGTGGGGTTTCGCTCATTAATGATATTGGCGGAAATCAAATCAATCACATCACTATCAATGCCTGTTTCAACTTCCTCATCCATCATTATTTTTTCAACTTTCACAACCCCGTCAAAAGGCGTCTGCGTCCTCTTTTTGTCACGCAAGCGGATATACCAAACACCGAATTGAACATCACCTAAAAACTCTCTGTTTTCATATCTTGCAACAGGCGTTCTATGATAAACAGGCAAGTCAGCGATATAGTTTGAATTTGGCTTTCCGGTATGATCAAGACAGCTCTCTGGGTTAAACGACTTCGAAACACCGATTACCCAGCTGTAATTGTGTTTGATTTTCTGCAAAGTTCGTAAGTCTTCCCTGCCTGTTTTCATAACCTTATATTCAAGAGACCCATCTTTCAGTAAATAGGCATCTTGCCCCAGGCGTTTGTCTTTCACCAGTTCAGCAACCATTCGTTTTTCGGCTTCAACCATATAGTCCTGAACCGCTGCGACCGCCAAAGTATCGAGCTTAGCATCAATAGTTCCTGCCTTTGCAGTCGAATATGGAAGAATTGCAGAAAATCTTAACCCTAATCGCTTCAATTCTTCGCTTTCGCTGATTTTCGCAACCTTCGATGCAAAGTATGCCGTATCATCCCAGCCATCTGCGTTTGCTTTGTCAGGAAGTGCCAGCACAAGTTCACGATAAAACCTTTCTTTGTGCATACGCTTATTTTCACGCCTACAGCATCCAATACCAATTTGACCGGCAACAACCGGAAAGACTTGCTTGTTGTATGCAATATCATCGACCTTAAAAACATGGCGTGAACCATCAAGGAAATATTTAAGAAGTGGGGGTTCTCCTATCTTTTGTAACTGATCGGCCAACGGCTTTAAATCAATAGACCTCTTCGGAGATCCGGTTTCAGCAGAGTCTTTCCACTTCATTATTTTGTTGGGGTCATCATCATAATCTATGGAAGGCAAGCCAACAGAATCATAGCTATACTTGTATGTGTGGTAGCTTTTTCCCTTGGTTTCCTTCGCAACAATTTCCATTATTTTAGCCATCGCACTTACCTCCTTGACCCCATGTATTTGTTGCTGCAATCCATTGTTCATTGAAGCAAGTTGCATGGACTGCCGCTAAAATTGGTTTGGTCAGGAAATCCTTGATTGTCCGCAGTACGGTACTGTAATCATCCGTTTTTGTATCAATCTTGCGGCAAAATGCTTTCCACTTTTTCTGCATAGCATCATCGTCATCGAAAGCCATAACCTGCTCAAATTGCTCGACAGTAAACGTGTGGCCACGATTTTCGAAAGTTTTTCGCAAGGCCTCGGTCAAGACAGAACCCTCAAAGTCAAATTTATTCGCAAGATAGTAGATGTCGTAATAGTCTTTCATACGGCTGGAGAATTCCATCAGGCTAAGAATTGCATCGATTTTTTCAGCGATAGTCGTTTCCAGAGAGTATGTATTCACCGTAGGCGCTACAAAATCATCCAGCTGGGTAGGGATTCTGCGCTTTTCCTGATTCGGTACAATGACATCTCCTACGCCAAAATCAATACTGAACGGCGTTTTTGTGTTCTTGATTCTCACTACCAGAGAAGCACCAATACCTGCGTATTTCTTTGCAACTGCGATAGGTGCAATGTCCGTAATTTCAAACGTCACAAAATCATTACCGGTAGTTGTTGAAATGATTTCTTCCAGCACTTTCTTCAACTGCTCCGGGGTATTGGGAATCTTTCTGAGCAAGAAATCCACATCCACAGTTACTCGGCTATCAAAGTCGGTAACAGAGTAAATGAACAGTCCGCCTTTCAGAACGAGGTTTTCGGCATACTTGGATTTTTCCAACCGACGCAGAAATTCTTCCTGGCAAAAAAGTTGAAGGCAAAGCTGATAGCTTCTTCCGCTTTCCTTACTTTTGTTTTTTAGCCGTGCAAGCACGGATGCAGCAATATCAGCCATTCAGCAGCACCTCCATCAATTCTGTAACTTTTTTATACACTCGCAGTTTCTTTGCATATGCGGAAAGGTTTTGTAGATTCTTCTTGGGATCATTCGCATAGGCATTCAGTGCCTTATTAAATATTTCATTATCCAGTCTTGAACGATATTTGAAGCAATCACAAATTGTACGCTCCCGATCATATACAGGAAGCATGACCCCATCAAAGTCATCGGTTATTCTACCAAGCTCATATATCTCCGATTGAACATAGTAAGTTTGCAACGCAAGTGCATCTACATCCAATTTTGTTCGGGACATGGATCTCGGTACAGCAATAGACCATTTACGAGGAGCAAAGTCACTATATCCGTAATGAAATAGCGCAGATTCTACGCAGACAATTCCCTTCGGAATCAGCGTTGCAAGGAGCTGTTCTTCAGAAGATGTATCTGCCTCTGCAAGCTGATAATAACCATGCCGGATGCGGTCAAGGTATCCCGCATTGCACAGATTGACAACATCGACAGCACGCATTCCTGCCGCAACGAAATCCGCTGATTTGGCAACACCGCCCTTTTCAATAAGGACTTGTTTTGTAACTGTTTTAATATCCACGTATTCACCAACTCTCATTCTTAAAAATCACGCACACTTAATCCGTTTCTGTGTATGTATTTTATTATAGCACTTAACTTCAAATAATCAATATTTTTACGCACATTTTTATATTTTCTGTGTGCGAATTTTTCTTATAATTAGCTTTCGCTTGATAACACATAATGATGTGATTACATCTGGTTAGTAAAAAACTGGGTACTGTCTCTTTACGAAGCAGCACCCAGCTTTCTGCTATATTTTAATTATCTCTCATGACTTCCACCATCATCCTTGCCCCCAGCTTAAAGCTGTTTTGAAACAGCAGGCAATCTGTTATGGTCTGATATTCTCGCACACAGTCTGTGTATTTGGAGAATAACTCTTTCTGCTCGTCAGTCATGGTGGCTTTGAGCTTTTCTTCGTTCCTACAGATCAGCTCCAGTAGCTTCTTATACTCCTTGTAGGAAGAAGTATCATATTCCATTGGCTCAATATTGCCATACCAAAATTCTTCAAGGATTTTCATACTGCATCCTCCCCGTAAATCATTTCACGGAGGACAATTTCCTCTGCCCGGTTATGGATGCTGCTCATAGCTCGGACCCATGCCATTTGATCTTTTGCTTTCAATTCCTCAGTTGCAGACTCGGCTTCCTGCATCTGCCTGATAATCAGCTGCAATCTGTTCTGCGCCTGCTCATTCAGATCGGCGAGATAAGTCCAAAGCTGACCTTCCAGAATGAGATGGTTAAACCGCATAGGGTGATTCTCTTTGAGATAATCACGGTGCATCCGACCGTACTTTCCAATGGTTCGTTCTTCGTTAGGGAGTTTCAAATCCGGAATGTAGTAATCTCCTGCCAGCACATATTCAATGCTGTTATTCTTCATTTTGTTTTCCATAAACTTGACCTCGATTTCATGATTTTTGTCACATCGAGACTCACTGGTGTAGTGATGGTGTAGTAGCACCACCCTCAAGTCAGAAAAACCTTGATATTACTGGATTTTTAGAGATTTCTACAAATAATGCCGTGGCAAATAAAAAGTATTTTTATCATTTTTCCATAACTCCTTATATATCCTGTATTTCTTCTCAAATGCTTGATTTTACAGGGTTTTCGGACTATTCCGCAATTCTGTGTTTCCAAAGTATTTTCTCAAATCGTCTCATACTTTCTCATATTTGCCCCTGCAAAATTGGTAAATACGTTGGTAAAGTAAGCGGCTTTACCAACGGGCTGTTTTAAGAGTTCGCCACTCGATGCAGTTCCTCTTTCGCATCATCAAAATTCACATGGGTGTAGGTATTCAGGGTTACGCTGATATCCGCATGGCCCATGGGCCGGCTGTTTTCCTTTTGCCCCGTCCCTGCTGCGTCTGATGGTCTTTCCATCAATGGCAACGACACCCTCTATCTTCCCCGCGACAGCCCCAGTCCAGCGGAAAAAGGCCTCATGGAACTTATCAGGCTCCATCATCTGGAACACCCTGTTAATCGTATCATGGGAAGGTATCCCCCCAGGAAGTTCCAGGAATGTCCTGAGCCAGTCTTCTTTGGAGCATGCCCAGTCCTCTATTTCATTCCAGGTATCCATACCACAGAGGATAGCAGTAACAGCGATTATGATGATATCAAGAAATTTGTGTTTTTGGTTATATGGGGCTCTCGGATCCGGAATCTCCCGCATACATCCGACCAGTGAACATTCATTTTCCATATCTGACATAACAATCATTTCCTTTCAAGAAGTATGGAAATAATTGTACACGATTGTGCGGAGATTGTCAGTTACTAAATATAATATATCAGTTTTTTTCAGTGCCGCATAGTCATAAAATCATGCGTTTACCGTGTAGGAAACAGGCAATCTGCCATTCCTTTTCAGGATTTTTTTATACAGCAGTTGCCTGGTCTAAATATCGTTCAAATTTCTCACGTTTAATTAAAGCTCTGTTTCCATTCATCACATAAAAATCTTCGTTGGGATGTGTGTCAATGAGCATTCGCAGCTTTCCTTCCCCGATATGATAATATCCGGCTGCTTCTTCAATGGTCAGCGTACGATTTCGCTATCCCTTCTTCTCGCCCACACCTCACAGTGTGAACCTTGGGAGTCGCTTTGGGGTTCGTCGGCAACTACGCCCCTTGTGGACTTTCACCACAGACTGACAGCATGCCCGTCATACAAAATAGGGGCCCACCACCCACCGTGATGAACCCCACCAAGCCTTAAAACCCTTGATTTTAAGCCATTCTTCAATACTTTTGCCTGCAAGTACCCAAATTCCTATGGCATCAATTGGAAATAGCCGCCTGTGCCACTGTTAGATTTTGATGACTTTTACCCCTTTTACCCCTTTTACCCCACCTGTGAGGAATTTACCCCACCCAATTCGACATTCGGCAAATTGACAAATTGTGGTTTTGCTATGCCAATGTTATTTTACCCGGTACTGCTCGGCCTCCTCGTCCGTAAGCGGCCTGCCTAACGCTTTTACCGCATCAATCATTTTGCGCCATTCATAACGCTTGCCGTCTGACGGTTCCGTCAGTCTGCCGTCTTTCGCATAATCCGCTATATCCTCAAACAAACTGGTTCTTTTTCTTTCCATCGTCAACATACCACCACCTACTTTCTAATATATTTCTCTATGAGTATATCCGCTGCCGCTTCATCAATATACATACGCTGTCCTCTTGCCACCTGTGCATTTAAGACTTTTTGGTAATATGCAATCAGATCACTTTTCGCCGTAAATGCTACAAATCCGTCACATCCCGCTTCCATACTGACTTGACAGGCAATCGCAAACAAATGACCTCCTACACCTTGATATTTCCCCGTGTGACCATAGTTGTGCGGCGCAGTTTCAACAATATCCACATCTGCCACGCCACCGTCTATCCTTAGTGAGATTCTTCCCTGCACTATATCATCACCCGCTAAAAACAATTCATAAATATTGTAACCGTTTTTCTCCGTCCTACTCCAATCGAACTTCCAGCCCTTATAATCTTTCGGCTTAATTGGCGTTGAACGTAACTGGTACTCTGTTTCCACCTGCTCCCCGGTCTTTCTCTCTACCAGACAATCTGTAAATTCATCTATCAGAATATCTACTTCCATACCATTCTTCCTTTCCCTTAAATTATAACATAAAATTCTATGCTTTTCTATCAAAATTCAATATTCCAGCTTTTTTATTTTTCCGCTTACTATCCCGCCAAAACAGAGGTAAGCTACAACACCACGGAAGGAGGAGATTGGATTGGAAAAGATTCTGCATTGTACCAGTCACAGTCCGAGCGGTAGCCAACCCGCCGCAGGCAATGAGGGCGGCTCTGTCAGAACGACAGTTGGCATCTATGAGATCGCCGGTTGCGCTCCGCTACACTTGGCGGTAAATACCCGTGACTGGACTTTCACCAGTAAGATTAGTGCCATGGCTCGGCACACAAGAAAATAGCTTTGGGAATCTCGTTTTAAGATTCCCAAAGCTATTTTCTTTACCTATGCGCTTCTATCAGCTTTCAGTTGTTTGACTTCCTCAAGAGAAAGTCCTGAAATATTAACGATTTCCTCTAAAGCATATTTGCCAGCCGCCAACATACGGAGCGCAACCTCTTTCATTCCCTCTTTCAATGTCTGATTCCTCATATCTTCCATAGCACGGCACATAATCTCGATTCCCTCCTTGCTCTCTTTGAAAAATCTCACCCTGTCTGCCAGTATTCCATAATACATATCCGCTGCGTCTGTGCAGGAGAAGTCGTGCATTAACTTCCCGATTGGCGTATCTCCACGGTAAGCGCCGTTCACATACAGTATGTGCGAACCGTCCTTAAATCTTTCTCCGGTTCCTAAAAAGCACCTCTCAATCGGATAGAGCGGCAGCCCTTTTCCCATTACGTCATTCTCTGTGATAAAGATTACCCACGTTTCCGGCAGCTTGTCGAAGTCCTCACCTTTCTTCAAAAGGTTTGCGTCCATCATGCTGCTGTTGTAGCAGGTTCTCCACAAATACCTGGGTGCGGACGTCCAGCACCTTTAAATCCGGTTTTTCCAGTACAATCCGCAATACCAGTTCTATGCTTGCCGTATCTCCCTCAAAACACTTTGTGAGGAAATCATCATCAAGCAGGCGAAAGCCTCTTAGCCTCTGTAAATCTTCCTGATGTTTCTGGTCTATC
>JAETTM010000022.1 GCA_021769135.1 Lachnospiraceae bacterium | reverse complement strand
TCAAGGAGCCCTTTGAAAAAGAATGCTTCGCATTCTCTGCAAGTTCGCTGGGCGAACTTGTGAATTCATGCGTCTTGCGACGCAGTTTCCTATAAGGTAAAAAACGCCGGCACTTAAGCGCTGTGTTCTAGCGCCTTATGTGTCCGCTGCGTTTTTCCCAGAGCGGGAGCGTGGCGACGGAGGATTTTATCATTCTCGCAGCGTCCGCCGCCAACAACTAAATCAAATTATAGCTTTACATCTGTATAACCACTTCTACGTCCGGCTTGCTGCCCATAGGAACGGTATTCCCTTCCATTTCCACCCCATCCACAGTCATTTTCCGCACTCCTTTGCCCGCATTATCCGGGTTCAGGATGGTGATATGGTAGACGGTATCCCGGAAGGTGCGCGAAACCGTACATTTTTTAATATGCTCCGGAAGACAGGGATCAATCACCAACCCTTCGAAAGAAGGGCGGATGCCCAGAATGTACTGGGAGGCGCTTAAATAAGTCCATGCCGCAGTGCCCGTCAGCCAGCTGTTTTTGGCTTCCCCATGCCTGGAAGCATCTTTCCCCGCAATCATCTGGGAATAAACATAGGGCTCTGTCCTATGGATATCGCTGATGTCCTCGATATAAGCAGGGCAGATTTTCCGGTATGTGTCAAAAGCCCTTTCCCCATTCCCCATAACCGTTTCCGCAATCGTAATCCAGGGGTTATTGTGGCAGAAGATACCGGCATTTTCCTTGTAGCCGCAAGGGTAAGAGCTTACTTCCCCCAGTTCCAGGTGATAGTCTTTATAGGCGGGCTGCAGGAGGACGATGCCGTACTTTGTATCCAGCAGCTTTTCTACCGATTCCAATGCCTTTTTGGCATGCCCTTCCTTTGCCCCGATACCGGCCAGGACGCAGAAGCCCTGGGGCTCGATATAGATTTGCCCGTCGGCGCATTCTTTGGAACCGACTTTTTCCCCATTGGCATCATAGGCGCGCAAAAACCATTCTCCATCCCATCCTTTGTCCAGCACGGTATCATACATTTTCCGCACTTCGTCTTCCGCTTCTTCGGCTTCTTCCGTAAGGCCTTGCTGGCGGCAAAGCTGCGCATATTCCGCCCCGTATTTGACGAACATGCCGGCGATAAATACGGATTCCGCTACGGGGCCTTCGGAAGGGCCTGTGGTTTGGAAAGGCTCTCCCGGCTCTTTGGAAAAGCAGTTTAAGTTCAGGCAGTCATTCCAGTCCGCCCGTCCGATGAGCGGCAGATTATGAGGCCCCAGATGGGTAAGCGTATAGCGGAAGGAACGGCGCAGATGCTCCATGAGAGGGGCCGCTTTGGAATAATCCCCGTCAAAAGGCACTATCTCGTCCAAAATCCCCATATCCCCGGTTTCGCGGATATAAGCCGCAGTTCCGGCAATCAGCCAGAGAGGGTCATCGTTAAAGCCGCTTCCGATATCCGCATTCCCTTTTTTCGTCAAAGGCTGGTACTGGTGGTAAGCGCTGCCGTCCTCAAATTGGGTGGATGCAATATCCAGAATCCGTTCCCTGGCCCTGTCCGGGATTAAATGGACAAAGCCGAGCAAATCCTGGCAGGAATCCCGGAATCCCATTCCCCGCCCGATGCCGGATTCGTAATAGGAAGCGGAGCGGGACATATTGAAGGTGACCATACATTGATAGGGATGCCATATATTTATCATCCGGTCCAATTTATCATCCCCGGTTTCCGCATGGAATTTGCCCAGCAGATTGTTCCAATGCTCCTTTAACGCCGCTAAAGCCAGATTCGCTTTTTCCATTGTATTATACCGTTCCAGCATAGCCAGCGCGGGCGCTTTGTTTATGATGCCGGGTGCTTCCCATTTTTCCTCCTGGGGATTTTCGGCATAGCCCAGCACGAAGACGAAAGTTTTTTCCTCCCCGGCTTCCAGTTCCAGGTTGATTTGATGGGAAGCGATAGGCGCCCATCCGTCGGCCATGGAGTTGGAAGCCCCGGATGTAACGCTTGCCGGGCATTCGAAGCCGTTATAGGCCCCCAGAAAAGTATCCCGGTCCGTATCGAAGCCGTCAATTGGCGAATTCACCCCGAAAAAGGCAAAATGGTTCCTCCGTTCCCGATATTCCGTCTTATGATAGATAACGGAACCGGCCACTTCCACTTCGCCGATGCTCAGATTTCTCTGGAAATTTGTCATATCATCCATGGCGTTCCAAAGGCAGAATTCCACAAAGGAAAATAAAGACAGCCGCTTCCTGCCCTCCGTGCGGTTGCTGATGGAAACCTTATGTACCTCACAGTTATCCCCCATTGGAACAAAAGCGGTCACTTCCGCTTTCACCCCGTTTTTCGCCCCGGTAAATATGCTGTAACCCATGCCATGCCGGCAGGAATAGTCATCCAGTGCTGTTTTGGAAGGCTGCCATCCCGGATTCCAGATAGTGCCGTTATCATTAATATAATAATAATGCCCGCCCGTATCGTAAGGTACATTGTTATAACGGTATCTGGTTAGTCTCAGCAGCCTGGCATCTTTATAAAAGCTATAGCCGCCGCAGGTGTTGGAAACCAGGGAGAAGAAATTTTCGCAGCCCAGATAATTAATCCAGGGAAGCGGCGTTTTCGGCTCCGTAATTACGTATTCCTTATGGACATCATCGAAATACCCATATTTCATAAATCCCTCCATTCCTGCCTGTTTGATTTCCGTGGGAAACGGGCTGGGAGGCCGCGCAAACCCAAGCTTTTTACAGGCCTATAAAAAATAAGATGGTTAAGTAAAAATAGTGACAGTAATAACGAAAACGTTTTAGAAAAATAGTGCAATTATAGGTATGCATATATTTTGCTGCTAATTCTACTATATAGAATTTGATCAGTAAAATCAAGAAAATTATAAGAAAAAAATAATTTTGCAAATTGGATTGATGCCGTCGTTGAGAAGGATATATTATGTAAATACGAAAACGATTAAGATACAGTTTTCTCACATGTATTTAATAGAACAGGCGGTAAATCTACGGAAATTAATTTTCAGATGTTCTGCGGAGGCCGTTGGCCATTACAGAAATTGTCGGCGTGTGCTATACTATGTATAGAAAAAGAAAGGAACATTCACTCCTATGGTATCAGTAAAAGACATCGCGGCCAAATGCCGCGTATCCGTAGCCACAGTCAGCAAAGCCCTTAACGATTACAGCGATATCAGCGAAAAGACCCGGGCCAGGGTTAAAGCTGCCGCGGAAGAAATGGGCTATTTCCCCAATATGGCCGCAGTGGCATTGAAAACGAACCGGACCTATAACATTGGCATCCTTTTCGTGGATGCCGCAAATAATGGCCTGACCCACGAATTTTTCGCCGGAGTCCTCCAGGGAATCAAAGCCCAGGCCGAATCCATGGGCTATTGCATCACTTTCCTCACCAACCGTATCGGAGACAGGGAAGTGACCTATACGGAATATTGCAGGAACCGCCAATTTGACGGCGTGATAATCGCCTGCATTGATTTCAATGCCCCCCAGGTATTGGATTTGGTAAACAGCGGCATCCCGGTGGTAACCATAGACCATATTTTCCACAATACCATGTCGGTGATATCGGATAATGTGAAAGGAATCCGCGATTTGATGGAATATATTTATGCCATGGGCCACAGGAAAATCGCATACATACATGGGGCGGATTCCGCCGTTACCCAGGCGCGCCTTACCAGCTTCTACCAAAGCGGGGAACGGCTGGGGTTAAGGATTCCGCCGGAATACGTTCTGGAATGCGAATACCATGACACGGAAAAAGCCGGGGAATGCACGGCGCAGCTTTTGGATTTGAAGGATAAACCGACCTGTATCCTCTATCCTGACGATTATACGGCTATTGGAGGCATCAACCTGATAAAGGGCCGCGGCTTAAACATACCCGATGACATTTCCATTGCAGGATATGACGGCATTCGTTATGCATTTATCCATGAGCCCCCCATTGCTACCCTGAAACAGGATGTTGACGCCATGGGAAAAGAAGCGGTCATACATTTGGTGGAACTGATTGAAAAACCGAAGACAACTTTAAAAGAAAGCTTCGTTGTGGAAGGAACCGTTTTTCCGGGCAGGTCGGTAAAAAAACTGCTGTGAATAAATTACCCGTTTTATGCCATACTATTTTCCATCATGCAATAGGAGCAAAGGAGCAATCGTATAGGATGGCAGGGGAAATTGTTTATTTGAAGGCGGAGCGGAACGTGGAAGTTTCTGAGGACGATGTATTTTTAAAGGATATTGCGAAAATATACTGTTCCAACGGGAATATTGCGGCCAAGGTGAAGGCGATAAAGGTGCACCGTTTTTCGGAAGCGGAGCCTAAAAGGCAGGTATTGGGCATTTTAAAGATAATTGAAATGATTCAGCAAGCCTGCCCTAATGTGGCGGTGGAAAACGTGGGGGAAACGGATGTGCTGGTGGAGCGGGTGAACGTGGACAAGCATAAAGGCGTGATTCAATGGCTGAAAGTGGCGTTTGTGGCGTGCATCAGCTTTTTTGGCACGGCATTTACAATTATGGCATTCCATAACGACGTAGGGATTACCAAGGTATTCGGCAAGGTATACGAACTGGTGATGGGGCAGCCTTCCCCGGGGTATTCCATATTGGAGGCGGCTTATTCCATCGGGCTGGCTGTGGGAATCATAGTCTTTTTCAACCATATCGGGGGGAGGAGGATTACCAAGGACCCCACGCCCATTGAGGTGGAAATGCGTATCTACGAAAAGGATGTAAATGACGCATTGGTGGAGACGGCGGACAGGGAGGGGAAGACTATCGATGTTTCTTAAACATATTTTTTTGGGAGTAATAGGCTTAAGCTTTGGCGTTTTTGCGGCGGGCGGGGTATTTACCGTATTGATATCGGTAGGGCTGATTCCCCGTTTTGCAGGGAAAATGCATGTCAGCAGCAAGGTTTTCCTGTTCGAAGAAGCGGTGGTGTACGGTACTTTGCTGGGGGATTTTTTCAGCGTATTTGAAAGGAGCGGCAGACTGGGGGAGTTCATTCTGAATCATGACTTGTTCGGGAAAGGGGGAACGGAGGCGGTCTGGCATGTGACTGGAACGGTCATTATTGTTGCCTTTGGGCTTTTTGCCGGGATTTTCGTGGGCTGCCTTGCGCTAGCAATTGCGGAAATGCTCAATACAATTCCGATTTTTTCCAGAAGAATAGGCTTCCGCCACGGGCTGGGCATCGCCGTGCTGGCGATGGCTTTGGGGAAGGCGGCAGGAAGCCTGCTTTATTTTGCGAAAGCCGTGTATTTATACGGAGGGATGTGACAGGACGAAGAATGCATGGGAGCGCGAAGGAATTGTCCGTGCCGCAGCATGCGCCCTGCCCATGGGTCGCTGTGCAGGGGAACTTGACAGGAAGATAGGGCAGCGGTATCATTTGGGATAGAAATAGTGAAAAAAATATGCGGGAAAGGATAGTAGGAGTATGAATAGCATATAGTTTATTTTTATTTAATTTCTTATTCCTCTACTAATATGTTATAATGAAAACTAATTATACAAAGGAGAAAACGAAGTATTTTGCTTCTTTGAGAAAGCTGGCATTTAAGTGAAGAAATATTGGAGTGTGCTATTTAAAATTGTATTCAGCCGTACGATGATTACCATGGCGTTGCTGCTGGTTCAGATATTCTGGCTTTTTGCGGGTTTTAAATGGTTGGGGGAATATTCGGAATTATCCCTGATATTGATGATTGCGCTTAGCGCGGTGCTGCTGGTTCATATTATCAATAAGGATGAAACGCCGGAATTTAAGCTGACATGGGTAATCCCCATGTGCGTGGCCCCGGTTTTCGGCGCATTGCTTTATCTGTTTATTATGGGAAACTGGGGGAATATAGGGCTGAAAAAATCTCTGGATAGAAGGATGAAGGAAACGGAAGTTTTCATGCACACGGATGAAGGAACAAAGCAGGCAATGGACAGCGCAAGCCTGCACATGTCCGGCCTTGGTCATTACGTGGAACAGATAGGCGGATTCCCGGCTTACAGGAACAGCCCGGTGACTTATTTTCCCACAGGGGAAGCGAAATATGAAGATTTGCTGAAAGAACTGGAAAAAGCGGAGAAATTTATATTTCTGGAATATTTTATTGTAGAGCGGGGCAAGATGTGGAACAGCATTTTGGAAATATTAGAGCAAAAGGTAAAGGAAGGCGTGGAGGTACGCTTTATGTATGACGGAATGTGCTCCATATTGCTGCTTCCCTATTCCTATCCGAAGAAACTCCGTGCCTTGGGGATTAAGGCAAAAATGTTCTCGCCAATAAGGCCGTTGATGTCCACTTCCCAGAATAACAGGGATCACAGGAAGATTGTTGTCATAGATGGCCGGGTAGCCTATACAGGAGGGGTTAACCTGGCGGATGAATATATTAATGAAAAGATAAAATACGGACATTGGAAAGATACTGCCATCAAGGTGGAAGGGGATGCGGTTAAAAGCTTTACGATAATGTTCCTGCAGATGTGGAACAGTTCGGAATGGGGAACAGAAGAGTACGGAAAGTATGTGCAGCCGCAGCCGGAAAAGAAGGAAGCGGAAGGTTTCGTAATACCTTATGGGGATGGGCCGACCACATCGGAGAATGTGGCGGAGACGATATATCTGGACATTATCCATAATGCCGTGAAGTATGTGCACATTATGACGCCTTATTTTATAGTGGATAATGCCATGCTGGACGCACTGCAGTATGCGGCGAGACGGGGCGTGGATGTTCGGATTATTATTCCCCACATACCGGATAAGAAGCCTATTTTTGCTATGTCCAGAACATATTATCCCGATTTGTTGTCGGCAGGGATAAAAGTTTATGAGTATAAGCCTGGGTTTATACATGCCAAAGTATTTGTGTCCGATGATAAAAAAGCGGTGGTGGGAACGATTAACATGGATTACCGGAGCCTGTACCATCATTTTGAATGCGCCGCTTACCTTTACAGGAGCAAAGCGGTGGCGGATGTGGAAAAGGATTTTCAGGATACGCTGATGCAGTGCATTGAGGTGGATATGAATTATTATAAGAAAATATTCGTCTTAAACCGCCTGATGGGGCGTGTGCTGCGGTTGATAGGGCCGCTGACTTAAAGGGGCGGAAATGAGGACTGAACGATGACCAGAACTGAATTTATGGATAGTTTGCAAAGGGCTTTGGTAGGAAGCCTGACCAGCAGCACGGTTAATGAAAATATGCGTTATTATGAGGAGTATTTTGATACGCAGATTCGTTCCGGGAAAAGCGAAGAAGAAGTGGTAAACAGCCTGGGAGACCCCAGGCTGCTGGCGAAGACAATTATTCAGGCAGCAAAATACCAGGCGAGAAATTACGGGGGAGATGCCCCGGAATATGACGAAGTGTATGAGGACGGAAGCCAGGGAGACAGGCAGGCAAGGGAAAGCAGGAATTTTTCTCCCCATGTATACCGGATGCCTGGATGGCTGCTGATTGTTTTGGGCGTGGCGGTTTTATGCCTGGTAATAGGGATTGTAGGTTCGGTGCTCTCCTTGCTGCTTCCGGTGGCCATACCGGTTTTGTGCGTTGTTATTTTGGTCAGATGGCTGCAAAGGCGGTATTGACAGGGTTTATAGAAGAAAAGGGATACTTCGGGCAAAAGATGCGCAGATGTGCGCGCGGAACAAAAACAGCGCTGTCGGAAGTTTTTGGACGCGAAGGTGTGCTATGCGCACTTTTGGTCTATTATAGGAAATTATGCCATAGTGTTATAAGTCGCAAGGAGTTGGCCGCTGGGCCAACTCTTTTTTATAGGATTCGGATTGGGGTATTTGATAGGGGATATAAAATATAACATGAATAGAGAGCCAGAAAGGGTCTGGCTCTCTAATGAGGGGAGTATAAATAATTAATATAAGGGTCTATAAATAGAAACGATGAAGGGTTATTTCTATTTATGGGTTAATTATAACATGGCTGGAAAAAAAAGCAATATCGTAATTAGTACTAAAGTCCTAACGCTTTTTCTGTGCAAATTTGATAAAAATGCGGTACTAAAGTCTTAGAAAAAAAGTTTGTATAATTTTGGATCGGATAAGGCATACTATTCCCGTAACTAAAAATCATTAGGAGGAATGCAAAATGTCTAAAAACGATTATAACCAGAATGAAAAACAGAACCAGGAAAACAAAGCAAATAACAGCAACAACGAAAAACAGAACCAGAAGAACAGCAACAGCAATAACTGCTCCAATAACAACCAGAAGAACAACAATTTCTAAAGGGGTTCTGGAGGGGCTGCGCCGGCAAAAGCGCAGCCCTTTTTGTGTACACGGGCGTCCAAAGGGAATATGTCAGCAGGGCTGACGGGCACCCGGCGCACGGGTAGGGAAGATAAATCTTCTCTGCTCGATTACAAGTATCCCGTTGTCGCAGGATTCGATTACCACACTTTTGCGGATAAAAATAAATTACACGATTGACAAAGTACGGGGATTAGCTTTATATTAAATGACATATAGTATTGATGAAGCAGCCAGCCGGCGTATCAGCTGGCCAAATTGTACGGATATGGAGTAGTGGATGAAAAGATTTGAATTGATTGCGCCCTGCCACTTTGGGTTGGAAGCTGTTTTGAAAAGGGAAATTATCGATTTGGGATATGATATCAGTAAAGTGGAGGATGGAAGGGTCACCTTTTTAGGGGATGAGGAAGCGGTTTGCCGGGCGAATATATTTTTGAGGACGGCGGAGAGGATATTGATTAAGATAGGGAGTTTCCGGGCGGAAACCTTCGAAGAACTTTTTCAGGGAACGGCCCATCTTCCCTGGGAAGAATATATACCCCAGAACGGTAAATTTTGGGTGGCGAAAGCGGGCAGCGTGAAGAGCAAGCTGTTTAGCCCTTCCGATATACAGTCTATTATGAAGAAAGCGATGGTGGAGCGTTTAAGGAAGGTGTACCATCAGAATTGGTTTGCGGAGGATGGGGAATCATTTCCAATGAGGGTTTTCCTTCTGAAGGATGAGGTGACGGTGGGCCTGGATACCACGGGGGAATCGCTGCATAAGAGGGGATACCGCAAGATGTCGGTGGAAGCGCCCATTGCGGAAAATCTTGCGGCCGCGTTGATTATGCTGACGCCATGGCGGGGAGACCGTATTTTGGTTGACCCTTTCTGCGGCAGCGGAACGTTTCCGATTGAGGCTGCGATGATGGCGGCCAATATGGCGCCTGGGATGAACCGGACATTTTCGGCTATGGACTGGCATCATATCGTGGGGAAAAAGATTTGGTATAACACTTTAGACGAGGCCAACGAAATGGTGGATTTAACGGTTGATACGGATATCCAGGGATATGATATCGATGAAAAAGCGGTGGCTTTAGCCAGGGATAACGCCCGCCTTGCAGGGGTGGAAGGGATGATCCACTTCCAAAAAAGAGGGGTGGATATGTTAAACCACAGCAAAAAGTATGGCTTTATTATTACCAATCCTCCTTATGGGGAACGGATGGAAGAAGTGGATCTATCCAAAGTATATTCGGTTTTGGGGCAACGCTTCTCCATGTTGGACTCTTGGTCCATGTATTTGATTTCTTCTTATGAAAATGTGGAGAAGGACATGAAGAGAAAGGCGGATAAGAACAGGAAGATATATAACGGTATGCTGAAGACCTATTATTATCAGTTTATTGGGCCGAAGCCGCCGATGAGGAAAAGGGCGGATACATAGCAGCATTTGGAAAGAGGAGTCAAGAAAGAGGATATGGCTGACAAAAGGATAGTCTTTGCAACGGGAAATACAGGGAAAATGAAGGAAATCAGGGAAATTTTATCGGATTTAGAGTTGGAAGTGGTATCCATGAAAGAAATCGGTATCGATATACCGATAGAAGAAGACGGAACCACGTTTGAAGAGAACGCGCTGATAAAGGCCAGGGCTGTGTCCAGGCAGTGCGGGGAAATCGTCCTCGCGGATGATTCGGGGCTGGAAGTGGATTATCTAAATGGGGAGCCGGGGATTTACTCGGCCAGGTACATGGGGGAAGAAACTCCATATTCCATAAAAAATGCGAATATTATCGGCCGCCTGGAAGGAATACCGGATGAGAAAAGGACGGCCCGTTTCGTATGCGCTATTGCTGCTGTTTTTCCTGACGGGCAGGAAATGGTTACTTCCGGGGAAATCGAAGGCAGGATAGATTATGAGGAAAAGGGGAAAAACGGGTTCGGCTACGACCCGATATTTTACGTGCCGGAATTTGGCAAGACAACGGCGGAACTTAGCGATGAAGAAAAGAACAGCATAAGCCATAGGGGAAAGGCGCTGCGTAGGATGAAAGAAAAACTCAGGGCAAGGATATAGAAAGGGGAATTATGCGAGTACTGATAGTAAGCGATACACATCGTCAGAATAAAAACTATTTCAGGGCATTGGAGCAGGCTGGAACAGTGGATATGGTGGTTCATTGTGGGGATACGGAAGGAACAGAAGTGGGTATTTGCAAAAGTACGGACTGCACAGTAAAAATTATTGCCGGGAACAACGATTTCTTTTGCGATTTGCCAAAGGAAGAGGAATTCATGATTGGGGATTACCAAGTATGGCTGACCCATGGGCATAATTATTATGTTTCTATGGGAAATGAAATATTGAAGGAAGAGGCGGAATCCAGGGGAGCGGACATAGTCATGTATGGACATACCCATAAGCCGGTGGTGGATATTGGGGAGAACCTGATTGCCGTCAATCCGGGAAGCCTTACATACCCTAGGCAAGTGGGCAGAAGGCCTTCGTATATCATAATGGAGTTGGACGAACAAGGAAAAGCTCACTTCGAGATACGGTATTTATGAAAATATATTATGAAAAAAATGAACAAAAAATGTTGACATAAGTAAAATACTATAATATAATATGTTTTGCGCTGTGACGAAGCAAGATGTATGCCGGGGTGTGGCTCAGCTTGGCTAGAGCGCCTGGTTTGGGACCAGGAGGTCGCAGGTTCGAATCCTGTCACCCCGACTTCTCAAGAACAGCGGATGATGTATTCTGCATTGTGCGGGTGTAGTTCAATGGTAGAACACCAGCCTTCCAAGCTGGACACGTGGGTTCGATTCCCATCACCCGCTGTTATGTCAATATGTGTTCGTAGCTCAGCTGGATAGAGCAACGGCCTTCTAAGCCGTGGGTCGGGGGTTCGAATCCCTTCGAGCACGTTTGGGATATAAGTTTTATCTCACTATGGTGGGTATAGCACAGTTGGCTAGCGCGTCAGATTGTGGCTCTGAAGGTCGAGGGTTCGAGTCCCTTTACCCACCCTTTTCCTTATTGGAAAGCCCGGTTTTCACCGGGGCAGGCTTGGTGTTATGAAATGATGGGCTATCGCCAAGCGGTAAGGCACAGGACTTTGACTCCTGCATTCGCTGGTTCGAATCCAGCTAGCCCAGTTGAATATGGGGTATTAGCTCAGTCGGTAGAGCACTTGACTTTTAATCAAGTTGTCCGGGGTTCGAATCCCCGATGCCTCATGATAAAGCAACATCTTTATCCAATGGATGGAAGATGTTCTTTTTTTTATACAATAAATGAAAGAAGTGCTGTTTGCATAAAAACAGTTCAGAAATGGAGGATAAGATGGAAATACAACAGGAAAACAAAATGGGCATTATGCCGGTAAACAAGCTTTTGCTGTCAATGTCGCTGCCAATCATGCTTTCGATGCTTGTGCAGGCCTTATATAATATTGTGGACAGTATTTTTGTGGCGAAAATCAGTGAGAATGCATTGACCGCCGTATCGCTGGCCTTCCCTATCCAGAGCCTTATGATTGCCACCGCCACGGGAACGGGCGTAGGGGTAAACGCGATTTTGTCCAAATCCTTAGGGGAAAAAAATTTTGAAAAAGCAAACCGGGCGGCAGTGAACGGGGTATTCCTTGCCCTGATATCATACCTGCTGTTTGTCGTCGTGGGATTGGCGGCGACAATGCCTTTTTACCACAGCCAGACGGCGGATGCAGAAATCCTCGCATATGGGAAACAATATTTGACCATTGTCTGCGTGGCGTCCATAGGGCTTTTTACCCAAATAATATTTGAGCGTCTCCTGCAATCCACGGGAAGAACCATTTATACGATGATTACCCAGGGAACAGGCGCTATTATCAACATTATACTGGATCCCATTTTGATTTTCGGTTTGTTCGGCTTTCCGGCCATGGGCGTGGCGGGGGCAGCCGCGGCAACTGTAGCAGGGCAAATCGTAGGGGGTATCATGGGGATTGCGATTAATGAAAAGGTGAACCATGAAATAAAGCTGGAATGGAAAGGCTTTAGACCCAATCTGCAGATGATTGGAGGAATCTATAAGGTGGGCGTCCCCTCCATTATCATGCAGGCCATCGGCTCATTGATGACTTATGGGATGAATTTGATTCTGATTTCCTTTACATCTACGGCAACTGCAGTGTTTGGCGTATATTTCAAGCTGCAAAGCTTTATTTTCATGCCGATTTTTGGGCTGAATAACGGCATGATACCGATCATCGCCTACAACTACGGCGCAGGAAAAAAAGACCGCCTGGTAAAGACTATGAAGCTGAGCATAGCTTATGCGATGACAGTGATGATAATAGGGTTTCTTATATTCCAGACTCTGCCGCAAGTGTTGCTGCAGTGGTTCAACGCCTCGGAGAGGATGCTGGAAATCGGCGTTCCGGCACTGCGCATCATCAGCATCAGTTTTTTGCTGGCTGGCTTTTGCATCATCTGCGGCTCCGTATTCCAGGCATTAGGAAACGGGGTTTACAGTATGGTCGTTTCCATCGCAAGGCAGCTTGTGGTACTTCTCCCGGTAGCTTTCCTGCTTTCACGGCTGGGAAACGTAAATTACGTGTGGTGGGCATTCCCTATCGCGGAGTTGATGTCCCTGACATTGTCCACATTTTTCTTGGTTCGTATTTATCATAAGATAATCAAGCATATTGGCGAAAGCTCATCCTAACCTATTATCCGACAAGAAAAAGGCTGAACTGTTACGAAAAAGGACTTATTCTCGAAATAAAGCTTGACAATTTCCAAAGAATGGTATAGGATATTTTGGAAAACGATTTCCAGACAAAAATTCGTTTTCGGATTAGAAGAAAAGGAAGTGCTTTCATGGTATCAATTAGAGATGTGGCGAAACACGCAGGCGTGGCGATATCTACGGTGTCCAAGGTTCTGAACAATTATCCGAATGTGAGCGAAGAGACAAGAATAAAGGTAAACGAGTCGGTGAAGGAGCTGAATTTCCTCCCGAATTCCGTGGCGGCGGCGTTGTCCTCCAAACAAGCGGGGAGGATTGCCTTGCTGATAAACCTGAATACCAGGACGCAGGCCATCGATGAAATCGACATGCGGTATTTGTCGGGGGCTATCAATAAGGCCGCGGAGCTGGGCTTGGATGTGAATACCCTTTTCTTTTCCATGTTTGAGGGTAAAACGGAAGAGGAAATCGTGCGTTATCTATATTCCCAAAGCATCGGGGGGATTATTATTTACGGCCTGTCCAAGAATGACGAGGTGCTCCAGTCGGTATTGCAATCGCAGATATTCAAGTCGGTGGTGGTGGACGCCCCCATTGTGAATGAAAATACTTCCTGCGTATCCATCGACCAGGAGCAGGCTCAATACGATGTTGCCAGGAAAACGGTGCTGGATAATAAATGTAAGAGCATTCTATACATAGCCGGGAAAAAAAATGGTTATGTTACAGAGGAAAGGATAAAAGGGATACGCAGGCTGGCGGAGGAAATGGAACTGGATCTGCTTATCCGTGAAGGGGATTTTTCCGAGCGGATGGCGAGAAAAATTGCTTTTGATTGCGCGAGGAAGAAAGATGTCATCGTGTGCGCTTCCGACTTAATGGCAATCGGCGCAATGAGAGCATTGATGGAAATGGATATTTTCCGCCCGGTATGCGGATTTGACGGAATTACGCTGATGGGATATGCCGGGAAGCAGATGAATACGGTTAGACAGGGCTTCGCGGAGATATCGGAAGCTGCGGTGGAAGAACTCCATTATCTGCTAAATGGCGGGGAGGGGAGGAAGCTGACTTTGGATTACAGCATTGTCAGGATGCAGTATCTGGATATCATATGCTAAGGCGAATGCCATGGCGTCGAAAGCGTTAGGAATAATTAGGGGAATTTTACAAAATTTTTATAAAAAAATGTTGAATTTGACAGTTGATGAAAACGTTTTCCCATGATAACTTATATAAGTAGAGGAGCGGCGAGACTGTAATAGCTGCAGACAAGGAGATAATAAAATATCAAAAGTGGAGGTAAAACAATGTCAGACCAAAAAAATATGCAGACAGATGTATTGATTTTAAACATGGAGCACCAGCTTGAAGAATTGGCGGCTGATATGTTTGGGAAAAACCTGGAAGAACTGGAAGATAAGGAAGTATATTATTGCCTTCTGGAGTTTACAAAAAGGCTGATGGATGTTTCCGAAAGAATTGAGGGGGAAAAGAAGGTATATTATATTTCCGCTGAATTCTTAATCGGGAAGCTGCTTTCCAATAATTTAATTAATCTGGGGATTTATGATAAAGCGGCCTCTATTCTTGCAAAGAAGGGAAAAGATATTACAAAAATCGAAGAGGCGGAGCCGGAACCGTCGCTTGGAAACGGCGGGCTGGGCAGGCTGGCGGCCTGTTTCCTGGACTCCATTGCAACCTTGGGGCTTCCTGGGGAAGGGATTGGACTAAACTATCATTACGGGCTGTTCAAGCAGGTATTTAAAGACGGGCTTCAAACAGCGGAAAAAAATGAATGGATAGAAAACTCATCCTGGCTGAAAAGGACGGACATTACCTTCGACGTATGCTTTGGAAAGAAAAAAGTGGTTTCCCGGCTGTACAATGTTGATGTGGTAGGGTATGGCAGCGGAGTGAACAAGCTGCGCCTGTTCGATATCGAATCGTTGGATGAGAGCATCGTGAAGAAGGGCATCGACTTTGATAAAGAAGAAATCGAAAAGAACCTGACGTTATTCCTTTATCCGGACGATTCCGATGAAGCGGGAAATCTTCTGCGCATTTATCAGCAGTATTTTATGGTAAGCAATGCGGCCCAGCTTATTTTACGGGAAATGAAGGAGAAGAAATATGATTTGCGAAGGATGTACGACCATGCGGTCATCCAGATTAACGATACGCATCCAACCATGGTAATTCCGGAATTGATTCGTATTCTCGTAGAGGATAAAGCGTTTACTATGGACGAAGCGATAGAAGTGGTGAGCAAGACTTGCGCTTATACTAACCATACGATTTTGGCGGAGGCGCTGGAAAAATGGCCGCTGGAATACCTGGAGAAAGTGGTTCCTCAGTTGGTGCCGATTATTAAGGAACTGGATAAGAAAGTCCGGGAAAAATACGATGACCCGAAGGTACAGATTATCGATGAGGATAACAGGGTGCACATGGCCCATATTGATATCCATTATGGATTCTCGGTAAACGGCGTGGCGGCTATCCATACCGAAATCCTGAAAAATACGGAGCTGAACGCATTTTATAAGATTTACCCTGAAAAATTTAATAATAAGACCAACGGCATTACTTTCCGCAGATGGCTGTTGTCCTGCAACAGGGAACTGGCGGGGCTTTTATCCCGGACGATAGGAGACGGATATAAGAAGGATGCGGATAAGCTGGAAAAACTCTTGGAGTTTGCCGATGACCAGAACGTGCTGGATAGCCTGGCGGAAATCAAGGAAATAAAGAAGAAAGAGCTGGCGGCCTATGTAAAAGAGGCGGAAGGCGTCATCCTGAACCCGGATTCCATTTTTGACATTCAGATTAAGAGGCTCCATGAATACAAGCGCCAGCAGATGAATGCCCTTTATATTATTCATAAATATCTGGAAATTAAAAGAGGGAAAAAGCCTTCCACGCCGTTGACTTTTATTTTCGGCGCAAAGGCGGCCCCGGCTTATATAATTGCACAAGACATCATCCATTTGATTCTGGTGCTGCAGGAAATTGTCAACAATGACCCGGAGGTCAGCCCCTATATGACCATCCTTATGGTAGAAAATTATAATGTAAGCTATGCGGAAAAGCTGATTCCGGCCTGTGATGTTTCCGAGCAGATTTCTCTGGCTTCCAAGGAGGCTTCCGGCACGGGGAATATGAAGTTTATGTTAAACGGGGCCGTAACGCTGGGAACTTCCGATGGGGCAAACGTGGAAATCCATGAACTGGTAGGGGATGACAATATTTATATCTTTGGCGAGAAATCGGAGACGGTTATCGCCCATTATAAGGATGGGGACTATAAATCAAAGGAATATTATGACAAGAGCCCGGTGATTAAAGAGGCGGTGGATTTCATCGTGGGTAAGGAAGCTCTTAAAGCGGGCCATAAGGAGAATCTGGAGAGGCTGTATAAGGAGCTGCTGAATAAGGACTGGTTCATGACGCTGCTTGATTTAGAGGATTATATTGCAGCTAAGGACAGGATTTTCAAGGATTATGAAGACAGGCAGAAGTGGAAGAAGATGATGCTTGTAAACATTGCGAAAGCTGGCTTTTTCTCATCCGACAGGACAATTGCGGAGTACAACAGGGATATCTGGAAATTGAAATAGGGATGGCGGAAATGGGTACTTTTAAAGGGACGGCAAATTAGGATAAATCATTTGCCACCCATTTGCCACCCGTTCAGTGGAAAAGGCGCGAATAAATAGGAAAAGGGCTGAACTTTTTTAAAGGTGTTCAGCCCTTTTCCATTTAATTACGATAAGCCGGCTCGCAGAGCGTGGCGGCGTTCGTTGTTTACTGCTTTTTCAAAAATGTCCACAGCAGATTTCCGCATGGGTTCGGCGCTGGTAACACCGATGGCCTTTAAGCTATATCAATAGAACAAATCCTTCTATAATATTATGTTCCCGTTTCCGTCAAAAATAACCCTATAATCCCCCACTCTAAGCCGATAGCCGTTCCTTCCTTTCAATAATTTAATAAATAGCCTGATTATCGATAGTGGCACAAATATAATATTTAGAAGCATGCATAGTCTTTCGATATTCATCCCTTAGCTTATTCCCCAATCACCTTTACGCTCTCCCCCTGTATCAGTTCAAAGGGCACCAGCTCATGGACCGGCTCTTTGTTCAATTCTATCTGGCCAAATAAAATCTCAATGCTTCTGGTTGCAAGCGTTTTATACTGCTGCTTGATGGTGGTGAGCCTGGGATGGGAATATTCCGCCAGCATTGTGCCATCGAACCCGATTACGGAGATGTCCTCCGGAACCTTGTAGCCCATATCAATCAGGGCCCGTATAGCGCCGATGGCCATAACATCCGACATGGCAAATACAGCGGTCACCTCAGGGAATTTGGCCAGCAGGCGCTTCATTCCCCGGTATGCGCTGTCATAAGAAAAACGCACGCTCTCATAACAGCGCTCGGTATCAAAAACCATGTTGCGGCTCTGGAAACTTTCTACGCACCCTACGAAACGCTGATGGCTTGTAAAAGAGGTTTCGATATTCCCCCCCAGGATGCCTATTTGCCTGTGGTTGGCCTCAAACAAGGCGTCCACCGCGCGGCGGGCAGCCTTTATGTCATCCGTGGAAACGCTGGATAAATTATCCAAATGCATCTGTTCCGACTGGGTGGTTACCATGACGCAGGGAACATCCACGCTGGAGAAGCCATGTTCGAAATATTCCGGGTTGCCGCCAAGGAACAGCAGGCCCAGGGGCTTCCGCTCCCGGCATAGCAGGAGAGCCTGCTCCACCTCATTATCGTCTTCGTCCAGGTAGGAGACAATAACCGTGTATCGGGTTTTCTCCACCATTTGCTGGATTTCTTCCACAATGCTTGCAAAAAGCATATTGGAAATACCTTTGACCAGCACGCCGATGGACTCCGAGTTGTTTTGCTTCAGATGTTTCGCATTATTGTTCGGCACGAAATGGTGTTTTTCAACTATTTCTTCTATCTTTCTTTTTGCATCCGGGCTGACATCATTCCTGTGGTTGAGCACACGGGAAACCGTGCTGACGGAGTAGCCGGATTCTCTTGCAATATCCTTTATTGTAACCATATAATGTTTCCTTTTAACCCTTTACGGCACCGGCGAGCACACCTTCGATAATATATTTCTGGCATGCCATATAGAAAATGACAATGGGGATAATCGCAAGCACCAGCACCGCCATCATGGCCCCCCAGTCCAGCTGCCCATGGCTTTGCTTTAAATATTGGATGGCAATGGGGAGTGTCTTATACTTATTGATATTCAGCACGAGGCTGGGCAGCAGATAGTCGTTCCATATCCACATGGCCTGCAGGATGGAGACGGTAACGGTAGTAGGCTTTAAAATAGGGAATACCACCCGGAAAAAGGTTTGAATCGGGGTACAGCCGTCTATCATGGCCGCTTCCTCAATTTCAATGGAAATCCCTTTGACAAAGCCGGTGAACATAAATACTGCCAGCCCGGCGCCGAATCCGAGATATACGATGACAATGCCCCAAGGGTTGCTCAGCTTCAGCATATTCGCAAATTTAGACAGCGTAAACATTACCATCTGGAAAGGCACAATCATGGAAAAGAGGCAAAGCACATAAATAGTCTTTGTGACCACGTTGTGTACTCTGGTAATGTACCATGCGCACATGGATGTGCAGATAATAATTACGACTACGGAAGCTACAGTGATAAAAAGGGAATACCCGAAAGCGTGGAAGAAATCTGTCAGCTTAATGGCAGTGGCATAATTCTTCCATCCGTGCATTGCCCGTTCGATGCCTTTTACATAGGAATCCCACCCGTCGGACAACGAGTTGGCGCTGATGGAAAAGGGATTCCGGAAAATAAATGCCTTCTTTTTAAAAGAGTTCATCAGCACTAAGAAGAGGGGGGCTATCCAGATGATGCTCACGATTGCAAAGAAGAAAGTGAGCAGGCCGCCATGTTTTGCCCGTCTTACAGTACTTACGGATTCGTTATTTTTTGCCATTAGCTCTGCACCTCCTTGCTTGTGGATAATTTATTCTGTGCCAGGGCAATAAGTGCCACTAAGATAAAGAAGATAACGGCTTTCGCCTGGCCTACCCCCTGCCATCCGGTAGTGCCGTACATCGTATCATAAATGTTTAAGGCTAACAGCTGTGACATTTTGCCCGGATTGCCGCCGGTTAAGGCTAAGTTCTGGTCGAACAGTTTAAAGCCGTTGGTCAAGGTCAAAAAGGTACAAACAGTGATGGTAGGCATCAGCATGGGGAGCGTTACATTCCTTAACAGCTGCAGGTTATTGGCCCCATCGATTTTGGCCGCCTCGATTAAATCCCCCGGGATATTCTGGATGCCGGCCACATAGATAATCATCATGTACCCGATTTGCTGCCAGCATACTACAATAATCAATCCCCAGAAAGCGTACCACTGGGTGGAAACGATAGTCTTGGAAAAATGGGCAAGTACGCTGTTGAATAACATCAACCAGATATAACTCAGTACAATGCCGCCGATTAAGTTAGGCATGAAAAAAACAGTACGGAATATATTTGTGCCTTTGATGCCTTTTGTCAGCGCCATGGCAATGGAAAAAGATACTATATTGATAATCAGTACGGATACTGCCGTAAACAATGTAGTATACCACAGGGAATGAAGAAACGTGGTATCCAGTTTTCCGTTTACATAAAAGATTCTCGTATAATTGCTGAACCCGACCCATTCCCAGTCAACTACCGTCGTAAATTTACAGAAGGATAGGAAGATGCCGTATACAAAAGGGGCAATGAAACCGATAAAAAATGCAATCATAGTCGGAAGTACGAATATTGGAAAATATCTTTTAATTGCTTTTTCCATAAATCCCTCACTTTCTTCTAAAAAGGGAGCGAGCAAATGATTACCCGCCCCCCTATAGATTATCTTTTAAACTTCTAAATTATTATTTAGCTTCTTCAGCCAGCTGCCACTGGGTAGCCCAGCCGTCAACAAAGGCTGTCTTTACGGCATCCCAATCGCCGGATCCGTTTGTGTAAGCTGTAAGAGCGGCAACTACATCAGCCCTCCAGTCATCTACGTTAGGAGTAGCGTTGAAGCTCCAGGCAACTGCTGTCTTGCCGTCTGCCATATATTTATTGTTGTCTCTTACAAATGCGTTTTCGGATTCATAATCGCCCGTAAAGGTATCGAACGGAGCGGAAAGGCCCATTTCGTTTGTAATTGAGTTACGTCCTTCATCGGAGGTGATAACCCACTCTAAGAAAGCAAGAGTAGCGGCGATATCTTCTTCAGAAGCTTTCGAGTTAACAGCCCAGTAGTTTTCTGTACCTACGCAGAGCCCTTCGTTAGCATCGTCTACGCCGAAGTAAATAGGCATCATGCCCAGGTCTTCGTCAGTAACTTCATAGCCGTTGTCCGGGTTGGTCAGTGCTGCATATTCCCAGTTGCCGTTCTGGAAGAATACTGCTTCTCCCATACCGAATTCCATTTCTGCATTGTATGTGCCGCCTTCCAGAGTCTTGGGATCTGCGGAAGAGGTGCTTACATACATATCCCATACGTTTTTGAAATTATCCAGGTATTTGCCTTCGATTTCGCCCTGTCCGGCTACTAAATCACAGCCAGCATCCAGGAATTCATAGTAGAGGGCAACGCCTGCAAGGTGTCCTGAGAACCTCCAGGAAGAACCGCTGTCAAGACCTGCCGAAGCAAAAGCGCCTGTCAGGTTGGTTCCCAATGCATCATTGATTTCATCCACGCGGTTGTTGATGTCTTCGGCAACAGCCTTTAAGGTAGCGAAATCCTTGATGTCATCTACGGAAGAAATTACGGCGCCTTCTACGGAGCAGTAATCGTTAAGGATTGTCTTGTTATAAATGATACCGTAGCACTCGTAGCAGTTAGCAACAGCCGCCACTTTTCCGTCATAGTTAATCACCAGGGATTTATCTGACAGATGGTCATATAATGCTGTGCCGGAAAGGTCATAAGTATAATCGTTCCAGGTCTGTGCTGCGGTTACATTGCCGATATTGAAAATAGTAGGAGCCTCATCCTTTGCCAGCTCTGCCTGTAAAGTGGTGCTGTATGTACCTTCCGCTGCGGTCAGAACATTAACTTCCACTCCAGTCTGTTCCGTATAGATGGCTGCCAAATCTTTCCACTGCTGATCGGATTCCGGTTTGAAGTTTAACAGATAAACGGAACCGTCTCCGGCAGGTGCTGCTGCCGCTTCTTCTTCTGCAGCTGCAGCGCCAGTATCTTCTGTGCTTTCAGCGCTTTCTTCAACTGTGCTTTCAGCTGCTTCGCTGCTTGTATCAGCAGCGGCATCCGGTGTGCTGCTTCCGCCGCCGCAGCCTGTTAGTAAAGTCACAGCCATAGCAGACGACAGAATTACGGATAATAATTTTCTTTTCATAAAATATCCTCCTTAAAATGATTGTTTTCAGAAACGTTACCGGTAATGTTACCGGTAACGTTTTCAAGCTACGGTTTCATTATATTTCCATATGGGGGAAAATGCAAGGGAAAATTATATTTTCTATATTTTTCATAAGATTGAGGGGAGGATTTTGGAGGAAATGCACAAAGGGATGCTTAAGATTATAAATATTTATGTAAGAATATCTTTCCAGTTTCTTCTGTTGTAACCGATTCTAAGGACGATAACTCTTTGTGAATTATCGATAATTTTATAGAAGATATAAAAGTTTTTGTATGGCATGCAGCGTATACCTTGGCTTTGTAAAAAATTATCTTGAACAAGCGGGAATTTGTAAGGAAAAAGTTTTAACTGTGAAATAGATTTTCTTATACCTTTAATGAAATTTTTTGAGGTGTCAGGTTCTGATAATTGAAAAGCGATATAATCGCCGATGTCTGTGATGTCATCCGCAGCCCGTTGAGTGAGGATGATATGATAACTATCCATTGGTAACCTTATACCTTTCTTCCAATTCATCGAAGACAGTGTCAAAATCTAAAAGGCTATTATTATATGCATCCTTTAAGCCTTCGTTAATAAAACTGATAAATTCCTTTTCGGCGACACTTTTCTGTGAATAGTCAATAGCAGCTTTCATGATAAACCTCCTTTTATATTAGTATAATAAGAATATCACAGAAAAGGCACTTTTACAATGGAAAAAATTATTTGCTTAATCCCAAAGGTATGTGTATACTATGGGTAAATGAAAGTTAGCTGGTTGTGGAAAGGGCATGGTTGTTCGTATGAGGAAGAGCGGCATATTATTACCGGTTTCCAGTTTACCTTCGAAGTATGGAATCGGTACATTTTCAAAAGAGGCATATGATTTTGTGGATTTTCTGGAAAGCGCGGGGCAGGGGTTTTGGCAGATCCTTCCGCTGGGTCCCACCGGGTATGGGGATTCCCCGTACCAGTCATTTTCCACTTTTGCGGGGAATCCTTATTATATTGCCTTGGAGGATTTGGTAGAAAAAGGCTGGCTTAAGAAGGAAGAGTGCGATGAGTGCGACTTTGGCGGCGATGACGGATATGTGGATTATGAGAAGATTTATTTGTCACGTTTCCGGATTTTGCGGAAAGCCTATGAGAGGAGCGGCATCGGGGAAGAGGAAGATTTCCGGCTGTTTCAGAAGGAAAACAGTTTCTGGCTGGAGGATTATGCCCTGTATATGGCGGTGAAGAATTCTTTTGGTGGAAGGAGCTGGACGGAATGGGAAGAGGACATTCGGGTACGGAAGCAGTCGGCGGTAAAGGCTTATCGGGAAAAATATAAAGAGGAAATAGAATTTTATCAGTTCCAGCAGTATCTTTTTGCAAAGCAATGGCTGGCGTTAAAGGAATACGCCAATAAGAAAGGAATACAAATCATAGGGGATATCCCTATTTATGTGGCGCTGGACAGCGCGGATACGTGGGCGGCGCCGGAGCTGTTCCAGCTGGATGAGGAATGCCGGCCCATTGGCGTTGCGGGATGCCCGCCGGATGCGTTTTCGGCAACAGGGCAGCTGTGGGGGAATCCGCTATATAAGTGGGAATATCATAAGAAAACGGGTTATGAATGGTGGATGCGCCGGATTTCCTATTGCTACAGGCTGTATGATGTGGTGAGGATTGACCATTTCCGGGGATTTGACGAGTATTATTTTATCCCTTACGGGGATGTTACCGCACAGTTCGGCCACTGGGAAAAAGGGCCGGGCTATGATATTTTTAAAACAATGAAGGAAAAAGTGGGTAAGAAGCCGGTGATTGCGGAGGATTTGGGATATCTGACCCCCAGCGTCCTGAAGCTGGTAAAAAAGACGGGCTATCCGGGGATGAAAGTGCTTCACTTCGCTTTTGATGACAGCGAGGACAGCGATTACCTGACACATAAATATAACAGCAATGCGGTGGTGTACACGGGAACCCATGACAATGACACAACCGTCGGCTGGTACAGTACATTAAACAAAAGGGATAAGGCTTTTGCAAAGCGTTATCTGAACATAAAGTCAACGAAAGAAATCCACTGGGAATTGATTCGGGCGGCCGTATCCAGCGTGGCGGATACGGCGGTCATCCCTATGCAGGATTACCTGGGGCTGGGGGCGGAAGCAAGGATAAATACGCCATCCACTTTGGGGAACAACTGGAAATGGCGCTTGAGAAAGGGGCAACTGGACGCTGGCCTGGCCAAAAGGATAAGGGAAATGACCAAGCTGTATGGACGGCTGGGGTGAAGAAGAGAAGCTGTAGAACAAAAGCAACGCAGCCAGAAGCCTCGGGACGCAGGGTTGTGCGGAGTGCACCTTTTATTCCCGCGAGCAATGAGCCAAGTGCCGCGAGGCTTATCTGCTCTTCGCAGAAGAGGAGATGCCGCCCCGGCGAGGGGTCAATACCCCGTTGCTTGCAGCGGGGTTGTTGACTTTATGGCTTCTGCTGGCTTAAATAGGAATTATGATAATGGTAATCGAAGGTAACGTCTTCATCCAGCCATGAAGGGGGGAGGAAGGCGTTGGCGGCGGCCTCAGTAGGAAACTCCACTTCTGCAATAATAAGGGGGCGGAAGGGCTCATGGAATATATCCAGTTCGATTTTCAAAGATGCACCCAGCTCTTCCGGCGAGAGGGAAGCGGCGGAGGAAAATTCCGGCTTTCCCAGGGGAATCAGATACCTGGTTTTGGAAATGATATTGCCATCCGCTTTTTCCCGAAGATGATAATAGGCTGCCGCATTAAGGGGGAGATTGTACTCTTCCCTTGCTAGCAGCCCTTTCCCTTTATAAGTCAGATAATATTCCTCGTCCTGCTTCCGGATGCGGATGACCGGCTCCGTATTCAGATAAGCCTGCTCAATATGATGGCATTCATAGCTGCCAAGATTGGCGGGCAATTCTTTTATCGTATATTTTCTTTCAATTTCCATATCTGCCTCCCTTTTCATTCCTCTTTAGGATAATTGCGGCATCAATGGCCCTGGCTGAATATTCTGGCCATATAGTCTGTGAAAAGCCCTTTTGTGCCATGGAATCAAGACAATAGAAAACAGGAGGGCCTCTGCCCGAGTGTTTTCTGTTTTATATTCTACCAAAAACATAAAAGAATGCAACACCCCGATTTATTCTTTTTTAATACTGTTATAAGATTTATTTCCTTTTAAAATCCCCTATAAAGTGGTAAAATAAGAGTATAAAAAAGCGGAAAAAAATTTCCGGTTGGAAATGGAAAAAATGAAGAAAAAACAGCCGCATAATACGGCAGAATGAGAGGAATAAAATGAATAAAGTATGTGTGTTTTTCGCGCCGGGGTACGAGGAGATTGAGGCGCTGACTGTGGTAGACCTGCTCAGGAGGGCAGGGATTGAAACGGATATGGTATCCATTACAAAGGAGCGTCAGGCGACCAGCTCCCATGGGGTAACCGTGCAGATGGACAAGCTGTTTGACGAAGTGGATTTTGGTCAGGTGGATATGATTGTCTTGCCGGGAGGAATGCCGGGAACGAAGAATCTGGAGGCGTTCGGGCCGCTGATGGAGAAGGTGGATGCCTTTTACGGGGAAAAGAAGCTGCTGGGTGCCATCTGCGCAGCCCCAAGTATTTTCGGCCACAGAGGCATGCTGAGAGGAAGGAAGGCGTGCTGCTTCCCGGAGTTTGAAAGCCATCTGGAAGGGGCGGAAGTGACCAAAAATCCGGCGGAAACTTCTGACTTTATCATCACGGGCAGGGGAATGGGATGCGCTGTGGATTTCGGACTTGCCATTGTGGAGAAATTCAAGGGGGAAGAAGCAGCGGCGGCATTGGCGGATAAAGTTGTTTACGGCCATTTTAAAAAATGAAGGAGCAGTCCATGAACATATTATTTTTTTTAACACCGAAAAGCGAAGTTACTTATATTTATGACAATGACTCGTTGGGGCAGACGCTGGAAAAAATGGAATATAATAAATATACGGAGGTTCCTATTATAGACCATTTGGATGGAACATATCTGGGAACGATAACAGAAGGGGATTTGCTGTGGGAAGTGAAGGAGCAGTATGACTTGAGTTTGAACGAGGCTGAGGATATGCCTATCATGGATGTAAAGAGGAAACGGGACAATGAGCCTGTGGAGGCGGATGCAAATATCGAAGATTTGATAAGCAAGATTATGAACCAGAATTTCGTTCCTGTTATTGATGACAGCGATTGCTTTATAGGTATTATTACAAGAAAAGATGTAATTCAATATTTATCCAGAAAATGCGGGATAAAAGAGGCGGTATTTGTTTGATCTGAATTTATTTTTTGCTTGGTAAAACTTACCTTAATATTTCGTTCAGCTTCGTAAATACTAACATCAAGATAAGTGATTCGGTTCTGGCTTAGAACGGATGCATGAGACATCAAGTATTCGGGATAAGCATAAGAATTGAGGTTGCTTATCTCGAATATAGATAGCGAAAGCTAGAAAGACGAAATTGGAGGTGAATTAGGATGGCAAGCAGCAAATCTAATAGAGTAGAAGTTCCTGAAGCTAAGGCAGCTATGGATCGTTTCAAGACAGAGGTTGCTTCTGAATTAGGCGTAAACCTGAAGGAAGGTTACAATGGTGACTTGACTTCTAAGGAAGCAGGATCTATCGGCGGCGAAATGGTTCGTAGGATGATTAAGAAGCAGGAAGAGCAGATGAAATAACAAAGTAAAAAAGGCAACCCGTCTGGAAACAGGCGGGTTGTTTTTAGGGAGGCCGGTATCAAAAGCCCTGCCCATGGAAGGGCTTTTGATATCTGAAAACATACCAAAAAGCCAAAGATAAGGAAAGTGGCAGAAATGAGGGTTAGAATGGAAAACGATATGAATCAAGCGGAAGATATTAAGGACGTAAGAGATTGGAAGATTATAGAAGAGGCTTTTCAGGGGGGAGGGGAGATTGCCAAATTCCGGCGGATGATTATGCGGTATCAGTGCGCCATGCTGGAAGTGAAAACGAAGCTGGATGTGCTGAATGCGGAGCTTTCCCTGCAGACTTCCAGGAATCCCTTTGAGACGATTAAATGCCGGATTAAATCGCCGAGGAGTATATTGGAGAAGTTGGAAAGGAATCATTTGCCGCTTACGGTGGAAAATGCGGAAAACAATTTGAACGATATCGCGGGAGTCCGTGTGATTTGTTCTTTTCCCGACGATATATATATGCTCGCGGACTGTCTGCTGGCCCAGGACGATATTAAGCTGATTGCCAAAAAGGATTACATAAAAAATCCTAAGCCGAACGGTTACCGGAGCCTGCATCTGATTCTGGAAGTGCCCATATTTTTGACGGACGAGAAAAAGCCCATGAGGGTGGAAGTGCAGTTCCGCACCATAGCTATGGATTTCTGGGCCAGCCTGGAGCATAAGCTGAAATACAAGAAGCACATTAAGAAGGCGGAAAGCATCTCCAACGAGCTTTTTTACTGCGCGGAACTGATTGCGCAGCTGGATGGGAGGATGCAGCAGATTAGGGAGAAGATTGAGGAGGAATGAGTCAAAACAACGAAATCACCGACTGCCTTTCCACAATTTCCACATCCAAAGTAACCTGGCGGGGTTCGTCATCATTGCCGGCCAGAATTTTTTCCAGGAGAAGCCTGGTGGCTGTCTGGGCTTTTAACTCCACATTCTGTGAAACGGAGGTGAGCTTGGGCATGGTGAACTGGCACAGGCTCAAATCATCGTAGCCGATAACGGACAAATCAATGGGAACGCGCAGCCCGCCCAGGCGCGCCCCTTCCATAATCCCTATGGCACAGATATCTGCAGTGGTGGCCACGGCGGTGATTCCCTCGTTCATGGCGGCGATTTTTTTCCCGGCGGCCAGCCCGCCTTCGTAGGAAGGGATATCGGTGAGCACATATTCTTCCCGGAAGGGGATGCCGCATTCCTCCAGGGCCATCTTATACCCAAGGAAACGCTGGGTCAGGAGATAGTTATCCCGATAGTTGGCCACAAAGGCGATATGGCTGTGCCCCCGGTTCACCATATATTTGGTGGAAAGGTACAGCCCTTTCCGGTCATCGGAACAGACATTGATGATTTTGGGTATCTGAAGAGAAGTATCGAAAACCACAAAAGGACAAGAAGGTTTAACGATAAACTCTTTGGCGTATTCCAAAAAATTAGGGAAGAGAAAAATAATCCCATCCACATTCCAGTTTTTCAAAAACTGGGAAACGTCGCTTTCCCGGGCCACGGAACGGAGCATCATATAATAGCCGTTTTTGCAAAGTTCCCGTTCAATAATGCCCAGCATTGTGCTGATGTATGGGTTTTCCAGAGAATTTTCTTCATAAGTATCCACGGAAATGATTACCCCGATAATATTGGAGCTTTTGCGGGTGAGGCTGCGTGCGCTTAAGTTGGGCACATAGCCGCAGTCTTTTATAATTGCATTTATCTTATCCGCCGTCTGGGGGGAAACACGGCTGCTTTTTCCATTGATTACATTGGAAACCGTCATCATGCTGACTCCGGCTTTATCAGCGATATCTTTCAAAGTCATTTTTTCCATATGATTGTTGCCCTTTCTATAAAAAAATGATGCCGTTAAGATTTATAAACTTATCGAACATTCCTTTATAAATATTATATATTAGGGAAAAAGAAAAAGCAATGAGAATTAATGCTCAAAATTTAGATATAATATACAAAAAACGGAAGAAGAAATTGTTAATAATGGAAAAAATCAAATTTCATATTGACGAATTTATGTATATGTGATAAGTTGATAATAAGTTTAGCGCTAAACTATACGGAGCGAAACGGAGCGGTAGAAAGCAATAAGGTGAAGCGCAAATACATATCAACTAAAAATCGGAGGTAAGAGTTATGAAGAAAAAAGTCTTAACCACAATTATGGCGGCAGTAATTGCAGCGACAGCATTGGCCGGATGCGGTTCCGGCGCACAGACAGGGGGCGGCGATGACGGAGCGGCTAGCGCAAACGTGCCTACGGAGCCTTTCGGGGATACGGTGAAATATGACCCCAGCGTAGCGATTAACGATGGCAAGGATATTACCGTGGAACTTTGGGAGTGGGGCAGCGACGAATTGTTCCAGCAGGTAATCGATGGTTATCAGGCGATTCATCCCAATGTAACGATTAAGCTGGTGAATAACCCGTGGGAGGATTACTGGACGAAGCTTCCCCTGGCTTTGGACGGCGAGAACGGGCCGGCAATTTTCAATGTACATAACAGCTACCATGAGAATTTGATTAATTATCTGGCGCCCCTGGATATCCCGCTGGAAGACCTGGAAGCAGATTTCACAGGCGTGGAGGCTCATGTGATTGACGGAAAAGTTTACTATATCGACTATGGAATGATGACCGGTTCCGTATATTACAATAAGGATATGTGGGAAGCGGCAGGCCTTACCGAGAACGATATCCCTAAGACATGGGATGAAATGAGGGAAGTGGCGAAGAAGCTTACCATCAAAGATGGCGACAGATTGGTGCAGGCAGGCCTGAACTTCAATGATGACTTCCATCAGAATTATCTGCTTGGTTTGAATTATCAGCTGGGCGACAATCTGTTCCAGGAAGACGGGAGAACTCCCAACGTGAATACGGACAACATGAAAAAGATTATGCAGATGCTGGTAGATATGTATGAAGTGGACGGCGTAGGCTCCAAAGATTTCGGGGAAAAGGGCGCTGACAGCTTTGGACAGGGCCAGTCGGCCATGGTTATCCAGTGGGGCCACTATTACAATACTTTGAATACGACATGGACGGACATTAATTTCGGCGTTTTCGAAATTCCTACCTTTGACGGGGAACCTTATGCATATAACCGTTATAACGGCGAATCCACCTTTGGTATCAATAAGAATGCCCCGGCGGAGCAGCAGGCGGTGGCGCAGGATTTCGTAAAATATTTCCTGGCAAACGATGAAGCCCAGATTGCCTTTAACATGGCGATGAGCACATTCCCGGCAAAGAAATCTCTGGCGGACAACGAGCAGGTAATGCAGAATCCTTCCCTGAGCATTCTGGCAGACCATATCGACCACTATATCTGGCCGGGCCCGATGCCTTCCACGATGGAAACATCCTTAAAGAAGGCAGGACAGGACGTTTTCTTTAATGGGGTGGATATCGATACCGCGCTGAACGAAGCGCAGGAATCCATTATCCGCGATATGAAGAGCAGTACCTTTGAATCAGTGGAGAGCCTGTACAAATATGCAAAATAACAGCTGAAACTTAAAAACAAGGGAGGGATAAACCTATGTTTAAGAAATCACACCCTTTGCAGAGCAAAAGTGAGATTATTTTAAGGGATATCGTAGTAGTTGCGATGGTGTTGTTTTTCAGTGTGTTTCTCATTATTCCCATAGGGATTGCCTTCGCGGGAAGCTTTCATGAGTGGAACCCTTTGAGCGGTACTTACCGCTTCCTGGGGTTGGAGAACTATAAGGAAGTGATTGTCAACCCGTTGTTTTGGAAATCCCTGTGGAATACCATTATTTTTTCGGTGGTAGTTATTATTTTCCGAGTAGGTTTGGGCCTGGCCATCGCTTATGCCATCTATTCGGCGCTGATTAAATATAAAAGCTTTTTCCGTTCCGTTTTTTACATGCCGGTAGTAACGCCTATGGTGGCGGTGGCTTTCGTCTGGAAATTCATGTACAATCCGCAGATTGGCACGATAAACCAGATGTTCGGGCTGGATGTGAACTGGCTGATGAACCCGAAGACCGCGCTGGCGGCGGTAATTGTCATGACTATCTGGAAGGATTTCGGTTATGCGGTAGTTATGTATATGGCAGGCCTGTATTCCCTTCCGGCGGATGCTTTGGAAGCCGCAAAGGTAGACGGCGCCAATGCCTGGCAGAACTTCAGGTACATCACTTTGCCCTTGCTAAAATCCATGACGTTGTTTGTGGTCATCACTTCCATCATTTCCTATATCCAGGCTTATGTGCAGATATTAATCATGACGGAGGGCGGCCCGGGAACGGCAACTTACCTTTCTTCCTATATTATTTATGATGAAGCCTTTGTAAAATATAATTTTGGCTACGCATCCGCATTGTCCTTTGTCCTGTTTATCATTACCGCAATATTCACCTGGCTGTCATTCCGGGTGTCTGGGAATGAGGAATAAAAGGATGGTCAGATTCCGCAACAGGGAAGCCGAAGGCCGAACCGTTGCGTGCGGATTGGGAGAAGGGCGGATTCGCCTTGTAAATATTGTGCCTGTACAATGCATGCGGGCGAGCATGCATGTCGGCAGGCTGCAGAAAGGGCATGGTTATTAATATGAGAAGAAAAATATTCGGAATTGTATTAAATGTGATTCTTGTTGTGCTTGGGCTGGTTACTGTGTATCCTTTTATCTGGATGCTGTTTTCTTCCTTCAAAGAGAACAAGGAAATTATGGCACTGGAACAGCATCTTTTGCCCAGCGCATTTACAGTAGACAACTATATCAATATGAACGCCCGTTTCAACTTCATGCGTTTTTTTGCCAACAGCTTGTTGGTGACTATCGTTGTAACATTGGCGGTAGTATATACGAGCACGTTATGCGGGTTTGTACTTAGCAAATATAAATTTAAGGGAAGAAATATTCTGTTCGGGTTTGTGCTCAGCACGATGATGATTCCATGGTGCGTAACGATAATCCCGAAATATTCCATGATCCAGTCCTTCGGGTGGCTGGACAGCTACAAGGCCCTGATTATCCCGGCGATGTTCAGCGGGTTCGGTATCTTTAATATGAAGCAGCATATCGCTACTTTGCCGGATGAAATCCTGGAAGCGGCCCGTATCGACGGCGCCAATGAGTTCTTTATTTTCCACCGGATTATTTTCCCGATGGCAAAGAACGGTATTTCCAGCATCGCCATTTTCCAGTTCCTGTGGACATGGGAGGACTATTTGTGGCCCTATCTGGTGATTAATACAAAAGAAAAGCAGCTTTTGGCCGTGGGATTGAAAATGTTCAGCGGGCAGTACTCTACGGATTACGGCGCACTGTTTGCGGCAACTGCGATTTCCATCATCCCTGTACTGCTGATTTACATCATATTCCAGAAGCAGTTTATCGCCGGCGTTGCTTCGGCGGCGGTTAAAGGGTAAGCGTAAAATATAACGAAAGGGTTTTGGCATTGCTATGAAGGAGATTTACAGAGTGCATACACGCCCGGCGGCACTGCCGGGGAACCGGATATCAGGCGATAAATACAGGGTTACCATGCTTACGGAAGGGCTTATTCGGCTGGAATACAGCGAAGACGGAATCTTTGAGGACAGGGCAACCCAGATGGCCTGGTATCGGGACTTTCCGGAAACGGATTATCGGCTGATTCGTAATTCGGACGGGATTGAAATACATACTTCGCGCATACAGCTAATATATAATGAAGAAAAATTTTCAAAAAACGGATTGAGCATCCAGGTAAAAGGGGATTTCAGCGCATATCACAGCATCTGGCGCTATGGGGAAGAGATTCACGATTTGGGCGGAACGGCAAGGACGCTGGACGAAGCGGACGGGGCGGTGGAATTGGACCACGGGGTGGTATCGTGGTTCGGCTATTCGGTGCTGGATGACAGCAAATCGCAGGTATTGCTGGAAAACGGATGGCTCGAGCCGCGGAAAAAGGGAGTCCAGGATTTATACTTCTTTGGCTATGGCCATGATTATAAAGAAGCGCTTCAGGATTTTTACCGCTTAAGCGGAAAGATGCCGATGCTTCCGAGGTATGCCTTAGGGAACTGGTGGAGCCGCTTTTACCCTTATACCGAAGAATCCTATATGGAATTAATGGAGAGGTTTGACAGGGAAAATATTCCCTTTACGGTGGCAGTGATTGACATGGATTGGCATCTGGTGGATATCGACAAAAAATATGGAAGCGGCTGGACCGGTTATAGCTGGAACCGGGAATATTTCCCGGACCCGGCCCGTTTCCTGAACAGGCTTCATAAGCGGGGGATGAGGGCGACCTTGAATGTGCACCCTGCGGAAGGGGTGAAAGCCCATGAGGAGATGTATGTGGAGATGGCGAAAGCCATGGGCGTGGACTACACGAAGGAAGACCCGGTAAACTGCGATGTGGCAAACCCTGAATTTATAGAGAACTATTTTACTTATTTGCATCATCCCAGGGAAAAAGAAGGGGTGGATTTCTGGTGGATTGACTGGCAGCAGGGAACGAACTGTAAAGTGGAGGGGCTGGACCCTCTTTGGATTTTGAACCATTTTCATTTTCTCGACAGCGCCAAAGACGGGAAACGTCCAATGACTTTTTCCCGGTATGCCAATGCGGGAAGCCACAGGTATCCCATCGGCTTCTCGGGGGATACCGTTACCACATGGGAATCTTTGGATTTCCAGCCATATTTTACGGCGAATGCCGCCAACATCGGATATGGGTGGTGGAGCCATGATATCGGCGGCCATATGATGGGCTGCAAAAATGATGAAATGGAAGCCAGGTGGGCACAGTTTGGCGTTTATTCCCCGGTGATGCGCCTCCATAGCTCTTTTAGCGAATTTAACGGAAAGGAGCCCTGGCGGTTCAAGAAGGAAACGGAATATGCAATGGGGGAAGCGCTGCGCCATCGCCATCGGATGATTCCTTATTTATATACGATGAATTACCGCGGTTATCGGGAGGGGCTGCCCCTTGTGGAGCCTATGTATTACGAGCATCCGGAAGAAAAGGAAGCCTACAAAGTAAAGAACCAGTATTATTTCGGGAGCGAGCTCTTGGTAGCCCCGATTACAACGCCCCGCATTTTAAGCCTTAATGTGGCCGGCGTGACGGTCTGGCTGCCGGAAGGAATCTGGTATGACATTTATACGGGAATGATTTATGAAGGCGGGCGGAGCCTGAATATGTACCGCGATTTGAACAGCATTCCCGTTTTGGCAAAAGCAGGCGGAATCCTGCCGTTTACGGAAGAGATTTCGGCGCCGAAGGCCATCAGCAATCCTGTATCGTTCCAGATTTACGTATATGCGGGGGCGGACGGAACATTCGCCCTTTACGAGGATGATAATGAGAGCGTTGCCTATGAATCGGACGATTGCGCAAAAACCTTGTTTACTTATGAGGAAGGAGAGCAGGCCGTATTTACCGTGGAACCGGCTGAGGGGAATTTGGAACTGATTCCCGGGGAGAGGGAATTTACAGTGTCGGCGGTCGGATTTGCACAGGAAGCGGCTGACCGGGTAATAGTAACGGTAGATGGCCAGGCTTTGCCGGAGGCTGAGCTGGGAATTTCTTATGAAAAAGAAATGCAGGCGGTCACGGTGAAAGTTCCGGCCATGGGAATAGGGCGGAGAATACAGATTTTCCTGCCGATGGAGCATCGGGCGAAAGGAAACGCGGTGCAAGAGCGGGTATTTGAGTTCTTGAATCAGGCGGAAATCGAATTTATGCAAAAAGATGAGATTTTCCAGGCGGTAAAAAAGGAGACGAGGGTTTCCGTGCTGCTGGCCGGGCTTCACGCCATGGGGCTGGAAAAAGGGCTTTATGAAGCGCTGGCGGAAATCCTGACGGCGGCAGGGGCGGAGGGAACGCCGGCATAGAATGCCGCGGGATATAAAGCGGAAGAGGGCACCGAAAAAGGGATGCCCTTTTCTTTTTGCAATAAGTCGGCAAAAGTTTTGTCTGTGGGGAGCGCCCTGCAATTTGCAAATCTTTTAAAGAAATACTGGAATTTCCTTCTATGATGTGCTATAATCCTACAATGACTGTAATTATGTACGTTACCCGAGAGGGGAGATGCCCCGCAGCTATCTGCTGCGAAGGTATTTGCGATAAAACAAGCGATAACACCTAATATTTAAGGAGGAAATTAATAAAATGAGCTTACAGGTGGAAAAATTAGAAAAAAACATGGCGAAGCTGACGATTGAAGTGCCTGCCGAGGAATTGGAAAAAGCGATTGAAAATGTATACCAAAGAACCAAGAAAAATATAAGCATTCCCGGCTTCCGAAAGGGTAAAGTGCCGCGTAAGATGGTAGAGAGAATGTATGGCAAAGAAGTATTTTACGAAGATGCGGTAAACGATTTGCTTCCCGATGCCTATGAGGCCGCCCTGGATGAGTGCGAGGAGGAAATCGTTTCTTCCCCGAAAATCGAAGTGGTTCAGGTGGAGGCGGGCAAACCCCTTATTTTCACCGCAGAAGTTGCTACGAAGCCGGAAATCGGCCTGGGCAAATATAAAGGGGTGAAAATCGATAAAATAGATACGGAAGTTACCGAAGAAGAAGTAAATGCGGAACTGGACAGAGAGCGCGAGAACAACGCGAGAAACATCGCCGTGGAAGACAGGCCGGTTAAGGACGGCGATATGACAATAATCGATTTCGAAGGTTTCGTGGACGGTGTGCCTTTTGAAGGGGGCAAAGGGGAGGACTATCCGCTGACGATTGGTTCCGGCGCATTTATCCCCGGGTTCGAAGAGCAGCTTGTAGGTGCGGAAATCGGCAAGGAAGCGGAAGTCAACGTTACTTTCCCGGAGAATTACCAGGCGGAGGAATTGAAGGGGAAAGCGGCCCTGTTCAAATGTACGGTAAAAGAAATCAAAGAAAAAGAGCTTCCCGAACTGGATGACGAATTCGCCAGCGAGGTTTCCGAGTTCGATACTTTGGCGGAATATAAAGAGGATATAAAGAAAAACCTGACGGAAAGAAAAGAAAGAGAAGCGAAGAACGCAAAGGAAGACGCGGTTATCGATGCGATTATCAACGATTCCGATATAGAAATCCCGGAACCGATGCTGGAAACGCAGCAAAAGCAGATGGCTGACGATTTTGCCCAGAGGATACAGATGCAGGGGATTAAGCTGGAACAGTATTTCCAGATTACCGGAAGCAACTACGATACGCTGTTGGAGCAGATTAAGCCCCAGGCCGAGAAGAGGATTAAGTCCAGGCTTGTGCTGGAAGCAGTAGTGGCGAAAGAAGGAATTGAGGTTTCCGAAGAAGAGTATGTAAAGGAAACGGAGAGGATGGCGGAAATCTACCAGATGGAAGCGGAAAAAGTCAGGGAAATGCTGGGCGACAAGGAAAAAGGACAGGTTATGAAGGATTTGGCTATCCAGAAGGCGGTAGAATTCGTTGTAGAAAATGCAAAAGAGAAATAAATTATAACAAAAAATAAAAATTCTCTTAATTTAGAGTCCGTTTTGTTGCAAAAACGAAAGCAAAGGGCTATGATGGTTGGGTAGCTGGGAACGGATGGAATGCAAGGAGGAATAAGCATGAGTTTAGTGCCTTATGTCATTGAACAGACGAGCAGGGGCGAAAGGTCCTATGACATTTATTCAAGGCTTTTGAAAGACAGGATTATTTTTTTGGGCGAGGAAGTAAATGATACGTCTGCCAGCATTGTGGTGGCGCAGCTCCTTTTTCTGGAATCGGAAGATCCGGAGAAGGATATTCATCTGTATATCAATAGCCCAGGGGGCGTGATTACAGCAGGGATGGCCATTTATGATACGATGAATTTTGTCAAATGCGACGTATCCACCGTTTGTATTGGCATGGCCGCAAGTATGGGTGCGTTTCTTCTTGCGGGGGGTGCAAAGGGTAAGCGGTTTGCGCTTCCCAATGCGGAGATTATGATTCATCAGCCTGCGGGAGGCGCCCAGGGCCAGGCAACGGAAATCGAGATAACGGCGAAGCATATATTGGCTACGAAAGAAAAGATGGCGAGAATCATGGCACAGAATACAGGGCAGGATTTTGAAGTGATTATGGCGGATACGGAAAGGGATAACTGGAAGACCGCTGAAGAAGCGCTGAAGTATGGGCTGATTGACAGGATTATTGAAAATCATGCCAGCTTTGGGAAATAAATAAAAATTTGCAGGTTATGGAAAGGGCATGGTTATTAACATGGCGGGGAAGAATTCTGATGATATCAGATGTTCGTTCTGCAATAAAAGGCAGGAACAGGTGAAAAAATTGATTGCCGGTCCTGCGGGAGTCTACATCTGCGATGAATGCGTGGAAATATGTGCGGACATTATTGAGGAAGAATACGAGGAAGAGCCGGTAGAGGATGAGTTTGACATCAATCTATTAAAGCCGGTGGAAATCAAAGAGTTTTTGGATGATTATGTGATTGGGCAGGAAGAGGCGAAAAAGGTGCTGGCTGTTGCGGTCTATAATCACTATAAAAGGGTTTTGGCACCGAGGGAGGACGACGAGGTAGAGCTTCAGAAAAGCAATATTATTATGGTAGGGCCTACGGGCTCCGGGAAAACTTTTCTGGCACAGACCCTGGCAAAAATTATAAATGTTCCATTCGCAATTGCAGATGCTACCACTTTGACGGAGGCTGGCTATGTGGGCGAAGATGTGGAAAATATTTTATTAAAATTAATACAGGCGGCGGATTATGATGTAGAGCGCGCCCAGTATGGCATCGTTTATATTGATGAAATCGATAAGATTACGAAGAAGAGTGAAAATGTATCCATTACCCGTGATGTTTCCGGAGAAGGAGTGCAGCAGGCCCTTTTGAAGATTGTAGAAGGTACGGTGGCCAGCGTGCCCCCTCAGGGAGGGAGAAAGCATCCCCATCAGGAGCTTATTCAGATTGATACGACTAATATTTTATTCATCTGCGGAGGGGCTTTTGACGGGTTGGAGAAAATCGTGGAATCCCGTTTGGACAGAAGCGCGATTGGCTTTAACGCGGAAGTGACATCGAAGCATACGAAGAAGATTGACGATTTGTTGAAAGAAGTGACGCCCCAGGATTTGGTGAAGTTTGGCCTGATTCCGGAGTTTGTAGGACGTGTTCCAATCAACGTTACTCTGGAGGGGCTGGATAAGGAGGCTTTGGTGAGAATCCTGAAAGAGCCAAAGAATGCCTTGGTGAAGCAGTATAAGAAATTATTTGAATTTGACGGGGTAAAATTGGACTTTGAAGAAGATGCGGTGGATATGATTGCGGATAAGGCATTGGAGCGCAAGACCGGCGCAAGGGGCCTTCGTTCCGTTATGGAGAACGCGATGATGGATGTGATGTATCGGATACCTTCCGATGAATCCATCACCAAATGTGTAGTAACCAAAGGGGCAGTAGAGGGAACGAGCGAACCTTTGCTCATCCATCGGGAAGCGATGCGCCCGGCTAAATAGTAGTGAAAAATGAGGCGTCGCCAGGGAAAGGCGGCGTTTCTTTTGTTCCATAGGAAAATAGGGAAGAGGGAATAAACAGTATGGAAGTTGTGATAAAAGCGGAGGAAAAGAAATATATTCCTACGGTGGCGATGCGGGGGATGGTGATATTGCCCCGTACGATTATTCATTTTGACTTGAGCCGTAAAAAGTCGATTGCGGCGGTGGAGCAGTCCATGGTGGAGAGCCAGAGGATTTTTTTGGTGACGCAGAAGGATACGGAAGACAAAGACCCGGATTTCGAAGGGGTTTATCATATAGGAACAGTAGCTTTGGTAAAGCAGATTATTAAAATGCCGAACAATATAGTGCGGGTTATGGTGGAAGGGGTTTCCAGGGGGGAATTGCTGCGCTTTATGGAAAATGAAGTGTATCTGGAAGGGGAAATCAAGGAAATCGAGGAGCCGGCCAATCTGCACGGAACCGTTCAGGAAGAGGCGATGGTGCGGCAGATTAAGGAATTATTTGCAGGCTACGCGGCATTTTATCCGAAAACTGGGGCGGCAGTGGAACGTCATATTCAGGATATCTATGAGCTGGGCTGGGTGCTGGATCAGATAACAATCAATATGCCGCTGCACTACGAAAGCAAGCAGAACGTGCTTTCCGCAGTGGATTTGGAAGAGCGTTATGAAGTGTTGGCCGGGATATTGTCCAATGAAATAGAGGTGGCGAAAATCCGTACGGAGCTTTCCGAAAAGATAAGGGGAAAGGTGGAAAAGAATCAGAAGGAATATCTTTTAAGGGAGCAGCTGCAGTTCATTAGGGAGGAACTGGGGGAAGAGAATTCCTATTCCGATGCGGAGCAATTCGAGGCTGATTTGAAGAAGCTGAAGGCCGGCAAGGAAGTAAAGGAGAAAATCGGCAAGGAGATTGCCCGTTACCGCAGATTATCCCAGAACAGCTCGGAAAGCGCGGTGGAGCGGGGCTATATCGAAACGCTGCTGGAACTGCCCTGGGATAAATGCACGAAGGATAATACGGATATTACCCAGGCGGAAACCATATTGGAGAGGGATCATTATGGTTTAAAGCAGGTGAAGGAAAGGGTGCTGGAAGCTTTGGCGGTACGATGCCTGACGAAGCAGGGGCAGGCTCCGATTATCTGCCTGATCGGCCCTCCCGGAACCGGGAAAACCTCCATAGCCAAGAGCGTGGCGGAAGCCATGAATAAGAAATATGTGCGCATCAGCCTGGGAGGAGTGCGGGATGAGGCGGAAATCAGAGGGCACAGGAAGACTTACGTAGGGGCCATGCCCGGGCGGATTATTGCCGGGTTAAAGCAGGCGGGGGTGAAAAACCCGCTGATGCTTCTGGATGAAATCGACAAGGTGAGCAGCGATTATAAAGGGGATACTTCCTCCGCCTTGCTGGAAGTATTGGACGGGGAGCAGAACAGTAAATTCAGGGATCATTATGTAGAAATTCCGGTGGATTTGTCGGAGGTATTGTTTATCGCCACGGCGAATACAACGGCAACGATTCCCAGACCGTTGTTGGACCGCATGGAACTCATAGAGGTGAACAGCTATACGGCCAATGAAAAGTATCATATAGCCAAAGAGCATCTTGTGGCGAAGCAGCTGCGCAAAAACGGGCTGGAAGGAAAGCAGCTTTCCATCAGCGACAGCGCGCTTAGGAAAATGATAGAATGCTATACGAGAGAAGCAGGGGTCAGGGATTTGGAGCGGCAAATCGGCAGCATTTGCCGGAAAGCGGCCAAAGAGATTCTGCAGAAGAAAAAGCAGGGGATTAAAGTGACTGCTTCCAATTTGGAAAAATATCTGGGCAAGGAAAAATATAGTACTAACCGGGTCAATGAAAAGGACGAAGTGGGGATTGTAAGAGGACTGGCCTGGACGAGCGTGGGCGGCGAGACCTTGCAGATAGAAGTGAATGTGATGCCGGGGAAAGGAGAGATTGACTTAACTGGTCAAATGGGAGATGTGATGAAAGAGTCGGCCATTACCGGGTTAAGCTATGTCCGCTCCATCAGCGGCAAATATGGGATTCCTCCCAAAGCATTTAAAGAGAATGATTTTCATATACATATTCCGGAAGGGGCTGTACCAAAGGACGGGCCCAGCGCAGGGATTACTATGGCCACCGCCCTTTTGTCGGCCATTACCCATACGCCGGTAAAGGCGGATGTGGCAATGACAGGGGAAATTACCTTGCGGGGCAGGGTACTGCCTATCGGAGGATTGAAGGAAAAAATCCTGGCGGCCAAGACAGCGGGAATAAAGACAGTGCTTGTGCCGGAAAAGAATAAGAAGGATATCGAAGAGATAGAAGGGGAAATCAAGGCCGGGCTGTCGATCCATTTCGTGGAAAGCATGGAGGATGTGCTCCCCTATGCCCTTGCCGGGGAGATTAGGAAAGAATTCGCCGCCGGAGCAAAAAAGCCGGGAAAAGAAAAAGGGGCGAAGAAAAAGGCGGAGAAGGAATAGAAGCAAAAAGGAAAGGAATTTCAAATGGTAATTAAGAATGTGAATCTGGAAACGGTCTGCGGCATAACCAGCAAGATACCGGAAAATGAACGGATAGAATTTGCATTTGCCGGAAAGAGCAATGTGGGGAAATCTTCGCTGATTAACGGGTTGATGAACCGAAAAGCCCTGGCCAGGACCAGCGCCCAGCCGGGAAAGACGCAGACAATCAATTTTTACAATATCAACGGCCAATGCTACTTTGTGGATCTGCCGGGATACGGCTATACCACGGCCAATGTAAAGGTGAAGGAGCAATGGGGAAAGATGGTGGAGCGCTATCTTCATAAGACGAAGATGTTAAGAGCGATTTTCCTCCTGATTGATATTCGCCATGAGCCTTCCGGCAATGACAAAACCATGTATGAATGGATGCTGCACTACGGCTTCCATCCCATCATTATCGCCACAAAGCTGGATAAGTTGAAAAAAAGCCAGGTACAGAAAAATATTAAGATGATAAGGACAGGGCTTAAGATGGATGAGGAAAGCATCCTGATACCATACTCTTCCCTCACCAAGCAGGGCAGGGAAGAAATCTACGCTTTGTTGGACAAACTTATGGAAGAAGAATGAAGGGAGCCGTGATTACCCCATGAAACCGTTATCCAGAACCTATATAAAAGCTTTGATGAATCTGGGGATTGCAGTACTGATTTTCCTGCTCATGGTATTCCTGCTCCCGAAAGTGATTCTGTTCTTCATGCCGTTCGTTATCGGCTGGATTATCGCTTTAATAGCGAATCCCTTGGTGCACTTTTTCGAGAACAAGCTGAAAATCAGGAGAAAGGCCGGAACTGCATTTGTGGTGGTGGCTGTAATCGCCCTGGTAGTGCTGGCGGGATATCTCTTGGGCAGTAAAATAGTGAGGGAAACGGTAGGGCTAATCAACGAATTGCCCGATATGTGGAATTCCCTGGAGGAGGATTTCCGCACTATCGGCAAAAACATGGACATTTTGTACAGCCGTTTCCCGGCAGAGGTGCGCGACAGCATTGCTGGCATCGGGGCGGAAATGGAAGGCTTTGTGGGGGATGTGGTAAGCCGGGTGGGCTCGCCCACCATCGAGGCGGTCGGAAACTTCGCCAAGAACCTCCCTACTATCGTAATTGGAATTATTATGTGCCTTTTGTCCGCCTATTTTTTCGTGGCGGAAAGGGAGTATTTGAGCGTCCATGTAAAAGGCCGTATGCCGGAAGCGATTACTTATCGCTGGAATATGATGGCGCGCAGTTTCCGCCGTGCGGTGGGGGGATATTTTAAAGCCCAGTTCAAGATTGAGATTTGGATGTATTTGCTGTTGGTGCTGGGGCTTTGGGTTTTGAAGGTTGACTATGCTTTTTTGATTGCCATCGGCATTGCCTTTTTGGATTTCCTGCCCGTTTTCGGAACGGGAACAGTGCTTATGCCCTGGGCAATCATCAAAATATTGAGCGCGGATTATAAGATGGCAGTAGGGCTTTTAATCATTTGGTGCGGCGGACAATTGGCACGGCAGATTATCCAGCCGAAAATCGTAGGGGATTCCATCGGCGTTCCATCGATTCCCACTTTATTCCTGCTTTTTATCGGCTATAAGATGGCCGGTGTCTTCGGCATGATTATTGCGGTGCCAATCGGCATTATTCTTATAAACATGTATGAAGAAGGGGTATTCGATACGACGAAAAACAGCATAAAAATCCTGTTGGCAGGGATTAACAGCTTTCGGCGCCTGGATGAGAAGGATTTGTCGGTCATCAAGGAGTATGAGAGTTATCAGAAGGAAAAAAAAGGGGGGCTTTGAAATGAAAGTAACGGTGTATAGCTGCAGGGAATTTGACGAGAAGGAACTGTTTATACGGTATGGGAAGGAATTGGGCATAGAACTGGTTTTATGCCCGGATGCCCCGTGTATGGAGAACGTGGAGCTGGCCAGGGGAAGCGGGTGCATTGATATCCTGACTTCCAAGATGACGGAGGAATTGCTGGGCGCGTTTAAGGAGCGGGGAGTCCGCTACTTGGTGACCCGTACGATTGGCTATGACCATATCGACAGGGAGGCGGCAAAAAGGCTGGGGATTACAGTGGCGAATGCCCCTTACGGCCCCCATGGGGTAGCGGATTATGCGGTGATGCTGATTCTGATGTCCATACGTAAGATGAAGAGGATTATGGAACGCACCAATATTCAGGACTATACGCTGAAAGGGATTCAGGGGCGTGAACTGAAGGATATGACCGTAGGAGTCATCGGCACGGGGAGAATAGGAAGGACGGTAATACGCAATTTGTCCGGCTTTGGCTGCAGGCTGCTGGCTTATGATTTATTTGAAAATGAAGAGGTGAAAAACAACGCGGAATATGTTACACTGGAAGAAATATGGAAGCAGGCGGACATTATCACTTTGCATGCGCCCTTGACGGAAAGCAGTTACCATATGATTGGCAAGGACACAATTGACAGGATGAAGAACGGGGTGGTCATTGTGAATACGGCCAGGGGAGGCTTGATCGATTCCCAGGCCTTGATAGAAGGGATTGAAGCGGGGAAAGTGGGCGCTGCCGGGCTGGATGTGGTGGAAAATGAGTTTGAACTTTATTACTATGATCGGAAATCGGATGTGTTAAGCAACAGGGAGCTGGCTGTGCTGAGAGGTTTCCCCAATGTGACGGTGACGCACCATATGGCATTTTATACCGACGAGTGCGTAAAAACGGTAGTGAGGGATTCCCTGACGGGCTGCAGGCTTTTTGCCGAAGGGCGGGAAAATCCATGGGAGGTTGCATAATTGCGTAATATAAAAGTAATACTCCAATATGAAGGAACGAAATATCAGGGCTGGCAAAGACAGGAGAGCACCAGCAATACCATTCAGGGCAGACTGGAGGCATTGCTTACGAAAATGTGCGGCAGGAAAGTGGAAGTGGACGGTTCCGGAAGAACGGATGCGGGCGTTCATGCATATGGGCAGGTGGCAAATTTTCATATAGATACAGAAATGGAACTTCAGGAAATCATGGATTATATGAACCGTTATTTGCCGGAAGATATTGCGGTCATCGATATTGAGGAAATGCCCGAACGTTTCCACAGCAGGCTGAACGCAAAAGGAAAAACTTACCGGTACAGGGTGATAAACAGCAGCGTGCCACATATATTTGATAGAAGATACGCTTATACAGTGGAAGAACGACTGGACGTGGAGGCTATGAGGCGTGCGGCTGGGGCGCTGTGCGGCACCCATGATTACAAAGCGTTTACTTCCAGCAAAAAAAGCCGGAAATCCACGGTACGGACGGTGGATTCCATTGAAATAGAAAAAGAAGGCGATGAAATTCGCTTTACATTTAAGGGGAACGGTTTCCTGTTCCATATGGTACGGATTATGATGGGAACCCTGCTGGAGGCGGGGATGCATAAAACAGATGAGGCGCAGATAAGGAAGCTCCTGGAGTCGGGAACGAGACAGGAAGCCGGTTATTTGGTGCCTGCCAAGGGATTAGCTTTGGTGGAGGTTCGTTATTCGTGAATAAATCAAAACGCATAAAAATTGTGTTTTTCATATATATTGCAGTAGTAATCAAAGTGATTATATTCAAATACCCATGGGAAGATTTGAAAGCGATTATGGACACATGGGAAAAGGGCGTTATCCTGGAAGGTTTGGATACGGCAAATTTTACGTTGTTTAAAACTATAAAAATGTATATTGACTATTCTTATATGCTGAACAGCTTTGAAAATCTAGTGGGGAACGTGGTGGTGTTCGTTCCCTTTGGTTTTCTGCTTCCGTATATCCATAAAAAATCAGCGAAATTTCCGGTGCTGTTCGTCAATGCTTTCCTTTTCGTCCTGGGAATCGAAGTGTTCCAGCTGTTTAGCGCTTTCGGGGCATTCGATGTGGATGACATCCTGTTAAACTGCCTGGGCGCGGTGATGGGCTGGGTCATTTTCCGGCTGTGGGAAAGGATAAGGAAGAGGCGGCCGATATGAAGATTTAAATTCGATTTTATGAAACTTTTTCCCTTCTTAATGCGTCTAATAATAGAGAGGACAGGCCGCAGCAGAGTCAAAACCTGTATGCGGCTTTCCCATTCCTTTTTTCCAAAGATTTTATATATAAAAATAAGAAAAAAATAATATAATTTTTTGCAGTATTTATACTTTATATGGGATATTACTATATAGAGGACATGAAATAAAGGTTGACAGATAAAAATTACGAAAATGAGAGACAGTACATATGGTGGAGAAGAAGAGCGGAAAGACAGAAGTATCTGTTTCGAAGACGATAGATATGGAAGAACTGCAAAAGAAAATTGATTCATACAGTGATTTGTTGTATAAAATCGCCTATCTACAGCTTAGGAATAACCAGGACGCAGAGGATGTGGTGCAGGAAACTTTTTATCAGTTTATAAAATTGAGAAAAGGGTTTGAAACGCCGGAGCACGAGAAAGCATGGTTGATTAAAGTGACGCTGAACGGGTGCCGGAAGCTATGGCGCTCCGCATGGTACAGGCATACGAATATGACGCCGGGAAGCAGGATAGGGGAGGATGCCGGGAAGCAGGCGGACGGCATGATGACGGATGGCCTCCTGGATACTATTTATGATAATAGTAAGGGAAATGTCCTGGAAGATATCCTGAGACGGGAAAGAAACCGGGAAATTATGGAGGTGGTGATGAAACTGCCCAGAAGATACCTGGAAGTGATACATTTGTTTTATTTCCAGCAGATGAGCGTAAAGGAAATAAGCGCTGTGACAAAACGAAAAGAATCTACGATAACGTCACAGCTCACAAGGGGCAGGGAACTGCTTAGAAAAAATCTGAAGGAGGAGTATCGGTATGAATGATTTCAAAGAATGCTATCAATCGGCGGTCAACGATATGCTGGGCGAAAAAGAATTCCATATAGATGCTTCTCAGTGTATGGATGTAAGGGGCCATAACCGTTTTAGGGCCAGAAGGCTGAAAAGGACGGCGGCCTCGGCATTTTCAGCGGCCTGTGTTATTTTTCTGTGTGGTTTTGGAACGGTAAAGGCTGCGGAATATATTGAAAATGTAATAAGGGTAAACCAATGGGGATTTGAATCTGCGGATGCGGTTACTATGGCGAGAAATGAGGCGGAGGATACCCAGACCCATATTATTTCGGAAGAATTGGGGATCGATCCGGAAACGGCAGAGGCCGGAACATTGGACAGCGTGGAAGAAGATATGGAAAGCAAGATGGCGCAGCTGGCGGAAGAAGGGGAACGGGTATCGGAAAAGGGGGCGATAGAGGAATTGGAGATAGAAGATATACCGGTAAAGAACTATAATTCTTTGGAAGAATTCGAAGAAAATGAAGATATTATTTTCCCGCAGCCGTCTATAATATTGAGCGGGGGCGCGGAAACGGTAGACATTACAATTTGCGGGAACTGGGCCATGGCCCGGTATGATATGGAAGGAAAAGTGGTTTGGGTAGAACGCACGGATTATGCCGATACCCAGGGACATGCATCCTCAAAGGTATTTCCCGGAGGCGTATGCAATGAAAGGGCATATACCACGGCCCAGGGTTATACGTACACATTGGTGGATTCGGTGAGAGAAAATGATGAGGAAGCGCTCCAGATTCACGGGGCAGTTACCGTAGGAACCTATGAGACCTATATTGATTTTATGGGATATACGGAAGAGGAAGCAAAAAAAATGATAGAGAGTATTGATTTAAGCGAATACGAATAAAGCGGCGGTCCGGGATGGGCCGGGTTAACCGTTATGGTCAAGAGGAACGGGGATAATAGATTGAGGGTTTAAGCGTTACGAGAGGAGGAAAACGGATGAAAAATGTATTAATCTATAACCAAAACGAAACCAACATGGAAGTGCTAAAGATTTTTCTTGCCCAGGAAGGCTATCAGGTATATGTGGTCAGCAAGTTGGACGATGTAATCCGCAGGGTAGGGCAGAAGGATATCCACCTAGTGGTGATGGACATCGACTTCCCGAAAAATGACGGGGTGGAACGCCTTAAAGCGATTAGGAATACCGACAGGATGCCGATTATCGTACTTTCAGCCAATGACCGGGAACAGATGAAAATAGCGGCGTTGAATGCGGGGGCGGACGATTATGTGATTTATCCGTTTCACCCCCTGGAATTTATGGCAAGGATTAACTGCCAGTTCAGGCGTTATATCCAGCTGGTGAATGTGCGCGATAATATAGACAGGATTTACAGGGTGGATGATTTGGTAATGAACGATGTGCTCAGAAAGGTGACGGTGTCGGGGAAGGAGGTCAACCTTACGCCTATTGAATATAAGATTCTTCGCCTGCTGGTACAGGAAAGGGGAAGGGTGTTTTCCATTAATCAGATTTATGAATCCATTTGGAACATGCAGGCCATTGGGGCAGACAATACGATTGCGGTACATATCAGGCATATTAGGGAAAAAATCGAGCGCAATCCAAAGGAACCCCATTACCTGAAAGTCGTATGGGGAACCGGATATAAGGTGGGTTAAGGCTGAGGGCCTTTGTGTTTCTTTTTTTGCATTCTTTGACTTAAGGCATTTATTTCCGTGGGCAATGAGCCAAGTAGACGCGCTTGCGCGTATATTTGGCGAATGCCGCGAGGGTCAATACCCCGCTGCTTGGCAGCGGGGTTGTTTATTTTAAAAATCTTCTTGACCTTATACCTGGTATATCCTATATATTGAATGTAAGCTTTCGGAAAGGGAATGGTAATTGAAATGAATATCAAGGAATTGGAACATCGCACAGGCATTACGAAACAGAATATCCGTTTCTATGAGAGGAAAGGCCTTTTAAGCCCGAGGAGGAATGAAGGAAATAATTACCGCGAATATGTGGAAGAGGATGTGAAAACGCTGGAAGTGGTAAAAATACTCAGAAAGCTGGACATGTCCATCGAAGATATCCATAAGATTCTCCAAAAGGAAGTGGAATTGGATGCGGCGGTAAAGCAGCATTTGGACGTGCTGCGGGCAAAACAGGATGAGCTGGAGACATGTATCCACATCTGCCGCAAGCTGTGCGATGCCAGCCTGGAGACGCTGGATACGGAAAAGGTACTGGAACAAATGGAGGAAGAGGAAAGGAAGGGAGGTATATTTATGTCGATTGTGAACGATTATAAGGCGGTAAGCAGGGAAGAGTCGATGAAAGAATTTAACTTCGTGCCCAATTCTATGGTTATGAGCCCGGAGGAATTTTCGGAAGCGCTTTTGGAATACGCAAAGGAGAAGGGCGTAAGGCTGGTGATAACAAAGCCGGGGATGTATCCAGTTTTTGAAATGGATGGGATAGAGTATACGGCGGACCGGGCATTTAGCCGCATGGGGGCAGTCGTCCGCTGTAGGATGACCCATCCTGAACGGGTGGAAGAAGCCGGAATATCGCCGAGGAAAAGGAAAATTTACCGGATGGTTAACAGATATGCGATTTTTGTTTTTATAGCGGCGTTCATTATTGTGCCAAGAATCGGGAATTGGTGGATTGGGATATTAGTGTGCATGATGATGATGCCTTGGTTAATTTGGAATGGGATTCTCCTATGGAGGTCCAGGAACTGATAGGAAGCTCCAGGGGAAGCGTATTTTTTTATGCTTTGTGCAAAATGGGAACGGGAACTATAAGGTGACGGTGTATGAGAATGTGGACGGTTCTAAGTATGCAACAATGCTTTCGGTTTCTTTTCAGGTAGCATTAAGCAGGGAATTGGCAGAGGAAGCATCGGGAACGCTGGAAAAGGTGGAAAAGATAATTATAGGAAAGAACGGGCCGACAAGTTTTCGGCATGCATAGGATATTGGCGGATTTAAAACGATTCCCTGATATGGGAGTATCCATGCGGCAACCGCCAAATGTGCAGAGATGCTAAGCATTGCACACTTGGCTCGTGGCCTGCAGGGATGAACATATGGCTATGCTCCAATCGTATTCCCCGTATAAAGTTCATAATATTTTCCTTTGGCATCAAGCAGCTCGTCATGGGTGCCCCGTTCGATAATGCGCCCTTGTTCCATAACCATGATGCAGTCCGAATTGCGGACGGTGGAGAGGCGGTGGGCAATGACGAAGGAGGTACGGCCGGCCATCAAAGCGTCCATGCCCTTTTGTACCAGGGCTTCGGTACGGGTATCGATGGAAGAGGTGGCTTCATCCAGAATCAGCACCGGCGGGTCGGCTACTGCAGCCCGGGCGATGGCTAACAGCTGGCGCTGCCCCTGGCTTAGGTTGGCACCGTCTCCGGTGAGCATGGTCTGGTAGCCGTTGGGCAGACGCTTGATGAAGCTGTGGGCGTTTGCCAGCTTTGCGGCGGCGATGCATTCATTATCCGTGGCATCCAGGCGGCCATAACGGATATTTTCCATAACCGTACCGGTGAACAGATGGGTATCCTGGAGCACGATGCCCAAGCTGTGGCGCAAGTCGGGTTTTTTGATTTTGTTGATATTGATACCGTCATAACGGATTTTCCCATCCTGTATATCGTAGAAACGGTTGATCAGGTTGGTGATAGTTGTTTTTCCTGCGCCCGTGCTCCCTACAAAGGCAATTTTCTGGCCGGGGGTAGCGAACATTTTAATATCTTTCAGCACCATCTTTTTCTCATCATAACCGAAGTCCACACCATCGAAGGTAACATCGCCTTCCAGTTTGACATAAGTGGTAGTTCCATCCGCTTTATGGGGATGTTTCCAGGCCCATTGATAGGTTTTTTCGTCCGTTTCCGTCAAAGAGCCATCGGAATTTTCCCGTACATTGACCAATTCCACATATCCCTCATCGGCCTCGGGCGCTTCATCCATCATATGGAAGACGCGGGATGCCCCAGCCCCTGCCATAACGATGCTGTTAATTTGCTGGCTGATTTGGGTCACAGGTTGGGTAAAGCTTTTGCTCAGGTTCAGGAAGGCCACCAAGGTGCCCAGGGTAAGGCCGGAAAAACCGCTTAAGGCAAGGGCGGCTCCCGCAACGGCGCAAAGCACATAGCTGATATTTCCCAGGTTGGCATTCACCGGCATAGTGATATTGGCAATTTTATTTGCATTGTTGGCGCTTTCCCTAAGCTGTCGGTTCAGCTGCCGGAACTGTTCCAAACTTTTTTCCTCATGGCAGAATACTTTTATTACTTTCTGGCCTTCCATCATTTCTTCAATGTATCCGTTGACCTTGCCCAGGTCGCTTTGCTGCTGCATAAAGTATCTGGCAGCCTTTCCGCCCATTTTGGATGTGGTAAAAAGCATAACGGCAACCATGAAAAGGGAAATGGCAGTAAGGGGGATATTCAGCACCACCATACTGATAAATGTGGAAACCAGCGTAATGCTGGAATTTACAAGCTGGGGAAAACTCTGGCCAATAAGCTGCCGCAGAGTATCCACATCATTGGTATAAACCGACATAATGTCGCCATGGGCATGGGTGTCGAAATATTTGATAGGCAGCGATTCCATATTGGAAAACAACTCGTTACGTATTTTTTTCATCGTTCCCTGGCTTACGTTGACCATAATCCTGTTGTACCCATAGGAGCAGAGGATGCCCACGCACAGGACGGCGGAAAGGGAAAGCAAAGCCTGTGCCAGAGGCTCATAATCCGGAATAGCCATCCTGGTCAGAGGTAAAATATAATCGTCAATCAGCCGCTGCATAAATAGCGTAGCGCAAAGGGTGGTCAGCACCGAAATAAAAATCCCGGCAACTACCGCAAGGCAGGAAAACTTATAATTTTTCAGAATATATCCAATCATCCGTTTCAGGGAAGCGGCCTGCCCCTCGCCCGGCTTTCTCATATTCCCTATAGGCGGTTTATTTTTTGGTTGCATCATAAAACAGACTCCTTTCTTATCTATCTAAAATCTTCAAATATGCTTCGCATCTCTTAAAACTGATGCCTGCTTCATTTCCCATAATAATAACCTTGGCTGAATATTGCTGGAATATTTTCTCAACCCAAAACATCATCCAGCCTTATGGTCGAAGTCTCCTCCGCCCTTCATCTGCACATCGTAAATCTCCTGATAAATAGCATTGGAGCGAAGCAGATTTTCGTGGGTATCAAAGCCATTCACCCTGCCATCCTCCAGGACAAGGATGCGGTCCGCATCCTGTACGCTGGAAATTCGCTGGGAGATAATCAGCTTCGTAGTGCCCGGTATCTTCGTGGAAAATGCCTGGCGGATTTTGGCATCGGTGGCGGTATCCACGGCGCTGGTGGAGTCATCGAGAATCAATATTTTAGGGTTCTTCAGCAGGGCGCGGGCGATGCAGAGGCGCTGCTTTTGTCCGCCGGATACATTGCTGCCTCCTTGCTCTATCCAGGTATGGTATTTGTCGGGAAAACGCTGGATAAATTCATCGGCGCATGCCAAGCGGCAGGCTTCCATGCATTCTTCTTCCGTAGCGTCTTCTTTTCCCCAGCGCAGATTATCCAGAATGGTGCCGGAAAAGAGCACATTCTTTTGGAGGACTACAGCTACCTGTTCCCGGAGCGCGTCCATATCATAGGAACGGACATCCTGGCCGCCTACGCAGACGGTGCCTTCCGTCACGTCATAGAGGCGGCTGATTAGGCTGACAAAGCTGGACTTTCCACAGCCGGTACCGCCGATGATGCCGATGGTTTCGCCCGCATCGATATGCAAATCAATATGGCTGAGGGTATCCTCCCCGCTGCCGCTGCGGTAAGAAAAGCTGACCTGATGAAAGTCAATGCTCCCGTCGGGGATATTTTTTACCGGGCTGTCAGGGTTGGACAGGTCGGCCTTTTCTTCCAGGACTTCCGCTATCCTCCTGGCGCTGGCGGCGCTTAAGGTAACCATGACGAAAATCATGGAGAGCATCATGAGCGACATCATCATGCTCATGATATAGCTGAAAAGGGAAGTCAGGCTGCCGGTGGTAAGAAGCCCGTCTGTAATGTAATGCGCCCCCAGCCAGGACAGGGCGATGATACAGCCATAAATGGACAGCATCATGATAGGGCTGTTAAAGGCCAGCATGGATTCCGCCCTGACAAAAAGGCGGTATAAATTTTCGGAGGCCCTGGAAAATTTGGTTTTTTCATAATCTTCCCTTACAAATGCTTTTACAACGCGGATGCCGGAGACATTTTCCTGCACGCTGGCGTTTAAATCATCATATTTCCCGAATACCTGGTCAAAAACAGGCATTGTTTTGCGCATAATCGTAAAAAGGACGATGGCAAGAAAAAAGAGTACGCACAGGAAAATCAAACTGAGCTTCCGGTTGATGACGATACACATAAACATGCTGCACAACAGCATCAGCGGCGCCCGTACGGCAATCCTCAAGACCATCTGGTAAGCATTCTGCAGATTGGTCACATCTGTGGTCATACGGGTAACGAGCCCGGCCGTGCTGTATTTGTCAATATTGGAAAAGGAAAAAGTCTGAATATTGGCATACATGCTTTCGCGCAGGTTGCAGGCGAAGCCGGAAGAGGCGGAAGCCGCATAGCGTTCGGCCTGAATGCCGAAAAAAAGGCTGAAAAAAGCGAGTATGAGCATAATGGCGCCATACAGGCAGACCATCCGTATATTTCCGGCCTCAATCCCTTTGTCGATGATGGATGCGGTAACAAAGGGTATCAGTATTTCCATCAGGACTTCCAGAGCCGTAAAAACGGGGGTCAGGAAAGAATCCTTTTTATATTCCCCGATTTGTTGATAAAGTGTTTTTAACATAGCAATCACCATACCTTTCTATTTATGATTTAATGGAACGGTAAACTTTGTGCAGCAGGCGGTTGAGCTCGGCCTCTTCTTCCGGCATCAGCCCGGAAAAAAGCTTATGCTCCGTTTCTATTATGGATTCCCTGACATTCAGGCATATGCGAAGGCCCTCATCGGTAATCCGTACGTGTTTGACACGCTTATCGTTTGCATCGCTGAAGGAAGACACTAATTTTTTCTTTTCCAGACGGGAGGCAATGCCGGCTGCCGTGGACTGGGCGACTCCAAAGTACTTTTCCAAATCTTTCAATGCAGCCGTGTTGCCAGGGCTTAGATGCAGCGTCACCAGCATTTTGAACTGGGTGGATGTAAGGCCGTAGGTCAGCAGTTTGTTATTAACGGTTTTTTCAACTTTGTCATTAATGCGTTTGATGAGTTCTCCATTGCGGAATTGTTTGCTTTCCATGTCTATCACTATACTCCTTTCAAAGCCTGGAAACTTTAGTGCGCAATTGGCTTTTTACGCCGAAAATGCTTGATATACGGCATTTTTTATTCCCGCGAGCAATGAGCCAAGTGCCGTGCTTGCACGAGCATTTGGCGAATGCCGCGAGGGTCAATACCCCGCTGCTCTGCAGCGTTGCAAATTTGATGCCCCGTTGCTTGCAGCGGGGTTGTTGACTTGATGCTGGAATGCTGCAAGGCAACATCATAGAGATTGATATGAAGTATAATAAAATAACAGCATGCTGTCAATAGCATGCTGTTGAATTTATTGTTTTTTTATTTTTTGATAATTCTTTTCAGAAGGGCCACCGAAGGACGGTCATACGCTTTCGTCAGAATGATGGAAACGGCCAGGGAAGAGAGAAGGGCCGTAACATGTATTTTTGTCATTAAAAAAACGTTCCAGAGATACGAAAGTCAGGTAGGCGGAAAGCAGGAAGAAAAGCTGCACACCGTTTTTGCCGGTATTTTCTATTTTCCCAAACAGCCCCGGAAGGCTGGAAGCGCTGTTGTGAACCATTACGATTCCGCAAATAGCAATCCCTTTGAGGGAATCAATCCATGTTGTTCTTGATTTTTCCATTTTGACCCCATTTCTCCATGTAAATGGCATTTTAATCAGTGGGTATTAATTTCTATATTTTCTGCTTCAGTATGTTTAATTTATATAAGAGGATATTTCTTGTCAAGCCCTAATTCGATTTTTTTACAATTCAGCGAGGCCGCTTTTGTCGATTTTCATGGTTCTTTTTTATTGTTATGGAATATTTTTACGCATTTTTCAGATACTAAGGAAAAGATTCAGTAAAGGATAAAGGGAGGAAACGATATGGATGAGCAAATGAAACAGGAGTATCAGGAATATGTAAAGGAAATGACGCCGACCCACAATCTTTGGCTGCAGATGGCGAAGGCATTTTTGGTGGGCGGAATCATATGCACGATTGGACAGTTTATTCTGAACTATTGTACGAATACGCTGGGGCTTGATAAGGAAACGGCAGGGAGCTGGTGTTCCCTCATTTTGATTTTGTGCAGCATATTGCTGACAGGGTTCAATCTTTATCCTTCCATTGTTAAGTTCGGCGGGGCGGGCGCCCTTGTGCCGATTACCGGGTTTGCCAATTCCGTGGCGGCCCCGGCTATAGAATTTAAAAAGGAAGGCCAGGTGTTCGGCGTGGGATGCAAAATATTTACGATTGCCGGGCCGGTGATTTTGTATGGGATTTTTACCAGCTGGGTGCTGGGGCTGGGGTATTGGATTGGGAAGTGTTTTGGGGTGTTTTAAGGGAATATAGAGACAAGGATAGACAGGAGTGGCGGTGCAGATATGTGCTGGCCACTCTTTTTGGATGCCGGAGAAGACAGGACGATGGGGAGCAGCACAATGAAATGTGCGCATTGCAAATAAATAAAGAATCATATACATGCGTATTGCAGAAAAAATGACGATATAATATATGCGTATTATGTGAAAATAAAAAGGGAGAATATTTGCGTATTACAGAAAGAAATGATATTATGTTTATAAAAGTGCTCATGATGAGAACCGGGTCTGACAAAGTGACCGGGGTTGTGAGCTGAAGTATACAGGGGGCATGAATATGATTTTCAGAAGAAAGATATATCAGAAATTAAAGGGATGGAAAGAAAATACGAAAGGAGCTAAGGCTTTGCTTATTGAGGGAGCCAGACGTATCGGAAAATCTACGATTGCGGAGGTATTTGCCCGAGAAGAGTACAAGAGTTATATTATAATTGATTTTAATGATATCAGTGAAGCTGTGAAAGATGCTTTCCTGAATTATCTGCAGGATTTGGACACCTTTTTTATGATACTGTCAACAGAATACAGAACTACATTGTATCCAGGGGAGTCTGTATTGATTTTTGATGAGTTTGAGTAACGGATAAAATCCCGGAAATGCTGATAAAATGGGCGTTTCCGGGATTGCTTTATGCCTGTTGGCTCTAAAATGGTTCTAATTGTTTTCGGAAGCGTTATTCTCCGAGTAATAACGGAACGCTTTTACAATATAATCAGAAGCCCCTTTTCCATATTTACTGTCAGTCATGCTTTTAATATAATCGCTTGAATATGTGTCGATAAGAACATTGATATAGGGCTTATCAAGGGATACGTTAGCGCTGTTTTTCTGTATAAGCTGCAACAGTTCATCTACAATGGATTGTATGTTAGGGGAAGAAACATCTTCTGACAAATTGGCGGCTAATCTGCCATACAGTATATCAGATTGTTTTCCGATTTCTTTCACTTCCGCCGTTAATTGTGTATTCATGAGTTCAGAGAAATGCTCTAAATTATGCTTCATGGCTTCTGTGTATTTTTCAATACTGCCGAATTGTTGAATGGCAAGTTTAGCTACCTCTGCTTCATCATCTTTGATTTTCTGAATAAACATATCAAAATTTTCAATACTTCCCCAGTGCCTGATAACATCATCAGTGCTGTTATTTTTAAAATCCTCTAATGCGGTAATGTAATCAGACAAATCAAACTCTTTAAAACTCATACATTGCTCTCCTTTCTCTAAGCGGCTAAGAAGCTGTATAAGTCTGTCTGTCCGATTGCGCTTCAGCAAAAGCAATTCTTTTTGTCTTTTGAAAGCATTGATTTTGTCAAAGTCGGGTTTTTGCAGAATTTCTTTAATCTCTTTCAGCTTAAATCCCAATTCCTTAAAAAACAGGATTTGTTGTAGCTTTTGCAAGGCTTCATCATCATATAGACGATAGCCGGATTCGGTCAATTCGCTTGGTTTTAACAATCCAATCTCGTCATAGTATTGTAGTGTTCGTGTGCTTATGCCTGTTAATTCTGCAACTTGGCTTATGGTTCGCATTCTTATCAGCTCCTTAAATTTGTGAAGAAGCAAGACAGAGATTGCCGGCTTATATCTATTCTGCTCCTATGAGAAAAGAATACAGTATCACGTTACGTGGAAGTCAATACTTTTTGCACAAAATTTTTCTCATTCATTTTCGGGATATATTTTAACAGATATACCTCTAACACCCTTTTTGACAATCTTGCTGTCGTCAAGAATACTTTGCTTAACAGCGTCTAAATCCTTTGAGAGTGCTTCAATCGCCCGTTGGTGTTCTTCCTCCGACGAGAAGCGTTCTGTATCATTCAAAAGATTCTCCTGCAATTCCCTTGCTTTCATGTATACGCCTAACTTATGATTGAGCAGGGAGTTTTTAAAGGATATTTTGATTGTAGAGGGATTGAAGCTTCCGTCCTCATATCTCTCTGCTTCAAAGTCCATATCTAATTGTTCGTCCATTTTTAGCAGCAAGGACAATACATCTGATACCGTTTCTATATCAAAATCCATGAAAACATTGATACTGATACCCAAAGCATTTGCAATTTTCATCAGTTGGTCGGGCTTTGGATTGCGGATGCCATACTCGTACTTTTTAATTGTGGC
>JAETTM010000114.1 GCA_021769135.1 Lachnospiraceae bacterium | reverse complement strand
TGGTGGCGGCGGTGGATTTGTCTTATCTGTCGGAGAAGGAGCAGGAAGTGGTGTCCGGGCTGGCGGAGCAGGGCAGGATTAAGCTGGATGCGAAGACGGCGAAGTGCGTCAGGGGCATGGCGGGGAATGTGACGGAAGAGGCGGTGCTGGGGGCACTGGATGGCGGGAAAGGGAAGAAGGCGGCTGCCGGAAGGAGCGTGAGGCTGCCGGCGGAGGTATATGAGAGGTATTTTGGGAGTGTGAAGCCTGCGGATGTGGCGGGTATCGTGGAGGACGCGCTGGCGGCGTGGTTCGGGAAAGGGGGAGTGGCTGATGTTCCGGGCGGAAGAGATCGGGAGGCTGGATAGGTCTTATTTTAACATTATTCTGGCGGAGGAATATGATGTGACGATCCAGTCGAAGAATACGGGGCATATCTGGTATATCCATAATCCAGAGTATCCGGGGGAGGGGGAGTGTATTATTTTCCATAAGCACAGGGCTTCACAGCCTTACCATCAGCATGGGAGGGCAAGGAGTCTGGGGCAGGCGGTACGGAGCATTATGGGGCATGATGTGTTCCAGATGAATGGGCGAAAATCTTTGTAGGATTATTGCCTTGACAATTTTATATGAATTAAGTGGAACTTCGGTATTGTTTGGTACATGCCGGAGTTTCTCTATAGTAAAAAGTGAGAATATGTGGTATTATTGTGTAGTGGGAAGCTAAAAATATGGTGAAGAATCAGAGGTGCGGAGATGAATACAGAATGGAGCATGAGTAGTGAAGAACGAAAGAAGTTTTGGGATACTTTGTGTGGTCTGGATGGACAAGATGTTGAAAATGATATAAAAAGCTTATTGGCGACAATTAAGTTTCCAAGATTTTTATATAGGTATCGTTCCGTAAATAATAAGTCGCTTTCTGCATTGATAGAAAACAAGATGTATTTTTCTACATCGGATTATTATGATGATCCTTTTGATACATATATAAGGATAGACCGTAATCTGGTATTAGAGGGGATTAAGCAGGAAGTAGAGGATTTAAGAAGTAATGAGAAGCGGCTTTCTGGTTTTTCTGATTATTTAGGTATTTCAAATGAGGAATGTCAAAACTTTTTGACAGATAAAACTGCTGAATTTATAGGAAATGTTTCTTATGATTTTTTTAAAGGGATTCGCAGGGAATTACGCAAGGAAATTTATTCAGTGTGTTTTTCTGATACGTGGAAAAACGAAAATTTATGGCTGAAATATGCGGATCAGCATAAGGGCTTTGCTGTGGTTTATGATAGAAGTGATGATTCGTCCTGGTTATGTGGGACTGAAAAAGAGTGCTTAAATTGTATGAACAAAGATTTGAATGCATATATTTATCCAATGTGCTATTCTGATGAAAAATATGATGCCACAATCTATGCCAGAGATTATGTGGTACACAAGTTATTGGTGAATTTGAATAATTCGTATACGAATCCCTTGTTGCAGTTTGTCTCTGATCATCCTTGGGAAAAAGAAAAGATTACTCTTATTAAGAAAAAATGTCATGAGTATGATGCAGAATGGCGTGCAATCCTTAGCACACCTTATTATTTAAATGCTCCGGTATATAAAAAATGGAAGCCATATGGGGTAATACTTGGATTAAATATGGAAGCAGATTCCAAAAAGTTAGTTGTTAATGCAGCAGAAACGGCTGGAATTACAGGAATTTTTCAAGTTGAGATATCAGATAATGATGAGTTAGAGTTGTTGCCGATATCGGGCAGAAAAGGATAATACCATGACAAAGGAAGAATTTATTAAAAAATGCAAAGCTGTATATATGATTGATTCCATAGATGAGGATAATGAAATTGAAATAGTAGGCCGTAGAAAATCAGAAGATGAGTATATCATGTTTGAAGATGTGGTAATCATTGATTTAGAAGCGGATTGTTGTGACATATATCATGTATTTACATATGAAGAATATGATAGCTTGCTTACTGTTCGCGAAATTGATAGGGAAAAGTTATTAGTGATGCAGGCTTTAGGAAAATCATATGGAATATTGCCTGGAATGGATTTCTTTGATGGAATGGGATGCCCATTTACAGATGTGCATGTTGGATATTTTAATGTGGAATACGATTTTGAAAATATCAAACAAATTCTGGGAGCTTTTGAATCAGCGCTTGCATCGTATGGAAATGCAGAAATAGATGAAGAGTATTTAATGATAAATTTTAAATCAGAATATTGTGCGTTTTTAGAGTATGGAGATGAGATAAAGTATGCTTATAGAATGTTGATGGAGTCCGATTATTCAGATATATCAGAACGATATCCCTCAAAATTTGGTAATATAGATAATGTGTTTGTAGATCGGCAGGGGGCTTTCATTGCAGGTTATGGCGATGATTCTTTTAAAAAGATTAAGGATTCGATGAAGTTCCAGACTTGTATGGCTGATAAAATTTATTCCGGTGAAAAATACTGTTTGGCGCAATCTGGAGAATTAAAAGTCTCTATAAACAGCGAGTATCTTAAACGTATCAATGCATTTTTAGATATCATGGAGGTAGAGGATAAAGATTGTCAGGAATATGAAATAAGTCAAAATATATTGGTAGTTAAAACTTTGCACAGTGGTTTCTGGGCAATTATAATGGCTTTGAACGGTGAGCAGGATATATTTGCCGTTGAAGAGTATAAGGGTATTCAGGAAATGTATAATAAGCTGTTGCCTTTTATATCTCCGGAGCTTTTACATGAAGAGTATAATTTTTCCAAGTTGGATGATAGAACGTTTGAAAAAATGTGTAGAGACTTATTGGTGGATATGGGTTTTCTAAATGTTACTCAAAGAGGGAATACGAGAGCTTCCGATGGGGGTGTAGATTTAGAAGCTGATATGATGGTGAAAACTATTTTAGAGGAACAGAAGCAGCATTGGATTTTTCAATGCAAACATACGAAGGCCCAAATAGATAGAAAAGATATTTCTGAAATACCGGATTTACTTAAAGAATTTAACGCCAGTGGTTATGGATTATTTTATAGTGGTATGTTAAGTCCGCAAACCATAGATAGAATTAAGAAAAATGAATCTATTAAATATTGGGCAAAGGGAGAATTAGATATTTTGTTAAGGAAATACAAGGAAACGGCAATTCGATATTTTGGAATATAATTTTTGATTTACAGTGGGAATGTGCCGCAATATGTTGATAACAATAAAGGTTCTAAGCTGGATAGGTCAGGGATTTACAGGGTAAACTTGGGTGTCCGGTGGAGACGAAATAGGAGTATCTGGAATGAATACTTATCAGGTGATAGACGAAAGAAATTGGGAGAGGGCCATGCACTGTATGGTTTTCAGGGAGAGCGTGGAACCTGCTTTCTGTGTGACATTTGAGGCGGATATCACGAATTTCCGGCGGAAGGTGAAGGCGCAGAACCTCTTTTTTACGCTTGCGTTTGTGTATGCGGTATGTAAATGCGCGGATGAGATTGAAGCGTTCCGGTATCGTTTTCTGGATGGGAAGGTGGTTCTTTTTGAGCATATTGATACTGCCTTTACTTATCTGAATCAGGATACGGGGCTGTTCAAAGTGGTCAATGTGCCGCTTCGGGGCAGTATTCAGGAATATGTGGAGATGGCGGGAAGGATTGCAAGGGAGCAGAAGGAATATTTTACTGGTCCCCTTGGAAATGATGTGTTCCAGTGTTCGCCTATGCCCTGGGTCACCTATACGCATATCTCACATACCAATTCTGGGAAAAAGGATAATGCGACGCCTTTGTTCGACTGGGGGAAGTATTATGAGAAGGACGGTAAGATTGTCATGCCCGTATCGGTCCAGGCTCATCATTCTTTTGTGGATGGGATACATGTTGGACAGTTTGCGGATAGGCTCCAGAAATATTTGGAATCATTTTAGGAGCGGAAGCGGGATTATATCATAGAATCCAGGACAGGATTTTATTATCAAAATTCTATTGTAAGTTTATAAAAAGGGCTGAAAATGCTGAGGTGGCATTTTTCGGTTCTTTTTTTATGGGATTTTTTTGCATTTGAGAGAGTATTTGCAGAAGTAATTGACATGGAGATAAATTCTTTGTATAATAATTATTGACTTAAAGTCAATAACTATTGAAAGGGGTGGGGGAAAATTGGCAAGGCCAGTGAAAAAACAGCCGGAACAATGGAAGAAAGAAATTTTGGATGCGGCAAAGGAGCTGTTTTTATCGAAAGGTTATGAGGAAACTGCCATTACGGATATCATGGAGCTGGCAGGCGGCGCAAAGGGGATGTTTTATCGGTTTTTCCAGAGTAAGGAAGAGGTCATGCACGCTTTGGGGAATCGGATGTTTTTGGAGAATAATCCTTTTGAGGCGGTTCGGGGGCGTTCAGATCTGAATGGGCTGCAGAAGATTCGGGAAGTGCTTGCTTTTGACAGGGCTGATGGGGAACGGGAAGAAATAAGTACGCAGGCCATTCCCATCCTGAAAGACCCGCGCATTCTGGCGGCTGCGGTGGAGGCGAACCGGCGTGTGCTGACTCCTTTATGGCTGGAACTGATTGAGGAAGGGCGGCGTGACGGTTCGATCCGGACGGAATACGCAAAGGAGCTTTCTGAATTGCTGCCCCTTGTCAATTTCTGGCTGCTTCCGTCCGTGTTCCCGGCGGATGCGGAAGAGATTCGGCATAAGTGCAGGTTTGTTGCGGAGGTTCTTGCGGCAATGGGGCTTCCGATCATAGAGGATGAGATGGTTGGACGGACAGAGAGGATACTGGGAGGCTATAGGGAAGAAAGGAAGGAGTAGCGGATGGAGCAGAAACTTTTTACGAAAAATTTTACACTCCTTGTACTGGGGCAGGCAAGTTCTTTGTTTGGCAATTATATCCTGCGTCTGGCGCTGTCCATGTATGTGTTGGAGGTGACGGGTTCGGCGGCTGTGTTTGCGGGGATTTTATCTATTGCGACGATTCCGACGATCCTTTTGTCCCCCATTGGAGGAATCCTGGCTGACAGGGCGGATCGGAGGAATATCATGGTGGCACTGGACACGCTGACGGGAATATTTGTCCTATGCGCAGCGGTCTTTTTGTCCGGGGACAATGCAGTTGTAGTGATTAGCGTGCTGCTGGTGATACTCTCTGTTCTTGGGGCATTTGAAACGCCTACGGTGCAGGCGTGTATCCCGCAGATGCTGGCAGGCGATAACATTATTAAGGGAAACGCGGTGGTAAACCAGGTGGCGTCCATTTCGTATCTGATCGCGCCTTTGCTGGGAGGTATCTTATATTCTGCTGTCGGTTTGAAGCCGGTGATGTACGCAAGTGTTGTATGCTTTTTTGTCACGGCGTTATTTGAATGCTTTATCAAATTGGGCTATCAGGCCAGGGAGTTTCAGGGAAATGTTTTGTCCATGGTAAAAAATGATTTTTCTAGCAGTATCCGTTTTATCATGAAAGAGCAGCCGACTATCATGAAGATGCTGCTTCTGGCGGCATTCTCACGCTTTTTTGTCATGGGGGTCACGCTGGTGGGGCTGCCCTTTCTTGTGCGGACTGTGCTTGGCCTGGACGCAAAATTTTATGGCGGGGCGGAGAGCGCGATGGCGGTTGCCACTATATTGGGAAGTATTGCGGCGGGGCTTCTTACGGGGAAGTTAAGATCCGGCAGATTATCGTATGTGCTTGCGGCAATCGGTGTCTGTATCATTCCGGCAGGGATTGTATTTCTTTT
>JAETTM010000021.1 GCA_021769135.1 Lachnospiraceae bacterium | reverse complement strand
AAGAAAATCCGAAGCTATACAAGTATCTGGTCGGTGGAAAAGGTACTTTATTCCATCAATGATTTCAAGCTGCCGTTCCCCATCACGTTTACGCAAATGACGTGGTTTGTGGTATCACTGTTTGCTGTCATGCTGCTTGGGAATGTGCCGCCGCTGTCCATGATAGACGGGGTTTTCCTCAAATACTTTGGGATTCCCCTTGCGCTTACATGGTTCATGTGCCAGAAAACCTTTGATGGGAAGAAACCTTACGGCTTTCTGAAATCCGTTATCGCCTATCTGGTGCGCCCGAAACTGACCTATGCAGGTAAGACCGTGAAGCTGGGGAAAGACTATCCGGCAGAATCCATCACGGCAGTTAGGAGTGAAATTTATGGCATATCTGATTAAATATATCGAAAACAATCTAGTGTGGAACAACGACGGGGAATGTTTTGCTTACTATGAACTGCTTCCCTACAATTATTCGTTCCTTAGTCCAGAACAGAAATATCAAGTGCATGATTCCTTTCGGCAGTTAATCGCACAGAACCGTGACGGAAGAATCCACGCTTTGCAGATTAGCACAGAATCCAGCATACGGGCGGCGCAGGAACGCTCTAAAAAGGAAGTGTCCGGCAGGCTGAAAGAAATTGCTTATGAAAAAATCGACGCACAGACCGAAGCCCTTATTTCCATGATTGGGGAAAATCAAGTGGACTACCGTTTTTTTATCGGCTTCAAGCTGATTCTGAATGAGCAGGAAGTCACGATTAAAAGCGTGGGTAAAGAAGCGGCAAACGCCTTTTCTGACTTCATCCACGATGTGAACCATAAGCTCATGGGAGATTTTGTTTCTATGAGCAATGATGAAATCTGGCGTTACTCTAAGATGGAAAAACTGCTGGAAAATAAAATCTCACGCCGCTTTAAAGTCCGCCGTCTGGACAAGGACGATTTTGGCTATCTCATAGAACACCTTTACGGGCAGACAGGAACGGCATATGAGGACTACGAATACTATCTGCCGAAGAAAAAACTGGATAAGGAAACGCTGATAAAATATTACGACCTTATCAAGCCGACACGCTGTCTGATTGAAGAAAAACAGCGGTATTTGAAAATCGAGCAGGAAGAATCCACGGTATACGTCGCTTACTTTACCATCAATTCCATTGTGGGCGAACTGGACTTCCCGTCGTCTGAAATCTTCTACTATCAGCAACAGCAGTTTACCTTCCCCATTGATACCAGCATGAATGTGGAAATCGTGGCGAACCGGAAAGCCCTGTCCACTGTCCGCAACAAGAAGAAAGAGCTGAAAGACTTGGATAACCACGCATGGCAGAGCGACAACGAAACCAGTTCCAACGTGGCGGAAGCACTGGACAGTGTGAATGAGCTGGAAACCACCTTAGACCAGAGCAAGGAATCCATGTATAAGCTGTCCTACGTGGTGCGTGTCACAGCTCCCGACCTTGACGAGCTGAAACGCCGCTGTAATGAAGTCAAGGACTTCTACGACGATTTGAGTGTGAAGCTGGTGCGTCCATTTGGGGATATGCTGGGCTTGCATGGGGAATTTCTGCCTGCCAGCAAACGGTATATGAATGATTACATCCAGTATGTGACAAGCGATTTCCTCGCCGGATTGGGATTCGGGGCAACGCAGATGTTGGGGGAGAATGAGGGAATCTATGTGGGGTACAGCCTTGACACGGGAAGGAATGTGTATCTGAAACCCGCCCTCGCCAGTCAAGGAGTAAAAGGTTCTGTGACAAATGCCCTCGCTGCCGCTTTCGTCGGCTCATTGGGCGGCGGAAAATCATTCTCCAATAATATGATTGTCTATTACTCCGTCCTGTTCGGCGCACAGGCTGTTATTGTAGACCCAAAGGCAGAACGTGGGAACTGGAAAGAAACGCTGCCGGAAATTGCCGACGAGATTAACATTGTCAACCTGACCTCGGACGAGAAAAACAAGGGGCTGCTTGACCCCTACGTGATTATGGAGAATCCGAAAGATTCGGAATCGCTGGCAATCGACATCCTCACATTCCTTACAGGCATTTCCTCCCGTGACGGCGAAAAGTTCCCTGTCCTTAGAAAAGCCATTCGTGCCGTAACCAACAGTGAGGAACGGGGCTTACTGAAAGTCATTGAGGAATTGCGTGTGGAGGGAACGCCCATCAGCGTAAGCATTGCCGACCATATCGAATCTTTCACAGATTACGATTTTGCACACCTGCTTTTCTCACACGGGGATGTGGAGCAGTCCATCAGCCTTGAAAAGCAGTTGAACATCATACAGGTAGCGGATTTGGTGCTGCCGGATAAGGAAACCAGCTTTGAGGAATATACCACAATGGAGCTTTTATCCGTGGCTATGCTAATCGTTATCAGTACCTTTGCCCTTGATTTCATCCACACAGACCGCAGCATTTTTAAGATTGTAGACCTTGACGAAGCATGGAGCTTCTTACAGGTGGCGCAGGGAAAAACCCTGTCCATGAAATTAGTGAGGGCTGGGCGTGCCATGAACGCAGGTGTATATTTCGTGACACAGAACACAGACGATTTGCTGGATGAAAAATTGAAAAACAACCTCGGCTTGAAATTTGCGTTCCGCTCTACGGACATAAACGAGATTAAGAAGACCCTAGCTTTCTTCGGTGTAGACGCAGAGGACGAGAACAACCAGAAGCGGTTGCGTGACCTTGAAAATGGACAGTGCCTTATCAGTGACCTATACGGACGTGTCGGCGTGATACAGTTCCATCCCATATTTGAAGACCTGCTGCACGCCTTTGATACCAGACCGCCCGTCAGAAAAGAGGTGGAGGAATGAAAATAAAAAATCTGCTGCACCGGAATCCGGCGGCAGGCGGCAAGCCGGAACGGAAACGAAAATGGAATATGCAGCGGCTTGGAAAAGTGGCAGTTACGGTACTTTTAGTATTCGTGAGTGCCATTTTTCTGTTAGCGACGCTGGGAACGGTAGCCCATGCCGCAGGGCTGGTGGATGATACCGTCAATGCCGCCAACGAATATAGCAAGTACCCACTGGACAATTACCAGCTTGATTTTTATGTGGACACGGGCTGGGATTGGCTGCCGTGGAACTGGCTGGACGGTATCGGGAAACAGGTCATGTACGGGCTGTATGCCATCACAAATTTTATCTGGACAATCAGCCTGTATCTTTCCAACGCAACGGGCTATCTGATACAGGAAGCCTACTCACTGGACTTCATATCGGCAACGGCGGATTCTATCGGAAAGAATATGCAGACCCTTGCAGGCGTTACCCCTAACGGACTTTCCTCAGAGGGATTCTATATCGGATTCCTGTTGATTCTGATTCTTGTTGTGGGAATCTACGTTGCCTATACGGGGCTTATTAAACGGGAAACCACGAAAGCCATTCATGCCGTTGTAAATTTTGTTGCGGTATTCGTACTGTCAGCGGCGTTTATTGCCTATGCGCCCGACTATATCGGGAAAATCAATGACTTTTCCGCAGACATCAGCAATGCCAGCCTTTCACTCGGTACAAAGATTGTCATGCCAAACTCGGAAAGCCAGGGGAAAGACAGTGTAGACCTTATCCGTGACAGTCTTTTTTCCATTCAAGTAAAACAGCCGTGGCTTCTGCTTCAATACGGCAACTCGGATATGGAGAGTGTTGGTGCGGATCGGGTGGAGAGTTTACTATCCACCAGCCCCGACACCAACAATGGAGAAGACAGGGAAGAAATCGTTGTGGAGGAAATCGAGGACAGGGAGAACACGAACCTTACTGTCACGAAAACCATTAACCGCTTGGGGATGGTGTTTTTTCTCTTTGTTTTCAATATCGGTATTTCCGTGTTCGTGTTCCTGCTGACAGGCATTATGATTTTCTCGCAGGTGCTATTCATCATTTACGCTATGTTCCTGCCTGTAAGCTTCATTTTAAGCATGGTTCCCACCTTTGACGGAATGTCAAAGCGTGCCATTACAAAGCTGTTCAATACCATTTTGACGAGGGCAGGAATCACGCTGATTATTACAATAGCATTTAGTATTTCCACCATGCTCTATACGCTTTCCGCAGGTTATCCGTTCTTCCTCATTGCGTTCTTGCAGATTGTGACCTTTGCCGGAATCTACTTCAAACTGGGGGATTTAATGAGTATGTTCTCCTTGCAGAGCGGCGATTCCCAAAGCGTGGGAAGCCGTATTATGCGAAGACCCCGTATGCTCATGCACGCCCATATGCACCGATTACAACATAAGCTGGGGCGTTCCGTGGCGGCTCTTGGAGCTGGTGCAGCCGTTTCTAAGGCTTCTAAGCAATCGAGGGCGGCTTCCGGTTCGGGAGCTTCCAGAACCACACAGGCAGACCATACCCGACCGGATGGACAGACTGGCAAAGAGGAAAAGGCTTCTATGGGCAAACGGGCTGGACAGGCGGCAGGTGCGGTCATGGACACCAAAGGCAAGATTGTAGACACCGCCGCAGGGCTGAAAGAACAGGCAAAGGATTTGCCTGTCAATGCAAAATACGCCCTTTACCACGGGAAAACGCAGGTATCGGAGGGTGTGCGTGACTTTACATCCAGCATGACGCAGACCAGAACTGCCAGAGCGGAGGGGCGCAAGGAAAAAGAGGAACAGCGCAGGAAGACCATTGCAGAGCGCAGAGCGGAAATGGAACAGGCAAAAGAAAAGAAATCTTCTGACGCAGAACCGCAGAAAACCGCTTCCCCTGTTCATGGACGACCTGCCACCACACCGCAGACAGAATCACATGAGCCTGTGGAGCGAAGCCACACACAGACGGCCAGAGCCACGGTGCAGGCTGGAAGTGCTGGCAAGCCTACGGAAAGACCTGTGGTATCATCCGTGAAAGAAAAAGCGGATATACCGCCAGAGAGGACGGAACGTCAGATTGTGCAGACGGCTTCCCATTCAGAAAGACCGCAGCCAAAGGCGGCTGCCCCTACCACAGCAGAGCAAGAGCCGCAGCGACATTCCATCAAGGAACGCAGCTCCACCATTAAGCGTGAATCAACCAGAAAGGAGAAGTCCAGAACTGCCGCCGAAGTTAAGAAAGGGGAGAAAAAATGAAGCTGAAGCATATCATCATTGCAAGCTCTGGGATGTTCGTGCTGATTTTCTCCCTGCTCCTGTTTGTGGTCGTCTTGTTCTCGGACGAAGAAGACGGCGGCGGTTCTCATATCCAGTATGGCGGCGTGAATGTGTCAGCGGAGGTACTGGCACATAAGCCCCTGCTGGAAAAGTACGCAAGAGAATACGGGATTGAGGAATACATCAATGTTCTGCTTGCAATTATACAGGTGGAATCCGGCGGCACGCTGGAAGATGTTATGCAGTCCTCGGAATCGCTGGGATTGCCGCCAAACTCACTAAGCACAGAGGATTCTATCAAGCAGGGCTGCAAGTATTTCTCGGAACTGGTGGCTTCCGCCGAAGCAAAGGGCTGTGACCTAAACGCCGTCATTCAGTCCTATAACTATGGCGGCGGCTTTCTTGACTATGTGTCGAACCGTGGGAAGAAATACACCTTTGAACTGGCGGAAAGTTTCGCAAGGGATAAATCCGGCGGAACAAAAGTGACTTACACAAACCCTATCGCTGTGGAGAAAAACGGCGGATGGCGGTATAACTACGGAAATATGTTCTACGTGCTGGTGGTGTCACAATATCTAACAGTAGCACAGTTTGACGACGAAACGGTACAGGCTATCATGGATGAAGCCTTAAAATATGAGGGCTGGAGGTACGTGTTCGGCGGAGCTTCCCCTACTACCTCCTTTGACTGTTCCGGTCTTGTCCAGTGGTGTTTCGGCAAGGCTGGAATCTCCATGCCACGGACGGCGCAGGAACAGTACAACGTGACACAGCATATCCCCTTGTCCGAAGCAAAGGCTGGGGATTTGGTCTTTTTCCACTCTACCTATAATGCAGGCACTTATATTACGCACGTTGGGATATATCAAGGAAATAACCGTATGTTTCATGCAGGCGACCCTATCGGCTATGCCGATTTGACAAGTTCCTACTGGCAGCAGCATTTAGCCAGTGCAGGAAGAATCCCAAAATAGAAAGGATGAAAACTATGATTCAAATAAGAAAAAAGGAAAACCAGAAACAGCCAAAAGAAAAGAAGCCCCGTATCTATAAGGCGAATACCCACAAGCGGATTGTAATTGCCCTTTGGGTGCTGCTGGCGGTCAGCTTCTGCTTTGCAGTCTATAAGAATTTCACGGCGATTGACGTTCATACCATCCATGAAACAAAGGTCATTGAGGAAAAAATTGTCGATACCCATAAGATAGAGAACTTTGTGACGAACTTTGCAAAGGTCTATTATTCATGGGAACAGACGGCGGCTTCCATTGACAACAGGGAGAACGCCATCAAGAATTATATGACAGGAGATTTGCAGGCATTAAATACCGACACCATCCGTAAGGATATTCCCGTGTCCTCGGCGGTCAATGGGGTGCAGATATGGTCTGTTACACAGGTGGATGAAAACCAGTTCTCCGTGATCTTCACTGTGGAACAGTTAATCACGGAGAACGGAAGCACGAAAACGGTACGTTCCGCTTATGAAGTCACGGTTTATGTGGATGGCTCTGGAAACATGGTTCTCACGAAGAATCCGACCATTACCAGCACACCCGTGAAATCCGGCTATACGCCAAAGGCAAAGGAAAGCGACGGAACGGTGGACGCTGTGACGACGGATGAAATCAACGAATTTCTGACGACATTCTTTAAGCTCTACCCAACCGCAACCGCTAAAGAGCTGTCCTATTATGTGAATGGGGGCGTGTTAAAGCCTATTGGGAAAGATTATGTATTCTCGGAACTGGTAAATCCCATCTACAACCGTAGCAACAGTCAAGTGACTGTTTCCGTGGCTGTGAAGTACCTAGACCAGCAGACAAAGGCAACGCAGGTATCACAGTTTGACTTAGTGCTGGAAAAGAACGGGAATAACTGGAAGATAATTAAATAACATGTGGGCTATCTCCTCATATTTTTTTATGGATAGATAGCCCATTAATAAAAATTAAAAAGAAAAAACCAATTAAACTTATTGACAGATTTCAAACAACGTGGCATTATTTAACTGTGATTTAATCATGATTAAATCACAGTTAAATAAATAGTTGGGAGGATATAGAAGTGGACAATACAGAAGCAAAAAAAAGAATTTTAGAAACCGTAGTTTCAGCCATGCAGGAAAATCAGGATATTGGTAAATTGACTAATAGACAGATTGCAGAAAAAGCTGGCGTGAATAGTGCGTTAATAAACTACTATTTTAAGTCAAAAGACAATCTATTAATAGAGGCAGTTAATATTTGCATGGGTAATTTATTTGAGAATATTATACAAAAAACATCTAAAGAAATTGACCCATTACTTCGACTGGAAAGCATGATTAAAGAAATTGTATGTCTAGGATATAATCATTATCCACTAGCAAAAATTACAGTTGCAAATGAATTGAATGGAGGTGGAATCATTACAAATAAAATGATACAGCCAGTATTAAAAGAGATATTTAAGCAAAGTAAGGACGAATACGAGATAAAAATACTCGCTGCACAAATACTTTTGCCTGTACAAGTCATTTTTTTAAATGCTTCTGCTTACCAAAAATATCTTCAATGTGATATTAAAAATGTAATGGTCGAGCAGGAAAAACTTATTGACATTATATTTAAAAATCTATCTTTAGAAATGGGAGGTGCATGTTAAATGAAATTATTAATATCTATCAGCGCTACTATTACTGCCATTCTACTAATATCAACCTTGATATGTGGTTTATGGATGAAGTCAGTACCAATGGTAACTGCTAATAATATTAGTTTCCATATGAACTGTGGAGTTACCTCTATATGTTTGTTCTTCATAACTATGATACTAATACTTATCCAAAACAGAAAGGAGCGGAAGAAATAATGAAAATTGCCGTTATGTATATTTCTAAAACAGGCAGTACACAGCTATGTGCAGAATATATTGCTTCAAAATTACAAGACTGCTCTCTGTTTGATTTGGATAGAGAAATCCCTTGTCTATCAGATTTTGACGTACTATTGATTGGCTCTGGTGTTCGTATGGGTAAAATTTACAAACCTGCAAAACAGGTATTAAATGACAATATAGAAACCTTGATAGCAAAAAAAACCATCATATTTCTTTGCAATTTTTATCCAGAAACGATACAAAAAACCATTCGGAATAGTATTCCGAATAGATTAATAAACCATGCGAAAATTATTAAATGTGGAGGAATCTCACCATTTAGCAAACCAACAAATACTGAATGGTTGAATTGTACAGAAATCAATGAAGTATTAACCGCATTTTGTTTAATGTAGATGTTTCTACATATCTTATACAATGCTATATCAAAATATATAGAACGTTTAATTGAAATACGTAATCTAAAGTGGGGTAAAATAAATATGGAAAATAAATGGATTTTATGCCCTGTATGTGGTAATAAAACAAGATTAAAAATAAGAAATGACACTGAAATAAGCAAATTTCCTCTGTATTGTCCAAAATGCCGACAAGAAAATTTAATAAATGTTAAATCATTTAAAGTCACAATCATAAAAGAGCCAGACGCTAAGACGCAGAGCCGATAAACTGAGGTTATGAAATCTCAGTTTATCGGCTCTTTTCATTGGAGTTAGAATTATAAATCATCTATCTCCTTAGAATCTGTAATACCTTTGGCTAGGGCTTCCATAAGGATTAGCTCTTTATCTGTAAAGCTGTCCATCTGTTTTTCTATATGTCTGCGTCTGGTGCTTTTCACCAGATCAGCAGCAGGTAAGAAAAATTCATCAACGGACACATTTAACAAGGATACAAGGTCATAGAACACCTGTAAGCTGGGGTGCTGCCCCTTGTTCTCAATATTGGTTAAATAGCGTGGGTCAATCTCAATCAATGCTCCCACCTGTTCACGGGTTAAACCTCGCTTTTTACGGGCTTCTTTTATTGCAAGCCCAAACGCTTTAAAATCGTACTTATCTTCTTTTTTACGCATAATAAACCACCTATTTACATTTTACTGTTCCTGTTCAATAAGTGACAGGTATAGAAAAACGTATTATAAGGTTTTATAGTTCCTATTATGCGATTTATACAAAAAAATATACTGCCAGACGGCAAATAAAAAAAACCGTTTTCTGGCAGCATGATTTTCTTGCGTCAAAATCAGTTTTAAATCCAGACGACGGTTTGAAGAAAGCCGTCGTCTTTTTGATTGTTAAATGAAATCCACAGAGGATGTGTTGAAATCAGCTATGAAAGCTCGGCGGCTCGTAAGGAGGTAGCCGCCATGCACGACACAATCGTTCGGCATAATTCTACAAATGGTACGTCATTAAAAAAAGCCATTCTCCTACACTAGATAAAAATGCCTACCTATATGGTTTTTCACAATACATAGCAGGTACTAATGAAGCACATAAGCAGATTGTAAAGTCTGTTTGTGTGCTTTTTTGGTTGCTGGAAACTTTTCTTAAAGTTTTTTTGCCAGCAATGCAACTGGCAGCCCTTTCGTGTCGGGACTTAGTGCGAAAGGGGGCAAAGGAGTTCGATTCACTCCCTTTCATGGCAAGAAAGGGGGTGAGATACTATGAAGCCATCTTCTTTTCAGACAACCATTGAGAATCAGTTTGATTATATCTGCAAGCGAGCTATGGACGATGAGCGCAAGGACTATATGAAAGCCCTGTCCAGACAGTCCAAACGGGAAACGCTGTTTTCCGATATGGGCGATTACCTCGTCAGTCAGTTTGCAACTGTGGACAGCTACCCATCTGATTTTCATATCTTCACGCTGAATGATTCCACAGTCGGAGTGGAAAGCGATTTATTAAGCGAAGCATTACGGAATCTGACGGACAAGAAGCGTGAAATCATCCTGCTGTATTATTTTATGGATATGAACGACACAGAAATTGCAGACCTGCTAAAACTGAACCGTTCCACGGTTTACCGTCACAGAACCAGCGGACTTGCCTTTATCAAAGAATTTATGGAGGAAAACGAAGAATGAAGACTACATATCCCATGATTCCTTTTCCTGTCATTGTGGCGGCGACGGACGGCGATACAGAAGCTATCAACCAGATTGTAAAGCATTACAGCGGCTTTATCGCAAAACGTTCCTTACGCCCCATGAAAGACGAATACGGGAATCAGCACATGGTCGTGGATGAAACTCTACGCCGCAGGATGGAAACCAGACTGATTGCGAAGATTTTATCCTTTGAAATCGGAGAAGAATAAAACATTTTCCCTTTCGTGGAAGCGTGCCGATATGCTACACGCTTCCCGAACAGGGAAGTTTGCCACTCTATCAAAGCATATTGCCGTCAGTATGCTTTGACAGGCTGACAAGCCGTTGTTCCTTGAAAACTGAATAAAGCAATCGAATACGTTTCGATAGGGAAAGAGCCGACGGGCTGACACGCCATGACCCCGAAAGGAGGGATGAATTAGCGAGCGATTCAAGTCAGCGTTCCGTATGCAGCTTTTGGCAGAGCTGCCGCCATGACCTCCCTATCGTGATAATGATACTCCCGTACAGCCACAGTCCGAGCGTAAATGAACCGTCGCAGGCAAAGGGTACGGCTGCATGAGAACCATGCAGGGGTGGGATTCCCGTGAGCTATGCCAGAGCTGTTCGATTTGCTTATGACATAAAATGAAACTGCACCAGAATCATACAGCTTCATAAGATGGAATAGGACATACAGACATTTTCATAACATAAAGTGTCTGGTATTTATCGAAAGGAGGGCGTGAATGAAAAGAAATTGTATTCAGAATGTTATTATCCATGTTCCAGAAAATATGGATTTTCACGCCCTTTCCGATAAAATCAACGAGTTTCATTTAGAGGTGGTGGAACGCAGGCTAAACAGTTCTAATCTAACTACGGATGAAAAGATAGCCATTATTGATAAAATACTGGATAACCTAAAATCACGTGAGCTTGATGGAATCATCAAATAAGTGTTTGTGAAGCCGCCATACATTGTAAGGTGGCTTTGCTTGTTTTTGTTCCCAGCTACGAAGTGTAAAATGCTTTACGCCCATAAGCTGTGCAAGCTCCTGTTGTGTGATATGGTTTTTCTTGCGATAGGCTTTCATTTTTAAAGCCCAATCGCCAAAGTCATACATTGGTACGGTTAATTCGGCTGTTTCTTCATTGTCAGCGCCGAGGAACAATTTTGTTTCCCTTTGTATGGTGGTGGAAACCTGCCATTACATGGCACAAAACTATTCGTTATTATGGCAATCAGCCGTTCCCTGGGGGAGTCGATGATACGGCACCCCACTACTCCGGCGGCATTGCAGCCGAATCCCATGGCCATTGTCAAAGCCTGTTTTCCGCATGCCCTGCATTTCTTAAAGCATTTATCCAGGTTAAAAGCTACCCTGGGCAAATAACCGGAGTCCTCCATTACGGTAAAGAGCGGGAAAAAAATGGCCATCGGCGGCAGCATCACGGAAATCACCCATGCCGCTACCCGAAACATGCCGTACACCAGCATTTCCCTTACCCATCCCGGCATGCCCAGACAATATAATCCGTACATGATTTTCCCTTCCAAAGAAAGGAAAAATTTGTGGAGCAGCCCTGAAGGATAATTTGCCCCCACAATAGTAAGCCAGAAAATAAAAAAAAGCAGAAGGATCATTACAGGAATCCCCGTTATTTTTCCTGTAAAAAATTTATCCTTCCGTCTGTCGGCCTCTGCATATTCTTTATCCCCATGCTCCACAATTCCCCGGCATACCTCTTCCGGCGTCCATTCCCCGCCATGCCTGTATCCGCCGCCATGCTCCGGCAGCTGCCGCTTCTTTATTTTTGCAGTTTCTTTTATCGCAAGGTACAGTTCCCCCATCCCTGTTCCATCCCTCGCGGCCGTTCCTATCACCGGCACGCCAAGCCTCTTTTCCAGTTTTTTCAGGTCGATGGAAATATGCTTCCTCTTCGCCTCATCCATCAGATTCACGCATACCACTATTTTTTCTGTCTGCTGCATAATTTGCAGGACAAGGCGCATATTGCGCTCCAGGCATAATGCGTCGCATACCGCCACTACCACATCATACTCTCCGGCACGGATAAAGTCTCTGGCCACCTCTTCTTCCGCCGAATGGGCATCCAGAGAATAACAACCGGGAATATCCACAAGCACATAGCCCTGGCCTTCATAAAACGCATATCCCTGGGCGTTCGCCACCGTCTTTCCTGCCCAGTTTCCTGTATGCTGCCGCAGCCCTGTCATCCTGTTGAATATCGTGCTCTTTCCCACATTGGGATTGCCTGCCAGCGCTGCCACAATATCGTCTTTCCGCTTCTTATGTACTGCCAGCCCTCCATCCAGGGCGCCCATTCCTACGGAAGATTTACTCAAGCCCATTGCCGCCTCTCCATTTCCTGTTCCTTCTCTATATAAATCTTACCCGCTTCCTCGCTCCTTATGGCGATTAATACGCCTTTCACGAAATATGCGGTCGGATCGCCGAACGGGCTTCTATATGCGCATTCCACCAAGCTTCCCTGCATAAACCCCATATCCTGCAGTTTTCCTTTTGTATTCTCCCCCAATGATATCCGGGCAATCCTTCCCTTTTCCCCTGGCTTAAGCAAATTCAGGCTAATAGGGGTTAAGCTTCCGCTATCCAGATTTTCCCCGCTCCAATTTTCCGCTCTTGCATTCGCCTTTTCCATCCATACCTCCATTTCTTCAAAGCCCGGAAATCATATCTCTCCATTACCTTTTCCAGGCCTCTCCCGATTCTATCCTCTATATATAGCTTATGCAGGCAGGTTCATATTGCCCATGGCGCAAGCGGGAATGCGAGGAAGAATGTTATGGCGCTAATATTTCCTAACACAGATGCTCCCACTGGCATCCGCCGCATACCCCATGCCTTTTCCCCGAATCCAAAATCCTTTCCTTCACCAGCCCCTCAAATACCTTCCATTCCAGTACCGCCCCGGCCTCTAAGCCGCATAAGCCCAGCACTTTATTATCATACTTCTCTACCTTATCCATACTTGTGCAGATGCCGGAAAGATTATTGGGACAATGCCCGCAAATATCATCCGTTTCATTAATAATCGCCACCTCAGGATTATTTTCCAGTTCCCTTTTTATCCTATGCATATGTTCTGTAAATTCCTCGCTGTATCCTTCGCCCTTAAAATAGGCAAGGCACATCCCATGATGCGCCCTAATCCTATAAATTCCCATATTTATAATGATACTCCTCTCCCCATCTGTTTGCTCTTGTTGAAAAAATCATAACACCTCTTCTTTTAGTTTGTCAACCTCTTTTTAAATTAAGTTGACATTCTGGATTTTACACCATATACTCATTGCAAGCAACGGTAGATTTGCCTCCCCTGCAAAAATGGGCCGCCAAATCGTGTCCACACAAATCTGACGGCCCATCCCATTAAGCTTTTTTAAACCTGTCCGCCCCTACGCCGCAAATCGGGCATTTATAGTCTTCCGGCAAAGACTCTCCTTCATATACATACCCGCATACCTGGCAAATATATTTCTCTTTTTTCTTTTCCTCTTCCGGCGCTTTTGCGCTCTTATCCTCTCCTTCCTCCGGAAGATAAGTGGGGGCATTTTTCGGGCTCTTTCCCTTTACCACTTTATGGTAATATGCATAAGTCATGGCCTCTGCCCCGCCGTCATAAACTTCCCCGTCTATCACTTCACCCAGGAAAACCGTATGGGTCTCCGTCTCCATTTTATTGATAACCTTGCATACCACATAGCCGCATGTGCCTTTCACAACGGGCACACCCTGCACCATTTCATAATCTACCCCATCGAACTTATCCGCATCCTTGCTGGAACGGAATCCGAAATTGCCAATCAGTTTGGCATCGGAGTTCTCTGCGATGATGGAGAATGCAAACTTCCCCGCTTTCTCGATACAGCCGTTGGTATAATTATCATGGTTAATGCTGATAGCCACCGTGGCCGGTGCCGATGTTATCTGCATAATGCTGTTCGCCGTACACCCCACAGGCCTCTCACCATCCATCGATGTAACAATATATACACCATATGACATCTTTCTGAAAATATTTGTATCCATAATTCTCCTTTCCGCTCTTTTTACAGCTGCTCCATGTGATTATCATATAAATCAAATAATATTAGTAATTATTCCTATTATATAACATCCTTTTATATTGTCAAGTATTGCCACTAAATCCTATGGAATTCAAATACTTACATTCTTTTTACCTTTGCCTGTTTTTGAAAAAAGGCAATTCCATAGCAGAGTATCTGTCCGTATCCATACAATCCCTCCGCATATTTCCCTGTGCTAATCTGTCGGAGCGCTTCATCGCAGTCCTTTTCCATGTCCGCCTCATACCCGGACCTCTTAGCCTCTATGACAATCACCCTGCGGTTGTCATCATCTTTTAGCAAAATATCCGGTCTTCCAAGCCCTTTCTCCCGATTGGATTCCACTTCATACCCCAGCCCTACGAACGCCCCGGCAAGAAAAGTGTGATAGTAATCCTCATGGTAATCATGATAGCTTATAGTTTTCCACAAAAGCTCCGAAAGCATCCCGGACGCCTTTTCTCCATCTCCTTTCCAAAAGGCTTCCATCATGGCCTTCTGCACACTGTTATCTATTGTATTTTTAAAGTGTGCCACAACCGCATCCTCAAAAATAGAATCTATTTCTCTGTTTGGTATTTTGAGCCTCACCCTCTCCCCCGCTTCATCGGCATTGGCTTTAGTGAGATATCCCGTCATCAGAATCACGCTCCACAGATTATCTTCAGAGGAATGAAGCGTATCATAAGTCAGTTCGTCCGAAATTGTCTGGACAATTGTACCGCCATTCATGAGGGTTTCGAACTTGCTTTTCACTTTAAAATCTGTCCTGTTTACAAAAGAAAGGAGGATTCCGTTATGACTGGTATTCTTCCAGTAATTTTTAGGTTTTGCGTCTTTCCTTTTCCTTAACGCCGACATATAATTCATCACATCCCATGGGCAGTACACTGAACTGTTTCCAAAAACATACCCGTCATACCACTCCTTTATGGCATCAGCCTTATCCGCCCTGTCGGCAGCTTTCAGCATGTCCGTCACTTCTTTCTCTGTGAATCCGAAGTATTCCGAAAAATCCTCATCCAACACGGAATAAGAGGCAAAATTATTTGTACCTGTAAAAATACTCTCTTTCGCAATGCGCAGGCATCCTGTGATAACGGCAAACGCAAGGTATTCATTATCTTTTAAAGATGTGCCCAGCATATCTTTTATCACATCCAGCATAGCCGGATAAAAGCCGTTTTCCCCTATACCTTTCTCGCTCGCCTTCGCAAGGGGAACATCGTATTCATCAATGAAAAGCAGTACTTTCTTTCCATATACGTCATGCATCATGCGCATAATCGTTTTTAAAGCATTCTTTACATCCGAAAGACCGCCCATCTGGGATTCCAGCCTGATAAACGTTTCAGCATCAAATCTATTGACCTTATCATTATCTGCCAAATCAGAAAGCTTCTTACAGACATCAGCCAGTCTGGCCTTTAACATGTCATATGCGCCATTAAAGTCCTCCGCCTCAATATCCTTTAAAGACACAAACAGCACCGGATACTGATTCATCCATTTATCACAAAATTCTTTGTAGCCCGTTATCTCAAGACCCTCAAAAATATCCCGGCTATCTTTTCTTATGCTAAAAAAATTCTCCATCATACTCATCATCAGAGTCTTGCCAAATCTCCTTGGTCTCGTAAAAAGAGCCACTTCATTATCCGTATCCTCCACAAGTTCGTATAGGAACCTGGTTTTATCTACATAATAATTACCCGCCCTGCGCAACGCTTCAAAATCGGATTTCCCAACCCCAACCTTAAACTCCATATCCAAGCCCCTTTCTGTTCCGCTAAAATAATTACAATTATGCAACTTCCAAAAAACCATATCCCTTCGATTCCTATATTATATTATAAAGGCCATATAATATCAAACTTTCCCTAATAAAATCTCCGTATGCCGGCAACAGTTCAGCCTTCAATGTTATTAGGTTAATGGAGGCGGACGCTGCGAGAATGATAAAATCCTGCATTAAACTGTAGGCATACAATTCATACTCCCTCCGCCAAACCACCTCATCCCTCCCAAAGAACGCCAGGAAGAGCGGGTATGGGCAGAGCGTTTTGCTGCTTCGTTTTCCGCCGCGGCTTTGCTTAGCAGAATGCGCACAACCCAGGGAAACCGCGGCACGGACGCCGCGGTTAGTCTGCACGTGCTACGGATGGCACTTGCAGACGGCCCGGACGGCATCCAGCCCCTCCCCATTCTGCTTAGCAAAGCCCGGCGGAAAACCCAGCAGCAAAACGCTCTGCCCATACCCGCTCTTCCGTCCGCCTTCCTTAATACTCATTCACCAAATGCATAGAAAAATCCATATTTTTCAATATAGCACTATCAAAATTCTTCTTAATCAGCCGGTTTTTCAGTTCCTCATAACCCTCCGCATCCCACAGATTTTCAAATTCGCAGGGGTCTTTTTCCAAATCATACAATTCCCCGTAATCCTTCCCATGATAGTTCACAATCTTATACCTTCCATCAAAATACATGGTTGCATAAATATCCTCGTGGGTTCCTTTCAGGCAATGGTAATATTCCGAATACACCGAATCCTTATGGTAATCCTTATCCGCTTTGCCCGTGAGGATGGGCGCCAGGCTTTTTCCCTGCATGTAATAGGGCACTTCAAATCCGGCCAGCTCCATCAGCGTGGGCGCCAAATCCACCAGCTCCACCAGTGCATTGGATTTTACCCCCTTCAATATTCTGGAAGGGCAGGAAATAATCAGCGGAACATGGGTCAGGGCTTCATAAAAATACGCTCCCTTCCAATACAACCCATGATCTCCATTCATCTCCCCATGGTCGCTCATATAAATGACTACCGTATTCTCCCGTTCCCCTACCCGGTCCAAATAATCCATCAGCCTACCGAATTGATCATCTATCAGTTCAATTTCCGCATAATAATCCCGGAAGTGTTCCCTTTTTTCCTCATCGCTCAGTTCGGGGAAAGGCTCCGCCTGCCCATCCTGTCCGCCCTGATAAAAATCCTTCTGCTGATGGGGCGGCTTATTGTCCAATTCCCCCTCTTTCCAAAGGGGCAGCGGCATATCCTCCACCTTCAGCCTGTCCTTATACTCCTGGGGCGGGTCCAGAGGCGGATGGGGGTCATAAGGGTTCAGGCTGATTAGCCAGGGATGCCCTTTTCCTCTGTTTTCTTCGATAAATTCAATGGCCTTCTCTACGCACCAGGTCGTCTGATGGTACTGTGCGGGAACGCCCACCGTCTTGCCCGTAAAATTGGGATTAGGCGTCGGCGGCCAGGTGGCCATGCTCGTATATTTCCCACCATAAATATCCGCCCATTTCAACCCTTTTTCCTTCAGCCAGTTTTGATAATCGTTCTCCCCATTCAGCCAGTCATCGTTAGGATGCTCGCTCCACTGCATATAGCTGTACCCGTCATCGGTACGTTTTTCCATCCTGCCCTGAGCCGAGGTCAGATGGAGTTTCCCGGAAAGCCCGCAGACATATCCCTCTTCCGAAAGCAGCTTCGTCACAAGCTTCTCATCCTTTGAATAAGTATCATTCCCATTATAAAATGCTTTCGTAGTCTTGGGATATCTTCCTGTCAGAAAGCAGGAACGGCTGGGCGTACATACCGGTGCCTGGGTATATGCCCTGGTAAATGCCACCCCTTCCGATACGAACTTGTCGATATTCGGCGTCTTAATATACGGATTCCCAAGGCATCCGATAGTATCCCATCTCTGTTGGTCCGTACAAAACCACACAATATTCAGTGGTTTCTGTTCCATCTTATATCACCCCTTTTTCTAAATCCCGATTCTTTCATACAATTCCTTTGGCGCTTCGTTTTCCGCCATCAGCCGCCTCATCGCTTCTATCATTTTCTGCTCCAACGCCGCATCTTTCATTGGGCTGCGCTGCTTCCCATCCTCTTCAAGGTCAAACAGCAAATCCCCATATTTCATATGTTCTTCAAACTGATAACACGTATTGTTAGGGGACGAAGCTCCCTCGGCCGGTATTTTCATCACCGGAACGCCCTTCGTAAACCCGAACTCATCCGTCAGCTCCCTCTCCGTCTTCGATAATTCTTCTACCGAAAAAGGATGGAACATATGCAGGGGCACTACCGTATAATTGTTCAGGCAGCCGTCCGCCTTTCGCCCGCTGCGCATATACACATATCTGCCGTCCGTTATATTCACATGCTTCCCAAAATAGCCGAACAAAATATAGTCATGGATTTTCTCATTGTTTTCCAGCACAGGGAGCAAGGATTTCCCTTTCATATCTTTATCCGGTTCAATGCCGAAATAATCCAAAATAGTCGGCGCGATATCGATAGTCTGGCAAAGCTGCCCCCTCCGTTCCCCGGCATGGCCGATTTCCGGCACCCAGAGGAAAAACGGCGTATGTACAATTTCTTCAAAGCAGGGCATATAATTTTTCCCGAAATAGCCGTGTTCCCCCAACATATAGCCATGGTCCGTATTTACAATCAGCATTGTATCCTTCCACATATCGTGTTCGTCCATAAAATCCAGCACTTTCCCGAGATAATAATCCATCATGGACAAAACCGCGCGGTAATTGGTACGGGCCTCTTCCACTTCCCTGCTCCCTTCTTCCACTTCCCCATAAAACGGCCAGTCAAAAGGGGCATCCTGCTCCGTATACAGCTTCTTATATTTTTCCGGTACAAAATACGGTTCGTGAGGGTCGAAATACTCAATATGCAGATACCAGTTATCCTCTTTATAATTTTTTTCCAGAAATTCCAGCCCTGCCCGGCATGTTTTCACATGGGGATGGTTTTCCTCCGGCTCCATATAAAACCGGTTAACTTCATCCTGGCGGTGTAAATCCAGATTTTCTTTAAATCCTTTCACTTCCCCTTTCCAGAAATCCCCTTCCTGTCCCCGTATCATTTCGCAGGTGGTAAACTTCGTATGGTAGGTGCTGCCTCCCTCCTGCCAGTAATGGGCATGGTCCGTTACGCAATGGGAATATACCCCATGCCTGCCCAAATCCACAGCCACCGAATCGTCAAAAGGCTCCAATGGCCCCCAGCACCGGTGCATAAAATTATAGCGGCCCGTATGCAGCTCACGCCTTGCCGGAATGCACGGAAGGCTTCCCACATAAAACCGGTCAAAAGTCACCGTTTTTTCCTGCAATCTCCGGAAATTGGGCATAACAGATACCATATCCCCATAACAGGGGAGGTATTTGCGATTCAAAGAATCGTACATTATGGTAATTGCTCTCATTTCATTTCTTCCTTTCGCTTATATCCTACGTTCTACCACCATTTAATCAGCTCCGTCACCTGATTTCTCAGCTCCACAAATTCCGGAGCGGCGATATCCCTGGGCCTGGGCAAAGCATTGATGATAGTCTTCTTCACTGTTGTGGGTTTATTGGTCAATATCATAATTTTGTTCCCCAAGTAAACCGCTTCCTCAATATTATGGGTAATGAACAAAACGGTGGTTCCCGTCAGCTTCCACAATTTTACCAGTTCATCCTCCAGCTTAAAGCGCAGTTCAATATCCAACTGCCCATAAGGTTCATCCATCAACAGAAGCTCCGGTTCCGTGGCAAATGCCCTTGCAATGCTGACCCTCTGCAGCATGCTGGCCGAAAGCTGCTTAGGATAATATTTCCGGTATTTCGTAAGACCTACGATTTCCAGATATTTTTCCACCTGCTCCTTCTTTTTTCCCTCCGGCACCTTTTTTATATCCAGCCCGAAGCGTACGTTCTCTTCCACGGTCAGCCAGGGCATGGTGGAATCGCCCTGGAAAATATAGGCGATGTTCTGCTTCCTCGGGTCTACCTTCTCATCGTTCAGAAGAATCTCCCCCGCCGTAATATCATATATTTTTGTCAGACTGTTCAAAAAAGTAGTTTTCCCGCATCCCGTAGGCCCTACCACACACAAAAGGTCGCCGTCTTCTACATCGAATGACATATCGTCCAGCACCAACAGATCCCCAAACTTTTTTGTAAGGTTTCTGACCTTTACTTTTGCTCTTTCACTCATTTTATAATGTGCTCCTTTCAAAGCCTGAAACATCAAAGGCTATAGCTGCACCATTGCCTATAATGTACTATCCATAATGCCTGTAATCTCCTTACGCAGCGCCAGGAATTCCGGAGAGACCAGATTCCTCGGCCTAGGAAGGTCGATAATATATTCCTTTTTCACGGTAGCCGGGCAATTCGTCAATACGAGAATCCTGTCCGCCAGATACAATGCCTCTTCAATGTTATTGGTAACGAAAATAACCGTCCTCTTTTCAGCTTCCCAGATACGCTGCAGTTCCTCTTGCATTAAATATCTGGTCTGGGCATCCAAAGCGCCGAACGGTTCATCCATCAGCATCACCTTGGGCTCATTGCAGTAAGCCCTGGCGATTCCCACGCGCTGGCGCATCCCCCCTGAAAGCTGTACCGGATAAGATTTCTCAAAACCCTGCAGCCCCACCAAATCGATATAGTTCTGGGCGCGCTTCTGCCGCTCTTCCTTTTTTACCCCTGCCATTTTCAGGCCATATTCCACATTCCCCATAGTCGTCATCCATGGGAATAGCGCTGTGGACTGAAATACTACGCCCCTTGACGGATCCGGTTTTGTAATCTCTTTCCCCATAAATTTCAGGCTTCCGCCGGACACTTTTTCGAATCCCGCAATCAGATTTATCATGGTCGTCTTCCCGCATTGCCCCGGCCCGAACAGCACCAGAAATTCATTTTCTTTCGCCTGCAAATTGAAATCCTTAATCACCTGATGTTCGCCTTCAGGGGTCTTGAAGGATTTGCACACGCCGGCACATTCGATAATACTGCTTTCTATTCCCCGCTCTTGTTCCATCGACATAATACTTCCTCCGCCTTTCTCATAATAATCGCAAGGATGAACCCTACAATACCAATCATGACAATTCCAGATAGAATCTGAATCATATCGTTATTATTCATACCCGCTACAATCATCCATCCCAGACCTTCCGATGACCTTACCATTTCCGCGGCCAAAACCGTAGCCCAGCTGCTGGAAATCGCTACCTGAAGCCCTGCGAAAATAGAAGGAACGGATGCCGGAAGCACAATGGTAGTGAAAATCTGCCTCTCGCTTGCCCCCAGCATTTTCGCCGCATTGATTACCTCGGGGTCCACGCTTTTTGCCCCGGCCATGGAATTCAAAGTCGTATTGGAAAATGCCGCCAGGAAAATCAAAAATATTTTCGCATCCTCCCCCAGCCCAAACCAAATAATGGAAATGGGAATCCACGCGATGGGGGGAATCGGGCGGATAATACGGAACAGCGGGTTAAAAATCGCTTCCGCAATACCATACCACCCCATCAGAAGCCCCAGGGCGACGCCCACTAAAGAACCAATGGCAAAACCGACCATAACGCGCATCATGCTATATCCCACATGGGCTATAATGCTATGGCGCCCAACTTTTCCAAACAATCCCCTGCCAATCGCCTGCAGCACTTCTATGGGGCCCGGAATCATCATTCCCAGTTTGGTTGCCGCAGTTCCCCAATACCACAAGATGAGAAACAGCCCAATCGCAATGCATGCGCAGACAGCGTTTACCGTTTTATCCGAAGTGCGGTACTTCAAAACACCTTTTTTCATCATTACCTCCATACGAACACGCTTTTTTGTGCATTATTTTACATTCATTCCTTTTGCTACTTTAACCTCCACCAGATGAAGCAGAGCATCAAAAACTGCGCCCACCGCACCGATTGCCAGCATACCTACAATAATGATATCCGGCCTGGAAATAGCCCTGGCCTGTTGTATCATATACCCCAACCCCTTTGTGGAGGCCAATAGTTCCGCTGCCACCAGCGCCGTCCATGAAGTTCCAAGGGCCACCCGCAGGCCTGTAAAAATCATCGGCAAAGCCGTAGGGATTGCAATCCGGAACAGCTTCTGGCTTCCGGTGGCTCCGAATACATCCCCTACCCACAGATGGGTTTCCTTTGTCTGCCGGATTCCTGTATAACTGTTTACAATGCATGCAATCAAAGCCCCCAGGAAAATCACCAGCGCTTTGGATGTGATTCCGATTCCAAACAGCAGAATAAACATAGGAATCCAGGCCAGCCCCGGAATCGGGCGGATTAAATCGAACAGGGGTCGCACAAAACGGTCCACCCATTTGTTCCACGCCATGGCAATCCCAAGCGGCACGCCAATGACCGCTCCAAGGGCATATCCTAACAGTGCCACTTTGATGCTGGACCATAAATGCGCCTGGAGTGTAGCGCCGTCCGGTGCCTTCGATGACAATTTATCAATAAATGACCGGAACACCTTTACCGGTCCCGGAAATACTGTTTCCGGCTTCATATGCACCACATCGATGCAGATATACCATATAACGATGACTGCCAGTACCGACAATATCGATATGCAAAGATATTTTATCTTTTTATTATCTTTCATCACACAACCATGCCTTTCCAAAAAAGAATGCTTCGCCACTTCACAAATAGCAACAGGGCAATTGCAAATTCCACTTTAGAATACTGTAACTGCCCTGCTTTTTGCGCCACTGCCTTACACTGCTGCCCTTCACACTACCGCCGCATTATACGATTATTTTGCCGCCCTCGCTTTTGCCGCTTCCAAGAAGGAATGGTCGATGCTCGCTTCCACATTTGGGAAATCGCCGGTAGAAATCATATCCTGCTCCACATAAAATGCCCCAATATCAGTCATAAACGCCCCGATAGAATTGTCATCCGTATCCACCGTATCAATGGTAAAGTAGTCCTTTACCCCGATTTCGGTATCCATATCGGACTCGCTATATGTAATGCCTTCTTCCGCATACCATTCCATAGCCGTCTCTCTTCTGGCCGCTTCATCCGCCATTAAGTCCGCACATGCCTTATAATAGCATTCCAGGAAAAGAATCAAATCATCCCTGCGGCCTTCCGCCACTGCATTCTGCACAAAAATCGTATCGATAATCGGGTTATCCAATATCATGCTCATATCGCTCACTTTTACATAACCGGCTTCTTCCAGCTGATTGGTGTATGGCATTTTATTAGCAATCAAATCGCCTTCCCCTGTGACAAAAGCCTGATAAGCCTGAGGATAGTCCATGGAAACCATGCTGAAATCGTCCGTTGTCAACCCAAAATGCTCCATATACTTAATGGCCTGATAGTGGGCGGTCGTTGCCAAAGGCCCTAAAATGGATGCCCCTTTCAGGGATTCCGCACTTCCGATAATCCCGTCCTCGTCTGCCCCTGCCTGTGCATAAGGACTGTCTGCCCTGGCATAAATGGACTCGCCGCCGGTTGTAATAACGCCGTCTCCAATATATGTGTACATGCCTGTTGCCAACGCGTAAACGGAAGCCATGCCGCTAACTGCCACATCCAGTTCCCCTGCTGCCATCGCTTCATTAATAGGGGCGCCCGTTGCAAAAATTTCAACCTTAACATCCAATCCTGCGTCTTTAAAATATCCCGCCTTTTCCGCCTGGTGTACCGGCAGCCCAAGGGCATTTGCCATTGTTCCTACAATTAAAGTTTCCCCTGAAGGAGTCAGTTCGTCCGCTCCTGTATTTGTCTCCGTTCCGGCTTCCGCCGTATCTTCCGCTGCCGCCTCCGGCGCATCCTCTTTCGTATCTTCCGTAGCCTCTGCAGGCGCATCCGCCTTATTCTCCGCCGGCGCTTCCGATGTTCCGCAGGCCGTCAATGTACATACCATCATACATGCCGCCATTATCATAGCCATTACTCTCTTCATATTCGTCCTCCTTTGAACTTTTCGTTCTGAATACGTATTCAATCGATGATTCTTTTATATCATCTATTCACCATATTGTCAATGCCTTTTATCTATTTTTTCGTGTTTCGCAGTATTTTTGTTTATTTTATACGTATTCATTTTTTATAATTTATGAAATATGCACAAATCTGGTAGGGTATTTTTCTTCCCTGCCCGCCGCACGCCCCATGCGCCGCCTTAGCGGCATATTTCTTCTGTATGGAGCCGCGCACAAAAAGCCGTGCGCATAAATATCACGCACGGCTTTCCGATGCCTGGCAACTGGCGGGGCAGTTCCCCTACACTAGCAATGATGTCTCCCTGATAATCAGCCGGGGCCGGACCCATTCCTGCCGCATCACTGCCTTTTTCTCTATCAATTCCATCAACAGATGGCATGCTTTCGGCACTATTTCATCCACATCTACATGAACCGTGCTGATTTCCGGCTGCAGCATCGTAGCCAGGGGCATGTCATCCATTCCCAGTATCTGTACCTGTTCCGGTACAGCTACATCATGGCGCAGACATGCCTGAACCGCGCCAATCGCCAATAAATCGCTATAAGTAAAAATTGCCGTTTTCCGCTTTCTGAGCAGCTCCATATGTCTGCTGACACAATCATATGCCGACCGTATACCGATATTGCACTGCACTATATCCTCATCCCGGAAATAATACCCCATTTCTTCCAGCCCTTTGCGATATCCGTTAAACCGGCGGCTGGCATCATCCCGTTCCTCCGAAACCGTAATATACATTTTATGATAATCCCGGAATTCCCCAAAATATTTCCCCGCCAGATATCCCCCGTAAAAGCTGTCCGAAAAAAAATAGCTAAGGTTTTCCCTGATGTTTGCATTGGCATTCATCATAAACACACACGGCACCTGATATTGCTGGATCAGCTCCATCTCCTCATCCATGAGTTCCATTCGCAATACAAGAAAACCATCCACTTTTTTCTTGCGTATGCTTCTCTCGAACCTGGAAAAGTCTTGGGAATTACTGTCATAGTAAATAACCATGATATCATAGTCATAAGAGCTCAATTCCTGCTGAATACAGTCATATACATGGGCGAGCATCAAATTGTTGTTCATACTGATAAAATGCTTCGGAAAAAGAATTCCTATCGTTCCCGTCCTGCTCGTTTTCAGGCTTTGCGCCTGGCTGTTCAGCTCAAACTTATATTCTCTCGCCTTCTTTAGAACATATTCTTTCGTTTCGGGGGCAACCAGATTGCTGTTATTAAGCGCACGTGACACCGTCGGCTGCGATACCCCAATCAGCTTGGCAAATTCTCTGGATGTCATATCTCCTGTTTCCAATCCTTTACAATCTCTTTTTGCAGGGAAAGTTTACCATCTTCCTCCGCAAACTGTCAATCCCAACCATTCCCGCAGAAATATTCAATTTTAAAGGAAAGTCTTATAATCCTCATAGTTTTTTTTAAGCAGCTCCGGGGTATCCAGCCCATACGGGCATCTGCTCTTACACTGTCCGCAAAGCAGGCAGCTCTCTATTTTTTTCATTTTCTCTTTCCAGGCTTCCCTCAAATATCCTTCCTTGGGTGCCCGGCGAAGCAGCAGGCTCATCCTTGCGCAGTTATTGATTTCAATCCCTACCGGGCACGGCATGCAATAGCCGCATCCCCTGCAGAAATCCCCGGCCAGCTCTTCTTTTTCCTTTTCCAGCTTTTCTTCCATTTCCTCCGTCCAAACAGGGGGCTTCTCCTGATAGGAAAGGAATTCGTCCAGCTCTTCCTCCTTCTGGATTCCCCAGATAGGCTCCACATGGCCATAGCCGGCCATGAATGCATATGCCAGCGCCGAATCCGTAATCAGCCCGCCGGACAAAGCCTTCATAGCAATAAAGCCAATGTTCTTTTCCCTGCACATTTCCACAATCTTCTTCTCCGGCTCACTCGCCAGATAGGAAAAAGGAAACTGTACCGTTTCATATAACCCGGATTCCACCGCTTCTTCCGCAATTTTATATCTATGGTTGGTAATCCCGATATGCCTGATTTTTCCCTGCTTCTTCGCTTCCAGCATAGCCTCATACAGCCCCGAACCGTCTCCCGGCTTCGGGCAGAATGCAGGATTATGGAACTGGTAAATATCTATGTAATCCGTCTGCAGTTCCTTAAAGCTGGTTTCCAAATCGGCCCAGAAACCTGCTGCGTCCTGCGCCCCCGTCTTCGTGCTGATAACAACCTTCTCCCGCACATGGGAAAGCGCCGCCCCTATCTTCTCTTCGCTGTCCGTATACCATCTGGCCGTATCGAAATAATTAATCCCATGGTCAAACGCCTTCTGAAGCAAATATACCGCATCCCCTTTCGATATCCTCTGAATCGGCAGCGCCCCAAAGCCGTTTTTATTCACAACCAATCCTGTCTTTCCTAAAGTAATTTTTTCCATATTATTTCCCTCATTTCCGTGCATATCTCCGCACATTGCTGCCCGAATAAATTGATAACTCACTCGCCGTGACGGCACCTCCTCTTCTGCGAAGAGCAGGTATGCGCTCGCGCATCGGCGCAATTCATTATACCACATAATATTGAGAAATGTATAGATTGTTACGGAATAAAAGAATAATGACGAGCAATAGTTCAGCCCAGGACTTTGCACTTGCTGCAAAGCCCGTGCAACTGTGTAGATGCGACAAAGAATCCGGCCCTTTTGCCGCAGGCAAAACTTAAAATGGCCGGATTTCCTTTATATAAATACTCAGACCCTCTCGAAATAAATTTGGTAGGACTGATACTCCCCCATTTCTTTAGGGAGCAGATATCCTCCATGCATTAACGAGCTGCCGCTATAAACCTTCCCGGTCTCATCCTCCCTGTAATCGCTTCCCGGTTCCAGTCCTTTCAGCTTTACGATACATCCCGGAGAATTCGCCCTGGCGCTGGTCATCACCACATTTACAAGGCTTCTGTCTTTCTCATCGGAAACAAACTGCCAGGCCATAAAAATTTCTTCCGGTTTTGCCAGCCGGTAATATTCCCCTTCCTGAATCAAGTCAGAATACTTCTTATAATCTTCAATCTGCTTCTTAACTTCTTTTTTATCTTCCTCTGTCATTTTACTGATATCCAGCTCATACCCGAAGGTCCCCGCCATCGCCACCGTTCCCCGCGTATGCAATGGGGTAATGCGTCCGTTCTGATGATTCGGACAGGCCGAAACATGGGAGCCCACCGCGCTGATGGGGTAGCCGAAGGACGTTCCATACTGGATTTTCAGCCGTTCGATGGCATCCGTATCATCGCTGCACCAAATCTGCGGCGAATAATAAAGCATACCGGCGTCAAACCTTCCCCCTCCGCCGCTGCACCCTTCCAGCAATACATCCGGGTATTTGGAGGTAATCCTTTCCAGCAGCTCATACAGGCCAAGCACATATCTATGGCCTGCCTCCCCCTGCTGTTCCGGCGGCAGGTCGCGGTTATAAACATCGCTGATGCTCCTGTTCATATCCCATTTTACATACGTAATATCCCCCGTATCCAAAATGCTGCAAATGGCCTGGTAAACGTATTCTCTCACGCACTCCCTTCCCAAATCCAGCACCAGCTGGCATCTTCCCCTTCCCGGCTCGCGGCCCGGCAAAGCGAAAGCCCAGTCCGGATGTTCCTTATAAAGCCGGCTGTCCTCATTTACCATCTCCGGTTCCATCCATATGCCAAAGGAAATCCCCTTTTCTTTCACTCTTTCAATTAATTCATGCAGGCTCATCCCCAGTTTTTCTTCGTTGGGGAACCAGTCTCCAAGGCCCGATTCATCGAAATCCCTTTTCCCAAACCAGCCGTCATCCATAACCAGCATTTCTATCCCCAGCTTAGCCGCTTCCTCCGCTATGGAAATCAGCTTTTCCCCGTTAAAGTCAAAATAAGTGGCCTCCCAATTATTAATTAAAATGGGCCTCCGCCCACTCTTAAACTTTCCCCGGCAAAGGTATTCCCTCATGGCCCGGTGAAGCTGGGAAGACAATCTGCCCAGCCCCTTTCCCGAATAGGTCATAATCACTTCCGGCATTGTAAATACTCTTCCCTTTTCCAGCAATACTTTAAACCGGGATGGATGAATCCCCATGGTAAAACGCAGCATTTCCATCTGGCTGCACTCCACTTCCGCCAGGAAATTACCGCTGTAAACATAAGCGAAGCCATAACAGCCCCCGTGCTCTTCCCCCGTTTCCGGCTCGCAGAGAATCACGAAGGGATTGTGCTGATGGCTGGAAGTTCCCCGGAGCGAGCCTATCGAAGTCACTCCCTTTCCAAGCCTTCTCCGCTCCGCCTCCCGCTCCATGGTATGCCTTCCATTAAAGGTATATATATCCATATCCGCCGTCAGAAAATCTATGCTCATGGACACTGCTTTGTCCATCACCGCCGTTTCCTCTTCCCGATTTTCAATCAGGCATGCCCTTGTAATAATATCCAGTTCCTCATAAACGCCATACAATAACGTCACGAAAAACTCCTTTACCCTATCTTTTAACACGATTTTCAGCGTTTCCGCTTTTCCTCTGCTCCTCCCTTTGCCTTTTCCGAAATCTTCCTTGACAACGTTTCCTTCCGATGCACCGGGCTCGCCTGTTCCATCCGCATACATCGCGGGCAATCCCTCCAGGCAATATTTCCCGTCCATAATTTCATGGGATACATATCTAAGGTCCAGCGCATAGCTGCCATCCCCATGCTGCACCCTGATTCCCTCCGCCCGGTAGTCGCCCACATTAAAGGAAGGCATTTCCTGGGGCATAGTATCCAAAGACACCGTCCGATTCATACCGGCATCCCCCATGGCCGGAGAAAAGCCGATATCCTCATATCGGAACAGATATGACATATCCTCGCCGGAAATCCTCTCCCCATAATAGTTATGGAGCAATACCCCATAAGGGCCTATTTTCATCTGATAAGTAGTATTTTGCGTATTTATGGAAATAGTTTTCGTATTTTCGTCATAATTAACCGCCATATCTTTCCTCCTGACAAGCACAGGCTGCCTTTATTTCCGGCAGCCCGTGTTCCGTTACTGTTCACCCTGTAACCGGTAACCTTATTAAAAAATAATATCTTTTGTCTTTCCTTTACTTCACCGCCCCGTTTACAACACCGTTCAAAATCTGTTTCTGGCAAATGATGTAGAAAATTAAAATCGGTATCAGCGCCAGCAAATAAGATGCAAAGGCCAGGTTATAGTTCGTGCCGAATTGCGACTGGAAGTTCAGCTGTGCCAACGGCAATGTATTCTGTCCGGAACCCGCCATAATAACAAGCGGCGTCATTACGTCATTCCATACCGACAATGCCGTCAAAACCGCAACTGTCGCATGCATAGGGCGCATAATCGGGAAAATAATCTTCCAGTAGGTTCTCCATGTAGAAGCCCCATCCACCTTCGCCGCTTCTTCCAGCGCCATCGAGATATTTACCAAATACCCGGAATACAGCAATATATTCATGGGCATATAAAACACAACGTAAAGGAGAATAACCCCCGCCCAGTTTGCCAGCCCCATTTCTGCCGTCTGTTTGGCCAAAGGCATCATCAGAATCGCAAAGGGCACAAACATACCGCTTACGATGAACAAATATACGAAACTATAGAATTTGCTTTTCGCTTTGTTCCTCCCCAATGCATATCCCATCAGAGAATGGATGATAATAGACAGCCCTACCGCCAATAATGTTATCAAAAGGCTATTTCCCAAAGAATGCCAGAAATCCGTTACTTCCATAGCTTCCCTGAAATTGCTCAGGCTCCATGACTTGGGCAGGGATAAAATACCGCTGATGCTTGTTGTCATTTCAGAAGGCTGTTTGAACGCAATTACAATCGTTAAATACAGCGGAAAAATAATCGTGGAAAGCCCCAGTATCAATAAGACCATCGCCACCTTATTCGTATGCGTATCTGCGTTTTTCTTTGTCATAGCTGCTCCTCCTTACTGCTGGAAAATTTCATCTGTGCCACGGAAACAATTACAATCACGATAAAGAATACAACTGCATTGGCGCTCTGGAAGCCGAACTGCCCGCCCGACATGCCGTTATTGTAAATCAGGTAGGAAATGGACTCCGTACTCTGTGCCGGACCGCCCTTGGTCAACGCCATAATCTGGTCGAATACCATCAGGAAGTTTTTCACGCAAAGCACCATATTGATAGAAAAGAACGGTATAATTAACGGGAATGTGAGATAACGGAACTGCTTCCATCCCGTTGCCCCATCCAGCCCGCCTGCTTCGTATACGTCCTCAGGCACCGTCTGAAGGCCGGAGATATAAATAATGGTGTTCATGGCAATAGCCTGCCACGCGCATACTACCATAATCCCAATCCATGCAGCGCTGGGGCTGGACAGAATACTTGTGCTTAACGCGCCGATTCCCATCATCTGCGCCGCTGCGGGAAGTATATATGTAAAAAAGTAGTTGAAAATATAGCCGACAACCAACGCTCCCAAAATGTTGGGCAGGAAATAGGCCCCCCGGAAAAAGCTCTTCGCTTTTATTTTGCTGTTTAACCCGAGGGCCAGAATAAGGCTGAGTACATTGGTAACTACTGTTGACACGATGGCCAGTTTAAAAGTGAACCAATAGGATTTCCCTACACGGGCATCCGAGAATAAATCAATATAGTTCTGGAAGCCGACCCAATTATATTTGCCAAATCCTTTGAAATTGGTAAAGCTGTAAACCACACCGCGAATCAAGGGAATGGTGTTAAAGCAGATAAACAGTGCCAAAATCGGAATCGTAATCAGTAAAAAAGTTCTTTTCCTTTCATTTTTCATCACTTCTTTCATAGCTTCTCCTTTCCTAATTCCCATTGTGCTGTTTTTCATATTCCTGCACCAGACGGATAATATCCCTGTTATACCGCGGCCAGTCATTATCAAATTTTGTCAGGAAAGCGTCCACATCCTTATTCAGCAGGAATGTCTGGATTTGCGCATCCACTGCCATTTCTGACGGATAATAGTGGTCCTGATAATCCTTCATATTTCCGCTCGTTATGTAGTCGGTCATCCCATCCAGGATAGAAGGCAATTCGAAGCTGCCCTTTTTACAAGGGATTGCAGTCTGTGCGTCTATATATTTCTGGATATTTTCATCTGCGAAAAGAAAATCCAGCACTTCGTAGGCCGCTTCCTTATTCGGGCATTCCGCCATCACGCAAAACTGAAGGTCCACGCCGGAGTTCAGCGTATTACCGTCTTTGGAATCGCTGGCCGGCATTACGAAGGAATCCAGATTTAAATCCGGGTTTACGGAAAGAATCTGGGGAGCGGCATAACTGCCGATAGGGTACATCGCGGATTCACCCCGTGCAAAAGCTGTACAGGCGTCATTATAGCCATAAGCAAAGGGGTCATTAGGCCCATACTGAAGCAAATCCAGATATTTCTCTGCAATTTCCTTATATTCTACCGAAAATGTGGTTTCTCCCCGGTTCACCTGTTTCGTCGTATCCGCGGGGGATAAATCAACCGCCATGGAATTCCAGGGCGCCAGACAAGTCCATGTATCTTTAAATCCGAAATAAAATGGAAGTATCCCTTCCCCCTGAATGGTATCGCACAAGGCGATAAGCTCTTCCCAGTTTTCGGGAATCGTCCATCCATGCTCTTCAAACATATCCCGGTTATACAAAATTCCGGCCGCGTTGGCCACATAGGGCACTGCAAAAGTTCCTTCCGTGGGAACAAGCTCCAGCGCCTCGCCGATATCCAGATATCCCTGGTTGATATCTCCAAGCCCGCTGTAATCCGAGATATCCGCTAAAATTTCTGCATCCACAAAATAGGAATAATTAATGTCTCCGCCAATTCCTATGATGTCCGGGTAGTCCTCTCTGATGAATCTTGTCTTCAAAATTGTCATTGCGTCATTCGGGGAACTGATTTTTAAATGAATATTATCATGGGTTGCGTTGAATTCATCTTCCACCGTCTTAAAATAATTCGCTGCTTCCGGCTTATACTGGACGATTTCGATTTCAATCTTTCCGTCATTTGCCGAGTCCCCGCACCCACAGGCAAACAATGATGCCGCCATACAGCATATTGCAAGCCCCAAGCATTTTATCCTTTTCCCTTTCATAGCATTTCTCCTTCCCTATTTTGATAAACGCATTATAACATACCATTATGCTACTAATAAATACCATCATTTAGCATATTTTATGCCTAAATGCTATTTTTATGCCTTTTATTTGAAATCATCTAGCATTTTGGTATATAATAGGATTCAAGGCTGAAAATTGATTGGGGTATTTTATGAGCGAAGTGATTTTTTCCGTTTTTCCGAGTGAAAATTTTATAGATTTGGGATTATACCAGTTCGGTTGGGAGCAATGCGACCCCTCCCATTCCTTCGGCCCGGCTGCCCGAAACCATTACCTGTTCCATCTATGCCTATCCGGAACAGGCACTTTAATTGCGGAAAACTCCAAAGGGGAATCCATCACTTACCAGATAAAAAGCGGGCAGGGATTTATGATGTTCCCCCACCAGATATGCACTTATATTGCGGACCGGGAAATCCCCTGGGAATATGCATGGCTCGAATTCGATGGCCTTAGGGCCAAAGAAACCATTGACCTGGCCGGAATCAGCCGCGACCAGCCCATTTATAAGGCGCGCTACAAGGATATCGCCGAGACTATGAAATCAGAAATATTATATATCGTCAACCATAAAGAAGCATCGCCTTTTCATCTTATCGGGCATCTCCATCTTTTTATTGACAGTTTTATCCGTTCCTCTTCCGCGATGCAAAACCGCCAGAGCAACAGCTTGAGGGATTTTTATATAAAAGAAGCCATATCTTTTATCGAGCAGAATTTCCAGAACGATATCACCGTGGAAGATATCGCCTATTCCTGCGGGCTGAACAGAAGTTATTTCGGCAAAATTTTTCACGAAAACATGGGTAAATCCCCCCAGGAATTCCTTATCTCTTACCGCATGACAAAAGCGGCCGAGCTCCTGAAATTGACCAAGCTGTCCATTGCGGACATTGGCAATGCGGTAGGCTATCCCAACCAGCTGCATTTTTCCAGGGCCTTTAAAAATGTTTACGGCATTTCCCCCAGACAATGGCGGGGCGAAAATGGCGGCGGGTGTCTGTAGCAGGGGAAGGAAGCCGCAGCTTTTCCCCCTCCTCTCATATCCTGCTTGGCATTCCTGCCTTCACATTCCTGAAACAAACATTTCCATATTATCTGCCTTTGCTGCCATTTTTAACCAATCTTTCAAAACGGACATATCCTTCTGTTCCATAATCCGTTCTTTTATATCCTCCGGTATTACTCCAAGTTCCTCAAGCAGTGCAAAAATATCTTCTGCTTTTCCCTTTATCCTTCCTTCTACGTTTCCTTCCGCTTTCGCATCCTTTATCATATCATCAATCGCTTTGCACATAGCTTTTCCCCCATTTTTCTTTTCTTTTTTGCTTTCCAGTAGTTTTTTCAGCTGTACAGAATTCGTCAGCTGGCTCAACACATACCAGGACTCATCGTCCATCCTGCCAATTATTTCGTCTTCCTTCAAATATTCCGCAAACTCTTTTTTGTCATTCCTTTTCCCATACTAACCTCCATGCCCTTTCCCTTTGAATATTTAATTTTGATTTTGCAGAAATAAAAGCATGATTTCGTTAGATAGCCTTGGACAGCCATTTAGATATTACTTAGTCAGAATTGAAATAGAATATCGGAAATATATGCTTTGGAAAAAGTATATCATAGGATATGGCGGCTGTCCAGAGTCCATCCGCTCTTTATTTTTCTTTTACTGTCCAACTGTCCGTCTTTCTGTAATAATAAAAACAGTTACTATTAAAGATTCGAATATTAAAAGGAGCAAGATATATGGGAATTTACCTGAATCCGGGAAATGATGCATTTCTGGAAGCTTCACAATCAGAAATATATGTGGATAAAACCGATTTAATTGCCTATACAAACCGGGTATTGGGAACCGTAAGAAAAAATATTTTCGTCAGCAGGCCCCGCAGATTTGGAGAGTCTATGGCCGCAAATATGCTTTGTGCCTATTACAGCAGCGGCTGCAACTCCGCCGCATTGTTTCAGCACAGGAAAATTGCCCAAGATGCTTCTTTTCCAAACCTCATTAATGAGCAGGAGAACAGCCTGCCCGATGTGCTAAAGGACCGGCCCAAAGCTCCTCGCCCCGTATACAGGTTTTACAGCGGAGGATATGAATTTTGATGGCCTTAAAGATGCCATCATTGCCATGACATGCGGGGAAAGCTGCAAAATTAATCCTGATAAATTCCAGAACGATATGACCACTTTCCAGGACAAAGACGATGTGCTCACGCTTTTAACGCATCTTGGCTATTTATCCTATGAAGAATCCACCCACACAGTGCATATTCCCAATATGGAAATTGCCGGCGAGTTCAGAAATGCAATGGAAGGCTCCAAAGGCTGGGAACATTTAGCCAGGGCGATTCGCCAATCCGAAAGCCTGTTGGAAGCAACCTTAAATCAAGATGCGCAGGCTGTTGCAAAAGGTATTGATGCGGTTCACACGGAACATGTTTCAGCCCTGTCCTACAATACGGAAACTTCCCTAAGCTGTGTCATAACCCTGGCCTATTTCAGCGCCCAGAAGGATTACCTTTTGGTCAGGGAATTCCCCAGCGGCAAGGAATTTGCAGATATCGTTTCCCTGCCGCGGAAAGAATCCGAAAAACCGGCTATGATTATCGAGCTGAAATGGAATAAATCCGCAGAATAAAAAATATCATAACATTGTTTTATTTAAACCTCAAAAACTTCTTCTCCGCCCTTTTACCGCATTTCAGAACAATAGCGGAAGTAGGCGGCAGGGTGATTTTTACCTTTCCCCCAACAATGGGGTACTCCGCCGCTTCCGTGCTAAAGCCTTCCGCGGTTGTCAGCATCAGTCTCTTCATCATACCTTCCTTTGGGGTTCCCAAATACCACACCGTCAAATCCTTTGTAATTTCATAGCTATTATTATTCACCAATATGACCGATTGCCCCTCCCTGGTAAAGCGCCCGTAGCCGATTACATTGTAGTCGCTCTCCATATGTTTTATAGAACCGATAACGAACTCTTTGTTCGTCTTATGAATAGCTATCATTTCCTTGTGAAACCGAATCAGTTCCTTATCCTCATTCCCCCAGGGATATGTCCTCCGGTTATCCGGATCCGTAAAGCCGGTTACGCCCGCTTCATCCCCGTAATATATCGTAGGCGCCCCGGGCCATGTCATCTGAATCAGTACGGCTTCCCGCATAACCGCTTTATTCACATGACGATCCGCCGCCTCCGGCCCATGGGAATTGGTCCTTCCCACAAACCGGTTCGTCCTGGTAAGAAAGCGGGAATGGTCATGGTTGGACAGCTCGTTCATCGCCATATAGTATGACGGCATCGTCATATTAGAAGCATTGTACCTCATCGATCCCCAAAAATTGTCCGCATTTCCAAGCATATCTTCCCTGAAATCATCGCTGTGTTTCTGCATTCCTGTCAAAAACCAAGTGACCGGCTCCATAAAGGCATCATAATTCATAATGGAATCCCATTCTTTACCGTTCAGCCAATCCCTGGGATTCCCATAATGTTCCGCCCAGATAACCGCATTAGGGTTCGCCCGCTTTACCGCCTTATAAAATTCCTTCCAGAAATAATGGTTGTATTCCGGGGAATGGCCTAAATCCGCCGCCACATCCAGCCGCCATCCATCCGCGTTATAGGGTGGGGATACCCATTTCCGAGCAATATGCATCACATATTCAAATAAATCCTTGGAGCCTTCATAATTCAGCTTAGGCAGCGTATCATGCCCCCACCATCCGTCATAGCTGCCGTTATATGGCCATCGGTCCTGGTGATGGAAAGAAAAATAGTTATGATACGGGCTGTCCGCATCCACATAGGCCCCCTTCTCGTAACCCTCCGCATGCTCATAAATCCTTTCCCTGTCCATCCATTTGTTGAAGGAACCGCAATGGTTGAACACGCCGTCCAGGATTACCCTCATCCCTCTTCTGTGGGCCTCTTCCACCACCTGAATGAACAGCTGGTTGCTGGCCTCCAAATTCGCTTTATTGGTGACCCTATTGATATACCTGGCAGCGAACCGGTTCTCCTGCCCTTGCTGCAGCAGTTCCCCCTCATCCGATACGATTTTACCGAAATGCGGGTCTATATAGTCATAATCCTGAATATCGTACTTATGATTGGATGGTGAGACAAACAACGGGTTAAAATAGATAACGTCAATCCCCAAATCCTGCAGATAATCCATTTTATCGAGCACGCCCTGGAGGTCTCCCCCATAGAATTCCCTCACGCCCATAGCCGCCGGATACTTGCCCCAGTCCTTTACCTGGACCGTATTATCCCCTATATACCTATATTCGTCCGTCAGCACATCGTTGGAAGGATCCCCGTTGCAAAAGCGGTCCACAAAAATCTGGTACATCACGGCCCCCTTCGCCCAATCAGGCGTCCTGTAGCCCGGTATCAGACGGAAATTAAAATGTTCATCCACCGTTTTCTGTACGCCGTTATAATTATAATAACGAACTACCGTTTCGAAATGCACTTCGAAATAATAGCTGATTTCTCGGTCTTCCAATTGCACCGTATGAAAATAATAATCGAAATAGCTGTCCGATTCCTGCTTAAGCATTAAATGCTTTTCCTTATCGCATACAAACAAAACCCTGTCCACATTGTTTTTCTTTGTGCGGAACTTAATTGTCACCTCGCCATAGGCGCTGGGCTCCGGAGGGTTTACGTAATCCTCCGTCATATCGCTGAACAGCGCATTTTTATCGAATACAGCTCTCATGGTATTAATGTATGTCTGATTATATTCTGCTTTCTGCCATTCATTTCTGTCCATCCAATATTCTCCTTGCTGCTCTTTGTTTTTGCGGGAAACCTTTTCACGTCCATAAAGTCAAACCGTTCCTAAGGTTTTTCTAATTTTATATGAAACATTTTAACCTATATATTCCTCTTATTCAAGTAGTTCCCCATTTGGCAACTAATTTTTTCCTATCAGTTCAGCCACATTAGAGCTGGACTGTTTCAATTTTTAATAGAAATATGCAGATTTTTCTATACTCTTATTTATTTTTTATATTATACTAATATTATTATACTTATTGCACACGCAAGCACCTAATCCATTCAGCAACGAAAGGAAATACATTATGAAAATCACGCGATTAAAAACAAATCATCTTACCAACCCCATGGGCTATGACCTGACCCGCCCTGCCATTTCCTTCGTCGCGGAGGATACCGCAGGAAAGAAACAGGAAAAAGCCCAGGTTCTCGTTTCTTTGTCTGAAGATTTTACCTCCGTCCTCTATGACAGCGGGGCGGAAGGGAATATCCCCAGCACCGGTTTCGAACTGCCCATCCCATTCGAACCGGAGACACGCTACTATTGGAAGGTAAAGGTATGGGCGGACAATGGGGAATCGGCAGAAAGCGGCGCCGCCTGGTTCGAAACCCCCAAAGCCGGGGAATGGGCGGCGGACTGGATTACGCCGGATGCCCCCAAGGAGCTTCAAGTCTTTTTGAGCAAAACATTTCATGTTTCCAGGCCGGTGCGCAGAGCCCGCATGTATATGGTAGGCCTTGGACTTTACGAACTGTATCTGAACGGGGAGAAGCAGGGCGATGAATGCCTTCTGCCCGGATTCTGCTCTTATGACAGCCGGATTCCTTTCCAGACCTACGACCTATCCCTGGAAAACGGCGAAAACGAAATACGGGTTCTTTTGGGGGATGGCTGGTACAAAGGCTGGTTCGGCCTTCGGAAAACAAAAGAAAATTACGGCGACCGGCTGGCATGTATCGGGGAACTCCATATCCAATATGAAGACGGCATGACAGAAATCATAAAAACGGATACCACATGGAAGGCCGGGAAAAGCAAAGTAGTTTTTAACGGCATTTACCCCGGCGAGGTTTATGATGCCACGCTGGATACCGGCGAATTTTTTGCCGTACGGAAAATAGATTTGGATAAGAAAAAGTTAACCCCCCGGCTCAATCCTCCCATTACCGTTCACGAAAGGATTACTCCCGTAGAGCTGATACATACGCCCGCCGGGGAAACCGTACTGGATATGGGGCAGAATATGGTCGGCTGGCTTCAGTTCCACTGCAAAGCCCCTAAGGGAGCCAAGCTGTTTTTCCAATTCGGGGAAATACTCCAGGACGGCAATTTCTATAATGACAACCTGCGAACCGCAAAAGCGGAATTTACTTATATTTCGGACGGCACGGAATGCGATGTAAGACAGCACTTTACTTTCTATGGCTTCCGTTTTGTGAAAATAACCGGCTGGGAGGGGGAACCGGATTTAAACGATTTCCAGGGTCTGGTAATCCATTCCCAGATAGATGAAATCGGGCACATAGAAACCTCAGACGCCCTGGTGAATCAGCTGGTACACAACATAAAATGGGGACAAAAAGGGAATTTCCTCGATGTTCCTACCGACTGTCCCCAGAGGGATGAGCGGTATGGGTGGACAGGGGATGCCCAGATTTTCAGCGGAACCGCATGCTTTAATACGGATGCTTACGCATTTTATGCCAACTACGGGCGGGATGTATATGCTGAACAGAAGAAGCTGGGTGGCAGCGTACCGGATGTCGTTCCCATGGCCAATTATGTAGGGGATGCATCCACCGCATGGGGGGAGGCGGCCACGATTATCCCATGGAATGTATATCTCCACTATGGCGACAAGGGTATTCTGGCCAACCAATATGACAGTATGAAAGCCTGGGTTGACTATATGAAGAGCCAGGACGATAAATATGGCGGCAAACGCCTATGGCAGAGCGGATTCCATTATGCGGACTGGCTGGCATTGGACGGGAATGTAAAAGGCGGCGTATATGGGGCTACCGACCCGTTTTTGATTTCCTCCGGCTATTACTACTATTCCACTTCCCTTGTGGCAAAGGCGGCGGAAATATTAGGGAAAAAGGAGGATGCCCTGTCCTATGGGCAGCTGGCTTCGGACATTAAGGAAGCGTTTATCCGGGAATACTTTACCCCGGCCGGCCGCCTGTGCATCGATACGATGACCGCCTATGCGGTAGTGCTCTATATGGGCCTGACTCCGGATTTCGCTTATGAAAACACATGCAAAGGTCTGCTGAATAAGCTGAAAAAGAACCGCTACCACTTGAATACCGGCTTTGTGGGAACCCCTTATCTTTGCCGCGTATTATCCGAAAACGGCATGAATGACCTGGCATATCATTTATTGCTGGAAAAAGGCTATCCCGGCTGGCTCTACGAGGTGCTCATGGGAGCGACCACCGTATGGGAACGATGGAACTCGGTGCTTCCCGACGGCAAAATCAGCGGAACGGAAATGAACTCCTTAAACCATTATGCCTATGGCTCCATCGCCGAATGGATGTACCGGAATATGGCGGGAATCCAGCCTTCGGAAGACGGGGTAGGTTTTAAGAAATTCAAAATAGCCCCCTCGCCGAATTATCAAATCCAATGGGTGAAAGCTTCCCTGGACTCCGCCTCAGGCCGAATCGAAAGCGGATGGAAAATCGAAGACGGCAAACTGGAAATACAGGTGCAAATCCCTTTCGATACCCAGGCCACCATCCTGCTGCCCGATGCAGACCTTGATAATATAAAAACAGACCTGCAAGCCTTATCAGGAATAACCGCAGCAGCCCAAAAAGGAAAGGATGTAGAGTTGGAAGCGGAACCGGGCCATTATATTTTCCGCTATGAGCCTACCACCCCCTGCCGGAAAATATACAGCATCGATTCCCCCATGGAAGAGCTCCTTGCCAATGAAAAAACCCGCAGGATACTGGAGGAAGATTACTTCCCCCTTCACGGGAATATACCATTTGAAAAAGAACTATACACCCTGGAAGAGCTTCTCAACGGCCCCTTCACCTATCTCGACTACGAAAGCCAGAAAGCGATTGATGAAAGGCTGCGCAGCGTGGAATAACAAGTCAAATAATATAAAGTAAAAAAGACAGCCGTTCGACCTGCTGTCTTTTTTAGAGAAGGTATTTCTTTCTTATGGGGTATAGCAAAAAACTATATAATGTATTGGGGGGTTACAAGTAGTATAATAGCATATATCCCCTTTTGCGTAAATACCAAGGATTCACAAATTTCACAAAAATGGGTATTGTTTTTTGGCAGTTTTGCACAATTCCTTTGAATTATTTATGATTGAAAGAAGTTTTCCGGGTCATACTCCTTTCCATCCATCAATGCCTCAAACTCCTCCCGGGTTATCTTTTCCTTTTTCAGAAGCAGTTCGGCGCATCGGTGAAGGACTTCCTCATGCTCTGCGATAATAGATTTCGCCTTTGCATAGCAGCTGTTGATGATTTCCTTCACTTCCTTATCTATTTCCCCTGCCACCAGTTCGCTATGGCTCTTGGCATGGGCCAGGTCGCGGCCGATAAACACTTCGTCATCATCGTCATCATAATTGATTACGCCGATATTATCCGACATCCCGTATCTGGTCACCATCTTTCTGGCCACCTTCGTTGCTTTCTTAATGTCGCTGGAAGCGCCGGTTGTAATATCATCAAATATAATTTCTTCCGCAATGCGCCCGCCCAGGGAAACCATGATATCCTGGAGCATCTTTCCTTTCGTCATAAACATTTCATCCTTTTCCGGAAGAGGCATCGTATATCCTGCTGCCCCCAGCCCGGTAGGGATAATGGAAACCGTATATACCGGCCCTACATCGGGAAGTACATGGAACAATATAGCATGCCCGGCCTCATGGTATGCCGTAATCCTTTTCTCTTTTTCGGAAATTACCCGGCTTTTTTTCTCCGTGCCAATTCCTACTTTAATAAATGACTTCTTAATATCCTCCTGCATTACGAAAGACCGGTTCTCCATAGCCGCGTGGATTGCCGCCTCATTCATCAGGTTCTCCAAATCCGCACCGGTAAACCCAGCCGTAGTCTGAGCTATATGCTCTAAATTTACGTCTTCCGCCAAAGGCTTGTTCCGGGAATGGACATCCAGAATTTCTTTCCTCCCTTTCACATCCGGCGGGCTGACCGTTATCTTCCTGTCAAACCGGCCCGGCCGTAGTATTGCCGGATCCAGGATATCCACCCGGTTCGTGGCCGCCAGCACGATAATCCCTTCGTTTACGCCGAAGCCGTCCATTTCCACCAACAGCTGGTTCAATGTCTGCTCCCTTTCATCGTGGCCGCCGCCCATACCGGTGCCCCTGCGCCTTGCCACCGCATCGATTTCATCGATAAATACGATGCAGGGGGAATGCTTCTTGGCATCCGCAAATAAATCCCTCACCCTGGAAGCGCCTACGCCTACGAACATTTCTACAAAATCAGAACCGGAAATGCTGAAAAAGGGCACATTGGCCTCCCCTGCAATAGCTTTGGCCAACAATGTTTTACCTGTACCGGGAGCCCCTTCCAGCAATACGCCTTTCGGTATTCTGGCCCCTACCCTCGTAAATCTGCCTGGCTCCTTCAAAAAATTTATAATTTCATCCAGCTCTTCCTTTTCTTCCTGGAGTCCTGCCACATCCTTCAAAGTCACTTTACTGTCCATGGAAAGCTTCGCCCGGCTTTTTCCAAAATTCATCATCTTCCCGCCGTTTCCGCCGCCGGAATTCTGGGCATTCATCATCACAAAGAAAAACACGCCCACTACCAGCACCAGCATAATAGGGAAAATACTGGTCATAAACCAATTATCCCTGGGAATATCGCGAATTTCCGGATCTAAACCGAAAGAAATGAATTCTTCCTCTATCTCTTTTACATCCGTTACATAAAGAATTTTCTCTTCCCCTGTGGATAACGCCACCCGCACAATGCCCGTAGGGGTCTCTTTATTAGGCTGGATTACGGCTTCCAGCACCTGGCCCGCCTGAAGGGCCTTCTTCAGCTCCCCTCTCGTATAATCTGCCTCCTGCCCGTTTAATCCACGGAACATCAGCGCCGCAAGGAAGAGCAGCACCAAAATTACTAAAAAATACGCGTTAAAATTCTTTTTATTGTTATTCAACTCTTACCTCCTGTATAGGGTGCATTATCTATCATCAATCCAGCTCCACTACACCTATATATGGCAAATTCCTGTACTTCTGGTCATAGTCCAGCCCATATCCTACCACAAATTCATCCGGTATCTGGAAACCTGTATAGTCCACGTTCACATCCACCACTCTTCTGTCGGGCTTGTCAAGCAAGGTGCAAAGCCGCAGGCTTTTCGGCCCCCTGTCCTTAAGCATATCCATCAAATAGCTCAGCGTCCTGCCGGAGTCCACAATATCCTCCACGACAATCACGTCCTTATCCTTCAAAGGTTCGTCCAAATCTTTTACAATCCTTACCACCCCGCTGGATTTCGTCTCGCTGCCATAACTGGATACCGACATAAAGTCCAAAGAAACCGGTATGGTAATCCGTTTCGCCAGTTCGCACATGAAGAAGCTTCCGCCTTTCAACACGCATACAAGATGCACCTGTTTCCCTGCATAATCTTCGCTGATCTGTTCTCCGATTTCCTGAATCCTCCTGTCCACTTCCTCTTCGGAAAGCATGACTCTTACTCTTTCTGACATTTAAAGTTTCCTCCTAACTGTACTTTCAAAATATGTTTTGTCTGTTCTGTAATCTTATAATATTCGCTGATTCGGTAGCCCGGCACCCAAATGATATGGCTGCCCTCCGCTAACACATACAAGCTTCCCCTTTTGCTTCTGGGAATCTTCTCCTCTATCATATAATTTTTCAGTTTCTTCCTGCATAATTCCTTATTGATAGTAAGATAGTCTCCCGGTTCCCTTGTCCGGAACATTAATGCCTTAGTTATTCTATCATAATCCAACCATTCCGTATATGTCTTTTCGGAAATTATTTGGGGTTTCCTCCAAAAAATGGGTAAATTTTCTTTCTTCAGCACAGAAAAGCTCACCGTTCCCAAGCCCGGAACCTCAATCCGGCAGGCTCCGTCCTCCAAAAAAACAGGTATTCCATCCGGCTTTTCCCCTTTCCCCTCTCCTTCCCCGCGGAACAATACCAGCCGTCCGTATTCTTTCCGCGCTTTCCATCGATAGGGCAGGGAAAGCTCTTTGCTGCCCTGTTTCTGCAGAAGCTGCTCCAATTCCTTTATATGCACCGAAGCAATGTCCTTCCTTCCTGCCGCCAGCGTTTCCAAACATTGCATCAAGACCCTCTTCCTTATCAGCCCTTCTTCCTCCGCCAGCTTCCGGGCATCCAACACCACTTTGTCCTCCGATGCCTGCATAATACAGCCTTCATAGGCTTTCTGCCCTTGCCTGCGGATATATTCATCGGTTTCCAGAAAGATATCCGCCGCTTCGCACATGTGGCCTACCGCCCCCGCGCAAATCCGCTCCTGTGCAAAAGGAAGGATATGGCTGCGAATCCGGTTCCTCGTATAAGTATCCTCCAGGTTTGTACGGTCTATACAAAAAGGCACTTCTTTTTTCCTAAGATAATCCTCTATTTCCTCACGCTCCAGGCACAATATGGGCCGGATAACGTTCCCCCTTACCGGCCTGATACCCGCCGCCCCGGTCAGGCCCGTTCCCCTGAACAAATGGAACAGCATCGTTTCCGCCCTGTCATTGGCATTATGGGCAACTGCAATTTTCCCCCTGCCCCCCCATTCTTCCAGAGCTTCCTCAAATGCCCGGTAACGCACTTCCCTCCCGGCTTCTTCTTCCGACAACCGCTTTTGTTCCGCATAAGCCCTTACGTCCTTCTGCACAAGAAAAAACGGTATTCCCCGCTTATTGCAAAGCCCCTCCACATATGCGGCATCCTCACCCGCCTCATCCCGGATTCCATGGTTCACATGCACCACGGCCAGACGGAATTCCTTTTCCTCCATCAGCCTGCAAAGCATAACAAAAAGGCAGATGGAATCGGCCCCTCCGGACACCCCTGCCACAACGGTATCGCCCGGCGATATCATATGGTATTTATCTATATACGCCTTTACTTTTTCAAATGCTTCGTGGTCCATTGCTTTCTTATCCCATTCCGCTGCCATCTTCAGTCCGTTCCCCATCCCGCAAAGGGATGCACGGGCGATTCTCACTTCTATTTATATTAGACAATTCTGCCAAAAAAGTCAAATGGCCGGATATTCCCTATATCCCCTCATAAGTTCTCCCATATCCCCACCACCATTACCGTCATATCGTCCCTCACCCTTCCTCTGCTCTGGTGCAGGCAGAAATTAAGAATATGGTTGGCCATTTCCGCCGGGTTTTTCAACGTAATCTTTCCCAGCATCTCCGGAAGCATCTCTTCCCCGATTCCCTGGGAGAGCCCGTCCAAAATGCCGTCGGACAACATAATAATATAATCGCCGTCCATCAATCTCCTTCGTACCGTTTCCATATCAATTTCATGGAAAACCCCTAATGGAAAATTTCTTGCCGATATTTGTTCCACCAAATTTTCCCGTTTTATATAGGACGGCGCCGAACCGATTTTAATAAATTCGCAAATACCCGTATGCAAATCGAGCTGGCACATATCCAGCGTAGACATATTCTGGTTTTCCCCTCCCGCAATCAATGCCCCGTTTATCATCTGTACCGCGGTTTCCTTGGCAAAGCCTGCCTCCAGGAATTTTTCCATAAAATCGATAACTAGTTCGCTGTCCCTGCATGCCTTTTCTCCGGAGCCCATGCCATCGGAAAGGACAGCTGTCAGCATTCCTTCCCTTACCTCCATAAAAGAATAATTATCCCCCGAAATGTTTTCCGTCTCCTTTACCGCTTTCGCTACTCCGGTAAGGACATGGAACTTAGGCTCCTCAATAAATTGATAGCCGCACCATTCCTTCCCGACGAATATGGAGGAAGACCTGGATGGAACGAGCCGCAGATTGAGGAGGACCGAAAGGAGATTCCCCACTTCTTCCACTGCCGGGTTCCCGTTTTTCCCTGTCCGCATAATCAGATTGATTTCCTTATGGCCGTTTTCCTTTTCCAGCAAACAGACTTCCTTCAGCAATATATTTTCTTCTTTCAGCGCATGGGCCAGCTGCTTTACCTTGCGCTCGCTCATATGTATAAAACGGTAAGACTCATCCGCTATTCTCGTCATAATCTGGGCCATTTCCATCAACTGGTCGGCCATCAAATCCCTGTTTTCCGCCAATCTTCTTTTCCATAAATATTCCTGCCTGTCCAATACCGGCTGGCTGTCCTTATCGTCCGTCCCTTCGCCCGGCATGACGCTGCCTGCCGATATTTCATTTCCAGCTTCCATGTTATATGCGGATTCCCTCCCGCCCACGGGCTGCAGTTCCCTTTCCTGCCTTTGAATGTCCGAAAACGTATTTGCCAAATCCCGGAAAGTATCCGCATACATCAAAAGTTTTTTTCTCCCGTATTCGGGCAACACATTGTCAAAAGACGTATTGCCTCCTGCAAATTGTTTTTTCATCCCAATCCCCATGCCCTTTCTATAACCTGCATATCGCATTTCTGTAAGGGAATATTATACAAGATTGCTTTTGCCATATTTGTCAAAATAGGGCTGCAAAAATTATTTTTTATGCGACAAAAAATGCAGATACCCTTTTCGGTTATCTGCATCCGGTTATCCAGGAACAGCTTGAAATTATAGCATCTGTCTGCACCCTAATCCGCTTCCCTGAAAATTATTTCATTGTCATGTACTAAGCCCAGCTTATCCTTTGCGATTTCTTCAATGTACTTTTTCGTCTGCGTATATTTCTCGTATTCTTCTATCTCTTTCTCCCTTGCCTTCTCCTGCTCAATCTGTTCCATCAAAAGCTGTTCCTTCTCTTGATAAACAGCCCGCTTCTGGCTCAATTCCAGGCTCTTAACAGCCACTACAATCAGTAGCATAGCAACTACGGTGGTTACTAAAAACATCCCAAACTTATTTTGCCTCTTTTTCCGGTAAGCAGCCCGTCTCGCCATAGCATCCACTCCCATTCCGGCCCGCTTTCACCCGAACCCGTGCACCCCGTCATTGTTTACTTATACTTATTTTAAGCATTTTCACAAATCCCGTCAACTTCTTTTTCATATATTTCCATATTTTCTTCGCCCTTTTCCATGTAAACCTCTGAAAAGCACTGAGTTTCTTGATAATCCATAGGAAAGGCTTTAAAATAAACCCCAGCGCCTTGCGGACGATATGTATTTCCTTCTTTATAAGCAGCGATGCCAGCCTGACGAAACGGCCGCCCACGATTTTTTTATACAGCAGCATCCCAAGGGCTGCCCCGAAAACCGCAAACCACCTCAAAATACCGTTATTTTCCTCGTAAAGCATATAGAATACCGTCACCGCACAAGCTGCCCAAAATATAAAATCTTCCAGGGAAATAAAAAATAAGTTATGCCTTACCACCCGTCTGCCTATCAGGATAAAATCGTAGACAAACGTAATAATGATTCCCATCACTATCGAATCCGCGAGAAAATAGACTTCGTTGATAATATCCTGGCTCATTTCCCACCTACTTAAACAGCCTGGAAAGCAGGGATTCCCCTTTATTGCCATACCCTGCCGCCTCTGAGTAAGTAAAGCTGTCTATCTTCCCATCCACATCTACCTCCCCCTTATCCAGAGTCAGGCGGCTGACATGAAGGTCTTCCCCTTTTATCATAAGCATCCCCTGATCCGTCTCAAGCAGGACTTCCTTCACATCGAAAGAAAGCACATCGCATACCCCGCTGATAGTACATGTCCTTCTGTTGGTGAGCATCAGTTTATGGGTGCGCTGCTTTGCGGCATTCAAATCTTCCATAAAAAACCTCCATATAGTCTATAGAAGATTATATGTCCGTCCTTTTTTAAATATACCGGAATAGCTCTCTGGCCTCTTCTTTTTTCACAGTTTCCTGTACGTCCAGCACTTCCACTTTCACTTCTTTGTTCCCGAACTGAATTGTTATGATATCCCCCTGCTTCACATTGGCCGATGCCTTCGCCGGCCTGTCGTTAATCAGCACCCGCCCGGCATCGCAGGCTTCATTGGCCACGGTGCGGCGCTTAATCAGGCGGGAGACCTTTAAATATTTATCTAACCTCATAGAATCATTATCCTTTCCTGGCGACTTGCAATGCTGTGGCATAATTTCCTATACTATAAGGAAAAAGAGAACCCGTTGCCAGATTCTCTCCTTCTATCACATTTATGCGTTTACCATATCCTTCAAAGCTTTGCCAGCCTTAAACTTAGGAGCTTTGGAAGCCGGAATGCTCATAACCTTGCCGCTCTGAGGATTTCTGCCTTCCCTTGCAGCCCTCTTGGAAACTTCAAATGTACCAAAGCCAACCAGCTGTACTTTTCCATCTTTCTTTAATTCATCAGCAACCACATCTGTAAATGCTTTCAAAGCCTTTTCTGCGTCTTTTTTTGATAAACCAGCCTGTTCTGCCATAGCTGCAACTAATTCTGTTTTGTTCATATCGAACTCCTCCTGTTTGAATGGGTTTTCAATTATTCTATAGAAGTCTCCTTTTTTGAAACGTCTATACATATTTATAGACGCTTTCCGGCTATTTGTCAAGGAAAATATGGCCTTTTTCCCAGTTTATCAAGGTTTTTCCCCTGTTTCCCATTTATCTATCATATCTTCTATCCTGTCAGTCAGTATTTGTTCCGCCGATATATTAAAAATTCTGGCAATATTGGATAAATTTACCAGTATATCCCCCATAATTTCCATCAGTTCCTCAGAAGGCTCTTCCGGGCAAAGCCCCGCCAGCTTTCCCGCCTTTTCGGCCAACAGCTTTGCGCTCTCTTCATAACTACTTCCTTTCCCATAAAGCCTGTCCGCTTTTTTCAGCACCTTCGCAGCCCTGGTCAATGACGGCAGTTCTTTGGGGATTTCCCTTAAAGGGGATTCGATCCATGCTTTCCCTTCCTTTTCCTTCCGCTTTATCTCTTCCCAGTCGGCGGGAATGTCCTCCGCCCTCTTTTCTTTGACCTGTACTCCGAATACATGGGGATGGCGCCGTATCATTTTTCGGCATATTTCATCAATCACATCTTCCAGCGTAAAAAGCTGCTCTTCCTCCGCAATCCGGGAATGCAGCATCACCTGCAAAAGGATATCCCCCAATTCTTCCCTCATATTCTCCGCATTTCCCGTTTTGTCATAAATGCGGATGGAGGATACCAGCTCCGCTGCCTCCTCCATCATACAGGGCTTTAAACTTTCATGGGTCTGCTTCCTATCCCAAGGGCAGCCGTTTTCGCCCCTTAAGGTCTCTACAATATGTACCAAATCCTCAAAAGTATGTTTCCTGTCCATTTTTTCCTTATCCCACACAAATCCTTTATAAAAACGTATGCCTCAATTCCCGCTTACCGACCGGTTCCCGCTTACTGTATTGCCGCTAATAGTGCCGGAATCCTCTTTTACCAAATCGGTGAAGGAATACGTCACATCCCTTTCCTCATCGTCAATCTGCACTGTATAACTCTTTGTTACGTAACCGGGCTTCCGCAGGGTGATGGTATGCATGCCCGGCTCCTTTTTAAAATTCACCGGCGAGATGCCCATATAAACGCCGTCCAAATATACTTCCACATCGGAAGGGGAATCGATATATACTTTATAATTGCTGGAAAGCTCATTGGCCGATACGCTGCTGGAAGGAATATCATAAGCATTATCATAGCTGTCGTTTTCTTCCAGAGACTTCTCCAAGGTCAGGCTAATGCTGGCCAGTTCCTGGCTCACTTTAATATATTGGGTGATGGTATCGTAGCCGACGGCTTCAGCCACCATCTGATGAAGGCCATATTCCAGCTCCACAGGGGCGCTGATATCCACTTCCTCCCCGTCAATGCTGACCACAGTGTCGCTGGGCGATACCGCGAACAGAATCCTGCCCACCTTGGGTTCTTCCACCTTCACGTCGCTCACATCCAGCGTAACTTCCTGATTCCTGTAAACTGTTACCTGACGTATTTCATCTATTCCCGGCGCCGTCAGATGTACATCGTATACCCCTTCGGGCACTACTAAAAGCATGTCCTCCGTAATCTGCTGTATTACAGACTGCCCTACCTCTATCCATCCGCCCTTTAAATATTCATCATTGCTTAACTTAAGGTATCCATGCCCCTCTTCCACCACTACGCTGTAGACACTGTTGCCTACGCCGCTGACAGTCAACACATCGCCCCGTATTACATCTTCCAGCTGGGCTTCCTTTCCTTCCGAAGAAACTACCAAGTTATTTCGGATACTGTAGAGGCCGCTGCCCACTTCCGCGTTCCTTGCAAGCACATCAAAGCTGTATTTTTTCACATTTTCAAGCACCCAGGCGCTTTCCGACAGCTTCATCCCCGACAGCTTCTTTTTGCTTCTTAAAAAAGTAACATCCACAATATCCCCGTCCGAAATCTGGGCCATGGACATGCTGCCGCCGTATTTATCCTGGATTACGGTAGTGCCGTCATAATCCAGGGTATAATACCTCCCGGTCTCCACGTTCATAAAGGTAATCCTTTGCCTGTCGGCGTCTATTTCCTTTACCACCGCCGTATCTACGGAATCATAGCTGCCCGGCTGGGCAACTACAAATCCGGAATCATAGCTTTCATATGTAGATTCATGCGCAAAGCCCTTACTGTCGCTGGCCGATAACAAGCCGGCCGCCGCAAGCCCTGCCGTCAATATGGAAAGAACTGCCGCCGTAAAAACTACCGGCTTGCTCTTCCCCACGCTTTCCCAAAAACTTCTACGCATGAACAATCCTCCTATTCCAGTACTTATTCCAGTACCTCATATCCCCTAACGCACCCCTTTTCACGCGGAGCAATTTCCGGCCGCTTCTGCGTCCGCAAATTCTCCGGGGGATGCTATCGGGTATATGCTGTTCCAGTACCGCATATCCTCTTAAAGTTCCTTATTTTTTCCGTTTACCAAATCATTATATACTAATAAGAAGAAAAAGAAAAGCATCCATATGTACTTTTATAATTTTCCAGGAACTTGTTTTTGTCTTCTTCCTGGGATAATAGCTTTTCCATTTTTTCCAGATTCCTTCCGGGAATCCATGATTTCCCTGAATTATAGTAAAAGTTTACAATTTTCCAGAATTTTTCCGGATAAACGAAACGGTAATACAGCTGCCCGTAATCCTCTTGGGCCAGTTCCCTTTCCTGATGATAGGTTTCCAGCAGAAGATTCCCCATTTCTATAGACCAGTTCCCTTTTTCCAAAAGCTTCCTCATAAACAAATAAAGATCCCGAACCGGGTTATCCCGGATACATTTTTCGAAATTAACTACGGCCATTCCTTCCCTGCCATCCCTGTTTTCTTTCGTCACAAGGATGTTATGGTGCTGATAATCCCCATGGCAGATGATGCAAGACTCTTCCGTCCCTTTAGCCTCCTCCCCCATTGCCGCTCTTCTTCTTCTCGTGTATGCCTGTGACTCTTCCGTCACCCGAAGCGCCAGATCAAAAAAGTAATCATAATGTTTTAATAAAAATATTTCAAAATTTGTTTTCTGGCTCTTATCTTTCAGAAACTTCCTTACCTTCCTCAATTCCCTGTTATGCTTCTCATATTCCTTATCCATCCCTGCTTCCGCCTTCTGCCCTATCCCAGGGAAAAGCTCCGCATCCATATGGGAAGCTTTATGAAGCTGCGCAAGCGTCTTCACTGCCTGCCGGCATTCTTTGATATCCCGCGCATTGCATTCCCTTCCTTCAAAATAAGTCTTTAATATGTATGGAACCCTGTCCTGGTCATATACGATTAAATCGTTTTCCTTCGTTTTCAGAATGCTTTCCGCCAGCGGAAACCCCTGCTCCTTTATCTGTTTCAGCAGTGCATCCTGAAAAATAATTTTACTCTTCGGCCCCGTATATTCCTTTAAAATCAAAAGACCCTTATCGGACTCACACAAAATCGCGCCCCGCCCTTTCCAGGTACGAAGCACTTCTATATCATAATTTTCCAGTACGCCAACTGCCCTGTCATTCACTGAAATTCCTCCCATTTCACGTATCATAATCTTAATCTATCCTATCTTATGAAGTAATATGGGAAAGTATTCATAATTAGTGGCGGCAGTTCGGCTCTGCGTATCAGCGAATGCGCCCTTTAGCCAACGGTATGCAAATGCGCCGCGCTCGTCTCTAAGACCGATGCGCCCGGCGCACATACTCTAACAGCTTATCCTTCTCGTTCTCTTCCGGATGTTCCAGTACAATCTCAAGCAGCCTCTCCAACGTTTCCCCCAGCTCCCTCCCCGGTTTCATCCCCGCCTCTATCAAATCCCGCCCTGTCACGGCTAGGGTATGCAGGGATACGCACTGCTGCTCTTCCAGAATCCTCTCATAAATGACCCGAATTTCTTCCAGCTTCTTAAGCTTTTCATCCTTACGGTAATCGCTTTGGGCTAAAATATCAGCCCTTTTTACGGCAAACAAATAGGGGAAAATGTCCTCCCCGATTTTATGCACTGCCCGGCGCACACTCTTTGCCTTAGCCTCTACCGGATAATCATGGTACAGCACTAACCGGCAGACTTTATACACCGTATCATTATCAAACCGCAGGCGGTGCAGCACCTGCCTTGCCATCCTTTCCCCCGCCGCGCTATGCCCGTGGAAGTGGTCTTTTCCATTTTTATCCGTTTCCTTCGTTTCCGGCTTTCCCATATCATGGAAAAGCATGGCCAGCCGCAGCACCTTATCCTCCTCCACTTCCTTTAGCGAGTGAAGAATGTGCTCCCCCACCGTATAGCAGTGATGGGGATGGTTCTGGGCCGTCTCCATGCACCGGTCAAACTCCGGCAGAACTATCTTCGTAATTCCCGTATCATAGCATATCCTTAAGTAATCCGGGTGAGGGGATACAAGCAGCTTTACCAGTTCCGTCTGAATCCGTTCCGCACTGATATGTCGCAGATTCCCCGCCATTTTTCGGATGGCCCGCTCCGTGCCCCCCTCTATGGCGTATCCCAGCTGTGCGGAAAACCGCACCGCACGCATCATGCGCAGCGCATCTTCCCCGAAACGCTCTTCCGGCCCGCCCACGCACCGGATAAGCTTCCTCCCGATATCCTCCAGCCCGCCGAAAACGTCCACCAGTCCGCTCCTGCTGTTATACGCCATAGCATTAATGGTAAAATCCCGGCGCTTCAGGTCTTCCTTCAGATTGGAAGTAAAGGTCACTTCCTTCGGATGCCTGCTGTCCTCATATTCCCCGTCAATACGGTAAGTGGTCACCTCAAAGCCTTCTCTTCCAAGCATCACAGTCACCGTTCCATGCTGTATGCCCGTATCTATGGTATGCTTAAAAAGGCTTTTAACCTGCTGCGGGCTGGCGGATGTAGTAATATCCCAATCGTCAGGTATGCGCCCTAAAATAGAATCCCTCACACACCCCCCTACCGCATAGGCCTCATATCCGCCGGATTCTATTGTCGATAAAATATTTTCCACTTTTTCCGGTAAATTAATATGCATCATTTCTCTCTCATTTTTCTTTTTCGTGATTCGGATAGCCCCAACCCTGCCCTACTTAAGCAGCCTTACGGTTTCCCGCGCAATGGCCAGCTCCTCATTGGTAGGAACTACCATCACTGTCACTTTATCCCCTTCGCCGGAGAGGATAACCTCTTCCCCACGGATTTTATTTTTCTCCGGGTCGATATTTACCCCCAGGAATCCGAGATACTGCCCTACCATTTCCCGCACCTGGGCATTGTTTTCGCCGATTCCTGCCGTAAACGCGATGACATCCACGCCATTCATGGCCGCCGTATAGGCACCGATATATTTGGCTACCCGGTAGCAATAGGTCTCCAACGCTTCCTTCGCCTTCACGTTTCCTTCATCAGCCGCCTGCCCCAAATCCCTAAAATCGCTGGACAGCCCATCTGACAGCCCCAGAACGCCGGATTTTTTATTACAGATATTAATGAATTCTTCCGCTGTTATATGCTCTTTTTCCGCAACAAAGGTGATAATCGCCGGGTCCATATCCCCGCTTCTCGTTCCCATAATCAAGCCTTCCAGCGGTGTAAGCCCCATGGATGTATCCACGGATTCCCCGTTTTTCACCGCCGATACGCTGGCGCCGTTCCCTAAGTGACAGACAATAATTTTCAAGTCTTTCCTGTCTTTCCCCAATATTTCCGCTGCCCTTTTGGATACGAAATCATGGCTCGTTCCATGGAAGCCATAACGGCGCACTTTATATTTTTCATAATATTCATAAGGAAGCCCGTACATATATGCTTTTTTGGGCATTGTCTGGTGGAAGGCGGTATCGAATACGCCTACCATGGGCACATGGGGCATTACCGCTTTGCAGGAATTAATGCCTACCAGGTTTGCCGGGTTATGCAAAGGCGCCAGGTCATTGCAATCCTCCACCTGTTTTAACACTTCGTCCGTAATGACAACGGAAGAAGCAAATTTCTCTCCGCCATGTACGATACGGTGTCCTACCGCCCCTATCTCGTCCAAAGAGCCGATTACCCCTACTTCCTTGTCCGTCAGTTTCTCAATCACCAGCTTCACGGCTACCGTATGGTCAGGCATATCCGTCTCCACCGTCACCTTTTCCCCTCCCGCAGGCTGATGGGTGATGGCGCTGCCGTCAATTCCAATCCTTTCGCACAGCCCTTTTGCCAATACTTTTTCGCTTTCGCTGTCAATCAGCTGATATTTCAGCGATGAACTGCCGCAGTTAATAACAAGAATGTTCATATTTTTCCTCATTTCTGCGCGGCTTTTTGCGCATGTCAAGTTTGTGGATGCCGCGCAGACACAAACTTGCAGAGGAAAGATTTGAAAAATCTTTCACTCTTAACCCCATTTCTGCACGGCTTCTATTCTCAAATCGACTTGAGCTTAACAGGCTTGCGGATGCCGTGCGGACACAAGCCTGGGATTAAAAACTTTGGATTGTTGATAAATTTGATATTTCAATATTACAACAAGCCATGGGATATTTCCAGTAGGAAAGGATGAAAATTTTACCGACGTTTTGAAAAAATATTTTGAGGGAGTTCAAATACCAAAATAATTCCCAGCACAATCGCAGCAGCGCTCTTCATGGCCTCGTAACCGTTTTCCAAGGCCGGCCCCCTCGCGTTAATCAGCAAAAAGTATATGGTCCGATAAACAGCAATGCCCGGCACTAAAGGAAAAAGTCCGGGCACCATAAAAACTATGGCCGGACATTGTTTTTTTACCGCTAAAAATCGCGAAAAAAGCACTATAGCCATAGATGACAAGAAACATGACATTATCGTTCCGCATATAGGTGAAGCAAACCGAAAAATAATCCAACCGACACCGCCTACTGCTCCGCTTAAAACCGAATGCCCATAAGGCACTTTGAACAATATAGCAAAAGCAGTGGTACCAGCCACTGCCGCCAAAATTTCCCCTGTAATCATTATTTCCATCATAACCCCCATCCCCTTAATTGTTCAATTATCAAAAATCCCAATCCCATGCCTGCCGCAATACAAAAAAATACAAGCAATGTATCCAGCATCCGTACAAATCCGGAAATATAATCCCCATCCGCAATTTCCCGGATAGCATTCACAAAAGCCACCCCAGGCACTAATGGCATTACAGCGCCGATAGCCATATAGCTTAAGCTTTGCCCTATTCCAGACAAATATAGACAGCCGCAAAAAATAACCGCCGCCAGGCTCCCGCTAAAATTTCCCGTGATTTTTGACAGATGCGGTAAAGCAAAATATAGCTGGAAACTGTATAACAGCATACCGGCAGCAAAGACAACCGCGCTATCCCATATGCCGCCTCCGAATAAATAGCAAAAGGAAGCGCTCCCCAGACCAGCAGCTATAATTCGAACCAGCCGGTTCTTATCTTGTTCGCATTGTATGTTTTCCAAAGATTCCATCGCCTCTTCCACCGAGTATTTCCCCTCTTCAATTTCCCTGGATAATTGATTAATTGCAATTATCTTGTTTAAATGGGTTCCGCTCACCGGTATGTGGCGTATGCGTACAAAATCGTTCCCCTCTTTATCATCGCCTGTTATAAAAATACCATTGCTTAAAACAAAGGCATTTTCGGAGCGGACGCCATAATGCAGGCAAATCCGCTCCATAGTTTCTTCCACACGGGAAATTTCCGCGCCGTTCTCCAAAAGAAGGCTTCCTGCGCGAAATGCCAACTCTATTACTTCTTCTGTTTTAATCAAGTTTTTCGCCATCGGAAGCAATCACCCTTTTATACCACTCATAAGATTTTTTTGGTCTCCGCGCCAAGCTGCCATTACCTTCGTTATCCCTGTCTACATAGATAAAGCCATAGCGCTTCTTCATTTCTCCTCCGCCGGCACTTACCAAATCAATAGTTCCCCAAGGCAAATACCCCATGCATTCCACGCCATCTTTCATGGCTTCCTTCATCTGAATGATATGTTTCTTTGTATAATCAATCCGGTAATCATCATTAATAGTTCCGTCCGCTTCGGGCGTATCTTCACATCCCAGCCCATTTTCCACAACAAATAATGGTTTTTGGTAGCGGTCATAAAGCTCATTCATGGTAACGCGCAAACCAATCGGGTCAATCTGACGCCCCCAGGCTGTAATATCCAGATAGGGATTGCGCAAGGTAGTTACCGCATTTCCGTCTACCGTTTTCCCTTTCACTTCCTCACCGGTTCCTGTCAACCGCGAGGAATAATAGCTGAACGCAATATAATCCACTGTATTTTCTTTTAAAAGAGCCTCATCCCCTTCTTTCATATGAAGCTTCACCCCTTTTTCCGCAAAAATGCGTCTGGCGTATCCGGGATATGCACCTCTCGACTGAACATCTATAAAAAGATAGTTTTCATGATTTTTCTCAATGCTTGCCATTACATCTTCCGGTCGGCAGCTATATGGATAAAAGCTGCCGGCCGCCAACATACAGCCCACCTGATTATCCGGGTCTATTTCGTGTGCTATTTTAGTAGCCATAGCGCTGGCAACCAACTGATGATGGGCTGCCTGATAAAGGACCTGCGCTTTATTTTCCTCCCCCTCAAGAAGAATGCCTCCTCCCAGAAAAGGAATATGCGTAATCATATTAATTTCATTGAAAGTTATCCAAAAACGTACCTTTCCTTTGTAACGCTCGAAAACTGTCTGGCAATAGCGGACATAAGCATCCGCAACCCTTCGGTCTTTAAACCCTCCATATTTTTCCACCAATGCATAAGGCGTATCAAAATGGCAGAGCGTTACCACAGGCTCCATGCCATGGCGGCGGCATTCGTCAAATAATTCCTCATAAAAAGCCAGCCCTTTTTCATTAGGCTCCCTGTCATCTCCATTAGGGAAAATCCGGGGCCAGCTGATGGAAGTCCTAAACGCCCTGATTCCCATACCGGCCAAAAGTTCCAAATCCTCCCGAAATCTATGATAGAAATCAATCGCCTCATGGCTTGGGTAAAAATCCAGCTTCCGGCCTAAATATTTCTCCGGATGATAAAGCATATCCCAGCGTCCATGCGCCGCATCGGGAAGAGTATCCACTACTGACAGCCCTTTTCCATCCTCAAGGTATGCCCCTTCGCACTGGTTGGCTGCCATGGCAGCCCCCCACATAAATTTCTTAGAAACCATTGCTCCTCCTTACACAATTGTAAACAATGTCTGCCCGGATTCCAGTTCTCCCTGTCCGGCAGGAACCACATCCAGAAACTCCTGCGTATTCGTTACCAACACTGTAATGGTTGTATCATAGCCTTCGCCTTCTACCGCTTTTTTATCAAACTCCACTAAAGTTTCTCCTTTTTTTACGATATCTCCATCCTTGACATGAGCCTTAAAATACTTCCCATCCAGCTTCACTGTATCCACGCCAATATGTACCAAAAGTTCCGCTCCGTTTTCATCTACAATAGAGATGGCATGAAGGCTTGGAAATACACTGAACACTTTGCCGTTTACCGGGGACACCACTTTGCCATTTTGCGGAACTACGGCAGCGCCTTTCCCCAATATGCCGCTGGAAAGGGTTTCATCCTTTACATCCGCAAGCTTTACGGCTATACCCTTTGCCGGACTTCCCACCTCAATTTTGTGCTCAAGTACACTTGTTTTCCCCTGCTTTGTTTTTACCTCTGCCTCATCCTCAAATCCCAAAAAACAGGTCAGGGCAAAAGTCACTGCAAAACCAATCCCTACGGAAATAAAAGCATGCACGATATTCATTGGGTTTTCCCCGATAAATACTGCAAAGGAAGCCAAGCCAGGCGTACCGGAGGTATAGCGCACTACCCCGTTGATACCAGCATACAAACCGCCTGCTGCACCGCCGATAATAACAGCGTAAAGGGGCTTTTTTAATTTCAGGGTAACACCGAACATAGCCGGTTCCGTAACGCCCAAAAGGGCAGTAATGCCTGCTGATATGGATACTTGCCTTAATTCCTTGTTTTTCGTCTTAAGCGCTACTGCCAAAGCTGCTGCCCCCTGGCAGATGTTGGAAACAAAGCTTCCCGGCCCCATAATCGCTTCATAGCCATATGTTGCATAAGACTGTACAATAGGAGGCAC
>JAETTM010000113.1 GCA_021769135.1 Lachnospiraceae bacterium | reverse complement strand
TTTCCACCACCGTTAAGTCCTTATAATGAATGCTCCCCCCATATTCCCCGGAACGCACATCGGAGCCTATCCAAAATTTATATTCCCCCGCTTCCAGCACATAGCAGGAACGGAAACCCGTAATCCCGGAATCATCATAGGAAGCCAAATAAGAGAGGGGTATCCATATGGACAGTTCTTCCTTTTCCCCCGGACGCAGCTCCCTCGTCTTGACAAATCCTGCCAAAACCCTGGCCGGCTTTCCCAGCCTGCCCTGCGGGGGTTCGCAAAATACCATTACGGTTTCCTTGCCAGACGCAGTTCCCGTATTTGTTACGGTGCAACAGGCCATGAACCCATCGTCTCTTTCTTCTATTTTCCTATTTTCATAATCGAACGTCGTATAGGAAAGACCATATCCGAATGGATACATCACTCTGTCTTTGGCAAAAGTTTCAAAATAACGATATCCAATATAAATATCTTCTTCATAACGATTTTCTATTTCATCGCCGAAATTTTTTGTGGAAGGATAATCTTCGATATCATATGCGATGGTATCCGTCAGCCTGCCGCTGGGCGATACTGCGCCGCAAAGCACGTCCAGCACGCTGTTCCCGCCTTCCTGCCCTCCCTGCCAGACATACAGCACGGCGGAAGGATTGTATTTTTCCACCCACTTCATATCGATAATATTGCCCACGTTCAGCAGCACAATACTCTTTTCAAAGGCACGGCATACCTTTTCCACCATCTGCTCTTCCAGCTCCGTCAGCAGATAGCTTCCCGGCTCCGCCGCATTATCATGATCCTCTCCAGCGCTTCTTCCGATAATCACAATAGCGGCATCGGATTCCCTGGCTGCCATGGACACCAGCTCGTCGGACAGGGGCATTTCCTTCTGCACCCAGGGCTCGTTCCCCCATCCCTTTCCCTTGTCATAAGGGTGCCCTTCCAGCCACTCCCCATAGGCTTTTCCCACCGACTCGTTCAGGATAAAGCTGCTTTCCTCCAGGGCTTCCCGGATTCCCACCACATAAGCCGTATTCACCATACCCCCTGAGCCGGTTCCGCTTTTATAATAATTATACTGATTTCTGCCAAATACCGCGACTTTGGTTCCTTCCTTTAACGGCAGCACTCCTCCCGTATTTTGCAGCATTACAATTCCTTCCGCCGCAGCCCTTCTGGCTGTTTGCGCATATTCCTTCATATCAAAAATCATATTTGCCCTGCTCCTTTCAAAAACCTTATCCCCTTCACCAAACCTTCCCATTGCATACTTGCAAAGCCAGCCCTTACGGCTATCTATTGCCCATCCTCTCTTCCAGTTTGGCGATGACATTTTTAATACATCCGTCCTCAAAGGGGCTTTCCAGCCCTACTTCCTTCAACATATCCGTGAAGAACCCGGAAGCCGAGAGCCGGCAAAGCTTCAAATAGCTTTTCCAGGCTTTTTCATAGTCCTCATCCATCATCGCCTTATATTGGATTGCGCATGTCTGGGCGAGGCAATAATCTATATAGTAGAAGGGATAATCATAAATATGAAGCTGTCTTTGCCAGAAACCTCCCCCGGCAAAAAAAGCATCCCCTTCATAATCCATATGCGGGCGGTATACCTTTTCCAGTTCCAGCCACGCATTCTTCCGCTCCTTTGGTGTCATCTCCGGATTCTCATAGACAATATGCTGGAATTCATCCACCATACAGCCGTAAGGGATAAATGCAGCCGCGCTCTCCAGATGCATATCGCGGTAATCATCCCCTCTGTCTCCAAAAAACAGTCCAATCCATTTCTCCGCAAAAAACTCCATGGACATGGAATGGATTTCCGCCGTCTCCATGGTAATATCCCTGTGCTCCTGTATGGGATCTTTTCCGGCCAGATAGCCCTGAAAAGCATGGCCGCATTCATGGGTAATCACGTCCACATCCCCGCTGGTTCCATTAAAGTTGGCAAAAATAAAGGGAGCGCCGTAATCCGGCAGAAACGTCATATAACCGCCCGCTTTTTTCGTTTTTCTTCCCAGCACATCGAACAGCTCGTTTTCCGTCATAAAGTCAAAAAATTCCTTCGTCTCCCCGGACATTTCCGAATACATCTTCTTCCCTGCCTCTACGATTTCCTCCGGTGTGCCTATGGGCGCAGGGTTTCCATCGGGGAAATACACATCCGTATCAATATAGGAAAGCTTTTCCAGCCCCAGGCGCTTTTTCCTTCTTTCGTGCATCCGCTCTGCAAAAGGCACAAAATACTCCTTTATCTGCCTCCTGTAGTTTTCCACCATTTCTTTATCATAGCAGTTCCTGTTCATCCGGTAATAGCCAAGCTCCACATAATTTTCATATCCCATCTTCCTGGCCTGTTCCGTCCTGTTCTTCACCAATTTATCGTAGATATCATCCAGTTCCTCTGCTACCGATACAAAAAAGGCGCTGTATTTCTCATAAGCCTTTCTTCTCACATCTCTGTCGCTGTTCGTCAGATAGGGCTTCAAAAGAGAAAGGTTTAAAGTCTCTCCCTCCCATTCGATTTTGGCCGAAGCGATTAGATTGTCATATCTGGTTGTCAGGGCATTTTCCTCCTGCATCAAGGGAATCAGCTTTTCGTCAAACGCTTTTAACTGCAGCTCCATGTTTTTAAAAGCCACTTTCCCGATTTTTTCTTCCAGATAGGAACGGTACGGAGACTGGTACATCCCCCTTTGGTATTCCACCGTCAGATTGGCCAGTCTGGGCTGTACTTCATCATAATATTCTTTTTCTTCGCTATAAAACTCGTCCGTTGTATCAATATCGTGGCGAATATGGGCAATGGTCATCATTGTGCCCACCTTATTATTCAGCGCATAATATCTCTCATGCACCTTAAACTGCTCTTCCCCGCTTTGTGCCTCCCGGAAATCAGAAATAATCCTCCGGTATTCCTTCTCCACCTGGGTATACTCCACTCTTTCATAAGGCATATCATGAAATTTCATATCTGTGTTCCTCCTTTCTTTCTATTTTCCAGTTGCTAAATATCAAACGCAGCGGCTTGACTCGCTGCCCGCGGGAATCAGGCTTTCCTCGCCTTTTCCCTGAAAAACCGGTTCAAATTCTTCAGCGCCTTTTCCAGCACTGCCTTTTCCTCTTCCGTCAGCTGTTCCACAACCGCATCTATCATCTTCTCGTGAAACATCTGATGCTGCTTAAAAATTTCTTTTCCTTTCAAGGATAAAGAAACTAAAACAACGCGCCTGTCTTCCTCGCTCCTCACCCGGTCCGCAAGCCCCTTTTTCACCAGGCTGTTTACCGCTATCGTCAGGGTTCCTGTGGTTACCCCCAGTTCCTTGGCAACGGCAGTCATATTTTTCGCCCTGCCGGTTCCAATCGCTTCGATGACGTGCATGTCATTTGTTGTAATATTTTTATATTCCTCTGTCCGTACTGCCTGCTCTTCAATCGCATTGATATTCCGAAACAGCCTTACCAGTATTTCATTTAACGTCCGCTCTATTTCCACCTTATTGTACTCCGCCGCTTATATGCCCGAACCGGAAGACACCGGAACAGGCTTTCTTTTAATGACCTGCTTGCACATCAGCGCAATTCATTTTATCATATGTCACCAATTTCCGCAGGAAATTGATGACCTGCTTGCGCATCAGCGCAATTCATTTTATCATGAGATTTATACCAAGGTCAAATTTTATTTACGCTATGTTGAAAAATTGCCGGATAATGTTATACTGGGAAGTAAGGAATTGTTCAGAAAGAAAGGCAGGGTTAATAATATGGTAAAGCATGTGATTTTATGGAAGTTGAAGGATGGTATGGCAGCAGAGGAAAAAACGCGGGTAAAGGCCGATATAAAAGAAGGGCTGGAAGGTTTAAAAGATAAAATCCCCGGATTGGTGGATATTAAGGTACACACGGAAGGGCTGGCTTCTTCCAATGCGGATTTGATGCTGGATTCCTCTTTTACGGATGAAGCAGCTCTGAATGGCTACAGCGTACATCCTGCCCATGTGGAAGTGGCAGACACAAAGGTACGTCCTTTTACGGAAATAAGGCTTTGTTTGGATTATGAGGAATAAAAGAGGATAAACAAATGAATGTAGTGGTTGCAATTGATTCTTTGAAAGGAAGCCTCTCCTCCATGGAAGCGGGCAGGGCGGCTGGGGAAGGAATCCATAGGGCGTATCCAGAAGCCGATGTAATTATCTGCCCTTTGGCGGACGGCGGGGAAGGCACAGTGGAAGCGCTGGCCGGAGATGCCGACGTGAAAGGCACGGCAGAAGCGTTGGCCGGAGGTGATGACGGGAAAGGCATGGCAGAAGCACTGGCCGGAGATGATGACGGGAAAGGCACGGCAGAAGCACTGGCCGGAGGTGCCGACGGGAAAAGCACGGCAGAAACGTTTGCCAAAGATGCTGGCGGGAGAATCCACAAGGTGGAGGTAACCGGGCCGCTGGGAGAAAAGGTAACGTGCAAATATGGAGTGCTGGCAGGCCATGTGGGCGTGATAGAAATGGCGGAGGCTGCAGGCCTTGCGCTGGTTCCGCCAGAATTGCGCAATCCCCTCCATACCACTACGTATGGGGTAGGAGAAGCCATTAAGGATGCTATTGACAACGGCTGCCGGAAATTTATTGTCGGCCTGGGTGGAAGCGCCACCAATGACGGCGGCATCGGAATGCTGCAGGCATTGGGATTTGAGTTTTCCGACAAAGAAGGAAAGCCTGTTGCTTTTGGTGCAAAAGGGCTGGAAAATTTAGCTTCCATTTCCCTGGAGCACGCCTTGCCCCAGCTGAAGGAATGCGAATTTCATGTGGCTTGCGATGTGGAAAACCCGCTGTGCGGTCATAACGGCTGCAGCGCTGTTTTCGGGCCGCAGAAAGGGGCGGACGAAGAAATGGTGCGATGGATGGACCAGTGGATGGGGCGCTATGCCGAACTGGCGATGGGAAAGCTTCCCCAGGCGAATCCCTCCTACCCAGGTGTAGGAGCCGCGGGAGGATTGGGCTTTGCTTTCCTTACATTTTTGCATGCCTACCTGGAATCGGGCATTGAAATCATATTGAAAGAAACCGGCCTGGAGGATAAAATCCGCAACGCGGATATTGTTGTTACCGGGGAAGGACGTTTGGACGGACAAAGCGTTATGGGAAAAGCTCCGATAGGTGTGGCCAGACTGGCCAAAAAATATGGGAAACCGGTATTAGCTTTTGCCGGAAGCCTCGGGAAGGATGTGAAAGCATGCAATGAACACGGCATTGACGCATATTTTTCTATCCTTCCCCGAATCGTCACCCTGGAAGAAGCCATGGAGCCACAGAATGCGAAAAGGCATATGGCGGATGCTGTGGAGCAGGCTTTCCGGCTGATGGGCGTCTGGCAGCGAACTTTTCTATAAAGCGGAAAAAGGTCTTCTATGATGGAATCTAAATCATAGGAGACCTTAAAACAAACTGCTGTGCTTCCAATTCCGTCAATGTCCTCCCTATCTTTTTTATTTGCTCCGACATTTTACGAATATCATACATAACTCTGGCAGTAGGTTTTTCAACTTTCTGTATTTAACTGCATATTAGAACCAAATAATACTTCTGCATACAATTCATCAATATAGTGCTGTACGCTTTCCATACTGTTCCAAATATGCTTCTGCCCTTTTTAAAGGCAATCCAACAATTTTTTCCTGTAGACGTTTCAAAATTGCAGCATCGCCAAGCCCATCTTCCTTCCCTAATTCTATAATCATTTGTATTTTAATTTTATCGGATTCCGTTTCAATTACTGTTCCGCCCATAATATTCACCAGCCTTTCTTTTTTATATTATAGCAGAAAGCAAATCAAATTGTACCATCATTTCCAATCATAGAATTTCCGTGCCGCCCTGGGCTGAACCAATGTCATTTAGTTAACACCTTAGCCAGCTGCGAGAATGATAAAATCCTCAAGGAGCCCTTTGAAAAACGCCGGCACTTAGGCGCTGTATTTTAGCGCCTTATGTGTCCGCTGCGTTTTTCCCAGAGCGAGAG